>NZ_BAAAUS010000035.1:0-16098 GCF_039534065.1 Pseudonocardia yunnanensis | reverse complement strand
TGCACTGAGCTTATTGCTGTCCACCGCGTGGTCGAGGCTGCTGATGCCAATCAGGCGGCGCTCGATGTCATGCGCGCCTACAGTCCGCCTCCAGACGGTGCGGCCGAGTATCACTGGATTCTGGCTTTCGTGCTGTTCGAACGTTTTCGTCGGCAGCTGGCGCTCGAACAGGCGGATCTGGCGATCTCTGCCGCCGTGGAATCCATCGAGCAGTTCCGTCAGGCCGCCGCTCAAGGGATTGATACACCGTCCGTTGCTGATCAACTACGGCAGCTATCGATTGAACTCACCGCAGCCCACCACCCAACCGAGGCGGCCGACGCCAACCAAGCCGCACTCGACGTTGCTGCTGCGGTGACCTGAGGTTTTGGGAGGGCTATGCCGTGTGTAGCTCGCGGGATGACCGGCTCGGCATGGTCCGCGAGCTCGTCGACATCGTGCCGACGGGGCGACTCGCCGTCATCGAGAGCTCCGGGCACATGCCCAACCTGGACCGGCCCGAGCTGTTCAACGACACGCTGCGCAGGTTTCTCACCGCCGTCGGGTAGCTCAGTCTCCCGGCTTCACGAGACCGTGCTCGTAGGCGTAGATAACCGCCTGCACCCGGTCGCGCAGGCCGAGCTTCATGAGCACCCGTGCGACGTGGGTCTTGACCGTTGCATCGCCGACCACGAGCTCGACGGCGATCTCGGCGTTGGACAGGCCGCGGGCGAGCATGCGCAGCACCTCCTGCTCGCGGGTGGTGAGCCGCTCCAGCTCGGCGGGCCGAGCAGCGTGGTCGCGCGCGGGGAGCGTCGCGAAGGCGGTGATGACGCGGCGTGTGACGAGAGGGTCCAGCAGGGCGCCACCGTCGGCGGCGATCCGGATGGCGTCGACCAGGCGCTCCGGCGGGGCGACCTTGAGCAGGAAACCGCTCGCGCCGAGCCGCAGCGCGGTATGCACGTTCTCGTCGTGGTCGAAGGTGGTGAGAACGACGACGCGGACCGCGGGATGCGCGTCGAGGATTCGCTCGGTCGCCGCGAGACCGTCGAGCCCGGGCATGCGGACGTCCATCAGGACGACGTCGGGTCGCAGCTCGTCGGTGGCCGCTACCGCAGCGGCACCGTCGGCAGCCTCCCCGACGACCGTGATGTCCGGTTCGGTTTCCAGGATCAGCCGCAGTCCGGCGCGGACCATCGCTTCGTCGTCGGCGAGCAGGACGCGGATCATGCGCGGGGTACCGGCAGCCGTGCGCACACCGACCAGCCGCCGTCCGGACCGGCACCTGTCACCAGTTCCCCGTCGTACATGCTCACCCGTTCCTGCATTCCGGTCAGTCCGTGGCCGGGATGCCCGGCCGGTCCGCCGGGCCCGTCGTCGGCGACGGACACCGTCAACTCGGTGTCCTCGTAACGCACCACGACGCTGGCCCGGGCCGGTCCGGCGTGCTTGAGCACGTTCGTGAGTGCCTCCTGCACGATGCGGTAGGCCGCGAGGTCGAGCCCGCCCGGCAGCGTCCGCGGCTCGCCTTCGACGCGCAGGTCGACAAGGAGTCCGGCGGCGCGGACGCGCTCCGCCAACTGCTCGACCTGACACAACCGGGGTGGCGGCGTGAGCCCGTGCTCCGGTGATCCCTCAGGTTGGTCCGGCTCGGAGGCGAGCGCTCGCAACACACCGACCGCGCGGTGCAGCTCGGCGACCGCCTCCCGGCCGAGGTCCTCCACTGCGCGCAGTACGTCGGTCTCACGGTCGTGGCCCCCGCCGACGGTCAGGCTTCTCCGTACCCCGCCCACCTGCAGCGTCATCACGCTGACGATGTGGGCAACCGCGTCGTGGAGCTCGCGCGCGATCCGGCCCCGCTCGACGCGGACGGCTTCGTCGGCACGCGCCTCGCGCTCCAGCGCGAGCTGAGCGGCGACCGCAGCGAGCTCGGCGTTGCGCTCCTGCTCGCGGCGCACGAGGCGGCCGATCCCCCAGGCGGTGCCGATGCCCAGCAGCAACGCGATCACGTCCCACGGCCGGTCGCCCAGCACGCTCAAGGCGCCGAACGCGGCGAACGTTCCGGCCGCGGCCGCGATCCCTGCGCCGTACGAACACCGCTGCGCGACGCTGCTGAGTGCGACCAGGAGTCCGAGACCCATGGAGGCGGTGAGCATGGCCCCGGTGGACGGCACCTCCGACGTGGCGAAGACGAGTACGGCCAGTCCGAATCCGGGCAGTGGTGCGCGGGTGCGCAGCAGCATCGCGGCGGCACCGATCAGCACCGCGGCGACGGCGGGCACGACCTGCGTCTCGTCCTGTGCTCCGACAACGAGCTCGGTGATACCGCCGACGGCCAGCGCGGCGGCGAAGGCCGAGTCGACCATCGTCGGGGAGCGCATGCGCGGTGACGCTAGCGGAGCAGGCTTCCGTCGACGTCCGCCCCACGGGCGATCTCGTCGCGCCGATCTCTCCACCGCGCGGAGGACCGTCGGATCCGGACCGGGAAGGACGACGGATTGCGGCGAGCCCGGCACTCTCGTCGCCGCCCGCCGGCACGCGGCGGTCGCGAACGAGAAGGAGGAACAGATGGGCAGCGCGACGATCCGGGCCTGCGGCGCGGCGGTCGCCCTCGGCGGGGTGATCTGGGGGACGGTGGGCCTCATCTCACCGACGACCGACGGAGTGGTGCGGTCGGTGGAGGTGTGGTCCAGCGGGGCGTTCCTGCTCGGCGTGATGGCGCTGGTGAGCGTGGTGAGAGCCACCCGCGCCGCGGGTGACGGGAGGTGGGCGAGCGGCTTCGTCGTGGCCGAGCTCGTCATGCTGGCGCTCGCAGCGCTCTCGACGGCGATCACGCCGACCTCGGCGAACTACGAGCTCTCCGGGGCGCTGCTGGTGCTCGACACTGCATGGCCGTTGAGCATGCTCGGCCTCGTCGCGATCGCGGGCGCGGTCGTCGCGCGCCGTCGGTGGCCCGTCCGGGCGCGTTGGCTGATGCTTGCCACGAGCCTGTGGTTGCCGGTCGGTTTCGTCGCGCCCGACGCGGTGACGTCGGTCTATCTCATCGTCGTGCCGCTGCTGCTCGGTGCGGCGATCGTCGGCGAGGTTGCTCCGCGCCACGGCCGCACGCCCGGCAACGGTCACGAGGAGCAACACCGAGCGGAGAGCTCGCGCGGGTCACGTCTGGAGAAGCCGCGGCACTGACCGCGACGTCGATCAGCCCGGCCGTGGGGGTCCGCTGAGACGGATGATCTGGATCTGCGGCAGCCGGCTGGGTGTCGTCTCGACGGAGCGCCATGTCGCCGTGGCGGTCTCCAGGAACTCGTCGCTCAGCGGACGCTGCGGGTCGGTGATCCAGGCCTCGCCGTCGTCGTCGACCAGCTGGGGGAGCAGGGCGAGCAACTCGTCGACATTGCGCTGCCCGTAGAGCACGTCGGAAGCCAGCACGAGTCGCCATGGCCCCCTGTCGATCAGCGGGGCAGGGTCCGCCCACGAGCAGATGGCTGTCTCCACGGCCACCCCGTTGCTCTCGGCGTTGACGGCGGCGAACGTGACGGCATCGGCCGAGCGGTCGGTCGCCAGCACGCGCGCCCCAGCCAGCGCGGCGGCGATGGACGGAAGACCCAGGCCGCACCCCAGCTCGAGCACCGGCACATCCCGCCACTGCTGCGCGGACACGGCGTACGCGAGTTCGACGCCGCTCGGCCACAGTTCCGCCCAGTACGGCGGGTAGGCCTCGTCGGTGGCGACGTCCTCTTCGTACAGCAGCGCCGCGGGATCACGTGGATGCACGAACTCGATCCGCCCACGTTGCAGCTTGATCGACCCGGCCACGAGGTCCAGCCGGGGGTCGCCTGTGCTCGGCGGTGAACGGTCCGTCATCCGAGCCAGTCTGCCCTGGTCCTGGGTGATAGGGCTTCGTGGTTTGTGCGAGCGTCAGGGCTTGCGGCCGACGGCACCGACGATGCAGTACTGAACAGGAGCCATCGGCTTCACGTGCGGGCCGTCCGGCCACCAGTCGGTACACCGCACCAAACCGGGCTCCACCAGTTCGAGTCCCTGCAGCATGCTCTCGATCTGAGCTTTGGTGCGGAAGGCGCCACTGCCCATCGGGCTGTGGATGAAAATCTCTTCCATCTTTCGCGCGAGGTCGCTGTATTCAGACGTCTCGGGGTCGAAGAAGTGGCTGAGTGCGACATACGATCCGGACGGCAGGGCCTCGATGTACTCCTGCATGATCTCGCCGTACCGTTCGCCGGTGTAGTGGTGCATAGTGCCGCACTGGTGGAGCGCAATAGGCTGCGTGAAGTCGAGATGCTTGCGCACCACCTCGTTCTCGAGCACGTCTCTCGGCTCGAAGATGTCGGCCGCGATGAGGTGTGTCTGGTCGTTCTCCTCGAGCAAGGCCCGGCCGTGAGCCAGCACCACCGGGTCGTTGTCGACGTAGACGACGCGCGAATCGGGGGCCAGCCGCTGCGCGACCTGGTGAGTGTTCTCCGCGGTGGGCAGGCCGGATCCGCAGTCGAGGTACTGGGTGATGCCGGTCTGGCTCGCGATGAAGCGGGTGGCGCGGATGAGGAACTCGCGGTTGTCCCACCCCAGCAGAGTGGCCTCTGGCGCAACCTGCTGGATCCGGCGCAGGACCTCTCGGTCGATCTCGTAGTTGTCCTTGCCGTTGAGGAAAGCGTCGTAGACCCGGGCGACACTCGCCTTCGACACATCGATATAAGGCGGAACGACTTCGTGGGAAGCGGGAGCCTCAGCACCAGGCATACGTGCCTCACTACGTGGTTGGTCGTGGCCCGGAATCCTGCTCGGGCGGTGCGAGTGTAGGGCAAGGGGTCACCCAGATGAACCTCTGCCGAAACTTCTGCCACTGGCGTCCTCGCGTGTACGGTTCACCGGCGGGTAGGGCATGGGCCCTCCGTCCGCCGCGAGAGAGGTGGAGAGTTCCGAGGGGTCGAACGGGGAGGAGCGGATGGTCGAACGCGGCCAATCCGAGACCGGCGCGAGGGGCGAACCCACTCGCGGATCCACCGCCCGGCGGATCGTGCTCGGAGCTCAGCTTCGGCGCCTCCGAGAGGCTGCGGGACTTTCCCGGTCCGAGGCCGGCTACGTCATCCGCGCGTCCGACTCGAAGCTCTCCCGCCTCGAGCTCGGGAGGGTCGCGTTCAAGGAACGTGACGTGTCCGATCTGCTGATCACCTACGGCGTCGAGGACGCCGCGGAGCGCGAGGCCTTCCTCGAGATGGTCCGGCAGGCCAACCAGCCCGGCTGGTGGCGCCGGTACAACGACGTGATGCCCGGCTGGTTCCAGGACTTCGTGGGCCTGGAGGAGTCGGCCGAGCGCATCCAGGCCTACGAGCTGCAGTTCGTCCCGGGTCTGCTGCAGACCGAGGAGTACGCGCGGTCGATCATGACGCGCGGGAGGCCCGAGCACGCACCCCCCGACACCGAACGCCGTATCGCGCTGCGGATGCAGAGGCAGAGGATCCTCACGGGCGTGCACCCCACGAAGCTGTGGGTGGTGATCGACGAGTCCGTGCTGCACCGCCCGATCGGTGGCCGGCGCGTGCTCCGGGAGCAGCTCAGCCATCTGCTCGAAGTCTCGCGCCAGCCCAACGTCACGGTGCAGGTCGTGCCGAACGCCCTCAGCGGCTACGCGGCGGAGGGCCCGTTCATGCTCCTGCGCTTCGCGGAGCCCGAACTCCCTGACGTCGTCTACATCGAGCACCTCAGCGGTGCGCTGTATCTCGACAGCCAGGAGGAGATCGAGACGTACAGCCGGTCGATCGACCGCCTGTCCGTGGACGCCGAGACGCCCGACCGATCGCGTCAGCTGCTGAGCAAGGTGATCTCGGAGATCTGAGCCGGTCGCGTGGCACGTCCGGCGCCGAGTCGTCCTCTCACGTGACAGTTCACGTGGTGGCACTGCCGGGAGTGGCGGGCACGGCGAACTCACCGTGTTGTGCACCGGTCAGGAAGGCCGACCATTCGGCGGGCGTGAAGACGAGGGCGGGCCCGGAGGGATGGCGGGAATGGCGCACGGCCACGTCGCCGGTATCCAGCGTCGCAACCTCTACGCAGGCGTTCTGGCCGCTGAAGCTGCTCTTCCGCCATGTGGCAGCACGAAATCGTTCTGCGGACCAGCCGCTGAGATCCTCGTTCGGCATTGATCATCTCCGCTCGTGCAGAGTCGGTAGGCCGGGGAGAACGTAGCACCGTGCATATGCACGTGCATATGCACGGTGGACGCTGTACGTGCGCCCGTACGTGAGGGTTGCAAAGGGGGCTACGCGGTCTTGAGATGAATGTTCAACGATCGGATTCGTGCTGCTCAGGGCCGAAGTTTGGTCGCCTGGACATCCCGTGGCTCGGCACTCGGATCACCCGGCAGGTTGGTTCCTGTTCATTCTTGATCGTGCACATGCAGCTGCGTCTTGCATATGCATCCCGTGAGGGTCACACTGCCAACGGTGCATGTCACTGTGGTGATCCATGCGCATACCCTCCGTGACAACAGGGAACGCGCTGCTGCACCACACGATGGAGACGAAACGACGAGGGCTGACACGGAGTGAATGCCCGCGGCTGCCGCTGCACGGTTTGTGGCGCCGGGCGGGCCTCGCGCACGATCCGACAGGGGGCGTCCAGGTGGCGGAGCAGTCGAGGTCCGACCAGATTCAGAGCATCGCCGAGATACTCGCGGCCACCTACTCTGCAGGCGCCCTGCGCCGGATCCTGGTCGAGCACAGCGCCGACTCCACCGGCCACTGCCGCGGCTGCCGGTATCCGACCACCGCAGCGCCCGTGTGGCCGTGCCGGCTCTGGGAGATCGGCAAGGAGACCGAACGGATCATGAGCGCGGGCAGACTCGCGTAGGGCGGCCGTTCGGCCGTCCCATCGGTTCGGGCATCCCACCTGCCGGCAGCTCTCCCCAGCGACCCCCGTCGTATCGGCCCGGTCACGTCGTGCGGGCCTTTCGCACACCGATCTCACGCCTGAGGAGGAACGGACCGCCGGTCCGCTCAGGGGAGGGATCGTGATGTTTGTGGGCGCCTACCACTTCGACGGGCATGCAGACGAGCTGCTGCCCGCGTTCCACCGACTGCTCGACGGGTTTCCGCCGGGAGCGGTGCAACTGCTGCTCTGCGTCGGCACCGCCAGTGGGCTGACCGTCTTCGACACCTGCCCGTCGCGCGCGGAGTTCGAGGCGTTCAGCGGGGGAGATACCCTCCGCGCGGCGCTCGCGGCAGCCGGCCTGCCGCGGCCACGCGTGGAGCCGATCGGGGACCTGCACCACGCCGTCGTCGCGGAGAAGGCGTCGCGATGACGCTGGAGATGACGGATCCGGCCGCGGAGATCGCGGCGTTGGATGCGACGGGCCAGGCCGAGCTGGTGCGCCGGGGTGAGGTGACGCCGCTGGAGCTGGTGAACTGGGCGATCGAACGGATCGAGCGGCTGAACCCGCTGCTGAACGCCGTGGTGACGCCGACGTACGAGCGTGCGCGGGCCAGGGCGCGGGCCGTGCCGGAGGGCCCCTTCGCCGGGGTGCCCTTCCTGTTGAAGGACCTGATCGCCGAGGAGGAGGGCGTTCCGCTGAGCTCCGGCTCGGCGTTCCTGCGCGACTACGTGTCCCGACACACCTCCGAGCTGGTCAGGAGGCTGCAGGTCGCCGGGCTCGTGATGCTGGGCAAGACGAACGCTCCCGAGTTCGGAATGGTGCCGACCTGCGAGCCGGCGCGCTTCGGCGTGACGCGCAACCCGTGGGACCCCGACCGTTCGACGAGCGGGTCGTCCGGTGGATCGGCTGCCGCGGTCGCAGCGGGGATGGTGCCGATGGCGCACGGCAACGATCTGTCCGGATCGCTGCGCTTCCCGGCTTCCGCCTGCGGCCTGTTCGGGTTCAAGCCGACACGTGCGCGGGTGCCGCTGGGGCCGCACTTCGGCGACATGGTCAACGGGTGGGTCGCCGAGCACGCGATGACGGTCTCGGTGCGCGACAGCGCCGCACTGCTCGATGCCACCGCAGGCCCGGCGCCCGGCGACCCCTACCCGGCCCCGGCCCAGGCCGGGCCGTTCGCCGCCGAGGTCGGTGCCGACCCGCGGAAGCTGCGCATCGCGTACACGCCGCGGACTGCAGGCGGCGAGCTCGGCCACCCCGACTGCGTCGAGGCGCTCATGGACGCGGTGATGCTGTGCACCGAGCTGGGCCACGAGGTCGTCGAAGCGGACGTGCCCGGTCTCGACGAGCAGATCGGTGACGCGATCGGCACCGTCTTCAACGCGACTCTGGCGTGGCTGATCGAGTCGTGGATCCGCCGTCTCGGCCGTGAGCCCGGGCCGCATGAGCTGGAGCCGATCACCCGCGTCTCGTGGGAGTCAGCCCGCGGCACCACCGGCGGGGACTACCTGCTGGCCGTGGAGCGCATGCAGGTCTTCGCCCGCGGTGTGGCGGCGTTCCTCGGCCGGGTCGACATGTGGCTCACCCCGACGATGTCGGAGCCGCCGGCGCCTCTCGGGCAGATCGTGTCCACACCGGACGATCCACTGCGTGCGTTCCGCCGTGGCGGACGCACGGTCGAGTACCCCGCGGTGGTCGCCAACATCACCGGCAACCCGGCGATGTCGGTGCCCTTGTGGCACAACGCCGACGGACTGCCGATCGGCGTGCACTTCCTCGGTAGGTTCGGTGACGAGGCCACCCTGTTCCGGCTGGCCGGACAGCTCGAGCGGGCGAGGCCGTGGGCCGGCCGCACGCCCGCGGTGCACGCTTCGCGGCACTGAGCACGACCAGGGGGAGGAGGCGGCGCACGCGGTGACCTCGTATCCGCTGGTGGGACGGTCGGAGGCGGTTGCTGAGATCGAGGCGGTGCTGGCGGCGGGCCGAGCGGGGCGCGGCACGCTGGTGCTGGTCACGGGGGAGGCGGGAGTCGGCAAGTCGCGGCTGGCGCAGGAGGCCGTGACGAGGGCCGCCGGCTACCGCACCGCATGGCACGGGTGCGAGCCGGCTGCCGCGGCGTTCCGGCCGTGGGCGCGGCTGCTGCGCACGGTCGTGCCTGACCGTGCCGACGTGTTCCCCGACGGGGGCTCGCCGACCGAGGGCATGCGGGAGCGGATGTTCGACGACGTCGTCGATCTGGTGGCGACATCGGCCGCGGAGACGCCGCTGCTGCTGGTGTTCGACGACGTGCACGACGCCGACGCCTCGTCCCTGGAACTGCTCGGCCATGTGGCCCGGCAGCTCCGCGCGACCCGTGTGGTCATCCTTGCGACGTCCCGCGACGGGGAGGCGGCTTGGCAGGGGCGCGGCCGGATCCGTGGTGAGCTGGTCCGGGCGGGCCGGTCGCTGCCGTTGGCGACGTTGTCCACCGACGACGTCGCGCAGCTCATGGCCGCGTCGGGGTCGTCGCCCCGGCCCGACACGCTGCGTGTGGTCGCCCAGCGCACCGGCGGTAGCCCGCTGTTGGTCACCGAGCTGGTGACATTCCTGCGCAGCCGGGGCGGGCTGGGCGACCCGGTCACCGCGCTGGCCGTGCCGGAGTCGGTGCGGGCACTGGCGGCTGGGCGGCTCGCGCGCCTGCCCGCCCGCAGCGCCGAAGCTGTCGCAGCGGCGGCGGCACTCGGCCGGGACGTCGAGATCGGCGTGCTCTCCGCCCTGATCGCGACCGGACCGGACGAGCTGGACCGGCTGCTCGATCCCGCGCGGGCCGAGGCACTGATCGTCGACACGGGGCCGGGGCGCGTGGCGTTCGGACACGATCTCCTGCGGGACGCGGTCCACCGCGCCCTTCCGGTGGGCGAGCGCCAGGAGCTGCACGCCCGGATCGCGGCCGAGCTCGCGCGGTCGGGGGCGGACCCGGCGGTGATCGCCCACCATCTCTTGCAGGCCGGTCCGGAGCACCGGGTCCAGGCGGCGGGCTCGGCCGCGCAGGCCGGTGAGCGCGCCGCGGCGGTCGCCGCCTACGAGGATGCCGCTCAGTGGTACGCGCGGGCGGCCGCCGCGCTCGAGGGCGGGATCGACGGCGCAGAGCCTGCGCGCCGGGCCGACATGCTGGTCGCCCAGGGGGAGGCGCTGGTGGCGGCGGGGGACCGGGCGACGGCACGGGGGGTGTTCAGGGAGGCGGCCGGGCTGGGTCGGCGGCTCGGGTCGGCGACGTTGGTGGCCAGGGCGGCGCTCGGACTCGCAGGTGGGGTCGGGTTCGAGGTCGCGCTGCTCGACGGTGAGCAGGTCGACCTGCTCTCCGAGGCCCGTGTCGCGCTCGCCGAGCAGGAGACGGTGCTGCGGTCGCTGACGGCGGCCCGGCTGTCGGTGGCACTCACCCTGCTGGCGAGCGAGGAGCGCCGCGCCGAGCTGAGCGAGGAGGCCGTCACGCTCGCCCGCGCGTCCGGCGACGACGACGCGCTCGGCCAGGCCCTCGCCGCTCGCTGTGACGTGCTGGCCGGGCCCGAGCACAGCCGGTCGCGGGCGGAATGGGCGAGTGAGATCGTGGCGACCGCGGCCCGAAGGCGCTCACCCGCGCTGGAGCTGCTGGGCAGGCGGTTCCGGCTGGTGGCGCTGCTCGAGGTCGGGGACGTCGTCGGCGCTCATGCCGAGGCGCAGGCGTACGCGGTGACGGCCGCGGGTCTGCGGCAGCCGGCCTACGACTGGTACGTCCCGATCTGGCAGGGCATGCGCGCCTTGTCGGAGGGACGGATCGCCGACTGCGAGGCGCATCTCGCCGACGCCGAGCGGCTCGGCCGTGGCGCGGGCAGTGAGAACGCACAGGCGCTCGTCCTGACCTCGCGCTGGTGCCTTCTCACCGAGCTGGACGACCAGCCGGGCATCACCGAGCTGTTCGCCGCGGTGGACCTGAACGGGTTCGCGGGCGTGTGGCCCTTCGTCACCATGGCGCACGTCGCCGCTCACCAGGGCCGGGCCGGCGAGGCGGCAGCCCGGCTGGACGCGGTCACCCCGCGGCTCACCGCTTCGCCGCGCGACTCCGAGTGGCTGCCGATGATGGCCCAGCTGGCGGAGGCCGTCGGGACGATCGGTGGCCACCCGGTGGCCCGCTGGGCCTATGAGCAGCTGTTTCCGTTGGCCGAGCTGTTCGTCGTCGAGGGCATCGGTGCCGCCCTCCGCGGGCCGGTGCATCGACATCTCGGCATCCTCGCCGCCGCCGCGGGCGAGACAGCCACCGCGGCAGACCATTTCGACCGTGCGCTGGACCGGGCCCGGGGGATCGGTGCCACTCTGCTGGTCGCCCGCATCCTCCGCGATGCCGGCTTGGCGCTGTCGGACCCCGTCCGGATGGCCGAGGCGCGGGATCTCTACCGTGCGCTCGGCGTCACGAGACGTGCCGACGAGCTGGGGTCTGCCCCGGAGGGCGGCGGGGCGGACGGGCAGCCTGGCGCATCGGACAACCTGTTCCTGCGCGAGGGCGAGTTCTGGACACTGCGCTATCAGCGCCGGGAGGTCCGGCTGCGCGACAGCAAGGGCCTGCGGGACCTGGCCGTGCTGCTCGCGGCTCCGGGCCGGGAGTTCCCCGCCGTCGAGCTCGCCGCCGCGCCGTCGGCCGCTGCGGCGGCAGAGGTGCCGGCCGGCGAGCTGCACGAGCCGGGTGACCTGGGGGAGGTCGTCGACGCCACCGCCCGGGCGGCCTACCGCCGGCGGCTTCTGGAGCTCGACGAGGAGGAGACGGAAGCAGACGCCCGCGGCGACCAGGAGCGTTCGGTCGCGCTCGCTGCGGAACGCGAGGCGCTGGTGGCCCAGCTGTCGGCGGCCTACGGCCTCGGGGGCAGGGTCCGCCGGGCCGGGCAGCCGGCCGAACGTGCGCGTACCGCGGTCACCGCGCGGATCCGCGACGCGATGCGACGGATCGAATCCGTGCACCCCGAGCTGGGCGCGCATCTGCGGCACTCGGTGAGCACCGGCACGTTCTGCAGCTACCGTCCCGAGTCGCCGACGGCGTGGCGTCAGTAGTTCTCCACACATCGTGTCCTTCGTTCTCACACCTCATGAGTGAGCGAGATCGGCTCGCCGAGAGGAGATCGAGATGCCACACACGTCGAAGACCGAGGCCCCGCTGACCGTCGATGAGCCCATCATCGAGGGCCGTTACGTGGAGCTGGGCGGTTACACGGTCGCGTTCGAGACCCACAAGATGGAGACCGACCCGGCGCCGCTCTTCCGCGGCCTCCCCGACGATCGCTGCCAGTGCCCGCATTGGGGCGTCGTGGTCAGCGGCAAGGTCGTCTACCGGTACGCCGACCACGAGGAGACCTACGTCGCGGGAGACGCCTACTACGGTGCGCCCGGACACCTGCCGCTGATGTTCCCCGACACCGAGCTGATCGAGTTCAGCCCGACGGATGCGCTCACTGCCACGATGGCCGTGGTCAGCGCGAACATCGCAGCGGCGAAGGCAGGGTGACCGCCGAGCGTCCCGTCGTCGGAGCCGCCGGGGACGGCGGGCTGCGTGAGTTCGGCTACCGGCAGGAGTTGCGGCGCAGCCTGACCCTGCGTGACCTGCTGGTCTACGGGCCGGTGTTCATGGTGCCGATCGCGCCGTTCGCGATCTTCGGTGTGGTGTTCAACGCGTCGCTGGGCATGGTGCCGCTGACCTATGTCATCGGGTTCGCCGCGATGATCTTCACGGCGTTGAGCTATCGGGAGATGTCGCGGGCGTTCCCGATCTCGGGTTCGGTGTACGCCTACGCCTGTTCGCGTTCCTGCTGCTGCACGTCTCGGCCGCGGCGTCGTATCTGATCAAGCAGCGGCAGCGGACCTACGGGTTGCACCTGACCGTGCCGCTGCTCGGCTTCGTGATCATCGGCTACGTGCTGGTGAACGCCGACGCCAACGCGAAGATCGGTGGGCTGGTGTGGCTGGCGGTCGGGGTGGTGGTGCTGGTCGTGCTGCGCATGACCGGCCGCACCACCGAGCTGAAGGTCGGCTGAGCCGCACCACCATCTGCTCTGGCCGGCGGACCTGGCCGGAGGGATACGACCGCCGGGCCAGGTGACCGCCTGACTTCTCGAACTACGCGGTGGGCTCGTGGAGGCGCACGCGGAGGAGGTGGCGGTCAGGGTCGGAGAAGGCCGTGCGTCCGTGCAACGCGATGTGGTTGTTGATGATCAGGATCCCGTCGGTGGGGATGACCAGCCGGATCTCGTCGGGACCGTTGTCGAGCCTGTCGAGCACGGCGTCCAGGGCCTGCTGCACCTCGGGAGTCTGGAATTCCGGGTGCGCCGCGATGCCTCTGCGGATCCCGTTCTTCCGCCACCGCCACATCGGTGTCTCGGCGAGCACGGGTGCGTAGAGGTAGCCGTCATCGGCGACGTTCCCATACTGCTTGAATACTTCGGGAATCCGCCTCGGCAGGCTCGTCTCGGTGAGCACCTGAACCGCTGCTCGGCCGTCCGGGGTCTCCTCGAGCTGCTTCTTGACGACCCGACCGTCGCGCAGGAGCGACAGCCCGCCTCCGCACGCGGCAGCGTGCACGGCGTAGAGGAAGAAGAATCGCTCCGGGATGGGAATCGACCCATTGTCGGTGTGATAACCCGCTTTGAGGTCGTTCTCCGAGAAGCTTGTGTGACCCGACTTTTCATCGCCACGGTTGCGGACGTCCCAGATCACATGATTGAACGGGATGTTCGCGGTGGGGTCGCCGAGCAGCACGGCGAGTGCGAAGGCGCCCTTGCGCTTGCCGTCGAGGTCCGCCTCGCCCAGGCCGAGTTCCGAGATCAACACCCCGGCGGCCTGGTCGTGGTCGAAGGCCCTGCGTATGCGGGCCGTGATGGCGGCCAATCGCGGCGCGACCTCTCGAAGACGTGCTCGCAGGGCCGCAGGATCATGTGGTGGAGCCAAGTCCTCGCCGTCGACGTCGCCACCGTAGTGATCGACCAGCGCCGCGAGGATTCCGTCCTTTTCCGTGGCCCACCAGGATCGCTCGCCGGCTAGGTCCAGCTCGACGATGCTCGTGGTCGACATGGCCGTCGACATGAAGATACCTCCCATATAATCGTGCCCGGCTCACGATGCCCCCCTCCGGTTCGCCTGAATCCGAGCGTAATCGCGCCCAGGTTGTCTCGCAACGATCGACAATGAATATCTCGGCTTACTCGCCGAGTTTTTCGGACTTGATCGAGAATTCGTGCCGCGATCATGTGCGGTCACGATTTTCGAGCGGGCCTGAAGGCATTCGAGCTATCCGGCGAGCTGCTGGATGGCGCCGTCGTGGATGTCGACGGTGCGGGTGGCGAGGCGGATGAGTGCGGGGCGGTGGGTCGTCATGATGACGGTGCGGCCGTGGACGAGTCGGGTGAGGGCTTCGACGACGAGTCGTTCGGCGTGGGAGTCGAAGCCGGCGGTGGGTTCGTCGAGGAGTACGACGGGGGCGTCGAGGAGCAGGGCGCGGGCGACGCCGACGCGTTGGCGTTGTCCGCCGGACAGCCCGGTGCCGCTGTCGCCGAGGCGGGTGTCGAGTCCGTCGGGGAGGTCGTCGGCGAAGTCGGACACGAGAGCGGTTTGTGCGGCCCGGGTGACTTCTTCCGGTGTGGCGTCGGGGCGGGCGTAGCGGATGTTCTCGGCGAGTGTTCCGGAGAACAGGAAGGTGTCTTGGAGGACGACGGCGATTTGGCGGTGGAGCCACGGGTTGGGCAGGTGGGCGGTGTTTCGGCCGTCGAGGTGGATCGTGCCTGATGTGGGCTGGTAGAGCCCGGCGATCAATGCGAGGACGGTGGATTTTCCTGCGCCGTTGGGTCCGAGCAGGGCGACGCGCTCGCCGGGGTGGATGGTGAGGTCGAGGTGGTGCAGGACGGGTCCGCGTCCGTAGTCGAGGACGACGTCGTCGAGGTCGATGCGTCCGTCAGCTCGGGCAGGCAGCGGTCGTGACCGGCAGATCGTCCGCGGTGTGCGGGCGAGGATGTCGGCCACCCGTTCCGCGGATGCCGCGCCCTGGGTGAAGGTCATCGAGAGTTTCGACAGCCCCCGCACGGGTTTGATCATGTCTCGCAGGTAGCTGGTGACGACGACGAGCAGACCCACCGTCCACCAGCCGTCGAGCACTCCGAGGCCGCCGACCCAGAGCAGCACGGCCGTGCCCACCGCGGTGATGATCTCCAGAAGGGGCGTGAACCGCGCGCGCAGTTCGACGGCGCGCAGGCCGGCACGCAGGGTGCCGTTGTTGTCCGCGGCGAAGCGGGTGTCGTGCAGGTCGTGGCTGCCGAAGGCGTGGATGGTGCGGATGCCTTGTAGTGATTCGGCGACGAACCCGGCGAGGCGCCCCTCGGCGGCGCGTTGTTGGCGGGCCGATTGGCGGGTCAGCCGGCTGTACCGGGCCGAGCTCGCGAAGATCAGGGGAATGCACCCGATGGCGATCAGCCCGAGTCGCCAGTCGACCGAGAGCAGCACGATGGCGAATCCGACGATCGAGAGCACTCCCGGGAACAGTGTGGAGAACACGGCCGTCAGGCTGGTCTCGATCCTGTCGGTGTCGGTCGAGATACGACTGGTGAACTCGCCCACGGCGTGACGGTCGTGGAAGGTCATCGGCAGCCGTTGCAGGTTCCCGAAGGTATCTGCGCGGATGGCGGCGGTGATCTTCTCGCCTGCCCCGTTCATCACCCTGTCGCCGAGGTAGTCGAACGCCCCTGAGATCAGCGCAATGATCAGGACGGCGACAGAGGCAACGAGCAGCAGGGTGCGGGTCGACCCGCCGACCAGCGAGGCCAGTAGCGAGGGCGGTCCGTGAGATCCGCCGGCGGCGAACAGGCCGTCGACGACCAGAGCGAGGGGCCAGGGCTGGGCCAGGTCGGCGAGCAGTTCACAGACTCTCAGCCCGACGCCGACCGAGAGCGCGCGCCGGTGCGGGCGCCCGTAGGACCGGAACTGCCAGAGTTGCCGGAGCAGACCCTTGTCAGCCGGATCATGGCTCGCCGGCGCACCGTCCTCGGGTTCGACCTGGGAGGAGGAGAACGCTCGTGTCCGCCGGTGGAGTCCGGCGGACGAGGGCGCCCCCGGCTCGGCCTCCGAGCTGTCGCCGGAGGCCGCCACGTTGCCGGTCATGCGCGGATCAGCTGGTGGTTGCGGGCGTCTTGGCTGAGTTCGTGGTTGCTGCGGTCGGGGTGGATGCCGTGGTGGGCCATGGCGGTGAGGAG
>NZ_BAAAUS010000034.1:0-375088 GCF_039534065.1 Pseudonocardia yunnanensis | reverse complement strand
ACTCCACTTCGCATCCACAAACTGCTGCATCACTCCGCCCTCCCCGAGGCGCTGAACAAGATGTTCGTCCACACGAACCCAGGGTCCGTGCTCATCTCCGTAGTCATCTATCTGGTAGTAAAACCATCAGACCAACGTCAGTCGCGATCCATACCGAATGCCTGGACCGGGTCCGTTGCCGAGCAATCACGGCACGGACAGGTGAAATGTGGTGGAGGCGGCGCGCCGATTACGCACGCGCAGATATCCGGCACAGGCACGACAGCGACCTGCCGAGTTCGCATCGACCGGCCCCCTGCACCCCGGACTCCCCGACCGGGGTGGTCACCACCAATCATCTGGTCGTTCGGCGACAGAGGATTCAGCTACGAGAACCAGTCACCAGAACGATGTCGCGGTGGCCGCCGAGCAAACTCGCCGGGCAAGCAGAGCACAGGGCGGACGATGCGTCGCCGATGATCTCCGTTTTCGGTGCAGGCTCACACCGCTCGTTCTGCGAGAGCAACTGGCGAGCCGGGGGCTGACATTCATCTGGTTTATTCCACCTGAGGGCGGGACGGAACCGCAGCAGCGCTGGCGCGGGCGGTTTACTGACACATCGCCCTTGCACACTACCTCTCCCCGAGTCAGCCAGATACAAAGTCGAGGTATAGGAGAAACAATATCGGACATTAACGGTTGCAATCGGTGTCACTTCCCGGCAAGAGCATCCCGACGATCGGTCACGAATGGAAGTCCCCACCGATACCGAGTGCTCCACATATCGGTAACAGAGGATCTTCGTCATAAGAGTCGGCCGCGGCACTGTTGGCACCGCCACCAGGGCACCGGCACTCGACCATCGGTCGCCGTTCGGCTCCCGGGGCACAACCAGCGGGTCCCTCGGCGGCAGATGCGGTGGCGCGTCCCCGGCTCCGTGCCGGAGGCAACGCATCGAGCAGCGGCGCGACGGCAGCGCCAGCCGCGGGCCCGCTACAGCGAGCGCCGCGCAGAGCTCGCGCGGCCGCGAATGGAGGGCTCGGTGTCCTCCGGGTGCCGCTACCCCGTCACGCACCGACCGGGCCCCTCCACGTGCGGCGCAGCGCTCACTACCCCGGTCAGCGGGTTTCCGGTCGGCGGCCTGCCGATAACCGTCCTGACGTGCTCAAATGAGGCACGGAGGTGCGCAGCGCAGGGGGCGCCATGGACGGAGAACCTGGCCGAGGCAAGACGCGTCGCGCCGAGCGGGGGTATCAGGTCCGAGCACGAAGACCCTCCCTCCCGCCTGTCTGAGCCGGACGGCGGGAAGTACTCGATCCACCTCGAAATCGGCCGGGGGCGTGCATCTCCACGCCCACGACCAGCAGTGACATCTCGAGTCCGAGGGTGGTAGGGCGATGGTGCGAGCCGGTTCCGGTCGACGTGAGGCATCCCGGAAAGACTTTCGCCCCTGGCTGTGGCGAGACGCGGGCGAGCAGCCCGTCAGCGACGCCGACGCGGACGCGGACGCCGACGTGGCGCCGGAGCCCGAACCCGTCGCGCCGGATGCGGGCCTGAGTCTCGTGCGGCTGCTCTCCATCGCGCGCCTGACACCCGTCCAAGCCGTCGCCCTGGCCACCGACATATTCGCCGAACTGGAGAAGCGCCGCGGTGACCGTGGCGATGCAGGACCGATCCCGCTCCGGATCGAGACGGTGCATGTCGCAGCGGACGGACATGCCTATCTGGTCGAGGACAAGGCGCCCGTTCCCGTGAAGGATTCCGCCGCCGACGCGGTGCTCGACGAGCTCACGGCGGCTGCATGGCGACCGACCACGGATTCGGAACGACCGACCACGGGCCCCGTCGCGACCCTCGACCGGGCCGCCGCTGAGGCACGCCTTCCCGAGGCAAGCATCTCAGGCGTCGTATCTCTCCTCCGGGAGGCCGACACGGCGAGCGGCAGCGAGGCACGGAACGAGCTCGCCCGGATGGTGTCAGCAGTGAACGGCGGTGCGCTCGCACCACCGCACCCCCCGGTCACCAGCGCGCCCCCGATCGCCCTGCGCCCACCGGACCCGGAGCGCCCGCCACGGTCGCTCGCGCGCCTCCTCGCGGGCCGCACCTGGAAGTGGGTGCTCTCCGTCATCGTGCTGGTCACGGTCGTCGTGATCGAGGTCGCCCTCCTGCGCGACACCATCACCCGCGACATCGATGCCGTGCTCGACGCAGGCCGCGCGGGGTCGGCGGCGCCGACCAGCACGCAGGTCTTCCTGCCCGTCGCACCCGCGGCCCCCACGGCCGCAGGCACGGTGACAGGAGTGGATCTCCGCGCGGTCAACCAGTGCACACCCGACGCGGAGTGCGCGGTCCGGCTGCAGGTGGCGCTGCAGCCGACTGCCGAGCCCCAGACCGTGACGTGGGGCTTCCAGGTCTTCGACCGCTGCACGGGGGCGACGACGACCGCTCCCGGTGGCGAAGTCACCGTGCCACCGGACGGCGACCGGGCCGTCGCCGTCGTCGACGTCACGCTGCCGCCCGGCGAGGCGCTGGCCGTGCTGGCCCGGACCGACCTTCCGTCCATCGCTGCGAGCGCGCCGGTGTTCGTTCCGTCCGATGCGAGTTGTGGGACCCCCGCGGCTGAACCGTCCGGCTGACCGAAGATGAGGAGGCTACGGCGTGCTGATCGTTGAGCATGGTGACAACCCGGCCGCAGACGAGCCGAACAGCGGCCGCAAGCCGGCGCGACGTAAGGACAAGGGCGGGGTCACCTTCGATGTGGTGGCCATCATCGCCGCACTCGTCCTGGTCGTCATCGGTCTGGCCAACCTCTGGGCCGTCGACGGTTTCGAGTTCGCCGCGCGGCAGGCGGCGATCGCGGTCGCGGGAGTCGTGCTGCTCGCAGCCTTCTGGCGGTTCCGGGGCGCGCTGCTCACGGCCTTGGGCTGGGTGACCTACCTCGGTGCCGTAGTTCTCCTGGCAGTGGTGCACGTCGCCGGCGAGACCTTCAACGGCGCGACGCGGTGGATCGGGTTCGGCGACTTCACGTTCCAGCCCTCCGAGCTGGCCAAGCTCGGGGTGCTGCTCGTGCTCGCCGCGGTACTCGGCTCGCAGCGACCCTCATGGCAACGCTTCGCCCTCGGCGTCGGGCTCGCCGCAATACCGATCACCTTCACGGCGCTGCAACCGGACCTCAGCACCACGATGCTCCTGCTGGTTCTCACGGTCTCGATGCTGATCATCGGCCGGATCCCGGCACGCATCATCCTGCCCCTGTTCGCGGGGGTCATCGTCGTGGCGCCCCTGGTGGTCGGGTCGCTGCGGCCCTACCAGCTGCAGCGGCTCGGGAGCTTCCTCGTCGGGTCGCACGAGTCACCGACCGGCGCCGGTTGGGCGATCCGGCAGGCACACATCGCGGTCGGCTCCGGTTCGCTGTTCGGGCACTCGCGCGACCCGCTGTCGGGCCTGATGGCCCAGTACCTCCCCGAGAAGGAGACCGACCTCGCGCTCGCCAGCGTCGTCGGGCAGTTCGGGCTCGTCGCCGGAGCGGTGGTGATCGTCGCGGCGATCGTGCTGGTCTGGCGGCTCGCGCTCGCCAGTCGCGTGCCGCGAAGCCCGCATGGCGCGCTGGTGGCGGGCGGCCTTGCGATCCTGCTCGGCGTCGAGATCATCGTGTCGGTCGGTGGGAACCTCGGCCTGCTCCCGCTCGCCGGCGTGCCGTTCCCGCTGCTCAGCTTCGGCGGCACGGCGTTGCTGGTGCACCTCGCTGCGCTCGGCGTCGCGCTCGGCGTCCGGCGTCAGGGCGCACGTCGACGGCTGTGGACCATGCCGGGCTGGCGGAATCGCCGGCCGCGGCTCATGCGGACCATCGCGCTCGCCTCGAGCGTGCTGCTCGTGCTGTTCGGGCTCTACGGGTGGAACCTGCAGGTGACCCGCGGCCCCGAGCTTGCGGCGGCCGGGCACGAGCAGATGACACGGTGCATCCGGCTCCCCGCCCCCCGTGGGGCCATCACCGACCGGCACGGCGCACCGCTCGCGGTGAGTGCCTCGACAGCGGAGAACGCCACGGACCAGGTCCTCGCCGTGCCGGCCCTCGTGCGTTCCCGGCCCGACGACGTCGCCAAGCTGGCCTCCCTCATCGGCCAGCCCGTGGAGGCCGTACGCACCACCCTCGACAACGCGCCCGCGACCACCCTCTCCCTGCCGCTGGCGGACGTCCCGCGAGCGGCGGGCGACGCGGTCACGGCGGCCGGGATCACGGGTGTACTCGTCGTCCCGCAGGCCAGGCGCAGCTATCCCACCGGTGCCCTTCTCGGCCCCGTCCTCGGGTTCGCGGGCATCGCGACCCCGACCGACATCCAGCGATGGCCGGACCTGCCGGCGGGCGAGATCGTCGGACGGGCCGGGCTCGAGCAGCAGTACGACTCGGTGCTGCGCGGCGTGAACGGACGCCAGTGCGTGTACGTGTCCCCGCCCGGGATCCCGGTCGCGATGGGTGAGCGGGTGGAGCCGGAGCGCGGGGCCGACCTGCGGTTGTCGCTTGACCTCGGGCTGCAGGAGCGGCTCTCCGCCGGTCTCGTGAACGCGCTGCGGGGCCAGCGCAAGGGCCACGTCGGCGCCGCCCTGGCGATGGACCCCCGCAACGGCCAGGTCCTCGCGCTCGCGAGCGCCCCGTCCTACGACAACAACGTGTACGGCCCGCCGGTCGACGTCGCCGGGGTGCAGGCTGCCGCGAAGGCGCCGGGCCACCCCATGCTCGAGCACGCGACCCAGGCGGCACTTCCGCCCGGTTCGACGTTCAAGCTGGTGGTGGCCGCAGCCCAGATGGTGAACCCGGTGATCCCGCCCGACAAGGTCATCCCGACGGGCGGCAGCTACACGCTCGGCGGCCACACGTTCGGCAACTGGAAACCGATGGGACCCATGAACCTGGTCCAGTCCATCGCGTGGTCCAACGACGTGTACTTCTACAAGCTCGCCAACGCTCTCGGACCGGAGCCGATCATCGACGCGGCGCACGCCCTCGGCGTCGGCAAACGGACCGGGATCGATCTGCCCGGTGAGTCGCCCGGCTACATCGGCACGCCGGAGAGCGTGGCCGCGAACGGTGGCACCTGGTACGGCGGGTCGACGGTGATCCTCGGCATCGGGCAGGGCTACCTGACGGTCACGCCGCTGCAGAACGCCCTCTGGACCGCCGGCGTGGCCACCGGCCAGCTCGTCACGCCGCGGCTGGGCATGGCGACGGGAACCAACGGGGGCATCTTCACGACGCTGCCCACCCCGGCGCCGACGCCGGTGCCGTTCGCCGACAAGCTCGGTCCCGTGCAGGACGGGATGCGCGCCGTGGTGACCGGCGGTACGGGCACCGGGCTCTCCGGTCTGCCCTTCCCGGTGGGAGCCAAGACCGGCACGGCCCAGGACGGCAGCCTCTCCGACGACGCCTACGACAACTGGCTGTCGGCCGCGGCACCGATGCCCGACCCGAGGGTCGTCATGACCGCGGTGGTGCAGGGTCCGGGCTCCGGCGGCAACAACGTGAAGTCCCTGATCGCCGACGGTCTGCGCTACTTCCACGACAACGAGGCCCAAGTCCTGTCCACCGGTCCGATGCAGGACCCCACCAGCGGGCGGTGACCGAACGAGAGAAGCGGGTTTCCGTCCCTGTGAGGGGGCGGGAACCCGCTTCTCGGCTCGGTTGGTAGGTCGAGTCGGTCAGGTGTGTCCGTCAGTTTCTCCAGCAGCGGCCGCAGGTACTGCTCCGCCGGGATGTGCCGGGCAGCTGGCCGTGCCGGGCGTCAGGGGCGAGAAACGCGCCGCGGCCCCGACCTCGTCGCCCGACCATTGCGGTGCTTGCTCGCGATGGACGAACGCGGGTGGGGCCGCGGCGGCGGTTGCTCCAGGAGGACTCCGGTCAGCTCCAGCCGTAGGCCTCGGTGACGCCGGGCGTACGCAGGCAGCGCGCCGCGCCCTCGGCCACACACGTCAGCGGGTTCTCGGCCACCTTCACGGGGAAGCCGAAGGCCCGTTCGAGCCGCTGGCTGAATCCGCGGGTCAGCGAAGCCCCGCCGAACAGGTGGATGCCCTCGCCCAGCACGTCCCCCGCTGCCTCCGGCGGCAGGTCGTCGAGGCACGCCGCGAGCGTCTCGACGATCGAGTCCGTGATGGGCTCGACGACCTTGACGATCTCCGCGACCGGCACCGTCGCCAGCCGCGCGTGGCCGCTCGCAGCGTCGCGCCCCGGCACGACCGTGCTGGACTCGGTGGTGTGACCGATGCGGATCTTGAGGTCTTCCGCGGTCTGTTCACCCACGATGAGCTGGTGGTGCTCGCGGATGTGGCGGTAGATCGCCACGGTCATCTCGTCGCCGGCCACGCGGCAGGACCGGGCCGTGAGCACTCCGCCGTAGCAGAACGCCGTGACCTCGGCCGTGCCACCGCCGACGTCGACGACCATGTGCACACGGCGCTCCATGGGGTCGATGCCGCACCCGACGGCACCGGCGATCGACTCGTCGATCGCGGTGGCGCTCTTGATGCCGGCCTCGTCCGCCGCCTCGAGCAGCGCCTGCCGTTCGAGATGTGTCGCCCCGGACGGAACGCCGATGGCGACCTTCGCGTAGCCACGCTGCCACGAGCGTCGGACGGCCCGCCGCACCACCGCACGCAGATAGGTGCGGGCGGTCTCCAGGTCGGTGATGACACCGTCCTGGAGCGGGCGCAACGCCGTCATCCCTGCCGGGACGCGCCCGAGCAGGTCGAAGGCCTCACGGCCGATCGCGACGAGCCGAGTGCGGCGTCGTGCGGAGTTTCGCCGCAACAACACCGACGGTTCGTCGAAGACGATGCCGCGCGTCTCGTCGCACACCACCGTATTCGCAGTACCGAGATCGATTCCGAACTGAGCCACGGACCCTCCCCGGGTAAGCGGCCCCCCTGCCATTGAGTCTGCGACCCTGTGCTCATCCGGTCCAGCCACCTATTGGATGCGTTCGACGACACCCTCCGTATCGATTCGACCGAGTGGCCCACGATCGAGCACCACTCCTGGTTTCGGACGCTCGGATGGACTCCTGAGCCCGTGCTCAAACCGTGTTAGGGCAGGCAATCTTCCGGGAGAACGGGACGGTCAGACGGTAGCCGGCCCGGTGGCACGGGCCGGGCGCCCCACCACGTTCGGCGCGAGGTCCGTGGCCCCCCGGCGGGGCATCAGCAGCAGTGCGATGAAGGAGACGACGCAGCAACCGATGATGTAGATCGAGATCCAGGTGCTCGATCCGGTGCTCTGGAGAATGGCCGCCGCGATCAGAGGTGCCGGCCCACCCGCGATGACGGACGCGAGTTGGTAGCCGATGCCCGCGCCGCTGTAGCGGATGTTGGGTCCGAAGCTCTCGGCGATCAACGCGGCCTGCGGCCCGTACTGCATGTCATGGAAGATCAACGACACCACGATCGCGAGCAGCACGAGACCCGCCACGCGCGTGTTCAGCAGCCCGAAGTAAGGGAATGCGAACAGGGCTGTGCACACGATGCCGATTCCGTACATCACCCGGCGCCCGATCAGATCGGACAGGTAGCCGAACAGCGGGACGCTCACGAACCCGACCGCCGCGGCGATGAGCGTGTCGTTGAGCAGCCCCGTGCGGGACAGCTGCAGCTGCTGCGTGCCGTAGGTGAGCACGAAGGTCACGAACAGATAGAAGGGCGCCTGCTCCGACATCCGGACGAACGCGGACGTCAAGATCTCCCGCCACTGGTGCCGGAACGCCTCGAGCACCGGGACGCGCAGTACGGCCTGAGTCTTCTTCACCTCGGTGAAGGCCGGGCTCTCCAGCACCTTCAGCCGCACGTACAGCCCGATCCCGACGAGCACGATGCTGACCAGGAACGGCACTCGCCAGCCCCAAGTCAGGAAGCCGTCGCCCGTCGTCGCCGACATCAGTTGAACCATGGCCGTGGAGAGCAGCAGCCCGATCGGGACGCCGAGTTGCGGCCAGCTCGCCATGAACCCCCGGCGCTTGTCCGATCCCCACTCCATGGACAGCAGCACCGAACCGCCCCACTCCCCACCGACCGCGACCCCCTGGAGCAGGCGCAGCACGGTCAGCAGGATCGGCGCGGCGATCCCGATCGACGCGAACCCGGGCAGCACGCCGATGAGCGCGGTGCCCACACCCATGATCATCAATGTGGTGATCAGCGTGGCCTTCCGGCCGATCCGGTCGCCGTAGTGGCCGAAGATGGCGGCGCCGATCGGCCGGGCCGCGAAGCCGACGAACTGGGTGCCGAACGACGCGATCACACCGGCATACGGCGTGGATCCCGGAAAGAAGACGTGTGGGAACACCAGTGCCGCGGCAGTGCCGTAGAGGAAGAAGTCGTACCATTCGATCGAAGTGCCGACCGTACTGGCGACAACGGCACGGCGCCGTTGCGACCGAAACAGCGCCTCTGATTGCCCGGTGTTCATCACGCACTCCTATGGACGGTCGAACCGCGGCTCGATCGGCGGCGCCACCCGATCCTCGGGCCGGTCCACCGATCACCGAGAATGCTGCGAGCCTTCGATGCAGGTGTCAAATCGCAAAACCGACTAATGGAACAAACCAGATATTTCGGTCGACCCACCGCCGCATGCGAAGAAGACCGCTTCGACGAGGATCGATGGCGCACCCCGAGCGCCGCATATGCGCGCGGCGATGCCCAGCCGATCGTTTGCGGGTCGGCCGGCGCACGCCGTACTCATCCATGGAGCGCAGGGTGTGGGGGTTTTCGGCGCGCAGTCTGGGTGTGGTCGATCCATTTCGGTGGAACGAACTCCGGGATCCCGTTGCGGATGTGGACCTGCCAGCCGGATTCGCGGTGGAGCAGCCGGTGGTGGAAGCGGCAGAGCATCACGCAGTTGTGCACTGCGGTCTCCCCGCCCTTCTCCCAAGCCGCCAGGTGGTGGATCTCGCACCACGACGCGGGGCGTCCACAGCCGGGTTTGGCGCAGCCACGGTCGCGGGCGGCGATCGCCCGGCGTAGTCCGTCGGGGATGGTGCGCCGGGCCCGCCCGACATCCAGGGGTTGCCCCGCCCCGCCGAGCACGACCGGCACCACCCGGGCGTCACAGGCAAGCATCCGTAGATCCGCCGCCGACAGCCGGGCGCCGAAGTCCAGGCTCGCCCTTCGCGCTCGCTGTTCAAGCTCGGCGAGCTGGATGATGACGTTCAGGTGCGGGCGCTCCCCGCCGCACTGGGGCAGCTGCCCGGAATCCAGCACACGGGCGCAGATCTCGCCCAGGGCATCGGCTCGTCGCTGTCCGGCGGTGCGTTCGTCCTCCGGACCGCGAGGCAGGCACAAGGCGTCCAGGGCTGTGGCCAGTGCTTCTCGGGTGAGTCCGTTGAGCCAGCCCTTGACCTTCCCCGTGCGCATCGACAGGTGAAGCTCGTTGACCTGCTCCGGCTCGTCCTCGCGTTCCCCGGGCCCGTCCTGGTCCAGCACGCTGATCAGATCGTGGGCGAACGCCGCCAGCTCCGCCGGCCGATAGGAGGCCGCTTGCTCGGCAAGCTTCTCCTCCGCGGCCGCCCACACGGGCGGCGTCAGCCGCCGCGCGGCGGGCGAGCGCAGCGCCTCGGCGATCACCTCGACATGCCGCAAGCCGATCTTCCCGGCCGCGAACACCGCCCCGGTGGCGGGCAGTCGCGCCGGCAACATGCGCCCATCCAGCGACCTACCGGGGCAGGCGTCCTCGGCGACTCGGATCCGCCGCCGCGCAATCGCGGTGTCGCAGCCGAGCAGGTCGGCCACCGCCTGCACCGGGCTGCGGTAGCCGCGGGCGGCGAACACACCGTCGCGCACGAGCCCGGCGACCAGTTCGATCTGCAGGTGCTCCAGTTGCCGGGCCAGCGACTCGCACACGCTCACCGCGACGACCCGTTGTTCTTCCGGCGTGTGGGAACCCGCGGCCGCGCGCAGCGACCCGACCCCGCCCTGCAGGCTCCGGCTCGCCAGCGCGACCGCGTTCTCCGACACACGAGAATCGTCCCCGGCGGCACCGACAGAATCGGCCGCCGGGGCGGTAGCGATTGCAAATAGTTCAGCCGGGCCTGTTGCCGGCCATCATTCCCGGCGGGATATCGCATCGCACCGATTCCGCGGTCGATGGGGTCTTTTCCACATCAGCGGAATGAACCGCCCGCTCGTTTGCGATCAGCACTGCCGGGCCGGAGCCTGACCGTGCGACACCCAGGATCGCCGGGGCGTCCCCGAGCGACCCCGTGCCCGCCAACACTCGTGGGGTGCGACCTGCACAGCAACCCGGCCTGACGCCCGAGAAGGAGTCGACATGACAACGAGGACCCCCGGCGGCACCCTGACGCTCGTCGAGAACCTCACCCTCAGCCGGATGGGCTACGGGGCGATGCAACTCGCCGGGCCCGAGGCGTTCGGCCCGCCGAAGGACCACGACGAAGCCGTCGCCGTGCTGCGCGAAGCGGTGGAGCTGGGCATCACCCACATCGACACCAGCGACTTCTACGGCCCGACGAGCGTCAACGAGCTCATCAAGGAGGCCCTGCACCCCTACCCCGCCGGCCTGCACATCGTCACCAAGGTCGGTGCCCGGCGTGGCGCGGACGCCTCCTGGAGGCCGGCGCTGGAACCCGGCGACCTCAAGGTCCAGGTGCGGGAGAACCTGCAGCACCTCGGCCTGGACGTGCTCGACGTGGTGAATCTGCGGGTCGGCTCGGTGACGGGCACGGGCGAAGGATCCATCGCGGAGCAGTTCGGGGCCCTGGCCGAGCTGCGGGAGCAGGGCCTGATCCGCCACCTGGGGCTGAGCGGCGTCTCCTCGGCTCAGCTCACCGAGGCGCAGGCCATCGCACCGGTCGTGACGGTGCAGAACCTCTACAACCTTGCGAACCGCCAGGACGACGCGCTGGTGGCGCGGTGCGCCGAGGAAGGCATCGCCTTCGCGCCGTTCTTCCCGCTCGGCGGGTTCACGCCGCTGCAGTCCGATGAGCTCGACTCGGTCGCCACACGCGTCGGGGCATCACCTCAGCAGACCGCGCTCGCCTGGCTGTTGCAGCGCTCGGAGACCATGACGCCCATCCCCGGCACGTCCTCGGTGACCCACCTGCGGGAGAACGTCGCCGCCGCCGACCTCGCCCTCCCCGAGGACGCTGTGAAGGAGCTCGACGGCATCGCCGGCTGATCCACGCGCGGCACCACGGGCCTCAGGCGTTGAAAGCCTCGAGCCGCAGGCCTGTGGTGCGCGGCCCGAGCACCGACACGTCGACGGCCACCACGACCATCGCCACGCACATGATCGCGAAGAGCGGGACGACACCGTCGTCGTTCAGCACGGGGACGAGGACGAACGGCATGATCGCCGTGACCAGGCGGGAAAGTGCGTAGGTCCCGCTCGCCCCGGTCGATCGCAAGAACGTCGGGAAGATCTCGGCCTGGTAGATGTGGTACGCGTTCGAGAACACATTGCTGACAGCGGTGTAGAGGAACCCCCAGGCGACGATCAGCAGCATCGTGTTCGAGAAGCCGAACGCAAGGCCGAACGCCGCCATCGCCAAGCCCGACCAGACCACGAGGGTCTTGCGTTCGACGGCCTCCACGAGCGGCAGGGACAACGCCGATCCGATGGGGTAGCCGAGATAGGTCAAGCCGGTGTACAGGAGCGACTCCGATATCGGATACCCCTTCGCCGTGAGCACCAGCGGCACCATCGTGCCGAACCCGTAGTAGCCGATGGTCTGGAAGACGTGGAAGACGACCATCATGCTCGTGCGCTTGTTGTAGGGACGCGCGAACAGCGCGCACACGCCCGTCCGCACAGCCGGAGCGGCCGGAGCCGGTGCTGCCGTCGGGACGCGGTCCGGGACGGCGCGGGCAGGTTCGGGCGGCAGGTCGTATGCCTCGTCCTCGAGCCTGGTGGCGATCGCTTCCGCCTCCCCGGTACGCCCGACCGACTCGAGCCACCGCGGCGACTCCGGCAGGCTACGGCGAAGCAGCAACACGATGAATGCGCCCAGCGAGCCGATCACGAACATCCATCGCCAGCCCGCCACGCCGACGAAGCTCGTCGCGGTGACCCAGTGGGCGACGAAGCCCACCACGGGCACCCCGATGAATCCGACGGTGTAGGCCCGGGCGATGTAGCGACCGCGATGACGTGCCGGCAGCAGGTCGGTGAGGTAGGTGTCGGCCAGCGGTAGCTCGGCCCCGAGCCCCACTCCGGCCATGAACCGGGCGACCACAAGCCACACCGCGTTCATGCTGAACGCTCCCAGCAGCGAGAACACGGAGTACACGGCCAGGTTGAACAGGAACGCCCCACGCCGGCCCAGACGGTCGGCGAGCGGGCCGAGGACCAGCGCACCGACGAACATCCCGATGAACGTCGACGCCAGCACCAGCGCGAGCTCCGCCTTCGTGAGCCCGAGCTCCCCCACGAGCACGCTGCTGAGCACTCCGGTCAGGAACAGCTCGTACAGCTCGAAGAACAGGCCGAGCCCCACGACGACAGTGGCCCGCCGCTGGGTGCGGGTCACCGGCAGCCTGTCGATCCGCTCGGCGACCCGCCGTGCCGGCGTCGGCCGTGGACCTGGGAGCTCCTCACCTGTCTCTGACACCCCACGCTCCTTAGAGATGGCCAGATGGACTGACAATCAATGTCGGCAGGAGTCCACGGTGAAGATTCAGGGGTCGAGGCGCGAGCAAAGATGAGTGCTGTCACAAGAAATCAGGCGCGCGTCCACATCGGAACGGACAGAGCAGACGAGCTGGTCAGAGCATGGGCAACGCAGCCCGGATTCGAGTTCCGCGTCCGATTCAATCCGCGCAAATATTTCGAGGGACCGACGATCTCACTCAGGGGCGACGGCCCGGCAACATCTCCCGCAGCTTCGTCTTCGCGCCCTGAACCGCGAGGTGCAGTGCGTCGGGATCGCCCTTGAGCACGGCCTGCACCACTGACTCGGCCTGCTCGAACGTGGCGTGCGGCGGGATCGGCGGCACCTCCGGGTCGCAGTGGACGTCGAGCACTGCGGGGCGCTCGGCGGCGAGCGCCTGTTCCCATGCCGGGCCCAGATCGTCGGGGGACGTGACGGTGAACGCCTCGAATCCCAGCCCGCGCGCGAAGTCGGCGTACGAGACGTCGGGCAGTCGTTGCGACTCCACGAACTTCGGCGCCCCACCCATCGCGCGCAGCTCCCAGGTCACCTGGTTGAGGTCGTTGTTGTGCAACACGCAGACGATGCAGCGCGGGTCGGACCAGCGATCGGCGTAGCGGGCGATGGTGAGCAGCTCCGCCATGCCGTTCATCTGCATGGCGCCGTCGCCGGTGAGCGCGATCGCGGGCCGGTCGGGGTGGGCGAACTTGGCGCCGATCGCGTAGGGCACCGCCGCGCCCATGGTGGCGAGGCCGCCCGACAGCGACCCACGGACATCTCCGCGGATGCGCAGGTGCCGCGCGTACCAGTTGGCGACAGAGCCGGAGTCGGCCGAGACGATCGCGTTCAGCGGTAACCGTTCGGACAGCTCCCAGACGATCCGCATGGGGTTGACCGGGTTCGCGTCCAGCATCGCCTGGCGCTCCATGGTGCGCCACCAGCGGACGACGTTCTCCTCGATCTTCTCCCGCCATGCGCGATCGGTAGGACCCGACAACATCGGCAGCAGGGCCTGCAACGTCGTGCGCGCGTCGCCGACGAGGTTCACCTCCATCGGGTAGCGCATCCCGACCATGGCGCCGTCGATGTCGATCTGCACACCCCTGGCCTGCCCGAACTCCGGCAGGAACTGGCTGTAGGGGAAGTTGGAGCCGACGACGAGCAAGGTGTCGCAGCCGCGCATCAGCTCATAGCTCGGCCGGGTGCCGAGCAGGCCGACCGCGCCGGTCACGAACGGCAGCTCGTCGGACATCACGTCCTTGCCGACCAGAGCCATCGCCACTCCGGCGCCCAGAATGTCGGCGACCTGCTCGACCTCCGCCGCGGCGCCCCGCGCACCCTGCCCGATGAGGATCGCCACCCGCTGCCCCCCGTTGAGCACCTCGGCGGCGCGCAGCAGCTCGGCCTCCTCGGGCACCACGATCGGTGCCACCAGGCCCGGCGGGCTGGACGGCACCTGCTTGAAGGCATGCGCGGGCGGCGAGTAGTCCTCGGTCTGGAGGTCACTGGGAATGATGAGCGCGGTCGGGGCGCGTCGCGTGAGCGCAGTGCGGAAGGCACGGTCGAGCGCGTTGGGCAGCTGCTCCGGGACGTTGACCTCGACGAGGTAGTCGCTCGCCACGTCCTTGAACAGGCTCTGGAGGTCCACCTCCTGCTGGTAGGACCCGCCCATCGCGCTGCGCTCGGTCTGCCCGACGATCGCCACCACCGGCACGTGGTCGAGCTTCGCGTCGTACAACCCGTTGAGCAGGTGGATCGCGCCAGGACCCGATGTGGCCATGCAGACGCCCACCCGGCCCGAGAACTTCGCGTATCCGACGGCTTCGAAAGCGGACATCTCCTCGTGCCGCGCCTGGATGAACCGCGGCCGGTCGCCGGCCTTCTCGAAGGCCACGATGAGCCCGTTGATCCCGTCACCGGGATAACCGAAGACCTCTTCGACCCCCCACTCCTGCAACCTCCGCAGAACGTGGTCGCCCACCGTCTTCGCCACGCGCACGCACCTCCGACGCCCGTCACCCTGCTCGGTCTCCGGCTACCCCGAACCCAGCGCGGTGCACCGACGCACTCCTATCTGTCACCCGTCCGGTGCACACTCGGACGGTTACCCGGCAGGGAGGTGCTTCATGGCCCGAGATGTCGACGACGTCGGGGCGGACGCGAGATGGGATCGCGACGCCCGCGACGAGAGCACGCTCGAGCGGCTGGACCGCAATTGGGGCGATCTCCTGCAGGAGCTGCGCGTGGCGCAGACCGGTGTGCAGCTGCTCACCGGCCTCCTGCTCACCGTGCCGTTCCAGTCCCGGTTCGACCTTCTCACGGGCCCGCAGCGCGTGCTGTACCTCGTGACTCTGTCGCTCTCGGCCGCGGCGACGGGCATGCTGATCGCGCCGGTCGCGATGCACCGCGTGCTGTTCCGCCAGCACGCCCGCGCGGCGCTGGTGGGGGCGGGTCAGCGCTTCGCGATCGGGGGCCTGGGGCTGCTGGGCCTCGCCGTCACGGGGGTCATCGTGCTCATCTTCGACGTCGTGGCCGGGATGACGGCCGCGATCGTCGCCGGTGCGGTGTGTCTCGTCGTGTTCGGGCTGCTCTGGGCTGGGATTCCGCTGATCCTGCGTGCCAGAACCTGACCGTCACGTCACCGATCACGTCACTGGGGTAGGGGTGGGGTCACCGGAGTCAGCGCGCCGCCCGGGAGCCACGGGGCGGTGGAGCGATGGTCCGTGCCACCGACAGCCGCCGGTATCACCGCGACCTGCACGGACGTGAAGATCCGGGGGCCGGCGATCTGCTCGCCCCGATCAGTGGGCGCCGACCATTCGCGGAACCCGGCAGGCGAGGCGAGCAACGTCGCCCCGGCCGCCCGCAGGTCGGCGAGGTAACGCTGGGCGGGGGCGGCCCGCGGGTCGAAGTCCAGGGTGGTGACGGCGCTGGTCCGGCCGCCCAGCACGGATCCCGTCGCCAGCCAGGGCGCGGTGTAGGTGCCGCCGACGGTGGAGCGGCCGAACAGCTCGTCGGTGAGCCTGCGCCCGCCGCCCTCCCAGCCGGCGACGACGACCACCGCGTCCGCAGGGCTCAGCCGGTCGTCGACGGTGAGTCCGTGCGCGGCCGCCGCGTCCCTGACGACCGCTGCGGCCGCCTTCGACCGGCCCGACCCGTCGGCGACGAGGTACAGCGCCCGGTCACGATCGGCGAGGAACCGCACGGTGGCCCGCAGCGCAACGGCGTCCTGATCAGCGAGTGCCTCGGCCGGACACGCGGTCGGCAGGTCGGTGACCCCGCGGACCATGCCGCCCACAACGGCGCTCAGGCACTCCGGCCCGTCCGGTCCCGCGAGTCCTGCCACCAGTGCGGGCGGCGCCGGATCGGGGCCGAGGTCAAGACGCAGCGGGACCTGCTCCCCGTCGGCCTCGACCGTGAGCACGTCCGTGCCGGCGGGCAGGTCTACCACCGCCCAGCCACCCGGCGCGCCGGCCCGTTCCTGGGCGGACACACCGCCGACCATCGCGCCGGGGACACCGACGTGGACGAGGTTGCGACCGGGGCGCTGCGGGACGACCACCACCGGCACGTCCTGGCCTGCGAGCGCCACCGTCCGCAGCAGCGGCTGGCCGGTCTCGGCGGGAACCGGGGCCGGGGTCTGCACAGCGATCACCGTGCCCGCGGTGAAGACAAGCCCCGCGGCGACGGCCACGACACGGCCCCCGATCGCACCGGGCCTGCACAACCCCGTGCTGATCGCCACGGTCATGCCCAGCGCCTGGACCAGGACGAGCTGGCCCGTCAGCGACCCGAAGGTCACGCCGTCGAATCGCATCCCCTTGGCGACGGCCTCCAGCGCGGCGGCCGCGACCGCCACGGTGGCGGATATGGCGAAGACCAGGGTGTGGCGGCGCAGGACGGTGAAACGAGCACCACACGCGGGCGTGGCGACCGACACGGCGGAGCCGAGCCAGGTCACCGCGGCCACCATGTGCACGGCGGCGAGCCCCACATGCCAGCCGACGTGCCCGATCGTCGCGTTGTAGCCCAATGCCCCGATGAGCAGCAGGCCCACCACCGCGGAAGCGGTCCGGCACCCCCGGGCGAACATCACCGCTGCCACGAGAACCCCGGCTGCCTGCGGGAACGCTGCGAGCGCGGTGAGGCCTCCGACCAGCCAGTTGATCACCAACACGGGCACCGCGACGGCGGCCCCGCTCTGGACGACGAGCACCGATCGGCGCGAGGGCGGGCTGAGGAAGCCCAGCGCCGTCGTCCCGGCCACCACCGCGCTGGCCACGACCGCCACGATGCCGAGCGTGACGGTCAGCGGATTCGTGAGGACGGCGCCTGCCGCCTCTCCGGTCCTGCCGTACCCACTCCCGGTGGTCTGCGCCCACGCGGGCAGTGCACCCGCTAGGAGCAGCACCGGGACCGCAAGGGCCGGTACGGCTGTGGCCGGTGCGACGAGGCGGCGGCGCCCGCGTGAGGTACGCAAGGCGTGGGACGGGGACACGGTTCTCCTGAGAAGCGTTCTGGGTGGGGCGCCGATCGGCCGCGCGCACGGGTCACGCGGCCCAGCTACACCCCTGTGAGAACTGCCCGGCCCGGCGTCCGGTCCAGAACGGTTCGAGCACGCCGGACGGCCGGGGCGGCGCGCTGTGGGGGAAGGGGGCCACGGGAGCTCCGGGATCCAGGGCTGGACGCGTTGCGCGCCCGGCGGGTCGGGGGACCGCATGCCGGCGGGTGGCCCGTGGGCCGCGGCGATCGGTCAGGGGACGACGGATGTCCCCGGACAGGACTGGTCGAAATCGTTCCGGCGCCGGGTCGGCCAGAACGTCTCGAGGTCGGCGATCAACACGAGCGCGACTATGGCGACGAACCGTGTGGACGATCAACCCATCCACGGCCGATTGTGATGTGACTCACTGTAACATCCGGTTGCACAGTCACCCACCAGTGATGTAGAGCCCTCAACGAAGTCAAGCCGGAGGACCGCTGGTCCATCCGGCTTCATCATACTGCGCTGATCGGTCTAACGGTTGGACAGAACATCCGTTACGGCCAACCGCCACCCCACCCGGGTTCGCCCGGATCCGGCCGGCTTGCCGCCTCCGCGGAGATCGGGACCGACAGGTTGATGTCGGATGATCGCCGCATACCGGACGTCACGAATTGGCTGAACATTATTCCCCGCTCCCGAGACGGAACGCCCGGAAATGTACTGACAATGCGGCGTGAATTGCGCGAGATTCGCGTCACAACGGCGCACGACATTTGATTTGCGGCAGCGGGTGTCTATACCGTCAACTCATTCGGGCGATCGCACTCGGGCCGCCCGGCGACCGGCGGAAGGAGACGACGTGAACCACAGCTGCGTCGACCCGTCCTGCTGCCTGCGTCGGGCTGCCGGCGGAACCGACGTGCTGTCCGTCGTTCACCCCCTGCTGCTCGTTCGCCGCCGCTGCGTCGACCTGCTGAAGGTCGCCACCTGTCTCTGTCGCGGCTGAGTCCGCCGACCTTCGTCCGCGTCCGCACGGACGCCACGCGACGGTCGATGCATCTCCCGTTTTTCGTCAGCGGCCGCCGCCCGGTGCGCGGTCCGCCCTCCCGCGCCGAAAGGCAGCTTTTCGTATGTCCGAACCAGCCCGTCGGATGCATCTCGGTCTCACGATCTGGCCCACCGGGTTCCATCCGGGAGCCTGGCGCCTGCCCGGATCCCGCAATGACGGCAACTCCAACCCGCGCCTGCTGCAGCACGCCGCCCGCACGGCCGAGCGTGGTCGTTTCGACTTCTTCTTCATCGGTGACCGGCTCGTCGGTCTCACCGCCTCCCAGTTCGCGGCGCCCAACGAGGTGCTGCGGCCCGAGGCGCTGACGCTGGCCGCGAACATCGCGGGGATCACCGAGCACATCGGGCTGATCACCACGGTCAACACCACCTACTCCGACCCGTACAACGTCGCTCGGGCGGCGGCCACGATCGACCACCTCAGCGGCGGGCGCGTGGGCCTCAACATCGTCACCGGTAAGAACGTCGAGGCGGCGCGCAACTTCGGCCGTGACCAGCACTGGGACAACGAGCACCGCTACGACTGGGCCACCGAGTACATCCAGGTCCTGCAACTGCTCTGGGACAGTTGGGAGGACGACGCCCGCGTCGCCGACACGGTGACCGGCCAGTTCGTCGACCCGGACCGCGTGCACCACATCGACTTCGAGGGGAAGTTCTTCTCGGTACGCGGGCCGCTGAACGTCGAGCGGCCGGTTCAGGGGCAGATCCCGATCATCAACGCCGGGGCCTCCGAACGGTCGCGTGAGCTCGGTGCGCAGTACTCCGACCTGCGGTTCACCAACTCCTCGACCCTCGGTCTCGACGGGGCGCGGGAGTACTACGCCGACCTCAAGAACCGGCTGCCGCACTACGGGCGCTCGGCGTCCGACCAGCTCGTCGTGCCAGGCATGGCGGTGTACGTCGAGGAGTCGCAGCGGGCGGCGCACGAGGCCTACACGACCCTGCAGCGCCTGCTCGAAACCAGCCCGGTGCACCGGGCGCGGCTCTCCGAAGCGCTCGGCGTCGCCGTCACCGACGCGGCGCCGGACGCCCCTCTCGCCGAGGTGGCCGACCTCGCGCAGCTGTCGGACGACGGGCGCCGGATCGCCGACTCCGCCCGGGAGCTCTACGGGCGCGAGCGCGTGACCGTTGCCGAGGTCAACGCCTCCTTCATCCGCGGCGGGATGTTCAAGGAGGTCGTCGGGTCGCCCTCCCGGGTGGCCGACGTGCTCGAGGAGTGGTTCTCCACGGGCGCCGCGGACGGGTTCATGATCTTCCCGCCGACCGTGCCGCACGGGGTGGAGGCGTTCGTCGACCTCGTCGTCCCCGAGTTGCAGCGCCGCGGCCTGCACCACCGCGAGTACGCCGGGACGACCCTGCGCGAGCACTTCGGCCTTCCCCGGCCACTCAGCCGGTTCGCCACCACGCCCGTAGGAGCTGCAGCGGTGGGAAGCGGGCGATGACCGCGCCCACGGTTCCGGTGTTCGTCGGCGTCGCTGAGCTCGAGAAGTGGTTGCACGACAGCCCGGAGCAGATCCGCCTGCTGGAGATCCGCTACGACCAGAAGGGAACCGGAGGGGACGGCGACAGCGCGGGGCATCTGCCCGGAGCGGTGATCGTGGACCTCGCCACCGAGCTGTCCCGCACCGACGCCGCCCCGACCGACGGGCGACGGCCCCTGCCGCACCCCGCCGACCTGCAGCGTTCCGCCCGGCGGTGGGGTCTGCGCAAGGACTCCACCGTGGTCGTCTACGACACACGGTCCGGGTTGTCCGCCGCGCGGGCCTGGTGGGTGCTGCGCTGGGCCGGGCTGTCACGGGTGAGCATCCTCGAGGGAGGGTTGCAGGCCTGGAGCGCGGCCGGCCACCCGCTCACCACCGACGAGCCGGACGTCGCGCCGGGTGACGTGGAGCTCGGCTCGGGCGGCATGCCCGAACTCGACGCCGACGCGGCCGCGGCCCTCGCGGAGAGTGGCCTGCTCGTCGACGCCCGGGACGCGGCTGCGTACCGCGACGGGCACATCCCCGGCGCCCGCAACGTCCCGTCGCAGGGCGTGCTGAGTGTCGACGGCACTCTCGGCGATCGCGACGAGGTGCGCGCGCACTACGGGGTCACCACCGCGGATGCGCCCGTTCCCGGGCTCTCCTGCGGCGGCGGGGTGGCGGGTGCCTTCGCCGTGGCCGCCCTCGCCCACACCGGGGTGACCGCGCCCCTCTACGTCGGGTCGTTCTCGGCGTGGAGCGCCGATCCTGAGCGGCCGGTCGCCACGGGAGCCGAACCGGGAACCACCGAGGAATCCCGGTGACGGAGAGCCTGTCGCTCACACGCGACGGTCGCCGGGCCCGCCGCCCCGTACCCGGCGACGAGGACACCCGCCTCCCGTCCGACGCCGGGAGCGCGCTGTTGGAGCAGGACCGCCGCGAGGCCGCCCGCTTCCGGCGGGCCGTCCTGATCGGCCGCGTGGCCGTGGCGGTCGTCGTGCTCGGCGCCTGGCAGCTCGCCTCCGGCCGGCTCGTGTCGGAGTTCTTCGTCTCCTCCCCGAGCGACATCGTCGGCAGGCTGGTGCAGCTCGTCGTCACCGGGGAGCTGTGGCCGCACCTGACGCAGACGCTCGTCGAGGTGGGAGCGGGGCTCCTCATCGGTGTGCCGCTCGGGATCGCCCTCGGAGTGGCGCTCGGGACGTCACAGCTGCTCAGCGGATGGCTGCTGCCCTACGTGATGGCCCTCTACAGCCTGCCCCGGGTGGCGCTGGCACCGCTGTTCATCGTCTGGTTCGGGATCGGGCTGCTCTCGAAGATCACCATGGTCGTGACGATGGTGCTCTTCGTCATCTTCTACAACGTCTACCAGGGCGTTCGCGACATCGACCAGGACCTGCTCGACGTGGCACGTTCGTTCCGGGCGAGCCGCCTGCAGACCCTGCGCTGGATCGTGCTGCCGTCGCTGACCCCCTGGCTGGTCACCGCCCTGCGGCTGTCGATCGGCATCGCGCTCATCGGCGCGGTGATCGCCGAACTGATCGCCGCGAGCTCCGGCCTCGGCTACTACATCAAGCTCTCGTCCAACCTGCTCGACGTCACCGGTGTCTTCGCCGGTCTCGCCGTCATCACCGCCGTGGCGATCGTCCTCGACCAGGTACTGGGGCACGTGGAGCGCCGGGTCGTGCGGCACCACTGAGAACGTCTCCACCGGAGAAACGAGGACCTCGCCCCATGTCCCTTCCTCTACGCGCGCCACGGCGGTGGGCCGCCGCCCTGGCCCTCGCCGCGCTGCTCGTCGCCGGCTGCTCCGCCGAACCCGGCCCTCCGACGATCCGTGTCGGCCTCGTCTGCGGCGGCGTGGGCCTCGCCGCGCTCACGATCGACTCCGGCGGGCTCCCCGGTGGCCTGCAGGCGCAGAAGGTGTGCTTCGACAGTGGCTCAGACGCCGTGCAGGCGCTGGTCGGCGGCAGCATCGACGCCTTCGTCGGCGCGGGCGAGCACGTGATCGACAACCGTGCCAAGGGTCTCGACGTCAAGGGCTACGCGGTCATCAGCGAAGCCCCGCCCTACTCCCTGGTGAGCGCCGCCGGCTCCGGCGTGCACGGCGTGGGAGACCTCGCCGGGAAATCCGTGGCCGTCACCGCGCCGGGCAGCCTGTCGGACACCGAACTCCAGAAGGCGACGGCCGAGGCGAACGTGCCGTACTCCGGCCTGCGCGTGGTGGGCGCCGGCACCGGCGCCACCATGCAGGCCGCGATCGAGAAGGGCGGCGCCGCGGCGGGAATGGTCAGCGACCCGCTGCTCACCACGATGCTGCAGTCCGGCGCCTTCACCCTCACCTGGAAGCCGGACTTCCGCTACATCGCGCTGGCGGTCATCGCGAAGCCGGACTGGGTGAACGACAACAGACCTGCGATGCAGGCGTTCCTGCAGGCCCTGCGCGCCACGCAGGACCGGGCGAACGCCGACCTCTCGAGCGTTCTCACCGCCGCCAAGCAACAGTCCCCGACGCTCGACCCGACCACGCTGCGCACCGTTGTCGCTGCGACGATGGCCCAGGCCCCGCCGAAACTGACCATCGACGATGGCCCCTACCGGGACACCACCGAGGTGCTCACGCAGGTCGGGCAGGTCCAGCCCGCCAAGGTCCCGTCGTTCACCGACTCGTTCGACTTCAGCCTGCTGGGGACGTCATGACGGCGAAGGTGGCGGTCCGCGACCTCCGGGTCTCCTACCGCACGCGCAAGGGGCGCCACCTCGCGCTCGACGGGGCCGACCTTCGCATCGGCCACGGGGAGTTCGTCGCGCTCGTCGGGCCCAGCGGCTGCGGCAAGTCGACGTTGCTCAAGGTCGTCGCCGGGCTGGTCGAGCGCTCCGACGGCGAGGCGCTGATCGACGGCCTGCCGATCGACGGGCCCCCCGCCGGAGTCGGGATGCTCTTCCAGAACGACGCCCTGCTCCCCTGGCGCACCGTGCACGAGAACGTCCGGCTCCCGCTCCAGGTGGCCGGAGGCGACCGCGCCGAGCAGGACGCCCGGATCACCGAACTGCTCGCCACGGTCGGCCTCGACGGGTTCGCCGGCTACCTGCCGCGCCAGCTCTCCGGGGGCATGCGCAAGCGCGTGGCGCTCGCGCGCACCCTCGCCTCCGATCCCGACCTCTTCCTGATGGACGAGCCCTTCGGTCCGCTCGACGCGCTCACCCGACGCCGGATCGGGGCGGAGTTCCTGTCGCTGTGGGAGACCCTCGGGACGAGCGTGCTGTTCGTGACGCACGACGTCGACGAGGCCATCACGCTGGCCGACCGCGTGGTGGTGATGACTGCGGCGCCCGGGCGCGTGCTCGGCGAGTTCCCGGTGGCACTCGACCGGCCCCGCGACGTGCGGGAACTGCGCTTCACGTCCGCCTTCCGCGACCTGCACGACGCGATCTCCGACGCCCTCGTCCCGCAGGCGCATGTGCCCTGACGCCGGGCCGCGCACGGCGTCACCAGGTGACGGGCAGCTCCGACACCCCACCGGTGATGCGGTCGGTGCGCACCACCAGGTCGTCCACCCCCACGGCGAGGCGCAGGCCCGGGAACCGGCGGAACAGCGCGGAGAAGACGGCCGTGAGCTCCGTGCGCGCCAGGCTCGCGCCGATGCAGAAGTGCGCGCCGTGGCCGAACGACAGGTGTGGGTTGGGGCTGCGGCTCGGGTCGAACTCGGTGGCGTCGGCGAACGCCGAGGGGTCGCGGTTCGCCGCGGCGGTGGAGAGCATCACCGCGTCCCCGCGGGCGATCGTGACGCCGCCGATCTCGATGTCCTCGTGGGCGTAGCGGAGCAGGCCGAGGCTCCCGGGCGCCGAGAGCCGCAGGATCTCCTCGACAGTGCGCTGCACCTGGCCGTCGGGGTCGGCGACGAAGGCGTCGCGCCGGTCGAGGTCGACCAGCAGCATGAGCACGCCCATGTCGATGCGGCCCACGGTGGTCTCGTGCCCGGCGAACAGCAGCCCCGCGGCCAGGCGGGCCAGCATCGCGTCGGTGAACCGGGGGTCGGCCTCCTGCGCCCGCACCAGGTCGGACACGACGTCCTCCTGAGGATCCGCGCGCTTGGCCGCGGCCAGCCCACCCATGTACCGCTCGAACTCCTCCATGGCCTCGGCCGCGTCGCCACCGGTTCCCATCCGCCCGACCCGGTCGGACAGCCCGTGGAAGTACTCCCGATCGCCGAACGGCACACCGAGCAGCTCGCAGATCACCAGCACCGGGAGCGGGAAGGCCAGCGTGGCGTGCAGGTCGACGGGCGCCTCCGGATCGCGGGCCTTCGCCGCCTCCATCGCGTCGAGGCATCCGTCGACGAGCTCGCGAACGTGGTCACCGAGCAGGCGCATCCGCTTGGCGGAGAACGCCGGGACGAGCATCGCCCGCATCCTGGCGTGGTCGGTCTGCTCGGTCTCGTAGTCACCGGAGGGGCCGTTGAGGATGGCGGCGTCGGACACCGTGGCGGCCTCTGCCGGGTTCGGGTGCGAGCGGCCAAGCCGGGAATCGCCGAAGAGCGCGCGCACCTCCTCGTACCGGGTGACCAGCCAGGCGGGATCTCCCGCGGGCGTCCGTACCGGGGTGATCGGGGCCTCGGCCCGCAGTACCGCGTAGAGCGGCGCGACCTCGAGCACGTTGGGGCGGTCGAAAGGGAGCTGCGGCGCTGGTGCCGTGGTGGTCATCGGGCGTCCTCCTCGGATGGTGGGGGCGAGCAGGCAGGTGGGGCGGTTGGCGCCGTCGCGGCGCTGCCACGCACGGTGGCGATCCAGTGCTCCTCGGCATGAGAGCGGCGGAGGAGCTCGTCGAGCACGAGCAGACCCCAGCGGTTGCGCGACGCGTCCGCGGCAGACCGGGCCAGGGCCTGGATGCGGGCCCGGCGTGCGGTGATCGCCCGCTCCCGCGCGTCGAGCACGCCGAACCGCTCGGCGGGGGTGAGCCGCTCGAAATGGCCGACGCGGGACAGGAACTCCGCCTCGTCGGCCGCGAGCTCGTCGGGGAGCTCGGCCAGCATGTCGTGCAGCAGTTCACGACCCACGTCGGTGATCGCGTAGACATGCCGTGCCGGAGCACCCTGGCTCTCCACTGCGGTCCGCGTCACCGCGCCGGCGTCGTAGAAGCGGCGCAGTGCCGGATACAGGGAATTGTTCGAGAGTGCGTAGCCGCTGTTCTGCTCGACCCGCCGACGCAGCTCATAACCGTGGGCGGGCTGCCCGGTGAGGTTCGCGAGCAGCAGCAGGTCGACCCACACCTATGTCACGTTAACTTATTTGATAGCCCCCGCCTACCGCGGCAAAACGGTCGAATCGGGCGTCGCAGGACATATTCCCCCAGCTAGACGGCGTTCCGCGGAGCGGAATGGCGAGGGCTTTGACCACGCGAGGGGTTAAACTCTTTCAGGCACACTTCTTATAATATCTGCCGGAGGACTCATGACCGTCGACAGTCGGTCCGAGAAAACCCGGCCGGACCGGGCCGCCGCCACCCGTGATCGCATCCTCGACGCCGCGGAGCGTCTCTTCGCCGAACGTGGAGTGCTGGCGGTGTCGAACCGGCAGATCGGCGAAGCGGCGGGCCAGGGGAACAACTCCGTGGTCGGTTACCACTTCGGCGGCCGGTCCGAGCTGGTACTAGCCATCCTGCGGCGACACGCGGTCGCCGTGGAGCAGTTGCGTACGGATCTGCTCACCCGCGTCCACCCCGGATCCGCTCTGCACGACTGGGTCGGATGCCTCGTCCGGCCACTCCCCGCTCACCTGGCAGAGCTGGGTGACCAGAGCTGGCATGCACGGTTCCTCGCGCAGGCGTCCAACGAGCCCACCTTGCGTGCGGTGATCCGGGCCGACGCCAAGGCGTCACCCAGCCTGCGACGGGCGCAGGAGGGGATGTTCCGGCTGCTCCCCGCCGTCCCGGCCGAGGTCCGCGCCGAGCGCGGCGAGATGAGCCGCCTGGTCGTCGTGCACATGTGTGCCGAATACGAACGGGCGCTGCAGAACGGCGTCGCGCCCCCGAGCCGTACCTGGGAGACGGCCGCAGCCCGCCTCGTCGACGCCGTCGTCGGGCTCTGGCTGGCACCCGTGACGCCTGCCGTCCTCGGGCCCGACGCCGCTCTCCGGTGCCGCAGATAAGCGGGTGAAACGCGGAAATCGGGCCCTCGACCACGCCGTCGAGGGGTGGAAGCGTTTCCCGGCGGCGCCGTGGATGTGCCGCTTCCTTGAGCGACCCGCGGGGAAACCCTCACGCCTTCATGGGATGTGTCAGCCCCGGGCAGCCTGGACTCTGCTCTCGTTCGCCTCATCAAGCTACGAACGGTGATCCCGATGTGCCACCACAGCCTTGACGTGCTCCTCTTCGTCTTCCACGACGCGCGCCGCGCCGCCTCGGTGCTGAAGAGAGCCCGCAGACTGCCCGAGATGCGCCACGTCGCGGTTGTCGCCCGCTCCGCGGACGGGGAGATCCGCGTCGAGGATCGAAGAGCGACCGGCGCGCGCCAGGAGGTGCTGACGCGGGTCATCGATGCGCTCAGCCGGCCGCTGCGTGAGCTCGTGCCCTTCGGGAGCGACGGCGCCACAGCGGGACCGCCGATGACGCTGCCCGACACCGGTCCCGGGCTCGCCGCGTTCGCCCGCCTCATCCAGCCCGGCCAACCCGTGCTGCTCGTCGCGAGCTGCGCCGGTCTCAACAAGACCATGGACGAGGTCGCCCAGTATCTCGGAGCCGCGCTCTACCGGGTCCCGGTCGGGACGCTTCCCGGCGCCCGGTCCTACCGCATCCCGACGACCCCCTGGATGGCCTGACCACAGGCGACGCCGGCCGCACCGCCGGCGGATCGGAGAGCGAGATGACCGGAACGACGGCAGGGCACGGCTGCCCCACCTCGTTGACCGGCGCGGACAGCGCCCGCTCCGAGCGGATCGCCCGGACCTGCGCTCTGGGCGATCCGCTCGCCGACACCGTCGCCGCCGAACTGCACGACCGTGGGCGAATCGCCCGCAGGTCCCTCGCCGGGTTGCTGGCGGCAGGCGACACGGCCGGGACGCTGACGCCTGCGCAGGCCGACCTGTGGCACGACGTGCAGGCCGCGGGGATCGAGGACCTGCTCGGCCGCGGCGCGCTCGTCCACCACCGCGCCGACCCGGAGTCGGTCCGGATCGTGCACGGGGCCAGTTCCGTCGCCCACGTCGGGGCGGCCTCCGACAGCCCCTGGTCGACGAGCCGACTGATCCGCGACGGGCGACTCCGTCCCGTAGCGCACCGGCGCGTGGCGGACACCGTGCACTGGGCGGTCATCGCGCTCGAACCGGGCAGCCTGCTCGCCGATGGCCCCGCCCATCGCGCCACCCTGCGGCTGCGCCTGCGGGCCGCCGTTCTCCGCCACGCCCAGCTGCACGGACTCGCGGCCCACACCGACCCCGTGCTGCCCGGGACACCCATCACCCAGCTCGACCTCCTGCGCTGCTGGCTCGGCGCCACCGTGCGCGCCCGCGCACTCCTCACCGAGTCGCGTGCCGTGGCTGCGCCCGTCCCTGCCGAGCTGCGCCGGATCTGGCAGCACCTGGGACACCTGCTCGGGGTGCACGCCGAGCTGCTCGACGCACCGGGCCACCTCCTCGAACTCGCGGCCCCCGGCGGCGTCGACGTCCGGCGGGGCGCCTCTCCCGCACTCACCGCAGCCGTAGCCGTCGCTGTCGTCGACGCGCTCACCGGCGAGCCGCCGCTCGTCCGGTCCCCTCGCGAGCGCATCCTCCGCACCGTCCGGACGGTGCACAGGCGCGCGCAGAAGCATCCGGAGGCGTTCGCAGGCTGAGCCACGTCCTCTCCCCGCAGCGCGCTCCACGTCACACGGTGAGCGGGCGGAGAGAGTCATCTGACCGATGCCCACGCTCGTCTCAGCGTCAGACGATGTGGTGCAACGGGACGTTTGCGCGCCATCGGAGCCAGCGCATCGGGGTCCCCAGGCGGACATCGCGGCGTCTGCGATGCGCATGTGATCGGAGAAGACCATGGTTGCGAGTCACGGCGAGGTTCCCCTCCGCGGGCGGGCCGCGGAGCTGGCCGACGTCCGTGAGAGCCTCGAAGCGGTCCGCAGCGAGGGCGGTTCGATACTCGTCGTGCGCGGTGCGGCCGGGGCCGGCCGCTCCCGTCTTCTCGCCGAGGCCCGCCGAATGGCTGACGCCATGGGGATCCGGACCCTGTCCGGAGCAGCCGACCCGCACTCACGGGCGGTGCCGCTCGCCCCGATCATGGAAGCACTGCTGAACGGTCCGGACCCCGTCCTGGAACCCGATACGTTGCCGGCAGCCCTCTTCACCAGCGCCGATCATCGTTTTCTGCTCCTTCAGACGATGCGCCAGCAACTGGACCAGGCATCGCTGCAGGTACCACTGCTCCTGACCTTCGACGACCTGCAGTGGGCCGATGCCGCCACCCTCCTCGCGATGCGCAGCCTGCCCCGCCGCCTCGCGCAGCGCCCGTTGGTCTGGATGTTCGCGGTGCGCGACGGGGTGATGACCGATGCCCTGCGCACCACGCTGGACCAGCTCGCCGCGGCCGGGGCACACACGATCACCTTGAAGCCGCTCGAAACCTCGTCGGTCGAGGCCATCACTCACGACGTACTGGGGGACGACGTCGACGAGTCGGTGAGACGCCTGGCCGAACGTGCGGCGGACCGGCCGTTGCTGCTCGTCGAACTCCTGCGCGGGGTCGCCGAGCACACGGCCGGTCCGAGAGGGGACGGCGACGAGTCACTCGGGGGGCTGCCGGAGCGGTTCCGCGACCTCGTGGCCCGCACGGTGGAGCGGCTGCCCGACCGGGTGCGCCGGACCGTGCAGATCGCGGCGGTGGTCGGGCCCCGCTTCACCGTCCGCCAGCTCGAGGCCCTTCTCGACGAGTCCGCGTCGGCGCTGCTCGAGCCGCTGCGCTCGGCCATCGCCGAGGACCTGATCGTCGCGCACGCCGACCACTTCACCTTCCGTCACGATCTCGTGCGCGAGGCGATCGTGGCGAACCTGCCTGCCGACCTGGTCCGCGGGCTGCGCCGGCAGGTGGTGGACGCCGACCTGCGGGCAGGACGGCCGCTGCCCGAGGCGGCCACCCTCCTCGCCGCGGTTGCGCTGCCCGGCGACGTCGAGGCGGTGTCGCTGCTGCGGGAGGCCGCGCTGATGGTGGCGCCGTCGGATCCGGCGGCCGCGGCCGACCTGAGCGTGCGTGCCCTGGAGCTCACCTCGCCGCGGGCGGCCGAGTGGGCAGGCCTCGTCACCGAGACCATCCAGCTGCTGCTCGCCGCCGGGCGCGCGGGTCCGGCCGCGGCGCTCGCCGAGCAGTCTCTCGAGGTCCCGCTGGGTCCGGAGGCCGAGGCGAGGGTCCGCCTGGGCGGTGCGCTCGTCGGCCTGCAGTTCGCCTTCGTCGACGCGGTGCGGCACTGCCGGACGGCCCTCGAGCTGCGTGGCTTGTCGCCGTCGCTGCGCGCCGACCTCCTCGCCGTGCTCGCCCTCGCAACCGCGCTCGACGGGGACCCGGAGGCCGCGGGTGAGTTCATCGCGCCGGCGATGTCCGAGGCTCGGGCATGCGACAACACACGGGCCGAGGCGGTCACCGTGTGCGTCGGATCCATCGTCGACCTCTACCGGGGCGACTGGCGCACGGCGCTGGCCGGTGCCGACGCCGCGGTCGACCTGAGCAAGCGGGTGGAGGTTGCCCACCGCCTGTGCGACCCGGAGATCTGGCGGGCGATGGCGCTGGCCGGCGTAGGGCGGCTCGACGACGCGCTGGCGGTCACGGAACCACAGCAGCGTCAGGCCGGTGTGGGGGCCGGCCTGGCGGTGACGCGCCTCTGGAGCGCCACCCGCTCACGGCTGCTGATCGAGGCCGGTCGACCGGCCGAGGCACGCGCCGCCGCAGAGGAGGCGCTCGCCATGGTCGACGAGATCGGCCACGGCGACTTCGCCGCGATGACCGCGATCTGCACCCTGGGCCGGGTGGCGGTGCTCACCGGCGACGAGGAGGCGCTCGCCACCGCGGAGCGCAACGGCCACGTCATGCAGGCGAGCAAGTCGACGTCCGTGCGCAACGCAGGGGCCTGGCTCGCCGCCCTCGTCGCCGCATCCGACGGCGACCCGGGCCGGGCGATCGCGAGCCTGACCGACGGATCCGCCCGCTACAGCGACACCGGCCCATGGCGCTGCCACCCGCTCGACGTCGCCGAGGTGCCCTGGTTCGTGCGGGTCGCGCTACAAGCCGGCCAGCATGACCTCGCCGAACGGGCGGCCGCCACCGCTGAGCGCCGGTCCGAGGCGAACCCGGACGTGCCGCTGTTCTGCGCCATCGACGCGCACGCCCGCGGGTTGCTCCTGCAGGATCACGAGGAGTTGGCCAGGGCGGCATCGCTGTTCGAGGCAGCGGGGCGGCCGCTGGCCCGTGCGGCCGCGCTGGAGGACGCCGGCAACGCAGCGGCCCGTCACGACCGCGCCGAGGCCGTCCGGTTGCTCGAGACGGCGATGCGCATCGCGGACGAAGCAGGCGCGCAGCGTGACGCGGCGCGCGTCCGGTCCGCGTTGCGCGAGCTGGGCGTGTACCGGCGGCGCAGCACGCGGCCCTGCACGGGCCAGGGCTGGCAGGCGCTGACGCCGAGCGAGCTGGAGGTCGTGCGGCTCATCGCCCGCGGGGCGACCAACAGAGCCGCCGCCGAGCGGCTCTACGTCTCGCCGCACACGGTGAGCACACATCTCAAGCACGCGTTCACCAAGCTCGGCGTCACGTCGCGGCTCGAGCTGGCACGTATCGCGCTGACCCGCGCGCAGTCGAACGTCGTTCCTTGACCGATGGGCGCCGGGAGGTGCATCCGATGACCAGGGGCCGGGAGGCCGACAGCTTCCGGCGCAGCAGATGGTGGGCCGGCGCAGGTGCCGTCGCCCTCACGGCGACCGCGCTCCTGGTGACGGCCTGCAGCACTGAAGACGCCACGTCGCCCGCGGCACTGGCGCAGGCTCCGCCGCGTGTGAAGGCGATGCCCCTGCCTGCGGCCGACGGCGCGCTGGTCGGGCCGCAACCCACCATCGACCTGGGCACGGTTCTCGTGGACGGAGAGGGCCGCACACTCTACGAGTTCGCGGGCGACACAGAGAACAAGTCCGCCTGTACCGGGGTCTGTGCGCAGGACTGGCGGTTCGTGCCGGCGCCCTCCCCCCTGCCCGCGCTCATGCCCGGGGTGATGGGCGCGCTCGGCAGCGCGGCCCGGCCCGAGGGCGGGCAGCAGCTCACGATCGCCGGTCATCCCGTCTACACGTTCGCCGGCGACGTCGCGCCTGGCCAGACCAACGGGCAGGGCAAAGTCGTCGACGGAAGCGTGTGGTCGGCCGTGTCCGCCACCGGCACGCCCGTGCAGAGCTCCCCGGCAGCGGCAGGCCCGGTGACCACCTCGCTCGTCGGTATCCCGTACTGACCGACCGGTCCCCCTCCGGTCAGCCGCGCACGGGTGACTCAGCAGAATTCGTCGGTGAAGAAGCGGTTCATCCCCTCCAGGTCGTCGAGGTAGGTCTCCACCTGGACGATCCTGCCCGCCCGCACGGTGCACACCGTCGCGATGTGCTCGTCGAGCACACGCTCGCCGCAGCGGGCCGTGGCGTGCAGCCCGAGCGCGATGTTGTCGCGGCTCACGAGTACGCGCTCGAGCGTCGAGGTCATCCGGTACGCGCCGATCAGCTGGGCGCGCGCGATGACGTCGTCGATGCCGGCCGCGGTGCCCGAGATGGCGTTGTTCCCCGGCAGGCTCCACGTGGCGTCAGGACTCATGATCTCGCGGAGCAGCGCCCAGTTCTTCGTGCGCAGCGCCCAGAAGAACGCCGTGCCGAGATCGACCTGGGGTGACGCCGTCATGGTCATCAGCTGCCTCCAATGGGGGTTGGGTGGCACCTCATCTTCGAACCATGGTCAGGCCTACGCCGCATACACCACATCACGTGTTGATGGGAGGTCACTCATCGACACGACGGAGCGCCAGGACGAAGACGGACGATCATCCGGTGCGCGTCCCCTGCTCGACGGGCCGGGGAAGTTCGGTATCCAGTGGTACGGCGGCCGAGCGCACGAGCCCGAGCTGCACGGTCTGGCGGCCCGCGGCGACGTCGAGGATCCAGTCGACCGCGGTGCGCAGCCGGTTGCCCGGCATGCTGAGAAGGTGATAGCCGCGGGTCACAGCCTTCGCCGGAAGCCCGCTGAGCGGAATGCGCAGCGGGTTGGCCGCCGCCTGCGTGCCACCGAGGTCGACCACGAAACCGAGGTCGTGGTGCTTGTACCGGCGTATCCGCCCGTGGCCGAGCGATGCAGCGACGTTGCGCCCCGCGAGCTTGCCTTGGCGGCTCGCATGCTGGGCGGTCATCGCCGTCACCTCGCCGCGCCTGGTCAGGTCCGGAACCGCGGCGGCATCCCCACAGGCGAAGACGTCGGGGTGACCGGGCACCACCAGCGTCGGGTCCACCACGAGTCGGCCCTTGAGGGTGGGCAGGCCGGTTTCCTCGACGAGTGGGTCGGGACGGACGCCAACACACCAGACGAGGGTCCGCGTCGGGACGAACTCGCCGGTGGTGAGGTGCACGCCCTCGCGGGTCGCCTCCCGGACGGAGACACCCGTCCCCACCTCGACACCCCGATGCCGCAGCACCCGGTCCGCCGCGCGGGACAGGCGTGGGTCCAGCTCGGGGAGCACCTTCGGCGCGAGGTCGAGCAGTAGCCAACGCACCTTCTGATCGCGCAGGTGCGGGTGGCGCTCGACGATCCTGTCGGTGAACAGCGGGCCCTGCGCCGCCACCTCGGTGCCGGTGTAGCCGGCCCCCACCACGACGAACGTGCACCGGGCCGTCCGCTCATCGGGGTCGTCGGTGGCGTCGGCGAGCTCGATCTGGCGGATGATGTGGTCGCGCAGGTAGAGCGCCTCGGCCACGTTACGGAAGCCGTGGGCGTGCTCGCCGACCCCCGGTATCGGCAGCAGCTTGTTCACGCTCCCCGCGGCGAGGATCAGCCGGTCGTAGCCGAGGCTGTGCGAGCCACCCTCGGGATCCGTGTAGTGGACGGTGCGCTCGTCGAGCGACACCGATTGCACCTCGCCCAGCAGGAGCCGCACCCCGGGCAGCGTCGCCGGGAGCGACACCGTGATCCGCCGCGGATCGATGACCGCCGCGGCCACCTCGGGCAGCAGCGGAAGGTACAGGAAGTAGTCCATGGGATTCACCAGCACGATCTCCACGCCGGAATCCGGCGGGAGCGCCTTCGTGAGCGAACGCGCAGCCTCGTACCCGGCGAAGCCGGCGCCGACGATCACCACGCGCTGCGGCGGCGCCTGAGGCGCGAGTCCGTCGGACCTCTCCGGCTGTTCCGCACGCCCCGTCTGCGTTTCGCGCACCTGCGCCTCCTCGTAGCGTCCCCCGGCTCGGATGACCCTCTCTACCGAAGTCTGCCTGCACACGGGGGGCTACCCGTGGTGGAATCGATGCACACGACGGCACGGGGGATGCGACATGTGGTTGGTCAGCGGGATAGACGAGGAGCACCGGTTTCCGCAGTGGACCGATGCCGTCGAGTTCTACCGGCAGATCGTCGACGACTGGGTGGCCGCCCACGGTGATCCGGACGCAGCAGCGGCCCGCGAGCTGACCACCTCCATCGCCGACCTGCCCATGGGTCAGCCCCACCAGGTGGGCTTCCCCGCGAACGGCGGCGACGCGGTCCGCTTCGAGCTGACCTGGGAAGTTCCCTCCGTTGGGATGGATCACTTCACAGCGTGCTGAATGCGAGGTCACCCACCGAAAGGTGGGCTTGCGGCTTGTGCCGCTGATCACGCTAGTCTCTTCGGCGCAAGCATCGGACGGGACTCGGCCGCTGGTGACCGGCCCCGCGAAGGAGGATCCGTGTCGGGTGGTCACTCCGGGTCCGGGCCGGACGGCCAGGGCGCGCGCAGCGGTGCGCGCCGCGACCTGAACTTCAGGAGGCCGTCGATCGCCCGCGTCTACGACTACGTGCTCGGCGGGCGCGACCACTTCGAGATCGACCGCAAGGCCGCCCACAGCTTCCTCAACGTGGTGCCGGAGGCAGGGCAGCTCGCCAAGGACAACCGGCACTTCATGCGCCGCAGCGTGCGTTTCATGGTCGCCGAGGCCGGTATCCGGCAGATCATCGACATCGGCTCCGGGCTGCCGACCGCAGGCAACGTGCACCAGGTGGCGCACGAGATCGACCCCTCGGTGCGCGTGGTCTACGTCGACAACGACCCGATGGTGCTGGCGCACGCCAGAGCGATGCTCGACGACGACACCACCACGGTGATCACCTCCGACCTCCGCACGCCCGAGGCGATCTTCGACGACCCGGAGACCCACAAGCTCATCGACACGAATCAGCCGTTCGGTGTGCTCATCGCGGGCATCCTGCACCACCTCTCCGACGAGGACGACCCCGCCGGCATCGCGGCCGAGGTCAAGGACCGGCTCAGTCCCGGCAGCTACCTGGCGATCTGCAACTTCCTCGGCGAGGAGCCGCGAGCCAGAGAACTGGAGCGCGGGTTCCTGGACGGCCTCGGATCCGGGCGCTTCCGCACATGGGACGAGAACCGCGCCTACTTCGATGGACTCGAGATGGTGCCGCCCGGCCTGGTGCACGCCAACAAGTGGCGGCCGGACGAGGACACAGCCAAGGACCACTCGGTGGAGACCCTCTACGTCGGCGGGGTCGGCCGCAAACCCTGACGCGCGGCGCGGCGCTCCTCCACCCGACCGAGCAGCGGTGTGACCATCCGGTTCACCAACGAGCTGAACACGAGCAGCAGGAGCGCGAAGTAGGTCACGCCCGAGACGAGGGCCGTCAGCACGAACGCCACCACGAGGATCGCCGTGGTGCTCACCGCACCTGACGCGCCGGCGGGTCCATGGATCATGAACGCCAGCACGCTCAGGCAGACGCTGCTCGCGAGGATCGTCCCGACGTAGAACACGGCCGTGAACCAGTCATCGCCGTACCCCCCGATCATCTCGGTCGGGAAGGGCAGCACCACGATCGTGAGCAGCCACGCCAGGCTCCAGAACAGCAACGGGGTGGAGTCCGCCACCACCTTCTCGAACATGCGCCGGTGCACGACCCAGAGGCGCGCGATGACGGCGAAGCTGAGCAGGAAGCTGTAGATCTGCGGCTGGTGCTCGATGATCACCTCGACCGGGGGCACCCGTGCAACGACCGACTCTCCGACGGCATCGACCAGCGGCAGCACGAGCAGCGTGATCGCGATCGCGACCACCGCATCGGTGAAGGTGACGAGTCGGTCCAACGGTTTCAACGCGCTCACGCGGACAAACGTAAGGCACCGGCCGTCACTCTCAGCTCACCTTCAGCTTCCTGGGCGCTTCTCAGCGTCACCACAGGGACCCCTCCCTAGCGTTCGTTCCATGCCCACCGCACTTGTGACAGGCGCCAGCCGGGGCCTCGGAGCCGTTTTCGCCGACCGTCTCGCCCGCCGCGGCATCGACCTCGTCCTCGTCGCGCGCGACCGCGCCGGGCTGGAGCGCACCGCCGCGACGGTGCGCGGACACGGCGCGGTGGCCGAGGTCCTCGTCGCGGACCTCGCCGACCCCGCCGCCCGGGCCGCGGTCGAGCTCCGGCTCTCCGACGCGGACCGGCCCGTCGACATGCTCGTGAACAACGCCGGTTTCGAGGTGAGCGACGAGTTCGTGAACAGCGAGCTCCGCGATCTGCAGACCCAGATCGACACGAACATCTCGGCGGTCATGTCGCTGACCCATTCCGCGCTCCCGGGCATGATCGCGCGCGGCAGCGGATCGGTGATCAACGTCGCGAGCTTCGCCGGCTACCTTCCCTCGCCGGGCAGCTCCTACGCCTCGACCAAGGCGTGGGTGCTCGCGTTCACCGACACGATGGCCGCGTCGCTCGCGGGCAGCGGCGTCGGCATGATCGCCCTGTGCCCCGGGCGGATGCTCACGGGCAAGCACAAGGCCCCGGACTCACCCTCTCCGCTGTGGCTGGAGCCCACGACGGTGGTGGAGCAGTGCCTGCGCGACCTCGGGCGGGGCCGCACACTCTGCACGCCCGGCTGGATCTACCGCACCGTGGTCGGCACGCTGGAGATGCCGCGCCGCTCACTGCGGGCGGCCGCGAAGCTCGCAGGCCGCGGGCGCACGCAGCAGCGCCCGAAGGCCGACGCGCAGGGCGACACCCAGTCGTTCACCCGCTCCCCCTCGCTCAACGGCGTCGCCTGACCGCGCGTCACGCCTCCGAACCTGGCTGGTCGTCGCGCCACATTCCGAGCGCCTGCAAGGCCGGTCGGTTGCTGTAGGAGAAGACGAACGTGTCCTCGGCGGTCGGGTTGACCAGTCGGTAGGGCTGCCAGCCGGGTACCGCGATCACGTCCTTGGGCCCGAAGTCGAAGCGCTCGTCGCCGATCTCGACATACCCGCTCCCCTGCACGATGTGCAGGACGGCGCTCGCGGTGGTGCGGCGGGGCTGCCCGTGGAAGCGCGGGCGCAACCGGCTGATCCGGCAGTCCATGGTCGGCAGTACCGAGCCGCCGGTCCACGGGTTCGTGTACTCCAGCACGATCCCGTCCGACTCACTGCCCTCGGCGTCGTCGGCGATGGCCGCGAACGCCCGCTCGGTCTCCTGCCACGGGTAGTTGCCCACGGGCGAGGACAGCCGGTCGGGCTGTTCCCAGGCGGGGTTGAGCCTGCCGTGGATGAACCGGCGGCTGGAGAGGTCGTCGGGCACGAGCGATTTCTGCACACGATCCCCGAACAGCTCGAAGAATCCCGCTTCGAAAGCGTTCGTGAGCGGGAAATCGAGGCCGTCCAGCCACATCATCGGATCGTTTCCCTCGTGCCGGTGGTCGTGCCAGTGCCAGCCGGGGGTCAGCAACAGATCGCCCGGATTCATGTGCAGTCGTTCACCATCGACCGTGGTGTATGCCGAGGCACCCTCGATGATGAAGCGGAAAGCGTTGGCCGTGTGGCGGTGCGCCTGCGCCGTCTCGCCGGGAAGGATGATCTGAATCCCGGCGAACAGGCTGTTCACGGTGGCGGGTGGATCCTGCATGCCGGGGTTGACCAGCATCAGGACCCGTCGCTCGGCCTCGTCGAGCGACAGCGTGCGGGTGAAGTGCAACATCAACGGCCGCAGGGCGGCATAGTCCCACCGATGCGGCAGGGCGACGCTGCGCGGTTCGGGCGAGAAGAGCGACCCGTAGTGCCTCCACAACGGTGCGGCCGCGAGTTCGTCGAGCGTCCGATATGCCGCTTCCGATGATTCGACGGTCAACTTCAGCTCCTTTACCGATAAGTGATTGCTCAGTACACTGAGCATCAATTCGAACTGTAGGACGGGGCTTAGCGCCGCGCAAGGACCGGCGGCCCCACCGCACGGCCTCTAGACTCGCGGCATGTCCTCATGGGCCGACCACCAGCCTCCTGAGGTGGACGAGGACGCGTTCGAGCTACGGACCGCCCCCGGCCACCTCCTACGCAGGCTGCAGCAGGTACATCGGGAGATCTGGGCGCGGGAGGCACCCCCGGAGCTCACCTCGGTGCAGTTCGCCGTGCTGAACATCCTCGCCGACAAACCCGGAATCGATCAGCGGATGCTCGGCGAACTCGGCGGAATGGACCGTTCGACCACGGCGGAGATCGTGCGGAGGCTCACAGCGAGGCGGTTGCTCGCCCGGTTCCCGGACGCCGCCGACGCCCGCCGCAACCTGCTGCGCCTGACCCCCGCAGGCCGCGAAGCGCGGCGCGCGGCGCTTCCCTCTGCCGCCCGGGTGAGCGAGCAACTGACCCACGCACTCGACGGCCAGGAGCGCAAGGAACTCGTTCGACTGCTCAACCTCGTGGTCGACAGCCACGAAGAACCGTTCGACCGACGCCCATCCTCCAAATAACCACGACCCAGTGGATCGCCTGAATTCAGGCCGGGAGTCGCCCGGATTCACGGGAACGACGCGGCGGGCGGTCAGTCGGTGGTGGACTTCTTGTCGGCGAGTTGCTCCGTCATCCGGACGACCTCCTGCTCGAGCTCGGTGATTCGTGCCCTGGCCGTGTCGAGATCGTCCTGTAGTTCGACGACTCGGACGGCGGCATCGAGGGTGAACCCCTCGTCGAACAGGGCCCGCATCCGGGCGGCGAGCACCAGTTGGCGGCGAGAGTAGCGCCGGTGTCCGCCACTCGACCGTTGCGGCTTCAGCACACCGGCCGCGTCCAGGCTGCGCAGGAAGGCCGGCTGGACCTCGAGCAGCTCGGCGGCCTGACCCATCGCGACAGCGGGATAGTCCTCGTCGTCGAGGCGGCCCACCCCCATGGCTACCCTCCGCAGACTTGGAGTCAGTGGTGCAGATCCTATCAATCCGAAACCACAGGTTGCTGCATCGCCGCTGGTCGGCGCCGTTGCGGTGCTGCTCGTCCCCGACTTAGCATTGATTCCTCGGTTGAGCACACAGCCTGCCATTTCCTGTACGGCCGCCCTGCCGCAACAGGAAGACCTCCGCGGAGGGAGCACCAGTGACCGAGCTGGGCAGTTACCCCCCGACAACCCGGTGTGCCTGCACGCCTCCTCTGCTCGTCGACCTGGTGTCCTCGGGCACCGACACCGGGTTGCGAGTCGATGTCCGGCTCGACGGTGAGCTCGACCTCGCCACCGTCGATCTTGTGACAGACGCGTTCGCCTGCCTGCGCGACGACCGGCCCGAGCTGGTTGTGATCGATCTCTCCGCGCTGCGTTTCGTCGACGCGCGCGGGCTCCGCGCGTTCGACAACATCCACCGCGAGCTGCTGGCCGTGGGGGGCCGCCTCGTCCTGGCCATGCCGAGCCCGCACGTCGCCCGGGTCCTCGCCGTCGCCGAGCTCGACCCGGAGATCTCCGTATGGAGCCGCGGCGGGTGAGACTCCGGACGCCGCAGTGGTCGCCGTCCTGGACATCCCGCGTGTGTGAACGACGCCGCGATCGGCAAAACCTGGTCGGTGACGGATTACGCAGGAGACGATGGTGCGCGCTCCGGCCGCACGGTCCGGTGGGCGGGGGCGGCCGAACCCGTCGTCGACACGCTCACGATGCACCTGCTCGCCGAGCCGACCACACCGTCGGTCGTGCGGGCCCGGTTTCGCAAGTGGCTGGAGGGCCACGGCTGGCCCGCCGACGCCGTCGACGACGTCATCCTCGCCGTGCACGAGGCCGTGGCGAACGTGATCGACCACGCCTACCCGGCCGGATACACGGGCGACGTGGCCGTGACCGCGACGCTGCTCGCCGACGGCGGCCGGCGGCGGGTCCGGATCGTCGTCCGGGATCGGGGCCGATGGCGCTCGCCGCCGACCGACCCGGGTTATCGAGGACGCGGCCTCCAGATGGTGCGCAGCTGCATGGAGGACGTCGAGATCCTCCCGGGTGTGCACAGCCGGGACGGCACGGAGATCACCATGCTCAGCGCCTCGGTCACACCGGCCGCCGGAATCGGGCGCAGCTCCCCGGCGCCCAGGAGCACCGCCTGCCGTCCGCGGTCCGCCGTCGCCACGCCCAGCGGCAAGGCGCGAACGTGGGCGATCACCTGGCGCTGCCCACCCGTTCCCCCCGCACCCTGACGAGCGCGACCGTCAGGGACGCGCCGATGCCAGCAGCGCGTCGACCTCCGCACGGCCGGGGGCGGTCGCAGGCCCTCTGCAGGTGACCGCGAGCGTGGCGGTGGCGTTGGCCCGCACCGCGGCGGTGTGCAGGTCAGCACCACGCAGCAGTTCGGCAGCGAACACCCCGCAATGCGCGTCGCCCGCTCCCGTGGTGTCGACGGCCACGACGGGAAACCCGGGGACGTGTTCGGTGTGGCCGTCGCGAGTGAGCAGGCACCCGGCCGCTCCGTCGCGCACGACGACCACGCCCGGTTCGGCGAGCCGGCGCGCGAGCACCTGCGCGGCGGTGCGCAGGTCATCGAAACCCGAGAGGGTGCGTGCCTCGGGGGCGCTGGCGCTGAGCATCGTGGTGCGCGCGAGCAGCCTGTCCCAGACCGGGCCGTCGACCTGGCCCGCGAGCGGCCCGGGATCGACCAGCACGCCCGCGCCGTCGACCACCTCGAGCCGGTCCAGCACAGCGCGGCCCTTCGCCTCCACGAGCAAGCTGTATCCACTCACGTAGACGAGATCCGCGCTGGTCACGGGCACCGCGGCGAGCGCGGCACGATCGACCTCCATCTCGATTCCGCTGCCCGTGACGAACGTCCGCTCGCCGGAGTCGTCGACGAGCACGACGCAGACACCGGTGTCGCCGTCCACCGACGCCGGCAGCGCGGCGACGACGCCTTCGGCGGCCAGCGCGGCACGGACCATGTCGCCGAACCGGCCTGCGCCGTGCCCGCCGAGGTAGACGACGGGTGCGCCCGCGCGTGCCGCGGCGGCCATCACGTTGAACCCGCCGCCCGGGAGCAGGTCCACGGCGGAGGCGACCACGTCACCGCCGACCGGTGGCAGCCCCGGCACCCGCATCACCAGGTCCAGCACGACCTGGCCCGTGTGCAGGAGCCGACCGGGGCCGCCCCGATCAGGACCGTCGGCCACCGTCGTCCCCCGCCCGGTGACGCAGCTCCAGCAGCCGGTCGGCCACGGGCGCCAGGTCGAGGCCGTTCACCCGGCAGACGGTGGCGACCAGGCCGCCGGGCAGACCGGCAACACCGTGGTGCGCACCCAGCACGGCGCCGCAGATCGCGCCGATCGTGTCGGTGTCTCCGCCGAGCCCTGCCGCGAGCGTGAGCGCGTCCAACGGTTCCGCTCCCAGGGCCTCCACCAGCGCGAACGCCGCGACCACCGACTCCTGGGCCGCGACCGAGGTGCCCACCACGTCGGCGACGGCGTCGGCGAGCGCCGCCGGGTCCATGCCGCGCACCCAGCCGCGCACCCATCGGATCCGGGCACCGACATCGCCGCCCGCCCGCCAGTGGCCCCGGCGCGCTCCTGCGGCGGCGGCCCGCTCGGCCGCGTCCAGGGCGTCGCCGAGGTCTGCTCCCGCGACGCCTGCCGAGACCGCTGCTGCCACGGCGGCAGCGGCAGCGATCGCGATGCCGGTGTTGTGGGTGACCCTGCTGGCTGTCACCACCGCGTCCACCAGGGCATCCGAGCCGTTGACCGGCACCGCGATCCCGACGGGCGTGATCCGCATCGCGGCGCCGTTGGTGGTGCCGTCGCGGCCGGTCTCGTCGGGCGACTCGCCGTCATGGAGACGCTGGATCGCCCGTTTCGTCGACGGGCCGAGCAGATCGGCGGAGCCGCGACCCACCATGTCGGCCTCCCACCGGCTGAGTGCGCCTGCGAACGCGACCGGGTCGATCTCGCCCGCGCCGTCGATGAGCAGATGGGCGAGCAGCAAGGCCTGCTCGGTGTCGTCGGTGACCGTCCCGGCGGGCAGGCCCGGCGCGATCGGCTGGTCCGGGGCGGCGTTGCGGAGGCCGGTGATCGGCCCGTAACGCTCGGCGATCCGAGCGCGGGACATCGACTGCGTCGGCATCCCCAGCGCATCGCCGAGTGCCAGGCCGGCCAGAGCGCCGATCGCGCGGTCCCGGATCCCGTTCATGACCGGCCGACGCTACTGCCCGCGGCTAGAGCTCCGGCAACCGCTGGGGCCGTCCGATCAACGGGACCAACGGGTCGCCCTCACGCCGCATCCGGTCGATCACGGTCCGGATCGTCCAGCGGTCGGGTCGCAGGCCGGGGTCGTCCAGTTCGTCCCAGCGAACGGGCACCGACACCGGAGCCGCCGGGGCGGGTCGCGCGCTGAACGGCGCGATCAGCGTCTTGTTGATGGCGTTCTGCGTGTAGTCGAGCCGCGCGAGCCCGTCCCGGCGGTCCTTGTGCCACTCCCAGCTCACGAGGTCGGGCACCGTCCGGCCGACGGCCCGCGACAGCTTCTCCACCCACGCCCTGGTATCCGCGAAGGTGTAGCCGATCCCGACGGGCACCCAGATCTGGATCCCCCGCTTGCCGGTGACCTTCGGTGCGGCCGCGACCCTGAGATGCTCGAGCGCGGCGCGGTAGAGGCGGGCGAGCACGATCACGTCCTCGAAGTCCGTGCGGTCACCGGGGTCGATGTCGATCAGCGCCCAGCTGGGCTCGTGCACGTCGGGGAGCCGGGACGTCCAGGGGTTCAGCTCCACCGCCGCGAAGTTCGCCATCCAGACGAGCGATGCCGGCTTGTCGACCACGGCGTAGCACTCCGTCTCTCCCCGGTCCGCCTCCTCGTTGCGCCATCGGGTCAGCCACTCCGGTGCGTGGGTCGGCACCTCCTTGTGCCAGAAGCCCGGCTTCTCGACGCCTTCGGGGTAGCGGTGCAGGTTCACGGGCCGGTCGTAGAGGTACGGCAGCATGTACGGCGCGACCAGCGCGTGGTAGCGGATGAAGTCTCGCTTCGTCACCGGGCTCTCCCCCTCCCTCGCGGGGAACAGCACCTTGTCCAGGTTGGTGAGCCGGACCTCGAAGCCCTGCACCTGCCACCGGCCTTGACGCCCGAGCGCGTCGAGCGCGTCGAGCTCGTCCTCCGTGGGCGGGTCCCATGACGGGGGCACCGGGCGCTCCAGTGGGACGGCGGCCTCGCCCGGGGGCAGGTCGCTGCGCCAGAGCGTGTCGGGGGCGGCGGCCACCTCGTCGTTCGTGCGCCCGCTCTTCACCGACAACGGGTGCTCCTCGGGGTTCCACCCCTTGCGCGCGTGCTCGTCGTTCTTGTGCAGCAGGAGCCACTGCTCCTTGCCCGGTCGATCGGCCTCGCCCCGGCGGACCAGCACGAAGCGGCCGGCCAGCTTCTCCCCGTGCAGGTCGAAGTGCAGCTCACCGTCCTCGACGGCCCGCAGAGGGTTGTCGGTGCCGGACGGCGCCCACGTCCCCCGGTCCCAGACGATGACGTCGCCCCCGCCGTACTCACCGCGGGGGATGACGCCCTCGAAGTCGACGTACTCGACCGGGTGGTCCTCGACGTGCACGGCCATCTGCCGGGCCTTCGGGTCGAGCGTCGGGCCCCTGGGCACCGCCCAGCTCGCCAGCACGCCGTCAACCTCGAGGCGCAGGTCGTAGTGCAAGCGACGAGCTCGGTGCCGCTGCACCACGAACCTTCTCGAACCGATCGCGGGCTCCGATCCGGCCGGCTCCGGCGTGGCCGTGAAGTCACGCTTGGCCCGGTAGGTCGCGAGCCGCTCACGCTGCCCGGTCATGCGGCCGGGGTACCACCGCGACCCGTTCGCGACTCGCCATGCAGCGGGTCACTCGCAGGCGGTGCCGTCGTTGTCGCTGTCCAGGTCGTAGATGTCGGTGCCGGTCACGTCGACGGGACCCCTCGCGTACGCCGGGCCGTTGCCGGAGCCTCCTTCGCAGTCGACGTCGCTGGCGATCGGAACGCACCCGCTGTAGTTCGGATCGCAGTCCCCGCCCGACGGCGCGGGCTTCGCCACCGGCTTGGGCTCGGGCTTCGGTGCCGGCGCGGGCGCCTGCTCCACCTTCGGCGCGGGCTGAGGCTGGACCAGCGGCCGAACCTGCGGCGGCACCGGGTGCGGCGGAGGGACGGGCGCCTGCTGGCGGGCCACCGGCGCTGCCACCGGAGGAGCCGTGCTGGTCGGCGCAGCGGTGGTCGTTTCGGCTGTGGTAGGCGCAGCGGAGGTCGCCGCGGCGGCCAGGGGCTGTACGGCGGGAGCAGCCGCCCCGCCGCACCCACTGGCCACGACCAGCGTGAACGCAGCGGCCGCGATCAGGCACAGTCGGGTGAACCCGCTTGCGTGGGCGCGGCGCGGTGGACGGGACGGGAGCGGCAGGACGCGCATGTGATCTCCAGCGTGACGATGGACACCGGAAGATCGTGAGCTTTCAACCATCGTTACCGGTTTCGGCGTGTCGTCCTGACCTGTCGGCGCGCCGCCGATGTGGGCGCCAGGTCAGGCCACCGCCTCGCAGTGGTTCTTGAGGTTGACGCCGAGCGTCTCGCCCCACGCGCAGTTGCAGAACGCGTACCACCGGGCGTCGCTCGACCAGCCCTCCTGCCGGAACTCCAGCACCGTGAACTCCTCGCCCGTGACGAGCGGAGCGAGAAGCGAGCCGACCCGGTCCCGCCGCACGGTGCGCAGGGCGAAGGTGAAGCGATGGCCGAGCCAGTCGGATGCGGGGTTCGTGGGGTCGTGGAAGTCGGAGAGGCACCGCCACTCCACCCACTCGCCGGGCACGAGGTCGACGATCCGCATGCGCAGCAGGTCGCCGTGACCGTGGTCGAACTCGACGACCGACCCGATCTCGGGCGCAGCCGTCAGCACCGTTCCCCACCAGGCGTCGAGGCCGTCCTTGCTGGTGATCGCCTCGAAGACCGACTTGCGGTCCGCGTTGATCCACACCTCGAGATGGATGGTGCCCACAGTTCCTCCTCCGGCCCGCGCATTGAGTAGGCGAAAGCTTACGTAAGCGATCACCGACTCTTCAAGAGGTGCGCGCCCATGTCACCCGCCCAGGAACCCGGCGAGCACCGGGGCGAGGACCTCGGGGTGGTGCAGGACGGCGTGGTCCTCTCCCTCGATCGTGTGGAGCCGGGCTCCCGGCACGGCCGCGGCGACCGCGCGGGCGGTGTTCTGCATCCACGCTTCTCCGGCACCGCCGGCGAGAACGAGTGACGGCACGCCGATCGTCGCGAGCACGTCGGTCATGGACTGGCCGGGACCGTGCAGTGCGACGTCATAGGACAAGGTGGGGGCGAGCGCCTCCAGCGGTTCCCAGTCAGGCGAGCCCTGCATCATGTCGATCACCTCGGCCGGCACGCCCGCGCACTCCGAGAGGAACAGGCGCGCCGCATCGGCCGGCCGTCCGGCCGCCACCAGCTCCTCCAACTGCTCCGCCATGTCGGCCGGGGGTCGAGGACGGTCGGTCCCGACGATGTACGAGGGCTCGTAGACGGCGAGCCGGGTGATCGGCAGGCCCCGTGCAGCAGCCTGGAGAACCAGCACACCCCCGGACGAGTGCCCGAAGAGCGCGGCCTCTCCCCCGGCATGCGCGACGAGAGCGGCCAGGTCCTCCACCTCCCGCTCGACGGCGTAGGGCGGGGTGTCGCCACTCGACCCGCGCCCTCGCCGGTCGTAGCAGTAGGTCGTGAAACGGTCGGCGAGCAACGCCGCGGTACCGGTCATGGTCGTGTGGTCGTTGAACGCGCCCCCCACCATGATCAGGGCCGGGCCGCTGCCCGCCCGTTCGAACGCGATCGTCGTGCCGTCCGCCGACCGGACCGTCTCCATCTGTTCCTCCCACTCTTGCCGTCCGTACGGCATCCGCCGCCGTCCCGAGGTGGTCGGAGCAGCGGGGCAGGTCTCGACGTCAACTCCAACCGGTATCGTCGCGATCCTCGAATCGCTTCATTCCCCGTGGCAGAACCGGAGCGCACCCATGACGGTGTCCCGCGCTGCGGGCACCGGTCCGGTGCTGGCCCGCGCGTTGCGCATCCTTGGCGCGTTCTCGGCCGACCATCCGGCCATGACGCTCAGCGAGCTGGCGCGCCGCACCCGCCTCCCGGTCTCGACGGTGCACCGCCTGCTGGCCGGCCTCGTGGAGTGGGGCGCCCTGGAACGCGGCGACGACGGGTACTACCGCGTCGGGCTGCGCCTGTGGGAGGTGGGCGCCCTCGCCCCGCGAGGCCAAGGCCTGCGCGAGCGTGCGCTCCCGTTCCTCGAGGATCTCTCCCAGATCACGCGGGAGAACGTGCAGCTCGCGGTGCGCGAGGGCAGCGAGCTCGTGTTCGTCGAGCGGATCGCAGGCACGGGGGCGGTGCCGGTGCTCACCCGCGTCGGTTCCCGGTTCGCGCTCACGCTCACCGGCGTCGGGCTGGTGCTGCTCGCCCACGCCCCCGTCGAGCTGCAGGAAGAGGTGCTGGCTGCGCCGATCGACCGCTTCACCCCGTGCACCGTCACCGACCCCGCCACGTTGCGACACATGCTCGCCGACATCCGCAGGTCCGGTTTCGCGGTGAGCGACCGGCAGGTCACGATGGACGCGCTGTCGGTGGCCGTTCCCGTGCATGACGCCCGCGGCGCCGTGGTCGCGGCGGTGTCGCTCGTCGTCCGGCACGGAAGCGTTCAGGCGCACTCACTGGTGCCGCTGCTCCGCACCAGCGCAAGAGCCATCTCTCGCGCCCTGGCGCAGCCCTCCTGACCGCGACATGGACACATGTCACCGTTCTGCGAGCGCCCGTTCAGCGTCAGGTGACCACGACGCGGACTACCGCTCGCGATCGGCGGGTTCGGCGAAGCGCAGGAGCGACCAGGAGGCGGCCGGCAGCTCCACCTGCACCACGCCCTCCTGCACCGCGGGCAGCTCCTGGTAGCGGACGCGCACGGCGTCGGGATCGGCGGCGCTGTTGACGCGCGGCTCGCCTGCGGCGACACCGAGGTGGCCCACCGGCACCCACCGGCCCCGCGGCAGCCGCACGGATGTGCGCAACGGGGTATCCGGCGAGCGGTTGACGAGGAAGACCGACAGCGCGGCGCCCGCCGGGTCGGGAACGGCGGGGTCGAGGCTGGGGTCCGGAGCCGGGGCGAGAGTTGCGGTGGCATCGAGCTGGGCGACGTCCCCGTACCGGCCCGTCGGCAGCATCGGCGAGGTGACGGCCGCCTGCAGCACGTCGCCGCGGGCGTGACGCGCGGTCAGCGCGAACGGGTCGAAGATGCTCTGCCGCCAGGCCGGGCCGCCCGGCTCGGTGCGGATCGGCGCGATCACGTTCACCAGCTGGGCCTGGCAGGCGATGGCCACCCGATCGGAGTGCCGCAGCAGCGCCAGCAGCAGGTTGCCGACGACGACGGCGTCGAGTGCGCTGTAGTCGTCCTCGATCAGGGCTCGGGTGTCGGCGAACTCCAACGAATCCTCGCCGCCGAACCGGGACTGATACCACACGTTCCACTCGTCGAACGACAGCCTGATCTTCTTGCGGCTGCGCCGGCGGGCACCCACGGCATCGGCGGTGGCGACCACGGCGTCGATCATGTGGTCCATGTCGACGGCGCTGGCCAGGAAGCTCGCGGCGTCACCGTCGTGCTCCTGGTAGTAGGCGTGCAGGGACACGTAGTCGACGAGGTCGTAGGTGTGCTCGAGGACCTCCGCCTCCCACGCACCGAAGGTCGGCATCCTGCTGTGCGAGCTGCCGCAGGCCACCAGCTCGATCCGTGGGTCCAGCCTGCGCATCCCCCGCGCCGCCTCGGCCGCGACGCGCCCGTACTCGGCCGCGGTCTTGTGCCCCATCTGCCACGGGCCGTCCATCTCGTTGCCCAGGCACCAGAGCCGGACGTCGTGCGGCTCGCGGGCGCCGTTGCGGATCCGCATGTCCGACCAGGCCGTCCCGCCCGGGTGGTTGCAGTACTCCAGCAGCTCGCAGGCCTCCTGCATCCCCCGCGTCCCGAGGTTCACCGCGAGCATCGGCTCGGCACCGAGCCTGCGCACCCAGCGCAGGAACTCGTCGGTGCCCACCTGGTTGGTCTCCACGGCCTTCCACGCCCGGTCCAGCCGCACGGGCCGGTCACCGCGGGGCCCGACGCCGTCCTCCCAGCGGTAGCCGGAGACGAAGTTGCCGCCCGGATAGCGGACGACCGACGCACCCAGCTCGCCGGCCAGCTCCAGAACGTCCTGGCGGAAGCCGTCCTCGTCGGCCGTCTCGTGCCCGGGTTCGTGGATGCCGCCGTAGACACACCGCCCCATGTGTTCGACGAACGAACCGAAGAGCCTGCGCGGAACCGGTCCGACGCGGAACGCCTCGTCCAGAACGACCTCGGCGGCGTCGGTGAGCGGCATCGGCAGAACCTCGTTCCTCGGGGGCGGGACGAACCGTGTCGCCGTCCATCGTGATGCCGCCCCGGCACGCCCTCGACGCGGGGGGCCACCCCCGGGAGTGCGCGCACGCCCGCTCTCTCGCTCAGGCTGTGGCCACCGGCTTCTCGGGCCGAGCGACGCGGGCGACGTCGGTGGTCAGCGGGGGGCACGGTAGAACGAACAGACCACGCGACTTGCCCGCGGTCGCCACGGCCGGCACTCGGGCGGCCAACTCGCGTTCGGCGTGTTCAACCGTCGCGAACATCGAGAACCGGGCGAGTGCAGCGCTGATCCCGGAAGGCAGCAGGGCCTCGCGCCCGGCCAGCCCGCAGAGGTGCAGCCGCAGTCCTACGGCGGCAGCCGCGTCCTCCACCGCGACCAGCGCGGTGAAGTCGTCGGTACCGAAGAATCGCACTTCGCCCAGGTCGATCACCACATGCCCGGTGCACAGCCCCAGCTGCGCTCCGGCCACATTCGACACTCTGGTGATCGTCGCGGGGTCGAGTACCCCCGCCAACCGGACCACACGCAACCGCGACCCCCGGACCTCCACCGACACCTGCGCCCCATCGAAAGGCACCCGACACCTCCTGACCTCGACCCGACTGATCGGGTCTGCCACTTCCGGCGTTGGGTCGATACCCGTTTCCGTGAACCGAAACCTCTCGAGGGACAGCCGTCACACTTTCTCGTGGTCTCCGAAGAGTGGGGCCGCCACCTCCTGTGCCAGTACGAGGTCGTGGGGATAGGTGATCTTGAAGTTGCGGGCCTCGCCCGCGACCCATCGGATCGGCACAGCCGGGGCGAAGCGGTGCATGCAGGACGCCGTGTCGGTGCCCGCGAAGCCCTCCCGAGCGGCCTGCTCGTAGGCCGCCAGCAGCGGCGCGGCCGAGAACCCCTGAGGCGTCTGCACTGCCACGAGACCCTCCGGCGCCGGACCGGCGAGCCCGCGTCCGCCGGGCCCCGCCGCGGCGAGATCGTCACGGGGCAGGCCCGGCACCGCGCCCCCGCACTCCCGCGCCACCCGCAACACCTCGCGGACGAGCGATGGGCCGGCGAACGGTCGGGCGCCGTCGTGGATGAGCACCGTGTCGATGTGCTCGTCGCGGATGCGGTCAGCCAGCTGTCGCAGACCGGCGAGCTCGGACTCCTGACGGGTCGAACCCCCGGTCACGACCTCCACGGCAGCGTCCACCTCGCGGTCGATCACCCGACCGGCGAGCTCACGGTCCTCCGCCCGCACGACGAGAACGAGCGGGCCGATCTCGGGCAGCGCCGCGAACGTGTTCAGCGAGATGCCGATCATGATGCGCCCCGCGACGGGCAGGTAGACCTTGTTGCTCTCGCCGCCGACGCGCGTGCCGCTGCCTCCGGCGAGGACGACGGCCGCCGCGCGTCCGGCTTGCCCGGCCGCAGCGCCACTGCGCTCGCCGACGGCCGTATGCCCGTGCTGACCTGCGGCTGTATCGCCGGGCCCGGCGGCGGGCGCACCGCCCCGCTGTTCGGCCGCTGCGCGGCTGCGCTGATCGGGCACGCGGTCAGTGGAGCGCCAGTGGGGCCACCAGGTCAAGCCGACCACGACGTGCGATAATTCTCAACTCGCACCGAATGACGCGCGCCATGACGGCCTTCCGTCGGCCGCAGGTGCCGGGTTGCGGCTCGGGCTTTCGGCCCGCCCTCCCGGGAACCACGGCGGGGGTCCGAACGTCTCACCGGAATGGGGTACCAGCTGGGCGAATTTCCTCCCACCGAGGTGCGCCGTGGAGCGACTTGTCACGGGCAGTAGGCTCCGGCGGGCTCACCGCCGAGTCCTTGGTTGTTCCCCTATTCGTTCGGATGCAGGGAGTGGGCACGGTGAACGATGAAAGCCGGCGCACTCCCCGCGGCGGCGGACAACACATGCCCCCACAACAGCCGTGGCCGCGGCGCAGCGAGCGCGAACAGCACCCCGCACCGCCCCGCCACGCCGAGCCACCGCCGCGCCGGACGCCCAGGTCCGCAGACGCCCCGCCCCGGCCCATGCCGCCCCGGCGCGTCGAGCGCGCCAACGACTCCGAGCTACCGACGCGGCCTCAGCCCCGGCTGGCCCATGAGCGCAAGTCGTCGGCGACGCCGCACCCCGGCAGCACCGCCCCGCCCCGACCGAAGAGCCCCGGCACCAGGACCACCACGCCGCGGACGCACTCCGCACGCTCGGGGGGGTCGACGATCGGGCGGGCGACCCCCACCACGAAGTCCGACACCACGATGATCCCTGCGACGAAGGGATCCGGCGCCACGCGCTCCGCGGCAAAGGCGGCACCCACGTCGACGAGGAGCGGCTCCTCCCGGGTGGGTCCGAAGCGCGTGTCCTCCGCGGCCGGCTCGACCGCCACGGGCGCCACCGTTTCGCGAAGTGCCCGGCGCCGCGCCGGTACCGGCCGCCCTCGCCGCACGCTCGGCCGGGCGCTGCTCGCCACGGCCGCGTCCACAGTGGCCCCGGGCTCGGGCCACCTGATGCTCCGCCGGCAACGCACCGGCGCACTGATCCTCGGTGTGTTCCTGCTGGCCATCGTCTTCCTCGTGGCGCTCGGGGTCAGTGCACGCCGGTCGGCCATCCTCGAGAACCTGCTGTCCACGCGCGTGCTCACGATCATCGCGATCGGCTGTGTGGTCGCCGCGGTGGCCTGGATGGCCGTCATCGTCCGCACGTACATGTTGGCCCGGCCGTCGCGGCTGGCCGCCGGTCAGCAGGCACTCGGCGTGGGAGTGGTGGTTGCGCTCTGCCTCGTGGTCGCAGCGCCGCTCGGGTTCGGCGCCAACCTCGCCAACTCGCAGCGCTCCCTGCTCGACTCGCTGTTCACCGGTGGGGGCGGCACCGCTGTGGCCGAAGCCATCGCCAAGCCGCGGCTCAACATCCTGATGGTCGGTAGTGACGCAGGGCCGGACCGCAAGGGCACCCGTACCGACACCATGATGGTGGCGAGCATCGACACCAGGACCAGCCGCACCACGCTCTTCGCGCTCCCCCGCAACATCGGCCACGCCCAGTTCCCCCCGGGGTCGCCGATGGAGGAGAAGTTCCCCGACGGTTTCTACGACGAGTCCGACCCGCTGTCGGGCAACTACCTGCTCAACGCCGTGTACGCCTACGGGCTCGAGTACCCCGCGCTCGCACCGTCAGGGCCCACCGCCGATCCAGGGCTGAACCTGCTGCACCAGACCGTCTCGTACATGCTCGGCGTGCAGTTGGACTACTACGTCGAGGTCAACATGGCGGGCTTCGCGTCGATCATCGACGCGCTCGGCGGCCTGACCGTCGATGTCGGACCCAACCGGCTCCCGGTCGGCGGCATCACCCCGAGCGGCCAACACGTGGCGCCCGACTACTACATCCCCGCGGGCGTGCAGAACCTCAACGGCGAGCAGGCGCTCGCGTTCGCCCGCTCCCGCACCGGTTCCGACGACTACACGCGGATGGGCCGCCAGCGCTGCCTGCTCCAGTACATCTTGGAGCAGAAGAGCCCCGCCGACCTGCTGACGAACTTCCAGGGCGTCGCAAAGGCCACCACGAACAGCGTGGCGACGAACCTCCCGCAGCAGGTCCTGCCCCAACTGGTGTCGCTCGCAGGCAACGGCAACCTGTCGCTGGAGAGCGTGTCGTTCGACCCCAACCTGCCCGACCCCAATGAGGACGACGGCAAGTTCAACACCCTGTGGCCGGACTTCGAGTACATGCGCGAGGTCGTGCAGAACTCGATCAACAAGCCGCCACCGCCTGCCGCGAGTGCGGCGCCGAACCCCGCGGCCGACCCGAGTACCGCGCCGACCACCACCAAGGGCAGGTCGGGCAGCACAACCACCACCACGACCAAGGCCGCCCCGGACTCCTCCGGCTCCTCGGACGCCTCGCAGCCGCAGTCGCTCGCCGCGTCCTGCAACTGATCAGCGGGACGGGCGGCGCCACCGGTCAGGGCACCGCGCCACCGGGAACTGCTCGTCCTCCGGGTACTCCGGCGGCCCGCCACCGGTACTCCACCTGTGGACGGCCGGTGCTCCCGTACCGGGAGTGCCGCTCGGCGAGTCCTGCCTCAGCCAGGTACTCGAGATAGCGCCGGGCCGTCACCCGGGACGCCCCGAGACCCTCGGCCACCTCGGCGGCGGTGAGCCCGGCATCCCCGGCAGCGGCCAGCCGGCGGGCCACAGCGTCGAGGGACTCACGGCTCACGCCCTTCGGGAGGCCGCCGGCGGGAGCGGGAGCGCGCAGGGTGTGGAACAGGCCGTCGACATCCTCCTGCGCGACCATCGGGCCCGCGCCGAGCCGCGACCGGTACTCCAGGAAACCCTCCAGCTTCGTGCGCACCGCGCTGAACGTGAACGGCTTGACCAGGTACTGCGTGGCGCCGAAGGAGATCGCCGCCTGAACCACGGCGAGGTCGCGCGCCCGCGTCACCATGATGACGTCGGTGGTGTGGCCTGCGGCCCGCATCCGGCGCAACACCTCGAGCCCGCTGGTGTCGGGCAGGTGGACGTCGAGCAGGACGAGGTCCACCGTGCGGCTGTCGAGCAGCCGCAGCGCCTCGGCCCCCGAACCCGCGCTCCCCACGATCTCGAAGCCGCGCACGCGGCCGACGTAGCTGGCGTGAGCGGCGGCCGCGATGGGGTCGTCCTCGACGATCAGGGTGCGGATCATGCCCTCACCAGCGGCAGGTGCACGGCGAACTCGGCGCCCCGCGCGCGGTCCCCTTCGGATCGGTCCACATCGGCTCCGTCCGTTTCGGATGATCCCAGCTCGGGCGTGTTCCGGCCGGGGTCGTCCCCATCGGACGTGCGCAGCCGAACCCACCCGCCATGGCGCTGGGCCGCCTGCCGGGCCAGCGCCAACCCCAGGCCGCGGCCCAGCCCGTCGTGCGGCTTCGTGCTCCAGCCACGCTCGAAGGCGCGCTCGGCGTCGCCTGCGGCGATCCCGGGGCCGCTGTCGGCCACCCGCAGTTCCACGGCGTCGCCGGTGACGCAGGCGGCGATCCGGACCCAGCGAGGTGCAGGGGCGTCCTCGGCGGCGTCGATCGCGTTGTCGAGCAGGTTGCCCACGATCGTGACGAGATCGCGGGGGTCAGCGATCCCGGCCGGCACCCGGGTGCCCTCGGCCACCTGCAGCGTGACGCCCCGCTCCCCCGCCTCTGCCGCCTTCCCGACGACGAGCGCCGCCAACTCGGGCACGGCGATCCCGGCCAGCACGGCGTCGGTGAGTTGCTGGGACACGGCGAGCTCGGACGCCGCGAACTCCAGTGCGTCGTCCGGTCGGCCGAGCTCGATCAGCGAGATCACGGTGTGCAGCTGGTTGGCCGCCTCATGGGCCTGGGCGTTGAGCGAGTCGGCGAAACCGCGGATCGTCTGTAGCTCGCTGACCAGGGCACGCAGCTCCGTGTGATCGCGCAGCGTCACCACGGTGCCGAGGTGCCGTCCGGCCCACCGGGCAGCTCCTTGACTCACCACCACGATCCGGTCGGCCGTCAGATGGATCTCGTCATCGCGCGCCTCACCGGTGGCGAGCGCGGCCCCCAGCTCTGTCGGCAGCCCGATCTCGTCGACGCGAGGGCCCTGCGCGTCGGGGGGCAGCGCCAGCAGCCGCTGGGCCTCGTCGTTGACCAGCTGCACCCGTCCTGAGCGGTCGAGCAGCAGCAGACCCTCCCGAACGGCGTGCAGCACCGCGTCGTAGTACTCGTACATGCGCGCCAGCTCGGCCGGCCCGAGGTCATGGGTGCTGCGCCGCAGCCACCGGCTCACCAGCCACGACCCGGCCGCGGCGAGCAGCAGCGCCACGCCCGCCGCCCCGAGCACCCACGGCATCTCGCGCTGCAGCTCCCGTGACACCTTCGCGACCGTGCGCCCGACCGACACCAGCGCCACGACGGTCCCATGGTCCAGAACCGGGACGACGGCGCGCACCGAGGGACCGAGGGTGCCGGTGTAGGTCTCCGTGAACTGCTGGTCCCCGTGCTTTGCCGGCTCGATCGTGCCCTGGAAGACCTGCCCGATCTCGGCCGGGTTCGGGTGCGAGAGACGGATGCCGTCCAGCCGCATCACGACGACGAAGTCGGTGGCGGTGTCGATCCGGATCCGCTCGGCGAGCGGCTGCAGAACGGCCACCGGGTCGCGGGCGGCGAGGGCGGCGCGCACGTCGGGCGAGGCGGCGAGGGTGTGCGCGATACCGAGCATCTCCTCCGCGGTCGCGTCGCGGTTGGTCTCGTCGAACTGGACGTACGTGGCCGCCGCGACCCCCGTCAGCACGATCACCACGATCGCCGCCTGGAGCGCGAAGAGCTGGCCGGCGAGGCTCCACCGGCTCCGTCGCCTGGCCACCGTCGTCACCGCCCGTCGTACGAAATGAACGAAATGGTGACGGCCACCACGTCGCACCGCATAGTCGCCGCGATAGTTGCCGGTACACGGGTGCCGGCGCAACGTCCGACGCTGCCGTCGGCTCCCCGGAGGACACGTGTCAACCACCGAAACACCGCCCAAGAAGGACCGGACCCACTACCTCTACATCGCCGTGATCGCCGCGGTTGTACTGGGCATCGTCATCGGTCTCGTCTCGCCCGCACTGGGCAAGGACCTCAAGCCCCTCGGCACGGCGTTCGTGAACCTGATCAAGATGATGATCTCCCCGGTCATCTTCTGCACGATCGTCCTCGGCATCGGGTCGATCCGAAAGGCAGCCACCGTCGGCCGGGTCGGCGGGCTCGCGCTGGCGTACTTCATCGGCATGTCCACGTTCGCGCTGGCGATCGGGCTCGTCGTCGGCAACATCCTGCAGCCCGGCACCGGGCTGCAGCTCGGCGAGGCCGCGCACTACACGGCGCCCGAGGCCGAGTCGCTGTCGGACTTCCTCGTCGGGATCATCCCGACCACGCTCTTCTCCCCGCTGGTCGGCGACAGCGTGCTCTCGACGCTGTTCGTGGCGTTGCTGGTCGGCTTCGGGGTGCAGGCCCTCGGGCGCTCGGGCGAGCCGATCCTGCGCGGTGTGCAGCACGTCCAGCGGCTCGTCTTCCGGGTGCTCGCGATGGTCATGTGGGCGGCCCCGATCGGCGCCTTCGGGGCGATCGCGGCAGTCGTCGGCGAGACCGGCTGGTCGGCGGTCATCGCGCTGTTCCAGATGATGGCTGCGTTCTACCTGACCTGCGCGATCTTCGTGTTCGGCGTGCTCGGGCTCGTGCTGCGGCTCGGCGCCGGGATGAACATCTTCTCGCTGCTGCGCTACCTGAGCAGGGAGTTCCTGCTCATCGTCTCCACCTCGTCGTCCGAATCGGCGCTGCCGAGGCTGATCGCGAAGATGGAGCACGTCGGCATCTCCCGTCCCGTCGTCGGAATCACGGTCCCGACCGGCTACTCGTTCAACCTCGACGGCACCGCGATCTACCTGACGATGGCGTCGATCTTCATCGCCGACGCGCTCGGCAGGCCCATGTCGATCGGCGAGCAGATCGCGCTTCTGCTCTTCATGATCATCGCCTCCAAGGGTGCGGCCGGTGTTTCCGGCGCCGGGCTCGCCACGCTCGCGGGCGGGCTGGCCTCGCACCGTCCGGACCTCGTCGACGGCGTCGGCCTCATCGTCGGGATCGACCGGTTCATGTCGGAGGCCCGCGCGGTCACGAACTTCGCAGGCAACGCCGTCGCCACCGTCCTGATCGGCAACTGGGTCGGCGAGTTCGACCGCGAGCGCGCCGACCGCGTGCTGAGCGGTGCCGAGCCGTTCGACGAGGCCACGATGCTCGACGACGACCACGGCTCGGGCGAGCCGGCCGACCGCGACACGGAGACCGCCGCGCCGACGCCGCAGAAGCGAGCCGAGGACGCCACGGTCTGACCCGAAAGGACGTACCTCCCGGGTCGGGACGTACCCGCAGGCGTTTCGTCGAGGTCAGGGCGGGTAATCCCGGCGGCCTCCACCGTCGACGCGGACGGCGAGGTGTGGGTCGCGCGCCACGCGGCTCGACCCCCTCTCGTACCTGGGCCGGTACGCCCATTCGGGGGACGCACAAGGACCCGCCGCGAGGGGTGGTTGTGCGTGGCGTTGCACGGTTCTGTCAGGCTGAGCAGTGAAGATGACCTGCGGACATCCGATTCGCGGTGTCCGCACGGAGAGGAGAACCACGACATGGCACTGCCCACGCTTACGCCAGAGCAGCGCGCTGAGGCCCTGAAGAAGGCCGCCGCTGCCCGCACTGCCCGCAAGGAGCTGCGCGACGCGATCGCCCGCGGGGAGCAGACCATCCCGGCGGTACTCGACCGCGCGAAGTCCGACACGGTCGTCGGGAAGACGAAGGTGGCCGACCTGCTCAAGAGCCTCCCTGGCTACGGGCCGGCCAAGGTCTCCGCGCTGCTCGAGCAGACGGGTATCGACGCCTCCCGGCGCGCAGCCGGGCTCGGCGAGCGCCAGCGCCAGGCGCTGCTCGACGCCCTGAAGTAGACCCGCACCACCACCTGCGTCAGGCACCGCGAGAGCGGACCCGACGCTTCGGCCCGTGACTGGTACCCGGCGTTCACGCCGGGACCGGCCACGGCGGGCGAGTTCGTGTGCCCTCCGGATCGACACGCACCACTGCCGACCGGCAGGCTGTGCCCGTGGAACGCTACGTCGATGTCGCCCCGGGCGTCCGGCTCTGGGCGGAGGACATCCCCTCGACAGGCCCGCAACCCGGTGAGCCGCTGCTGCTGGTGATGGGAGCCGGTTCGTCCGGCATGGCCTGGCCGGACGCTCTGATCGATCTGCTCACGGAACATCACCGGGTCATTCGCTACGACCATCGCGATACCGGCCGCTCCTCCGCCATGTTCGAGGAGGAGCCGTACGGGATCACCGATCTCGCGAACGACGCCGTCGCCGTCCTCGACGCCTTCGAGGTTCCACGGGCCCACGTCGTGGGCATGTCGATGGGCGGCATGCTCGTGCAGCTGATGCTGCTCGACCACCCCGAGCGGCTCGCCTCAGCCACCCTGTTCTGCACGGGCGCCCTGGCGATGCAGGGCGCACCGGAGCTCCCCGACCCCGATACCGCCCTGCTGCGGCTGTGGGGGGAGCTCGACGACCCCCGCGACGCCGAGGGCGAGCTCCGCTGGCGTGTGGAGCACTGGCGGCTGCTCAACGGCTCCGGCACCCCGTTCGACCCTGCCGAGTTCCGTGCGCTGGAGGAGCGCGTCGTCGCGCATGCCGGCCGCACCGACGCCGTGGTCGCTCACGCCCGCATGGACACCAGCGGGCTGGACCGCGGCGCCGAGCTCGCCACCGTCACGGTGCCGACTCTGGTGATCGAGGCACCGGAGGACCCCGCGTACCCGCCGCCGCACTCCGGCCACCTCGTCCGGACCCTCGGCCAGGCCCGCCTGGTCCGGATTCCGGGAATGGGCCATGCCATCAACCACACGGTCGTCTCGCCACTCGCCGCGGCGATCCTCACCCAGACCACCCAGACGGCGACTCCGGCAGCCTGACCGGCCGCCCCGCCCCGCCCCGCCCCGACGACCGAGACGACGAGAGGTACGGACCATGGGAATCGAGGATCCGGACGCCGACGTGGCCGAGCAGCGCCAGCCCGTGGATGACGACGACAGGGCCGACATCGGCGAGGACCCCGGCAGCCTGCCGCTGGAGGCCAACCCGGCCGACGTCGCCGAGCAGCGCGAGATCGTGCCCGAGTACGACGACGACGCGAGGTAACGCCCGGGCGACCGGTTCCGATGTATGACGCCGGGCCGGTCACCGGGCGTCCCTGGTGTCACAGGAGTGCCGACTACTACCCGCTTCGATCCCATACGGTGGACAACCACTGTCATCCGACCGGGTGGTTTATCGAAGGTTCCCATCGGCGTGGATGGTCGGACACGCCGATCGCTCCCTCGGCTCGGGCCCGCTCGGCGGGTCGGAGCAACAGATGCCGCCAGACGATTCGGGTGCCCTTTCCTTCAGTTCCCACACCCTTGTGAAGGCGGCCCGATCGACGGTGCGAAGCGCCTCCGATCCATACCGTAACCGCGTGATCACCCAGTGTCTGCGCGACGGGAGTTGCTGATGTTGCTCCCGATCATCGCGGGCGACCCGGACGGCACGCCCGTACGGGAGCAACGGGCCTCTCACCTGCACCTCCGGTAGAAGCCGGGCACGCCGGGCAACTCCGGCGCCGTGCGCTCGCGATGCCGTCGCGCCCCGGCGCGTCGGACCGCACCCGGATCGGTTCGGAACATCCGTCCGTGGCGCACCGGAGCGCCGTGGAACGCGATCGCGATTTCCCGCCCGGCGACCGCCCGCGCGCACGGCCCCGCTCCGCCCTCAACAGCCCGTCGTCGCCCACCGAATGGGCTACACGACACGCAGTGACCTAGGAGCGGGGCGGTTCGGGCCGTATGGCATCGTTCCCGCCGCGTGACGCGGGGAGGAGAACGGTGAAGGTCATCTCGATCATCAACCACAAAGGCGGAGTGGGTAAAACCACCCTCACCGCCAACCTCGGCGCCGGGCTCGCAGCCCGGGGTCAGAAGGTGCTGCTCGTCGATCTGGACGCACAGGCCAGCCTGACGGTCTCGTTCTTCACCCAGAGCGAGTGGACGGCCGACCTGCTGCCGAGCAGGACCATCAAGCACTGGTTCGACGGCATCGGCACGACGGAGGCGATGGCAGATCCATCATCTCTCGTCTCGTCGCCGCCACGTGTCCACGACAAGCTCGCTCGCAGCAGCGGAACGCTCGGCCTGATCGCCGCGCACCGCGACCTCTCCGACATCGAGACCGAGCTGGCCGCGGAGCTCCTGGGCGAGCCCAAGCGCTTCGCGGAACTGCACGGGCGGCTGCGCGACGGCCTTGTCCACCCGGCCTTCGCCGACTACGACGTCGTGCTGATCGACTGCGCGCCGAACTTCGGCCTCATCGCGAAGAACGCCGTGGCGGCGAGCGACCTACTGCTGATCCCCACCAAGCCGGACTACCTGTCGACCAACGGCATCGACTCGCTCGGACTGAAGATCCGGGCCTTCATCGAGGAGTACAACGACTACTCCCCGGTGCCCGTCGAGCGCCCCGCAGCCGCGGTCGTCTTCACGATGGTCCAGAACCACGACGGAGCGCCCATCGAGGCCCAGCGCAGCGTCATCAGCCGCATCGTTGCTCGCGAGGTGCCGACCTTCGCCACGACCATGCGGGACAGCAAGTCGGTCTACGGGCCCGCGCCCGAGCACGGGGTGCCGGTGATCCTCGGCGGCACCGGCCGCGCCCAGACGCGCGAGCTGCGCGACATGGTTTCCGAGCTCTCAGGCCGCCTCGAAGGGATCGCTGCATGACAGGCACGACGACCACCGCCCCGCTCACCGCGGCCCTTCAGCAGGCCACGGAGATGGTCAGGACGCTCACCCCGCAGCAGCTCGACGACCTCGCCGCCGGACGCGGCGAGCTCGTCTTCCGTCGCGCCCCGCACGCGGCCAGCACCCGTTCCAGCGCCCCGACCCGCAGGCCCCGCCCCGAGGTGGACGTCAGCGCGGACGTGGCGGAGATCAACCGCCTCGGCACGCCCGGCGAGGTGGACGACTACCTGCACCAGCACGACGCCCGGTTCACCGTGCCGGTCCTGCGGCAGATCGCCAGGGCCCTCGGCCCGACGGTCCTGACCACGGGACGCACCAAGGCCGAGATCCGGCGCGACATCGTCGCGGGTACCGCGGGCTTCCGCACGCGGTCGGCCGCGATGTCCGGCGGAGCCTGGGCCAAGTAGAACAGCGCGGAGAAAACTGCGAGCCGCACCTCAGCGCCCTCGGCGGGGCGTTGACGTGCGGCTCGCAGTGGTTACAGGGCCGGTAGGCGGCTACGCGCGATCGGGCCGCAGCGGGCTGCGCTCCCCCGCCTCCACTGCCACCGACAGCACGTTGCCGGCAGGCGGCAGCGGGCAGGTGGCGAAGTCCGTGAACGCGCACGGCAGGTTGACCACCCGGTTCAGGTCCAGGGTCAGCGTGCCGTCAGGTGCAGGGTCGTCCGTGCGCACGACCCGGCCGCCCGGGTAGGTGGAGTCGCCCGAGGTGGCGTCGCGGAAGTGCAGCGACAAGCCACCGGCCTTCCCCGCCATGGCGACGAGCACGTGCTCCTGCCCGTAGAGCTCGAAGCGCACCTCACCCACGGCCGTCAGGTAGTGGTGGAGCCCCTCCACCACGGCGTCCACGGTGACCGGGCGCAGGTCGGCGTAGGGCTCGAACCGCGCGTCCAGCACCCAGCACTCGTCCACGGGGAACGTCGGCACACCCGTGAAAGCCGTGCGCGTGATCGCCTCGGGGTCGCGCACGCGGATCGCGTGGGAGTCGGTGCGGCGGACGACCTCGATGACCGCGTCGCCCCTCTCGACGAGAGAGCCGGGCAGGCCGTCCACGGGGTGCAGAGTGACCGTGCCGTCGATCGGGCGGGGCTCCCGTACCGAGCGGACAACGAGCCCGTCGGCGGCGGTGGCCGTGACCACCACGCCATCCGGGGTGGCGCTCCACAGGCCCGGGATCCCGTCGAAGCCGGCGGGCTCCGGCGTGAGCCAGTGCAGGGCGGTGAGGCTCAGCCAACCGTGCGGAGCGCGCAGCTCCTCCTCGCGCTCGCGGTGCCAGCTGCTCCAGCCGCGCACCAGGTCTGGCAAAGTGCTCGTCATACCTGTTCCAACGCCGGGCGATCTCGGTTCATGCCAGGATCATGCCTCCTCATCCAGCGGCCCAGGCCTTCGCGAGTAGCTCGTAGCTGCGCACCCTGTCGGCGTGCTCGGTGGTGATCGTCGTCACGATCAGCTCGTCGGCCCCTGTCACCCGCGCCAGCGTCGACAGCTTCTCCACCACCCTGGACGGCGAGCCGACGATCTGTGTGGCCACCCGGTCGGCCACCGCGGCCCGTTCCTCGTCGGTCCACACACGCGCTCTCGCCTGATCCGGCGTCACGTACGGCTCCGCACCCAGACCCCTCCGGATGCCGAGAACCCACTGCCCGTAGGGCGCCGCAAGCTCCTCGGCGGTGGCGTCGTCGTCCGCCACCACGACGTCGGCCGAGACCGCGACGTACGGCCGCTCCAGGCGGCGCGGACCCGTCCCGGGCCGGAACGCCGCGCGGTACGCCTCGAGCGTGTCCAGCACCGACGACGGCACGACGTGGTACGCGGCAGCGAGCGGCAGACCTGCCGCACCCGCAGTGGTCGCGCTGTCGCCCCCGCTGGCCGCGAGCACCCAGACCTCGAGATCCGCGCCCTCGGCCGCGATCACGTGCAGCGGCAGGCCGTCCGCAGCGATCGCCGTGCCCTCCAGGTAGGACAGGATCTCGGCCACCTGCTGCGCGTATTCCGCCGATTGGTCGTCGAGGCTGATGCCGACCAGGGGTGCGAGCACGGCCACCCGCGCCGGGATCCGGCCGCCCGGGGCCGGGGCCGGGATCAGGAGGCCGTCGACGACCCGGTCCTCCGGCGGGTTGCCCCCCGGAGCGGGAGAAGCCGGCTGCGCAGCGGGCGACCGGCGCCGGGGCGGGCCGGTGCGCCCGAGGCCCAGGTCGATCCGTCCGGGGTGCAGAGCGGCGATCTCACCCATCTGCTCGGCGGCCGCCAGCGGCAGCGCGGGAGGCATCAGCACGGCGCCGGAACCGACCCGGATCCGTTCGGTCGCCCCGGCGATCATCGCGACCAGAACCGGTGCCGACGACGACGCGACGCCGGTGACCCCGTGATGCTCGGCCACCCAGAACCGGTGGTAGCCCGCTCGTTCTGCGGCCCTGGCGAGGTCGATCGAGTTGCGGATCGCGTCGGCCGCGGTGCCGCCCGCGGGCACCGGCGCGAGATCCAGGATCGACAGGGGAATCTCCGGGCGACTCGTCATCCCAGCGTCTCCTCCCGGTCGATCGCGGTGCGCTCCACGGCTTGTGTTCCAGCGGTCGTCGCAGTCGTCATGTGCCCACTTCCAGGGTCGGTGCGCCGCGGCGCCGCCCGGCGATGGCGGCGAGCAGCTCTCGGGTGTAGTCCTCACCCGGGGCGTCGAACAGCTCGGTGGTCGGGCGCAGCTCCAAGAGCCGCCCGTCCCGCATGACGCCCACGCGATGCGCGACCCTGCGCACCACGGCGAGATCGTGGGAGATGAACAGGTACGCCAAGCCCGCAGCTGCCTGCAGCTCCGCGAGCAGGTCGAGCACCTGTGCCTGCACCGAGACGTCGAGCGCCGACACCGGCTCGTCACACACTACGAGGTCGGGTGAGAGCGCCAGCGCTCTTGCGATCGCGACACGCTGGCGCTGGCCGCCGGAGAGCTCGACGGGCCTGCGCACCAGCACCGAGGCCGGCAACGCCACCTTCTCCACCAGTTCCGCGGCCCGACGCCGCTGCTCGGTGGCCGATCCGACCCGGAAGGCCCGCAGGGGCTCGGTGACGACGTCCTCCACGCTGAATCTCGGGTCCAGCGAGGCGTAGGGGTTCTGGTAGATCAGCTGCGCGCGCCTGCGCAGCTCCCGCCAGTCCTTCCCTTTCACTCGCGTGATGTCCGCGCCGTCGAAGATCACCTGCCCGGCCGTCGGGTCGGCGAGCCGCAGCACGAGCCGCGCCGTGGTCGACTTGCCCGACCCCGACTCGCCCACCAACGCGAGCGTCTCGCCGCGGGTGATGGTGAAGCTGACATCGTCGACGGCGCGCAGCACGCCGCGGCGGCCGTTCACCCGGGGCAGTGGGAAGTCCTTGACCAGGTTGCGCACCTCGAGGAGCGGGTCGCCCGCGGGGGCGGGTGCCCTCGTCGTCGCCGTGGACGCGGGCCGCAGGCCTGGTGCGCTCGCCAGCAGCGTGCGCGTGTACGGGTCCGACGGGGAGTCGAGGATCGAGCCGACCGGCCCTTCCTCGACGATCCTGCCGCCCGACATCACGAGGATCCGGTCCGCGCGGTCGGCGGCCACCCCCAGGTCGTGGGTGATGAGCAGCACCGCGGTGCCGGACTCGCGCGTGAGCTCCTCGAGGTGGTCGAGGATGCGACGCTGCACGGTCGCGTCGAGCGCGCTGGTCGGCTCGTCGGCGATGAGCAACCCGGGGTTCGCCGCCACCGCGATCGCGATCAACACCCGCTGCCGCATGCCACCGGACAGCTCGTGCGGGTACTGCCCGGCCCGTACCCGCGGGTCGGGGAGCCCGGCCCTGGCCAGGAGCTCGATCGCGTCGATCGCCGCCCGGCGCCGGTCGGCCAGCCCGTGCACGCGCAGCGCCTCGGCCACCTGCGTGCCGATCTTCTGCACGGGGTTCAGCGACACCGTCGGGTCCTGCGGGACGAGCCCGATCCGGCGTCCCCTGATCGACCGCATCGCCTTCTCCGACAGGCCCGCCAGCTCCTCTGCCGGCCCCTGTCCGGTGGCGAGCCGAATGCTTCCCCGTGCGACCGTGCCGTTGGGCGGCAGCAGCCCGATCACGGCCTGGGCCAGCGTGGACTTGCCCGACCCCGACTCCCCCACGACCGCCACCACTTCGCCGGGCGCCACCGTCAACGACGCACCGCGAACGGCATGCAGCAACCCGCCGCCCGTCCGGTAGGCGACGTCGAGGCCCTCGACCCGCAACAACGGCTCGGCGGCCGCGGATGACGCGCTCATGACGTACGGCTCCATTCCCCGTCCAGGGCGCGGGAGATCCGGTTGACCGACAGCACGGTCGCGGCGATCGCGAACCCCGGCATCGCGCACAGCCACCAGGAGGCGGCGATGTAGTTGCGGCCCTCCGCGATGAGCGACCCCCACTCCGGAGCAGGCGGCGGCGCCCCGTAGCCGAGGAAGCTCAGCGACGAGACCGCGAGGATCGCCAGGCCGAACTCCAGCACCGCGAGCACCAGCACGGGACCGGCCGCGTTGGGCAGCACGTGGCGCACCAGCGTGACGTGCCACCGCGTGCCCACCGAGCGTGCCGCCTCCACATAGGTCGACTGCCGGATCCGCAGCGTCTCGGCCCGCATCACCCTCGCGAAGTTCGCGACGCTCGCGATGCCGACGGCGATGGCCACCTTGATCGTGCCGTAGCCCAGCGCCGTGATCAGGGCCAGCGACAGCAGGATCGCCGGGATCGCCATCAGCACGTCGACCACACGCATCAGGCTCTCGTCGACCCACCGCCCGACGAACCCTGCGAGCAGGCCGATGAGCCCACCGACCACCAGCGCCACGGCGACCGCGATCACCGTGGCCTGCAGCGAGAGCGCCGCCCCGTGGACGACCCTGGTGTAGACGTCGCGGCCCAGGTAGTCCGTGCCGAACACGTGGGCGGCGCTGGGCGCCTGGAGCTTGTCCGCCGGCACGCCCGCGGCCGGGTCGCCGCTCGCCAGCACCGTGGGCGCGAATGCCGCGACCAGCACCAGCACGACGAACACGATCGACACGACGAGCCCTGGCCTGCGTACGAAGAAGCGCAGCGTGCGGGCCACCCGCTCCCGCGGCGTCGCGGCGACTGGCTGTGCAATGGTCGAACCCGGGGGGACCTCGCCCAGAGGTTTCCCGATCAGCAGTTGGGTCATACCGCCGCTCCCGTCGCGATCCTGGGGTCGAGCACCGGATAGATGAGGTCGACGAGCAGGTTGACCGTGACGAACACCGCGGCGGCGAACACGACGATCCCCTGCACCAGCGGGATGTCCTGGACGCTCACGGCCGAGACCGTGAGCCTGCCCAGCCCTGGTCGGGTGAACACCGTCTCCACCACCACCGAGCCGGCCAGCAGGTTGCCGACCACGTACCCGAGCACGGTGAGCGCCGGGAGTGCCGCGTTGCGCAGCGCGTGTCGCAGGTGGATCGCAATGCGTCCGGCGCCCTTGGCGCGTGCGGTGACGACATAGGGCTCGTCGAGCGCGGCCGAGAGGCTCTTCGCGAGCACCTGCGCCACGAGCGCGCCGGTCGGCAGGCCGAGAGTGACCGCCGGGAGCACCAGCGACTCGAGCCCTTTCGCCCCGACCGAGGGCAACAGCCGCAGCTGGAAGGAGAAGACCTGCACCAGCATCAGTCCGACCCAGAACACCGGCAGCGACACGGCCAGCGACGGCAGGGCCATGAGCAGCTGCCGCAGCCAGCGGGCCGAGGTGTAGGTCGCGACGAGTGCCACAGCCCCGCCGAACACGATCGCGAAGGCCAGGCCGGCCACCGAGATCTGGATCGTCGGTGGCAGGGACTCGCGGATCGCGTCCCCGACGTCCTTCCCGGACTGGATGGACGTGCCGAAGTCGCCGTGCAGGGCGTCCCACAGACGGGTGCCGTACTGCACGATCAACGGCTGGTCGAGGCCGTAGCGGGCACGCAGCGCGTCGAGCGCCTCGGGCGTGAGCGGCTCGCCGTCGAGCCCACCGCTGGCCATGGTGGCCACCGGGTCGCCGGGTAGCAGGTACAGGACGACGAACGAGACCGTGAACGCCGCCCACAGCACCCCGATCGCCAGTGCGACGCGTCTGACGAGATAGATGGCCATCGCGCTACTCCGACTTCCAGGCATCGTGCAGGACGATCCGTGACGACGCGTCGAACTTGACGTCGTGGGTGTTCTGCGCGACGCCGAGCACCGTGGTCAGCTCCACCACCGGCACCGCGTAGTCGCGCTGCAACAGCAGGCCCTGGGCCTGGCCGACGAGCCCGGCTCGCTCGGCCGCGTCGGGCTGTGCGGCCTGCTCGGCCAGCACCTGGTCGAGCGGGCTCGGTGGGAGCCGGTAGAAGTTGGCGCTCTCCGTGGAGTAGGAGGTGCGCAGGACGTCCGGGTCGGGGCGGGTCGTGTTGCCCCAGGTCGCCTCGAAGTCACCGCTCTGCTGCACCGGCGTCAGGTCGGAGATCGGCCGTTCCCGCAGCTGCAGATCGATCCCGACCTTCCTGACCTGCTGCTGGATGAGTTCCAGCGCAGGCTTGTTCGTGGCCGCGTTGGCGAAGAACGTCAGCTCGATCGAGAGCGGCTGCCCCGCCTTGGCCCGGATGCCGTCCGGGCCGGGGACCCAGCCGGCCGCATCGAGGGTGGCGGCCGCCTTCGCCGCGTTGAACGAGAGCTGCGCCGATGCGTCGGCGTACGACGGCGTGCTCGACGCCAGCACACCGGTCGCCGGTTTGGTCTGGGAGGTGTAGACCGCGGCGGCCACCTCCTGCCGGTCGATCGCTAGCGACAACGCGTCCCGCACGGCGGGGTCCGACACGATCGGCTTCTGCAGGTTGAAGAAGATCCCGAAGGGGATGCCGGGGTTCGCCCTCGCCAGCAGCCGGACGCCCACCGCCGTGAGCGGAGCCTCGTCCTGGGGGCCGATGCTGCTGATCGCGTCGACCTCGCCGGACTGCAGGCTCCCGGTCCGCACGCCCGACTCCGGGACGACGCGGAACTCGATGCTGTCCAGATAGGCCTCGCCCGGGTGCTTCCACAGCGACGAGCCCCAGTCGTAGCCCGCCCGCTTGGTGAGCACCGTCGACTGGTTCATGGTGTAGCTCTCGAGCACGAACGGGCCCGACCCCACCACCCCCTCGCAGCGCTCGTCGTCGCTCTCGGCGACCGAGGCGGGCGAGAGGATGCCGAGGCTGAACGTCGAGGTGCCCTGCAGGAACTGCACGTTGGGGCGGCTGAAGGACACCGTGAACGTCGTCGGGCTGGTCACGGTGGTGCTCTGGTAGCTCGCCAGGTAGCTCTTCGCCAGCGGGGCGCGCGCACCCAGCTGCGGCACCCTGTCGAGGTTGGCCGCCACGGCGTCGGCGTCCAGCGGGGTGCCATCGCTGAACGTCACGCCCTCGCGCAGCGTGAACGTGTACGAGGTGGCGTCCGGGCTGGTCTGCCAGGTGGTGGCCAACCACGGCTTGATCTCCCCGGTGACGGGGTCCTGGTCGGTGAGCGAGTCGACGATCTGGCGCATCGAGTAGATCGAGTCGTTGCTGGTCACCTGCTGCGGATCGACGCAGCCCTGATCGCTGCCCACCGCGAAGCGCAGCGTGCCGCCGGGCTGTGGTGGCCCGACGGCAGCAGGGCCGCCGGATGCCGCGCCGCCGGACCCGCACGCGGCCAGCACGAGCACCGCGACCGCACCGAGCACGGACGTGGCGAGCAGGCGGCGGGGAGCACGCCGGGAGATCGATGTCGTCGGGGAGGAACTGACGTCCGATGCGGACATGAGGGTGTGCCACTTTCCGCGGCGACGGCCGCGACAGTCGGGGAGAGCGGAGGGGGCCCGGGAGGGACTCAGGCCCGACAGCAGGCGCCGGCGACGCGCAGCAGGTCGATGTGCAAGCGGTGGCGGCAGCCGGTCGCGCGGTAGAACGAGCTCACGTGCCCCCCTCGACTCCGGCCAGGGCACCCGATTCGCAGAGCGAGGGTGCTACGGCGCCGTCGAACCACGTCTCTCGGACGGATGGATCGGACGGTACGTAACGGCGCGGGGACGATCAACCCGGCAGCACGAGCCGCTCGTGTGACGTGGAGCGCTTCCGGCTCACATCCCGGGCCGCACCGCAGCCGGGGCGTCACGCTCCTGCGCCGGCAACCTCGCGGTCGAGCACGGCGGCGACCCGTCCGGCCCAGCGCTCGTGCGCGGACTGCCGGGTGACGCCGGCGGCGTGCGCGATCTCCTCCCAGGTGGCGCCGTGGCGCCGCAACCCGATCAGCACGGGCAGCGGGTCCATCCCCGCTCCGAGCCCGATGCGCAGCTGCAGCAGTTGCCAGGCGCGCTCGCGGCGGAGGGGAATGCCGGTGCCCTCCTCCGCGTGCCATTCCACGCTGCCGGGCAGGGGCGGCTCCCCGAGGAGCGCGTCGGCCTGCCGGCCCGCCTCGGTGACCGCCGCGACCTGCACCGCACCTGCCGCAGCCGTGACGTCGACGGTGAGGGCGATGGCCACAGGATCGTCCGCGTCGAGATCGAACATCGTGTCAGGATGATCCTGACAAACATCGCTGTCAACCACCCGGGGCGTTGCGTTGGCCTCGACCGCGATCCTTGGTGTACCAATGGGCTATGAGCGCGCCGCCCAGCGAGACCGACAAACAACGGCGGCTGCGCGCGCACCTCGGCGAGCTGATCGCCGCCATGGCGCCCGGTGAACCACTCCCGGCCGAGCGCGACCTGGCGCGCGACCTGGGCGTCGCCCGGATGACGCTGCGTCGCGCGGTCGACGGGATGGTCGCCGACGCACTCCTGGTGCGCCGGCAGGGGGCGGGCACGTTCGTCGCTCCGGCGAAGGTGGCCCACCGCCTCTCGGCCAACTCCTTCTCCGCCGACATGCGCGCCCGGGGCCTGCGTCCGGGCAGCCGCACGCTGCAGAGCAGCCGCGAGCCCGCCGGCGTCATGCTGGCCGCGCTGTTGGAGGTGCCCGCAGGCTCTCCGGTGCTGCACGTCCGCAGGCTCCGGCTCGCCGACGACGAACCCATGGCAGTGGAGGACCTGCACGTCCCGGGCGACCTCGTGCCGGGCCTCACGGGTGCCGATCTCGAGGACCGCTCCTACTACGAACTGCTCGCACAGCGGTTCGGCCACCGCATCGTCTCGGGCACGCAGACCGCCGAGGCGGCACTGACCGGCGCGGAGGACGCCGCCGCGCTCGGTATCGAGCCGGGCGCCCCGGCCTTCTGCTTCGAGCGCACCTGCCGCGTGGAGGGCGGGCGCGTGGCGGAGTTCGTGCGGTCGGTCTACCGCGGCGACCGCTACCGGATCATGGTCGACATCTTCCCGTCCTGACCCCGGTCCGGCCCCGCGAGTCACCCGAAACCGGGTGGGCCCTCCACGGCCTGCGGCGTCATCCGATCTTCACCCCCGTGATTGCCCGGCGCGGTCTTGACGCCGCAGGGGTGACGAGCGCTACAGTTTCGGACATTTAGACCTCTGGTCTCAATAAGCGGTCTGCTCTGCTGCACCCATCGGAAGGGGAACCCATGTGGTCGATGCCCGGAGCCCGAGGGGCGCGGCGTAGCACCGTCCGCGTCGCTGCCCTCCTCGCCGCCTCGGCGCTGGCCCTCACCGCCTGCGGCGGTTCCGGGGGCGGCGAGGCCGCCGACGCCGGAGGCGATCGCGCCCTCACCGTCTGGATCATGGAAGGCACCAACCCCGACGCCCGCCCCTTCTTCGACGAGCTGTCCACGGCCTTCCGCAACCAGACCGGCGCCACGCTCGACGTTCAGTACGTGCCCTGGGCCTCGGCCCACGACAAGTTCGTCACCGCGATCGCCGGAGGCACCACGCCCGACGTGGCCGAGGTGGGCACCACCTGGACCGGCGAGTTCGGCGACGCGGGCGCGCTGGCCGACCTCACCGCGCGGGTACAGCAGGCGGGCCTGTCCGACGGCCTGGTCACGGGCCTGACGGAGGCCGGCACCGTCGGCGACGCCCTCTACGGGATGCCCTGGTACGCGGGCGTCCGCTCGATCGTCTACCGCACCGACGTCTTCACCGAGGCCGGCGTGACCCCGCCCACCACGTGGGACGAGCTGGCCGCGGCGGGAGAGAAGATCAAGGCCGCCCGCCCGGACATGGTCCCGTTCCCGGTCGCGGGGGACAACGAGTACGGCGTCTATCCCTTCATCTGGGGAGCGGGCGGCGAGATCGCCACCCAGAACGGCGGCAACTGGACGAGCGCCCTCGACACACCGCAGGCTCGCCAGGGCATCCAGGCCTACGCCGACCTCGCGCTGAAGCACGGGCTCTCCACTCCTGCTGCGGCCACCTGGAAGGAGACCGACCTGCAGGACGCGTTCGCCAAGGGTCAGGCCGCGATGATCATCTCGGGGAGCTGGACGCCGAAGGCGATCCTCGAGGCGGCGCCGGACCTGCAGGGCAAGATCGGCGCGTTCCCGATCCCCGGCCCCACCGGCGGCCTCGCCCCCTCGTTCCTGGGCGGCTCACACCTGTCGATCTTCGAGGCCAGCCCGAACCAGGACCTCGCCTGGCAGCTCGTGCAGCTGATGAGCACCGGTGACTTCGCCGCGAAGTGGGGCTCGGAGTCGAGCTTCTTCCCCGGCACCACCGCGCTGCTGCAGCAGGCCGCGCAGTCGTCCGATCCGCTCGTGGCACCGTTCGCGAAGCAGATGGTGGAGGCCGGCCGCAGCGTGCCGGTGACTCCGCTCTACGGGCAGGTCCAGGGCAAGAAGACGGTTCAGGCCATGATGGCCGCCATCCTCAACGGCACGCCCGTCGACCAGGCCACCTCGTCCGCCGCCGCGGAGATGAACCAGATCTTCGCCGGCGGAGCGTGACCGACGTCGTGACGACGCTCCGGGAGCGCACCCGTCCGGGACGCGGGACGGCCACCGCCGGCCCGCGCCCCGGACGCTCCCGCCACACCGGCGCCCGGACCGTCCGGCCCTGGCTGCTGCTCGCGCCCGCCCTGCTCGTCATGGGCGGGCTGCTGCTCTACCCGCTGGTGCAGGTCGTGGTGATCTCGCTGCAGGACTTCGGCCTGCGGCAGCTCGTGTCCGGCCGCACCAGCTGGGTCGGCTTCGACAACTACGTCGAGCTGCTCGGCGATGTCGACCTCTGGCGCACGGTCCTGCCCAACACCGTGGTGTTCGCGGTGATGGCGGTGGCACTGACGGTGGTGGTCGGCACCCTCGTGGCGCTGCTGCTGGCCTGCCTGCGCCCGTTCACCCGTGGCGTCGTCACCACGGCGATCATGCTGGCCTGGGCCGTGCCGGCCGTCACCGGAACCTACGTCTGGGTCTTCCTCTTCACCCCGGGCGACGGGCTCGCGGTGCAGGCCCTCGACGCACTCGGCCTGGCCGACGCCGCCACCACCAACCCGTTCGCCTCCCGCTTCTCCTTCTACACGGTGGCCGCCCTCAACGTCGTGCACCACGGCTTCCCGTTCGTGGCCCTCACCGTGCTCGCCGGGCTGCTCACCGTGCCGCAGGAGGTGACCGAGGCGGCGATCGTGGACGGCGCCGGTGCGTGGCGGCGCTTCTGGTCGGTCACGTTCCCGATGCTGCGGCCGATCTTCGCCGTGGTGACGGTGCTGTCGACGATCTGGGACTTCAAGGTGTTCACCCAGATCTACCTGATGCCCGGCGGCGACGGCGTCAACCGCGACGTGCTGAACCTCGGCACGTGGTCCTACGTCGAGTCCTTCGCCCAGAACCGCTACGGGCTCGGCGCGGCGATCGCCGTGGTGCTCACCGTGCTGCTGCTGATCATCACCGTGGGCTATCTGCGGCTGCTGTTCCGTGAGGAGGAGCTGTGACGGGTCATGCCTCACCGATGAGACGCGCGCTGCGCGGGCTCGGGGTGGCCGCGGTGCTCGTCTTCACGCTCTTCCCGGTCTGGCTCATGGTCGCCACGGCGCTCAACGGGCGGGCGAACGCGGGGTCGCGTTCGCTGTGGCCGCAGGAGTGGACGCTCGACAACTTCACGTTCGTGATCGGCGAGGGCGGCTTCGGCCGGTATCTCCTGAACTCGCTGCTCGTGGGGCTCGGCACCGTGCTCGCCGGCGCCCTGCTCGCACTGCTGGCGGCCGTTGCCGTCTCGCGGTTCCGCTTCCGGTTCCGCACGTCGGTGCTGGTGATGATCCTGATCATCCAGATGGTGCCGGTGGAGGCGCTGGTCATCCCGCTCTTCATCCAGGCGCGCAGCCTCGGGGCACTCGACACGCTGCTCGGGCTCGTCGTCGTCTATCTCGCGTTCTCCCTGCCGTTCGCGATCTGGACGCTGCGCGGGTTCGTCGCCGCGGTGCCCGTGGAGCTGGAGGAGGCGGCCTACCTCGACGGGGCGTCGTGGGGGCGGATGTTCTGGTCCGTTCTGCTGCCGCTGGTGGCCCCGGGCCTCGTGGCCACGAGCGTGTTCTCCTTCATCACGGCGTGGAACGAGTTCATCTTCGCCCTGACGTTCATGGCCGACCAGGACAACTACACCGTCGCCGTCGGGCTGCGCCGCTTCTTCGGGCAGTACGGCACCGACTGGGGTGCGGTGATGGCGGCCTCCACGCTGATCACGGTGCCGGTCATGGTGTTCTTCGTGATCGCGCAGAAACGGCTGACCGACGGGCTCGTGGCCGGGGCGGTGAAGGGGTGAGCACGGGATGAGCACCGACGGGCGCCTGGTCGACGCCGTGCTGCTGCCCGGCTTCAGCGGCGAGACGGTGCCCGACTGGCTCGCACGGGCCGTCGACGGCGGGCTCGCGGGCGTGTGCGTCTTCTCCTCGAACGTCGGACCGGAGTTCACCGAGCTCAGCGCCGCCCTGCACGACCGGCGCGCCGGGATGCTCGTCGCGTCCGACGAGGAGGGTGGAGCCGTCACCCGGCTCGAACACCGCGACGGTTCGTCCTGGCCGGGTGCCGTCGCGTTGGGCCGCCTCGACGACATCGCCGTCACGGAGGCGGTCGCCGCGGGGATGGGCCGTCAGTGCCGGGCGGCGGGCGTGGACATCGCACTCGCGCCGGTGGTCGACGTCAACGCCGAGCCGGAGAACCCGGTGATCGGCATCCGGTCCTTCGGAGCCACCCCGGACCTCGTGGCGCGGCACACCCGGGCGTTCGTGCGGGGGCTGCAGGGCGCCGGCACGGCGGCCACCGCGAAGCACTTCCCCGGCCACGGCTCCACCACGGTCGACTCGCACCGGGCGCTCCCCGTGGTCGACGCCGACCTGGCGACGCTGCGGTCGCGCGACCTGCCCCCGTTCGCGGCCGCCGTCGAGGCCGGGGTGCGCTGCGTGCTCACCGCACACGTGCTGTTCCCGGCCCTGGACGACCGACCGGCCACGATGAGTGCGGCGCTGCTCGGGCTCCTGCGCCACGAGCTCGGCTTCGACGGCGTGGTGATCAGCGACGCCGTCGACATGGAGGCCATCGCGGGCACCGTCGGAAGCGGACCCGGTGCGGTCGCCGCGCTGGCGGCGGGCGTCGACCTCGTATGCATCGGCAACCCCTCCAACGGCTACGACGACGAGGCGGGCTACCTCGAGGTACGCCACGCGCTGCTCGCCGCGCTGGCCGACGGCACGCTCACCCGCCCCCGCCTCGCCGATGCGGGGCGGCGGGTGGCGCAACTGGCGGAGTGGGTGCGCGGGGCCACGGTCTCGACGGACGGTCCCGCCGGTGACCTCGGCAGGCAGATCGTCCGGCGCGTCGTGGAGGTGCGCGGGGACGTGCGGGTCGGAGCGGCCCCGCATCTGCTCGATCTCACGGGTCCGGAGAACGTTGCGGCCGGGCGGCGCCGGGAGCCGTGGCTGGCTGCGGCCCTGCGCCTGCGCGACCCAGGGGCCACCACGGGCCGGCAGGACCTTCCCGATGCCGGAAGGCCGCTCGTCGCCGTCGTGGCCGGCCCGTCGGCGGCGCTGGACACCGTGCGCGACGCCCGGCCGGACGCGGTGGTCGTCCATGTCGGGATGCCGGACCGCTGGCGACCCTCGGCACCGTCCGTGACGGTGTGGGGCGACGGGCGTGCGCAGGCGGATGTCGCTGCAGAACTGCTGATGGGAAGGTGAGGAGAGCAGGGGTGACCGGCGGGATTTTCGTGCGCTTTCCCAGATACTCCTCAGGCAGTTCCCAGGTTCCGGGCGCATCGTCGTTCCTATGAGCGACGAGCAGAGGGAGCAGGGCCGGGACGCGAGCGCCTCGACCGATGGCCCCCGCACCGACCAGCACCCCGCGCAGTCGTACGCGCCCGGACAGGAGAACACGGTACCGGCCATGGGGCCGAGCCCCATGGGAGCGCCCGTGGGCGCGGAGCAGCCGGCGGGCAACCCGTACCAGCACTCCACGGCCGCATACCCGCCGCCGAACGGTGGCTTCCCGTACGGCCCGCCGCCGCCCACCCCTGGACACCAGCCGCGCAAGCCGCGCACGATGGTCGGCATCGTCGCGGCCGCGTTGATCGCCGGACTCGTCGGCGGCGGGGCCGCCTTCGGCGGGGCCTACGCCCTGACGGGCAGCCACCCGGTCAACACCGTCCTCACCTCCTCCCCCGCCAGCCCCGCGTCCACCAACGCCACGCCGGGCACGGTGGCGGCGGCCGCGCAGAAGGCCATGCCGAGCACGGTCGACATCCGTGTCGACCTGGCTCAGGGCACGGCCGAGGGCAGCGGCGTGATCCTCACCGCCGACGGCGACGTGCTCACCAACAACCACGTCGTGGCGGGCTCCACCGGGGACATCGTCGTGACGCTCGCCGACGGCAGCCAGCACAACGCCACGGTGGTCGGCACCGCGCCGAGCTACGACCTCGCCGTGATCAAGCTGCAGGGCGCCTCCGGTCTCACCCCGGCCACGCTCGGCCAGAGCTCGAGCCTGCAGGTCGGCCAGCAGGTCGTCGCGATCGGGTCGCCGCAGGGCCTGACCGGCACCGTCACCACCGGCATCGTCAGCGCTTTCAACCGCACCGTCCAGGTGCAGGGCGAGAACGGGACCGGCGTCGTCTACAACGGCCTACAGACCGACGCCCCGATCAACCCGGGCAACTCCGGCGGCCCGCTCGTGAACCTCGACGGCCAGGTCATCGGCATCAACTCCGCCATCGCGACCGGCGGCGGGCAGAGCGAGGGCAGCGTCGGCCTGGGCTTTGCGATCCCGGTCGACCAGGCCAAGCGCGTGGCGCAGGAGCTCATCAACACCGGCACGGCGACCAAGCCGGTGCTCGGCGTCCAGGGCAACGCGTCGGCCACGGCGTCCGACGCCGCCGGGGGCGCACCGATCGCCGCCGTGCAGTCCGGCTCACCGGCCGCGCAGGCAGGGCTTGCCGCGGGCGACGTCGTCACCAAGGTCGGCAACGCCCAGGTCCAGGACTTCGCCGACCTCATCGCGCGGATCGGCTCCTACGCCCCCGGCCAGCAGGTGCCTCTCACGATCTCCAACGGCAGCGGCAGCGGCAGCACCCGCACCGTCGACGTGACCCTGGGCAGCCAGCCCGACAAGAGCCCCACCACCGCGGGCGGCCAGAACGAGGGCGGCAACCAGAACCCCTTCGGTGGCCAGAACCCCTTCGGCGGTGGCAACCCCTTCGGCGGCAACGGCGGCGGGAACGGCAACGGCGGCGGCGGGAACGGCGGGGGCAACGACAACCCCTTCGGCAACTGACCGGCACACCCTCACCACGAAGCCACCTTCACGCGGTTTGCGTGGAGGTGGCTTCGCCGTGGAGCGTCAGGGGTTGGCGAGCAGCCAGTCGCGGATCTCGGCCCCGTGGGCGCCGAGCGCGGGTGGCGGCAGGCGGTAGGACGGTGGGGTGGCGGAGTACGTCACCGGGTTGCGGACGCTCAGCACGCCGCCGGGTGCCACCACGGGGTCGAGACCGAGCCGCTCGGCGAGGGCCAGCCCGTCGTCGATGGTGTTGATCGGGCCGCACGGCACCCCGGCAGGCGCGAGGATGTCGAACCACTCCTGCGCCGACTTGGTGGCGAGGCGGGCCAGCAGCAACGGACGTAGCTCGTCGCGGTGGGCGTTGCGGTCCCCCATCGACCCGAAGCGGGGGTCCTCGAGCAGTTCGGGTGCACCGATCGCGATCGCGAGCCTGCGGAACTGACCGTCGTTCGCCGCGATGACGATCAGCTCGCCGTCGCCCGTGGGGAGCGGCTCGTAGGGGAACAAGCTCAGGTGGGCGTTGCCGAGCCGTCCGGGCACGACCTCGCCGGTCAGCACCGCCGAGGTCTGGTTGACCAGCCCCGACAGCGCAGCGGAGAGCAGGTTCGTCTCCAGCTTCTGCCCCTCGCCGGTGCGCTCGCGGTGTTGCAGCGCGGCAAGGATCGCGACGGCCGCGTGCAGCCCGGTGATCACGTCGAACACGGCCACCCCGGCGCGGTAGGGCGGGCCGTCGGCGGCTCCCGTGAGGCTCATCAGCCCGGACGTGGCCTGCACCAGCAGGTCGTAGCCGGGCAGCGCGGCCCCGGCGGCGGTGCCGAAGCCGGAGATCGAGCAGTAGATGATCCGCGGGTTTCCCGCCGCCACGGTCTCGTGGTCGAGCCCGAACCGCGCCAGACCGCCGGGCTTGAAGTTCTCGATCATGACGTCGGCGCGCGCCGCGAGCCGCTGTGCCACGTCGAGGTCGGCAGGGTCGGCGAGGTCGAGCACGATGGAGCGCTTACCCCGGTTGATCGCCAGGTAGTAGGTGGCCGTGCCGTCCGCCGACCTGGGTGGCACCCACGTGCGCGTGTCGTCGCCCGTGCCGGGGCCCTCCACCTTGATCACCGTGGCACCGAGGTCGGCGAGCAGCATCGTGGCGTAGGGACCGGCGAGAATGCGGGAGAAGTCGGCGACGACCACCCCGGCCAGAGGTCCGGTCGCCGGCTGGTCCTCATCGAGCACTCACCGACCCTATGCCAGCGACACGGCGTGCCGTCATCGTCACACCGAGAAGCCGGTGACCTTGCTCGGCGTCACGCGGACGATCAGCCGGCGCACGGTGTCGGGCTCGGGGAGCGGGTCCTCACCGAGGTACTTCTGCGAGAGCCTGCGTGGCAGATCCTTCTCCGAGTCGGCGACGAGCTCCGCCGTGCCGGCGATGTCCGTGGACCGATAGGGGTTCGCGATGTCGAAGACGCTGAGGCTGATCCGCGGGTCGCGGGCGAGGTTGCGTGCCTTCCGGCGCGCCGCCGTGACGGAGAACAGCACGGTGTCGCCATCCCTCATGATCCAGACCACCGACGTGTGCGGATCCCCGTCCGCGTTCAGCGTCGCGACCGTGGCGAAGTTCCGCCCGTCCAGCAATGCGCGCGTCTCGTCGTCGAACGTCATGGGAACGACCTCACTTCCTGTTCAGCACGGTCAGAGCGATCAGCGCCGAGACCGCCACGGAGGCAGCCGCGACCGCGAAGGCCAGGTGGTAGCCGGCCGTGAGGGCCTCCTGCAGCGGCATGCCGGCGGCGGTCGCCCCGTCGGTACGAGCGGTGGCGAGCGCGGCCAGCACCGCGATGCCCAGCGCGCCGCCCACCTGCTGGCTGGTGTTGGCGAGCCCCGAGGCCAGCCCGGCGTCGGCGGGCGTGGCGTCGGACATCATCACGGTCGTCACGGCGGGGAGGCTGAGCCCGGCCCCGACACCGAGCACCAGCATCGACGGCAGCACGTCCATCACGTAGCTGCCGACCGGATCACGGGTCAGCAGCAGCAGGCCTGCCACGAGAAGCACCTCGCCTGTGAGCAGCACCGCGCGCGGCCCGAACCGCCCGATCAGCCGCCCCGACCAGGCGAGCGAGACCACCGCGATCGTCACCGGGATCGGCAGGATCGCCATGCCGGTTTGCGCCGGCGGGTAGCCGAGAGCGCGCTGCAGGTACAGCGTCGCTGTGAACTGGAAGCCCAGCATGCCCGCGACCATGAGCATCTGGACGAGGTTGCCGCCGGACACGGCGCGCGAACGGAAGATGCCGAGCCGCACGAGCGGCTCCGCGGCCACCCGCTGGCGGATGACGAACCCGGCGAGCAGCGCCGCCGCCAGCAGACCGAGACCGAGTCGCATCCCGGACCCCGACTCGTCGACGATCGCGAACACCGCGAGCATCAGCCCGGCCGTGACGAGCGCACCACCGAGCACGTCGGGCCGCGCGGCACCGCCGAGCGGGCGGTCCCGCTCGATGAGCCGCATCGACAGCACTGCTGCGACCACGCCGATCGGGACGTTGACGAGGAAGATCCAGCGCCAGCCGACGGTCTCGGTGAGCACGCCGCCGAGCAACGTTCCGATCGACGCCCCGGCGGCGCCCACGAACGCGTACACGCCCATCGCCTTCGCCCGCTCCGCCGGCTCGGGAAAGAGCCCGACGATCATGCCGAGCACCACGGCCGACGCCATCGCCGCGGCCGCCCCTTGCAGGAACCGGGCCGCGACGAGCATCCCGGAGCCGGTGGCGAGCCCGCAGAGCAGCGAGGCCAGGACGAAGAGCACGAGGCCGGAGACGAGCATCCGGCGCCTGCCCAGGAGATCGCCGAGCTTGCCGGCGAGCAGGAGCAGCCCTCCCAGGGGAACGAGGTAGGCGTTGACGGTCCAGGCCAGGCCGGAGGCGGTGAAGCCCAGGTCGGCCTGGATCGCCGGAAGCGCCACGCTGACGATGGTGCCGTCGAGAATGATCATGAGCATGCCCGCGCAGAGGACCGTGAGGGCAGCCCAGCGGGAGCGGGTCGAGCGTTCGGCGCGTTGCGTGCCGAGTGACGTCATGTCGGGAACCTCCTGGATCGTGAACCAGGAGGGACCGTAACAGATAGTTTTTTTCTAGACTATCTAGATTCGCATCATGCGCTTCGGGACGATCGCTGGGAGCGCCGCCGGGGTGCGTTCGGGGTGGGCTCCACGGCGGACAGGGGGCCGTCTGTCCCGACCAGCGCGACCAAGGCGTCGAGGAAGGCGGCGCGCTGCTTCTCGGGCAGGACGGCGAGCACGTCCTCGTAGACCCCGTCGATCACCGTGCGAGCCTTCTCGACGACCTCGCGGCCCTCGTCGGTGGTCTGCACGATCCGCGCCCTGCGGTCCTCGGGGCAGGGCGTGCGCCGGGCCAGACCGGCACCCTCGAGGTTGTCCATCGTGACGACCATGGTCGTCTTGTCGAGCAGCGCGATCTCCGCCAACTCGCCCTGGGTCAGCTCGCCCGGCGCCGCCTTGGTGAGCACGCAGTAGTCCCGCGGCGTGATGTCGAGATCGGCGAGCGCAGTGGTCATCCGAGCGGCGAGCGCCTGGCTCGCCTTGTCGAACAGGTAGCTGAGGTCGCCACGGATCTCGTCGTTGCTGCGCTGGACCATGCGGTCATGGTATCGATGTTCTGCCGCGGGATCATCCCATAGCGGAACGGTCCAGAACCGGAGCAGTGGTCAGCGGAGCAGTTCGGCCGCCGTCGCTTCCGGCGCGGTGATCATGGCGTCGTGCCCGGTGGCGAGCTCCCGCCACTCCCAGCCCGCCCGGCGCACGATCTCATGGCCCGAGCGCAGCGCGAGATAGGGCGGGTCGGTACAGCAGATGTAGGTGACCGGCACGCCGTTGCCCAGCGGGTCGCGCAGCCCGAACGACTCCGTGTAGGACCGCAACGGGTGCGGGGTGAGCCGCCGGTCCACCCACGCCAGGTCGTCCGGATCGGACAGACCGAACACGGTGGCAGGCGCCGGCCCGAACGCCAGCCCGCTCGGGGACGCCTTCGCCGACGCGACGCGCTCCTCGATCACCTCGGCAGGCACACCGTCGAACCCGGACGCGCCCGGTTCCACCACCAGCCCGTCGAGCAGGACTATCCGGCGCAGCCGGTGCGGCACCCGGTCGGCGACGCCCAGCGCGACCAGCGCACCGAAGCTGTGCCCGACCAGCACGACGTCGCGCAGTTCCTCGTTCTCCAGCACCGCGACGATGTCCTGCACCATCGTGGCCGGTCCGACGTCCTCGGTGAGCAGGTGGGCCCGCTCGCCCAGGCCCGTGAGTGTCGGCGTGAAGACCTCGTGGCCGGCGGCGCGGAGTAGGCGCGCGACCCGCACCCAGCACCATCCGCCGTGGCTCGCGCCGTGCACCAGCACGAAGGGATCGCGATGTGCCGCCTGATCACCCGCCGCCTCGCTCATGACCGACAGTCTGTCAGGGAACCTGCGAGCGACGTGTGACGTCGTCCACGGCCACGCCGCGCGTGGCGGGCGCGCCGACCGCAGGCTCCGGATGCCCGAGATGGGTCAGCCAGCCGCGCAGCACGCGGTGCAACGCCTCCGCCCCCACGATCTCGCCGGGAGCCGGCAGCTCCGCGGGATGGATCAGGAAACCCCTCGACTGCGGACCGCCCATTCCCCCGTGCGAGCCGACGTGCGGTTCGAACGGTGAGGCGTCGCCCGTGACGGGGTCGTACCGGCTGTTGATCATGATGTCGGGGCAGTGGTCGAACTCGTCCACACGCCGGACGAGGTCGGCGGCGTGCGGCCCGTAGCCCCCGAGCGGGTCCTCGCCGATCACCCGTCCCGTGACCAGCCGGTGCACTCCGTCGCGGCCGAGCACGACCGGCCCGAACTCCGCGCTGCGCACCAGCAGGAAGCCGACCCCCGGGTGGTCGACGAGGGCAGGCAGCAGGTCCGGGAACTCGCGCTCGATCGTCTCCAGCCCGACCCGGCCCTCGTGCTCCGTGAACGACACCATCGCCACATGGCCCGAAGCGACCACGACCACGCCGGGCGCGACACGGGTGACCGCACCGGGCGCCCCGCTGACGGTCCGCGGCCGGTCGGCCTCCGAGCCCGCCTGCTCCACACGCGCCCGGAGCCTGCGTGCGATCGGCCCGCTGCCCGTGGACGCCGCGGCCAGGGCGGCACCCACCTGCCAGCCCTCCGCCGGCCTGCGGGCATCCGAGTTCACGCCGCGGCGCGGCTCCGGCTGGGGAGCCCCGCACAGGCGCCCGACCAGCGCCTCGACGGACTCCCCGAACCGGTGCGTGAACGCCCAGCCCTGCGTCTGGCCGTGGTCCGACAGCGCCACGATGTGGTAGCGCCGCGGCGCCAGCTGGGTGGCCCGGTGCAGCCGGCCGATCTGCTGGTCGATCGCGCGGAGCACCGCGAGCGCGTCGAACCGCTCCACACCCGAGTGGTGGGCCACCTCGTCATACCCGAGGAAGTCGGCGTACACCACGGCCCGGCCCGCGAGCATGTCCTCGATGATCGCCGAGACGACCACGTCGCGGACGATCACCGTGGTGGCGCTGCGCGCGAACGGATAGAAGCCGCCCCGGTTCACGCGCGGCAGCACGCCCGCGCGCCGCTGTCGTGTGGACGCGGAGATCTCGCGGACGACGTCCACCAGCGCCCCGGCGAGCGTCCGGAGCGTGTTCGCCGGATTGGCGAAGTAGGCGTAGTAGCCGGCCCCCACCCCGTCCGACCCGCGGTGCCGGCGGGCCGCCCCGGCCAGTAGCGGCAGCGCGCTCATCGTCAGGCTCACGTGCTCGGCGTCGCCGGTGAAGAGGTTGCCGTGGCCCGCGCCGTCGACGCTGAGCAGCCCGCCGCCGTCGGAGTGGCGTCGCTCGATCTCGGCGGCGTCCTCGGGATGCGAGCACGCCATGACGTGGTCGCGGTCCTTCTCGTACCAGCGGAACCCGAGGATGTCGGAGTTGTCGCCGTGCAGGATGCCGCAGACGCTCGCGCCCGTCTGGGAGCTCCAGTCCGTGTGCCAGTCGGTGAGCCGATGGCTCCCGGCAGCCAGCCAGCGCGCGAAGGTCGGCATGTCCCCGTCGCGCACGGCACGGCGCACCGTGTCCATGCCCAGCCCGTCGACCTGCAGGAACAGCACGCCGGGCGGCATCTCGGCGTCCCCGCCCGTACCGCGCCGCGCCCGGCGGCGCGCGGCCCGGCGGAAGAACAACTCGTCCTCGTCGAGCGCCAGCAGGCTCGACCCGAGCGCTCCGAGCGCGGACACGGCGACCGCGACGACCACCGCCGTCTCGAAGTCGGCGATCACCACGCCCGGCACGGCGAAGGAGATCGCCAGCACCCCAGCGCCCAGCAGCAGGAACGACCCGATCCCGAGCGTGAACACCGCGATCGGTAGCGCGACCCGCAGGATCAGCGGCCACACCACTCCGCTGAGCACCCCGAACAGCAGCGCGCACACCGTCGGCTGCCACCAGTCCGCCATCGAGAAGCCGGAAAGCCACCCGTCGAGCAGCCGCAGCGCCGCCGCCACCAGCACCCAGACGAGCAGCACCCGCGCGGCGACACGTCCACCCCTCAGCAGCCGTCCCGCACCGTTCCGCTGCCCGGTCGGCGCTCCCCCGCTCATCGCTCGCCCTCGCTGCGCTCGGTCGGCGCTACGCGAAGGCGCTGTATTGATGATTCACTCGCAAGCTCGCTCATCGCTCGCCCTCGCTGCGCTCGGTCGGCGCTGCGCGAAGGCGCTGTATCGATGATTCACTCGCAAGCTCGCTCATCGGTCCGCCTCCCGGCGCCTGCGCCGTACGTACGTGGCCACCAGCGAGCTGAGTCCTCCGACCACCAGCACGAGCAGCGCCGCCAGGAGCGTCGCGATCAACGGGTTGTCGAACAGCCCGCCGCTGACGATCCCCAGCGCGGCATACGCGATCGCCCACAGCAGGCACGCCGCCACCGCGGCCGGCACCAGGCGTCGCCACGGGTAGCCGAGCGTGCCCGCGGCGAGCAGTACGGGGATCCGCCCGGCCGGCACCAGCCTGCCCACCACGACGAGCTGCCAGCCGCGCGTGGCGAACCGCGCGCGGGCAGCGGCGAGCCGCTCCGGCGGCTGACCCCGTGCCACCCAGCGCAGCGCCGCATCGCTGCCGACCCTGGCCACGCCGAACGTCGCCAGATCACCGAGCAACGCCCCCACCGTGGCCAGCAGCACGACGATCGGGAGCGACATGTGATCCGTGGTCGTCGCGATCGCGGCCGCCGCTCCGACCACCGCACCCGTGGGCACGACGGGCACCAGCGAGCCGAGCAGAACTCCGCCGAACACGGCGGGATAGCCGATCGCGGAAGGGTCCGTGAAACTGCCCGCCAGCGCGATCACCGCACGTCCGGTGCCGGCGGCGTGCCGGGCAGCGACGACGGGCGCGGAAGGGCGACCGTGGCGCCCGGCTCGGTGATCGCCACGCAGGTGGCCTCGCCCGTGGCCGTCACCGCGTCGGCGAACGTCCTCGGCGGCTCCACGAGCAGCCGGCGCATCCGCGCACCGGCGCGCCCGGGCGCACCCACCAGCCCGGCGAGGGCGAGGGTGCCCCAGTGCACCGGCACCGCCACGCGGGGCCGCAACAACTGCACCGCCGCGGCAGCGCGAGCCGGGTCGAGGTGGCCGGGACCGAGCGTCGGCCCCCATCCCCACACCGGCAGCAACGCGACGTCCAACGTGGGCCCGGCGAGCTCGGCCATGCCGGGGAACAGGTCCGTGTCACCCGCCGCGTAGACCCGCACGTCCCGGCTCGTCAGCAGGTGGCCCATGGCCAGGGCCTGCGGACCGCGCGTGGAACGCGGCCCCCAGCGGTGCCCGCTGTGCACGGCCGGCACGCCGGTCACCCGCAGGTCGCCGTCCTCGAGGTCCTCGCCGGGGGCGAGCTCCTCGACCCGGGCGATCCCGCGCCCGCGCAGCCAGTCGCCGGCACCCCGCGGGACCACCACCCGCGCGCTGCGCGGCAACCGGCGCAGCGACGGCAGGTGCAGGTGGTCGCCGTGCAGGTGAGAGATCAGGACGAGGTCGACGTCGTCGTGGTCGCGCGGCGCCGGTGTCGGCCCTCCGACCCGGCGCAACGGCCCGATCCCCCGCGTCAGGACGGGATCGGTGAGCACCACCCGACCGGCCAGCTCCAACCGCACCGTGGAGTGACCGAGGAACCGCATAGCCAGGCCGCGCACCAGATCAGTATCGCTGGCGAGCCGCCGGCCCCGCCCCGCGAGCCGCCCTACCGCGGGGAAGATCGTCCCGAGATCGGGGTTTGCGCCCTCCGGAGGGCGAATCCGCGGATCTCGCGGCGATCATGAAGGTCAGCCGAAGCGGACCGGTTGCCCCGTGGACTCCAGCACCGCCATCCACAGGTCGCCGTGGGGGTCGACCTGGTTGCGCCGGCTCACCGCCACCCGCATCGGGATGTGGACGAACCGCCGCCGGTACCTGCCCACCACCATCGCCGTGCGCCCCGACATCGCCGCGTGCACGGCCGCCTGGGAAAGGCGCACGCAGTAGACGGAGTCGTAGGGGTTGGCGGGCACGCTGCGGATGGCATAGCTCGGATCGATGTAGCGGATCGAGGTCTCCACCCCGGCGCCGGCGAAGTGGTCGCCGATCCGCCGCCGCAGGTAGGGCCCGATGTCCTGCAGGCGGGCGTTGCCGGAGGCGTCGCTCCCCACGCCCGAGTCCGGGAGCAGCTCCTGCCCCGCCCCCTCGGCCACCACGACGACGGCGTGACCCCGCTCCGCAACGCGGCGGCGCAGGTGCGCGAGCAGTCCCTCGTCGCCGTCGAGCGCGAACGGCACCTCGGGGATCAGGACGGCGTCGGCGCCGCTGCGTGCCAGCGCGGCGTAGCAGGCGATGAAGCCGGAATGCCGGCCCATTAGCTTGACCAGCCCGATCCCGTTGGCCGTTGACTTCGCCTCCACCTGCGCCGCGCGGATGGCGTCGCTCGCGAGGCTGAAGGCGGTCTGGAAGCCGAAGCTCTGGTCGATGTAGGGGATGTCGTTGTCGATGGTCTTCGGGATGCCCACCACGGCGATCATCAGGCCGCGCTCGGCCACGGTGCGCGCGATCTCCATCGCCCCGCGCATCGAACCGTCCCCACCCACGACGAACAGCACGTTGATGTGCAGCCGCTCCAGGCAGTCGACGATCTCCTCGGGATCCTGCGGCCCGCGGGAGGTGCCGAGCACCGTGCCGCCGTCGGTGGCGATGTCCCGCACGGTCTCCGGGGTCAGCTCGACGACGTCGTGCCCGTAGTCGGCGACGAAGCCCTGGTAGCCGTTGCGGATGCCGACGACGCGGCGCACGCGGTAGTGGTAGGTCAGCGTGCGGACGAGCCCGGCGATCACGTCGTTCAGGCCGGGACACAGACCTCCGCACGTGACGATCGCGGCCCGGGTCTTCGACGGGTCGAAGAAGATCTTCCGCCGTGGGCCGCAGGGCTCCATGCCGGGCAGCTCACCGGCCGGCACGCCGCGGGAGCTGATGCCGGCCAGCGTGTCGTCGAGAAGCACGCGGTCCTGCTCGTCGACGTAGTGCTCGGTGGTCTGGCGGGCGTCCAGCAGCGGCGCCATCGGCGAGGTGATCCGGCACGCGCCGAGGCTCGTGATGGACAGGTCGGGTGTGGGGCGGATGCGCGACAGCTCGACGACGGTGCCCTGCTGGTCGCCGGAGGAGGAGAAGGCAGTGCTCACAGGCGCTCCCCTGATCGACGGGACGACCACGCCGCGGCACCGGGGACGCTGGTCTTCTTGACCGTTCCAGGATGCCGCGTCCTCCCGGGCGGTGGCTAGTCGGTACCGGCGCTCATGACGCTTCCGCAGGGACGATCCGGATCTTCCTCCACGGACGTGACGTTCCTCCCGGATCGGGGCAAAAAGCTTGCTTATGGCAACGATCGCGTGCTCATGTGGATAGGTGGTCGCACCGTCAGCCCGCCCGGCACTCGTGATCGGCGTCCTCGCATCGTGTGGGCTGGCGGTCTCGGTGATGCAGACCCTCGTCGTGCCGCTCCTGCCGCAGTTCCCGCGCCTGCTCTCGGCCTCCCCCGCAACGGTGGCATGGCTCGTCACGGCCACGCTGGTCGCAGGCGCGGTGTGCGCGCCCGTGCTCGGCAGGCTCGGGGACATGTACGGCAAGCGGCGCCTGATGCTCGTGGCGCTCGCGATGGTGACCGCCGGATCGACGCTGGGCGCCATCGCACCGAACATCGGTGTGCTGATCGCGGCCCGCGCGCTGCAGGGTGCGGCGATGGGCGTGATCGCGCTGGGGATCAGCATCATGCGCGACCTGCTGCCCCCCGACCGCGTCGGAAGCGGGATCGCCCTGATGAGCTCCTCGCTCGGCATCGGAGGCGCGATCAGCCTCCCGATCACCGGCCTCGTCGCGCAGCAGGCGAGCTGGCGGTGGCTCTTCGGGGCGGCGGCGCTGCTGAGCGCGCTGCAGTTCTTCCTGGTCCGCGCGGTGGTGCGGGAGTCGCCGCAGCGCTCCGGCGGTCGCTTCGACCTCCCGGGAGCCGTCGGCCTCGGCCTCGCACTGGTCTGCGTGCTGCTCGCGATCTCGAAGGGCGCCGAGTGGGGCTGGAGCAGCCCGCGCGTGCTCGGCCTGCTGGCGGCGGCCGTGGTGCTGTTCGCGCTCTGGGGCCGGCTCGAACTGCGGGTGCGATCGCCGCTGGTGGACCTGCGCGTCTCGGCCCGGCCCGCGGTGCTGTGGACGAACATCGCATCGGTCCTCATCGGCTTCGGGATGTTCGCGGGCTTCCTCCTGACCACCCAGGTGCTGCAGGCCCCGACGGCGAGCGGCTACGGGTTCGGGCTCTCCCTCGTGGCCGCCGGTGTGGTGCTGCTGCCGATCGGCGGGGCCATGACGATCTTCTCTCCGGTCTCGGCACGCGTGTCGCGCCGCCGGGGCGCCCGCACCACGCTGGTGCTCGGCACTTCCGTGCTCGCCATCGGGAACGTCGCGATGGCGACGCTCCCCGGGTCGATCCCGCTGGTGATGGCGGCGTCCACCGTCACGGCCATCGGGGCCGCGCTGGCCTACTCGGCGCTGCCGCTGCTCATCATGGACGCGGTACCGGCGTCCGAGACCGCGGCGGCCAACAGCCTCAACACGCTGATGCGGATGCTCGGCACCTCGTCCTGCAGCGCGGTCGTCGCCGCGGTCACCACCAGCCTGACCATGGCGGTGGACGGGCAGGTGCTGCCCTCCGCCACCGCGTACACGGTGGTGTTCCTCGCTGCGGCGGTCGCAGCGGTGGGCGGCGCCGTGATCGCCGCCGTCACGCCGGCGAGGCAGGCCGGGTCGGTGGCACCGGAGCCGGTGGCGGCGGCAGCCCGGGCCTGACGGGGTCGGGCCAGAACCGTCGCCGTGAGGTCGGGCTACTGGTGGTGGCGGGAGTCCCGGCGGATCGGATGGTCGGCCGGAACCTGCACCAGCACGATCCGTGTGCCGTCGGGGTCGGTGATCCACATCTCGTGCAGGCCCCAGGGCTCCTGTCGCGGTTCGCGGACCACGTGCGCGGCGAGCTCTCGGTGGGCAGCGGCCAGGTCGCGCACCTGGAGCCAGAGCGCGATCGCCTCGCCCGCCGGTTCCTGCGCGTTCCCGGAGAGCTCCAGGAAGCCGCCTCCGAGGAAGAACACGGTGCCACCGGGGAACTCGCGGTAGACGGCGAGCCCGAGCACGTCCCGGTAGAAGTGCAGGCTTCGCTCCAGGTCGACCGGGTGCAGGAGCACCCGGGAGGCGAGGACCTCCATCAGCGCCACCGGTCACAGGCCATGGCGGACGACCTTAACGCACGTCAGCCCGGATGCTCCTGGAACTGCTCGAGAAGGAGGTCGGCGAGCTGGTCGGGCGCTTCCTCCAGGATCCAGTGGCTCACGCCGCGCAGCTCCACATAGCGGAAGGGCCCGGCGACGTCGGTGTGCGTCAGCTCCGTGGACTGCCGGGTGATGGCCGTGTCGCCGTCGCTCCAGACGAACAGGGTGGGCACCTGCACAGGCGGGGTGTGGTCGGAGAAGGGGCCGGTCAGCAGGGCTCGGTACCAGTTGATCGCGGCGGTCAGCGCCCCCGGGTCGGCGAGCGCCGCCGCGTCCCGTTCCGCGGCGGGCCGGGACTGGCCGGAGCGCCGCAGAGCGGCCACGAGCCTCGGGGAGAACGCGCGCCCGTCCGCCCCGAGAAAACGCTCCGGCAGGAGCGGGAGCTGCAGGGCGTAGATGTACCAGGACGCGAGCGCCTGCCTGGTCGTGAACAGCGAGCGGACGTACACCCCGGGCGGCGGCACCGAGATGGCGGTGAGCGAGCGGACGCGGTCGGGGTTGCGCGCGGCCAGCGACCAGGCGACCGCGGCACCCCAGTCGTGCCCGACGAGATGCACCCGACCCGCCGGGCCGACCAGCGAGTCGACGACGGCCAGCGCGTCGCCGACGAGACCGGACATGCGGTAGGCACGCCTGCCCCGCGGGCGGGCGCACGGCGAATAGCCGCGCTGGTCGGGGGCGAGCGTCCGGATGCCGGCCGAGGCGAGCCGCTCCGCGACGGCGTCCCATGCCGTGCCACGCTGTGGGAATCCGTGCAGCAGAAGAACCGGGACACCATCGGCCGAACCATGCTCGTGGACGTCGAAGGTCAGGTCACCGTGGGTCACCGTCAGCACCCGTGCATCATGCAATGCCGCTCACTCGGGGGGTTACCCGCTCGTCGGTTGTGCGACAGCGGGAGGTCGAGTTGGGTGGGCCCGGGCCGGGAGTTCCAGGCGCTACGGTCCCCGCCGGTACTGCCGCGGGAGGGGCCGTGGCACCAGTGACGAGAGTGAGCAGATGTGACGGATCAGTCGTTCCACCGGGTCGTCATCGTCAACCGCGGGGAACCGGCAATGCGGTTGATCAATGCGGTACGAGAGTGGAACGCCGAGGTCTCATCACCCGGATCTCCCGAATCCCTAGGCGACCGGCGGGAGCTGCGCACGATCGCGCTGTACACGGCGGTGGACCGGCACGCGATGTTCGTCCGCGAGGCCGATGAGGCGGTGCTGATCGGGCCGGACGATCCGGACCAGGCGTTCGCCGCGAGCCCGTACCTCGACCACGCGGAGCTGGAGCGTGCACTGCGGGAGGCGCGCGCCGACGCGGTGTGGCCGGGCTGGGGCTTCGTGTCGGAGAAGGCCGACTTCGCACGCCTGTGCCGTGAGCTGGGCATCGTGTTCATCGGCCCGTCGCCCGAGGTGATGGAGCGGCTCGGCGACAAGATCGCCGCGAAGAAGCTGGCCGAGGAGGTCGGCGTGCCGCTGGCCGCGTGGAGCGGCGGCGCCGTGTCCGACGTCGCCGCCGCGCGGGAACACGCGGAGCGGATCGGCTACCCGCTGATGGTCAAGGCCACCGCCGGTGGCGGCGGTCGCGGCATCCGTCGCGTCGACTCACCCGAGCAGCTCGAGGAGGCCTTCGAGCGGGCGAGCTCCGAGGCGTCGAAGACGGCGGGAGACGCCACGGTCTTCCTCGAGCGCGCGATCCGCGGTGGGCGGCACGTCGAGGTACAGGTGGTCGCCGACGCCGACGGCGACGTGTGGACGCTCGGGGTCCGCGACTGCTCGGTGCAGCGGCGCAACCAGAAGGTGATCGAGGAGTCCGCCTCCACCGCGCTCGACGCGGAGCAGGAGGGGATCCTGCGCGCGTCCGCGGCCGAGCTCGTCCGGGCGGCGGGCTATGTGAACGCCGGCACCGTCGAGTTCCTCTACGAGCCCGGGGAGCGGCTGCTGTCGTTCCTCGAGGTCAACACACGGCTGCAGGTGGAGCACCCGGTCACCGAGGCCACCACGGGCATGGACATCGTCAAGCTGCAGCTGCACGTCGCAGCGGGCGGCAGGCTCGCCGACATCGCACCGGAGGCCCCGGCTGCCCGTGGGCACGCGATCGAGGCGCGGTTGACGGCGGAGGACCCCGAGCAGGGTTTCGCACCGGCACCGGGGCGCATCGAGCACCTGGCCCTGCCCAGCGGGCCCGGGATCCGGGTGGACACCGGCGTCTGCACGGGCGACCTGATCCCGCCGCAGTTCGACTCGATGATCGCCAAGGTGATCGCGTGGGGCCGCGACCGGGGCGAGGCGCGGGCCCGGCTGTCCCGGGCGCTCCGCCAGACCGCGGCCGTGATCGACGGCGGCACCACCAACAAGGCGTTCCTGCTCGACCTGCTGGACCGCCCCGAGATCCTCTCCGGCGACACCGACACCACCTGGCTCGACGCGATGATGGCGAACGGCTACTCCCCGCCGCGGCGGCTCGACGTCGCGCTGCTCGCCACGGCCGTGGAGGCGCAGGACGCGCACGTGGCGCGCCAGCGCGACCGGCTCTTCGCCTCCGCCGAGCGCGGCCGTCCCGAGGTGGGGCACGAGACCTGGCACCAGGTGGACGTGCGCGCCGCGGGGCAGTCCTACCGGCTGCGGGTTGCCCAGGCCCGGGGCAACCGCTACCGCGTGGAGCTCGACGGCCATGTCGTGGACGTCGACGCGGAGCGCACCGGACGCTTCGAGCGCAAGCTCACGGTCGCAGGGCAGACGTTCGCGGTGCTCTCGGTGCCGCAGGGCTCCGACTACCTCGTCGAGGTCGACGGCGCGGTGCACCGCATCTCCGGCGGCGAGGCCGGCCTGGTCCGCGCGCCGGCGCCTGCGATGGTGGTGTCGATCCCGATCAAGCCCGGCGACGTCGTGGAGGCGGGTGACGTCGTGGCGGTCGTCGAGAGCATGAAGCTCGAGACGGCCCTGCGTGCGCCCGTGGCCGGCCGGGTCTGCGAGATTCTCGTCGCCCCGAACACGCAGGTGGAGGGCGGCACGAAGCTCGTCCGCCTGGAGCCCGACGCCGACGCGGCGGGCGCTGGCGACGGTGAGCGCGCCGACCTCTCCGGACTGGCCGGGCCGCCCGCGGTCGGGGCCGACGCCGCGGCCGTCGCCGCGGATGCGCTGATGTCGCTGCGGTTCCTCGTGCTCGGCTTCGACATCGACGAGCGCGACGCCCGCCCGCTGCTGGCGGCGCTCTCCTCGGCCCGCAACGCGCTCCCCCCGGACGACGCCCGCGTGCTCGCAGGCGAGACGGCCGTGCTGCGCATCTTCGCCGACCTGTGCGCGCTGTCGCGCAACCGCCGGGGCCCCGAGGACGAGACGCAGCAGATCGACCCCGCGGGCGAGGAGGCCCGCAACCCGCAGGAGTTCCTGCACGCCTACCTGCGCTCCCGCGACGCCGACGCCGAGGGCCTGCCGGAGTCGTTCCGGGAGAAGCTGCGCCGCGCGCTCGCGCACTACGGCGTGCCGGACCTGACGCCGGCCGCCCCGGTCTCCGCCGACGCCCTGAACAGCGCGCTGTACCGGATGTTCCTGGCCCACCGCAGGGCCACGGCCCACGTCCCGGTGGTGCTGGAGCTGCTGCAGTGGCGGCTGCTGCACCCCGACTCGCTCCCGGAGTCGACGCGTGAGGAGTACCAGCACACCCTCGACCGCCTGGTCCGTGCCACCCAGCTGCGGCACCCCGTCGTCGGCGGGTTCGCCCGCCGCGTCCGGTACACCTGCTTCGACGAGCCGGTGATCGCCGCCGAGCGCGCGGCCGGCCAGGCCAAGGTCCGCGCCGAGCTGGACCGGCTGTCCGACGACCCCGCCGTGCGCGCGGGGCAGATCGACACGATCGTCGCCGCCGCGGAACCGATCCTCGGCGTGTTCGGCGAGCGGCACCACGCCGCGATGCTCGAGGTGATGACCCGCCGGTACTACCGCGGGCGGACGCTGACCGACGTCCGGCTCGAGGACCGCGGCGGGCGTCCACTGCTCACCGCCGCCTACTCGCTCAAGGACGGCGCGCGGCCCCTCGACCGGGTCGACGACCTCGGCCCCGACCAGGCCGCGCATCTCGAGCAGATGGTGCTCGCCACCACGGTGCACACCGCGCCGGACGCCCCACCGGCGGGCGATCCGATGGCCGTGCAGGGCGACCTGAGGCGGATCATCTCGCAGCTGCCGGACAGCTGCACCGTGCTGCTCGACCTCTACGTCATCGCAGGCGAGGCTCCGGACGCCGACCCGGAGCGTTCGGCGGAGAAGATCAGCGCGATGCTGGGCAGGCTGCCGAACCGGCTCGCGCGCGTGGCCGTCGCGGTGCGCAGGCCAGGTGGTGACGAGCGCTCGGCGTGGTTCACGTTCCGGCCCGACCCCACCGACCGCCGCCCCGTCGAGGACCGCACGCTGCGCGGGCTGCACCCGATGGTCGCCGAGCGGCTCGGACTCTGGAGGCTCTCCGGTTTCGAGCTGACCAGGCTGCCCTCGCCGATCGACGTGCACCTCTTCCGCGCCGTCGGCAAGGAGGTGCCCGACGACCGCAGGCTGATCGCGCTGTCCGACGTACGTGAGCTGACGGTGCTGCGCGACGAGCGGGGTCGCATTCGCGCGCTGCCTCAGCTGGAGCACGTGCTCGACGCCTGCCTGGACGCCATGCGCTCGGCCCGCGCCACCGATCCCGGCGACGCCAGGGTGGACTGGAACCGGGTGCTGCTCTACGTCTGGCCCGTGGTCGAGGTGCCTGTCGACGAGGTGGACTCGGTGATCCGGGTGCTGGCCCCGCGCACCGAGGGGCTCGGCCTCGAACAGGTGCTGGTGCAGTTCCGCCACTCCGGCGGGGACGACGGCCGCGAGCCACGCGACCTCCTGCTGCGGATGTCCCGCCCACCCGGCGCCGGCCTCACCGTCCAGGTCACCGAACCGCCGACCGCTCCGCTTCGGGAGCTGGACGCCTACGCGCAGAAGGTGATCCGGGCCCGGCGCCGCGGGGCGGTCTACCCGTACGAGCTGGTCCCGATGCTGTTGCGCGACCCCGACCGCCGCGGTGCCGACACACGAGCCGCCGAGGCCGTGCGGGGGGTGTTCACCGAGTACGACCTGGACCCGGACGGTGCCCCGGTCGTGGTCGACCGCGCGCCCGGCGGCAACACCGCCAACATCGTGCTCGGCACGGTCACCACCCCGTCGCAGCGCTACCCCGAGGGCATGACCAGGGTGGTCCTGATCGGCGACCCGACCAAGGCACTCGGTGCACTCGCCGAACCGGAGTGCCGGCGCGTGCTCGCCGCGATCGAGCTCGCCCGTCGTTTCGACGCGCCCATCGAGTGGTTCGCGGTGTCTGCCGGGGCCAAGATCGCGATGGACTCCGGCACGGAGAACATGGACTGGATCTCCCGTGTGCTGCGCGGGATCATCGAGTTCACGCAGGACGGCGGTGAGATCAACGTCGTCGTCACGGGCATCAACGTGGGCGCCCAGCCGTACTGGAACGCCGAGGCCACGATGCTCATGCACACCAAGGGCATCCTCGTGATGACGCCCGACAGCGCGATGGTGCTCACCGGCAAGCAGTCCCTCGACTACTCGGGCGGCGTGAGCGCCGAGGACAACTTCGGGATCGGCGGCTACGACCGGATCATGGGCCCGAACGGGCAGGCCCAGTACTGGGCGCCGGACCTGTCCGGCGCGGTGGACGTGCTGCTCACGCACTACGCCCACACCTACCGGGCGCCCGGCGAGCGGTTCCCCCGCCCCGCCCTCACCAACGACCCGGTGGATCGCGACATCAGCGACTCGCCGCACTCCGGCCCCGGCTGCGACTTCACCAGCGTGGGCGAGGTGTTCACGGCCAACCCGGGGCGCAAGAAGCCGTTCGACATCCGCTCGCTGCTCTACGCGGTGGCCGACTCCGACCACCCGACGCTGGAGCGCTGGGTCGACATGCTCGACGCCGAGGGCGTGGTGGTGCTCGACGCGCACCTGGGCGGGCAGCCGATCGCGCTGCTCGGCATCGAGTCGCGCCCGCTCCCCCGCCGCGGGCGCCCGCCGGTGGACGGGCCCACGACGTTCACGGCCGGCACACTGTTCCCGAAGTCGTCGAAGAAGACGGCCAGGGCGATCAACGCGGCCAGCGGGAACCGGCCGCTGGTGATCCTGGCCAACCTCTCGGGCTTCGACGGGTCACCGGAGTCGTTGCGCCAGCTGCAGCTGGAGTACGGCGCCGAGATCGGCCGGGCGGTGGTCAACTTCGACGGCCCGATCGTGTTCTGCGTGGTCTCCCGCTACCACGGCGGCGCCTTCGTCGTGTTCTCCGGAACGCTGAACGACAGCATGGAGATCGCCGCCGTCGAGGGGTCCTACGCATCGGTGCTCGGCGGGGCGCCCGCCGCAGCGGTCGTGTTCGCGGGCGAGGTGAACAAGCGGACCGCCGCCGACCGGCGCATCTCCGATCTCGAGGGGCGCATCGCGGAGGCCCGGCAGGCCGGCGCCGAGTCCGAGGCCGCCCGGCTCACCTCGGAGCTCGCGGCCCTGCGTCCCGGCGTGCGGTCGGAGAAGCTCGGGCAGGTGGCCGACGAGTTCGACACCGCGCACAGTGTGGAGCGGGCACAGCGGGTCGGGTCGGTGCACTCGATCATCGATCCCACCCGCCTGCGCCCCTACCTCGCCGACGCCGTGCAGCGCGGTATGGCGAAGGCGGGATCGAACCGCTAGCGAGCAGCCGCCGGCTCGGCCCGTCGCACGGCGGGCCGAGTCGTACGGAGCGCTTCGGTCAGGAGCAGACCTGCTTGGCCTTCAGCACCCGCGTCACCGCGGCATCGTTCGCCGCGGGGTCGATGCGGCCCGCCTGCAGGTCCTGTTCCAGCCGGTCCAGCACCGGGGTGACGCGTCCGCCGCTCGACCACAGCGCCATGTCGGCGCCCGCGGTCAGGGCCCGTTCGACGGCCGTGGGCAGGTCGAAGGTGTCGGTGATGGCCTTCATGGCGCCCAGGTCGTCGGTGAGCACGAGACCGTCGAACCCGTAGTCGGTGCGCAGGAGGTGGTAGGCCGCGGGCGTGAGCGTGGCGGGCAGGTCGGTGGTGAGCCCCGGCACGTCCAGGTGCCCGACGAGCACGCCCGTGCGGCCGTCGGCGAGCGGGCCCCCGGGGCCGAGGAGGGTGGCGTAGGGGCGCAGGTCGTCGGTCCGCAGTTGGTCGAGCGGCGGGGTGGTGGCCTTGCCCTTGTGCGAGTCGCCGACGGCACGGCCGTGGCCGGGGAAGTGCTTGAGCACGGTGAACACGCCCGCCTCCCGCTCGCCCTCGGCGAAGGCGGCCGCGTACTTCGCGACCGTGTCGGGGTCGGTGCTGAAGGAGCGGTCCCCGATCACCGCATTCGCCGGCTGGTTTCCCATGTCGACGACCGGGGCGAGATCCATCGTGATCCCGCGGGCGAGCTGCGCGCGGCCCCGCTCGAGGCCCTGCTCCTTCACCTGCGCCGGCGTCATCCGCGCCGCCATCACCCGGGCGCTCGGCATGTTGCCGTCCAGGGTGTCGATGCGCTGCACGCGCCCGCCCTCGTCGTCGACGGAGACAGCGACCGGGATCCGGGCCATCGCCTGCACACCGCGCAGAGCCTGGTTGCTCAGCAGCTGGGTGGCGTTGTCGCCGACGAAGATGCCGCCCACCTGCGTGGCGCGCACGGTCTCGGCGGTGGTGGCCGGATCGGAGGCGTCGACGCCCACCATGAGCCGCTGCGCGAGCTTGTCGCGCGGGCTCATCGCATCGAGCACTGCGGCGCAGCGTGGCAGCCGGTCCGCACCCAGGTTCGCGCCGGTGAGCGGCGGCGCCGGAGCGGGTGGCGCCGCAGCGGCGGGTAGCACGGGGACCGCGGCCACAGCTGCCGCCAGCAGCGCGGCGAGGGAACAGGCCCGGGCGCGCCCGGGCAGCGTGTGCGAGAAGAAGCGTGATCGGCTCGGCATCGCACGCCATCCTTCCCCCGCGAGCGGCCGGGCGGGGGGCGGGGCACAGCGAGGCCAATCACAGGCCACCGCGAATGGTAGATTCCTACCATGCGCACTACCATCGACGGCGCCGGGCGTGTGGTCATCCCGAAGCAGCTGCGCCAGGCAGCCGCGCTCGAGCCCGGCCAGGAACTGGAGATCGTCGAGCGCAACGGGCAGATCGTGATCGAACCGGTCTCCGCGCCGATGGAGCTCGTCGAGCGCGACGGTTTCCTGGCGGCCGAGGTTCCGGGGGACGATGCCCCCTCCCTGACGCCCGACGAGGTGCGCGACGTCCTCGAACGCACCCGTCGGTGATCACATGTGACACCTCGGTCCTGGTCGCCGCATTCGCCAGGTGGCACACCGAGCATCCGCTCGCGGTGGCGGCGCTCACCCGAGTCGACGCCGTGATCGAGCATGCGCTGATCGAGACATTCTCGGTTCTGACGAGGCTGCCGCCGCCGCGGCGGGTTCCCGCGCAGCTCGTCACGTCGTTTCTCGACAAGCACTTCACCCCGTCGACGTCGCGGCTCGCGGGCGCCCCCTCCGCCGATGTCCTGCACGTGGCGGAAAGCACCGCCGTGATCGGCGGCGCCGTCTACGACCTCGTGATCGCGCTGTCCGCCGCACGGGCCGGCGCCGTGTTGCTGACCCTCGACCGGCGCGCCGCATCCACCTACGACGCCGCAGGTGTCGATTACGAGCTGCTCAGCTGATCGGAGGCACCCGCTCGCCCTCCGGCGGAGGACCGGGCGGGGTGCCGTCGCCGAACGGGCGGCCGCCGAGCGCTTCCCGCCCGTGCGGGGTGAGCCAGTTCCGGACGTCGGGGCCGAGGGGCACCACCCGGGTCGGGTTGATGTCCGTGTGCACGCCGTAGTAGTGCTGTTTGATCTGCTCGAAGTCGATCGTGTCGCCGAAGCCCGGAGTCTGGAACAGATCGCGCGCGTAGGCCCACAGCACCGGCATCTCGGTGAGCTTCTGCCGGTTGCATTTGAAATGGCCGTGGTAGACGGCGTCGAAGCGCACGAGCGTGACCCACAGCCGGATGTCGGCCTCGGTGATCGTGTCGCCGACGAGAAAACGCTGCGTTGCGAGCCGCTCCGACAGCGCGTCGAGCCGGGCGAACAACGCCCGGTAGGCCTGTTCGTAGGCTTCCTGGCTGTTCGTGAAGCCGCACTTGTAGACGCCGATGTTGACGTCCTCGTACACCGCCTGGTTGATCTCGTCGATCTCGGCGCGGTGCTCCACGGGGTAGAGATCCGGGGCGCCGTCGCGGTGGAGGGCGGTCCACTGGGTGGAGAAGTCGAGGGTGAGCTGCTGGAACCCGTTCGTCACCACCTTCCCGGTGGCGATCTCCACCACGGCGGGAACCGTGATGCCGGCGTCGAAGCCGGGGTCGGCCTTGCGGTAGGCCTCACCGAGGTACTCGATGCCGAGCACCGGGTCCCGGTTGTCCGGGTCGAGGTGGAACCGCCAGCTGCGCTCGTCGTGCAGTGGACCGGCCAGACCCATCGACAGCGCGGGCTCCAACCCCAGCAACCGGCGCACGATCACGCTGCGGTTCGCCCACGGGCATGCCCGGGCGACGACCAGGCGGTAACGGCCGGCCTCCACCGGCCATCGCGACGAGCCGTCGGAGGTGATCCGCTCGTTCAGTGCCACGGGCTTGTACTCGAATGCCTCGCTGCTGGACTGTGTGGCAGTCATGTCAACAATCTAAGCCGTGCTCCGGGATGACCACCCGGTTCAGGCCGCGCGGCCCTTCACTGTCGAGGGTCTGCCACGCCGGACCGATGCGACGAGGGAGGGCGACGCCGGTCAACGCCGCCGCCCCTCGTCCGCCCGCGGCGTCCCCGAGATCGGTCCCCTCGTCCATCCCGTCCGCGAGCACGTCAAGTCTCGAACGGGAGTGCGCCGCTCGCGCCAGGGGTGACCACGGGCTCGACCCCGGGCGCAGGCCCGTGGGGCCTACCGGCGACCGCTTGCTTCGGCCCGGTCGTCAGGTCAACCCAGCTGTTCGGATCCGCGCTCCGCGCGTTGCGAGGCCCCGGCGCCTTCCGATCGCGAATCGTCGTGGGCGTCCGGCTCGAACACCCAGTACCGCAGCACGAGGAACCGGCCCAGACCACCGAGGACGCTGGCCACGGCCACCGCCATGGTCTGCTCCCAGGCGGTCGGGGAGTCGATCGTGGCCGCGAGCAGCATCAGCACCGCGGAGCTGTAGAAGGCGTAGAACAGCACCGTGCCACCGCTCTGCACGTGGGAGCGCAGCCAGTGGACCCGGGCGCCCCCGAAGGTGAACCGGCGGTTCGCCTCGGTGCTCACCACAGTGCTCAGGACGAGAGCCACCAGGTTGGCCGGGATGGTGTCCCACCACGTCCGCAGCACCAGGAAGATCACGGCGTTCACGAGCGTGCCCAGGCCGCCGATCACCGCGTACCGGGCCAGCTGCACGAGTAGCGGATGGCGCTGCTCGCGCCCCGACGGCCCCCGACCGGACGGCATGCCGCCCAGCTGGGCGCCCACCGGGAGCGCTGCGCGCGCCACTTCGACCACGTCCCCCCACAGCTGCCTGAACCTCGTGGTCCCCGTTATCGCAGGGGCGTCGATGACCACGCTGTTCGTCACCTGTGACAACGATGTGGACGATCTCCGATTCCCGAGATGCTGCACATCGTGCAGTGATCGTCACCACCTGGCGCAACCGGGGGGCGCGGACGTCGTCAGACGGAGAGGAAGACGGTCTCCCCGACGCCCTTCAGGCGGATGTCGAAGCGCAGCTCGTCCGGGCCCGCCTCCTGGGCCACCAGCGTGGCGGCCCGCTCCGGCGGGAGCGACGCGAGCAGCGGGTCGGCGGCGTTGGCCGCGGCCTCGTCCGGGAAGTAGATCCTCGTGACCACCCGGTCGAGCAGGCCGCGCGCGAGCACGGTGACATCGATGTGGGGTGCCTGGCCGTCACCGATCGCGCCGGGCTTGACGGTGAGGATCTCGAAGCGGCCCTCTCCGTCCGTTGCGCAGCGCCCGAAGCCGCGGAACCCGGAGCCCGTCGCGCCCCGCGGGTCGTCCGGGTGGTCGAAGCGACCGTCGGCGTCGGCCTGCCACGTCTCGACGAGCCCGTCCACGACCGGTGCCCCGGCGCCGTCGGTGAGCACACCGGAGATCCGGATCGCTCCGGGCGTGCCCTGCGGCACGACGAGGTGCCCCTCCAGCCAGGTGAGCCCGAGGCTCAGGAACGGTCCGACGGTCTGTGACGGGGTCAGCAGCTCACTCATGGGGCTCCTCGAAAGGGGTCTGCTCGCGGCCGCGGAGCACGATGTCGAAGCGGTACGCCAGTGCCCATTCCGGGCGCGTGGCCGACAGGTCGAACGTCGAGACCATCCGCTGCCGGGCGGCGGGGTCGGGCACGGAGTTGAAGATCGGGTCCTGGTCGAACAGCGGGTCGTCCGGGAAGTACATCTGCGTCACCAGCCGCTGGGTGAACGACCGGCCGAACAGCGAGAAGTGGATGTGCGCGGGGCGCCAGGCGTTGTGGTGGTTGCCCCACGGGTAGGCGCCGGGCCTGATCGTGGTGAACGAGTAGTTGCCCTGGGCGTCGGTCACGACGCGACCGCCGCCGGTGAAGTTGGGGTCCAGCGGTGCGGGCCAGTTGTCCACGGCGTGGGCGTAGCGACCGGCCGCGTTGGCCTGCCACACCTCGACGAGCGTGTTCGGCACCGCACGGCCGTCACTGTCGAGCACCCGGCCGAAGACGACGATCCGCTGCCCGATCGCCTCACCCGCGTGCTGCGTGGTCAGGTCGTTGTCGTTCGGGCCGATGTCGCCGGTGAGCAGGGGACCGGTCACCTCGGTGAGCCGGTGGCGCAGCACCACGGGCGCCTGGGACGGCGCTCGCAGGCTCGTGCTCCGGTAGCCCCCGAACGACAGTGACGGGTGGTTCCCCTCCGCGGCCGGGCGGTAGCCGGCGGGATGCGGGATCGACGTGGTGGGTTGCGATTTCGCGAGTTCGGTCAACGGTTCTCTCCATGGGGCAGGCCGACGTAGTTCTCGGCGAGGGAGGTGGCCGCCGCGCGGGAGGTCACCGTGTAGCGCAGCTGGGACAGCTGCAGGCGGTGGGCGAAGGGGTCGGGGTCCGGGGAGACGTGCAACATCGAGGTCATCCACCAGGAGAAGTGCTCGGCCCGCCACACCCGGCGCAGACAGGTGTCGGAGTAGGCGTCCACCCCGGACTCGTCGCCGTGGCTGAGGTAGTCGGTCAGTGCCTCGGCGAGCACGCGTACGTCGGCGATCGCGAGGTTCATGCCCTTCGCGCCCGTCGGCGGCACGATGTGCGCGGCGTCGCCCGCCAGGAAGAGCCGGCCGTGGCGCATCGGCTCCGCCACGACGCTGCGCATGCCGGTGACGCTCTTCTCGATGAGCGGCCCCTCGTTGAGGGTGAAGCCGTCGGCGGCGAGTCGTACGCCCAGCTCGTCCCAGATCTGAGCATCCGACCAGGTGCCTGCATCGGTGTCCGGCGGCACCTGTAGGTAGAGCCGGGTGATCTCGGGGCTGCGCATCGAGTAGAGCGCGAACCCGCGCGGGTGGTTGGCGTAGGCGAGCTCGTGCTGCGTCGGAGCGGCCTTGGCGAGGATCCCCAGCCAGGCGTACGGGTACTCGCGGTCGAACATCTGTGGCTCGAACGCGCCGCGGCTGATGCCGTGGAAGCCGTCGCACCCGGCCACGACGTCGCACCGCAGTTCCTGCCGCTGTCCGTCGGCATCGGTGAAGCCGATCACGGGTGCGTCGGCGAGCCCGTCGAGCGTCACGTCCGACACCTCGAACCGGAGATCCCCGCCGTCGCGCAGCCGTGCGGCGATGAGGTCCTTCACGACCTCCTGCTGGCCGTAGACGGTGATACCGCGCCCGACCAGGTCGGCGAAGTCGATGCGGTGGTCGCCACCGTCGAAGCGCAGGGAGATGCCCTCGTGAGGCATCCCCTCGCGGTCCAGGCGCTCGGCGAGCCCGACCTCGCGCAAGAGCTCCACCGTGGGGTGCTCCAGCACGCCCGCCCGGACCCGGCGTTCGACGTAGTCGCGGCTGCGTGCCTCCAGCACCACCGAGTCGATCCCGGCCCGGGCCAGGAGGTGGGACAGCAGTAGTCCTGCCGGTCCGGCTCCGATGATCCCGACCTGCGTTCGCATACGGGCAAGACTGGCCTACCGGCCTGGAAGCGCTCGACTCCGCTTCCGCTCACCGGAAGCCCGAGGCAGACTGGCTCACGATGGCGCAGTCGGTCACAGCCCGTGTTCTGCAGGTGCTCGCCGCGTTCAGCGCCGAGCGCCCCGAGCTCACGCTCACCGAGATCAGCAGACGCACGGCGCTCCCGCTGACCACCACGCACCGCATCGTCGGCGAGCTCGCCGAGTGGGGCGCTCTGGAGCGGGCCACCGATGGCCGCTATCGCGTCGGGCTCCGGCTCTGGGAAGTGGGAGCGCTCGCCCCCCGCGGGCTGGGGCTGCGCGAGACGGCGATGCCGTTCCTGGAGGACCTCTACGAGGTGACCAGGCAGAACGTGCAGCTCGCGGTGCTCGACGACGACGAGGCGGTGTTCCTGGAACGGCTGTCAGGGCGTGGCGCCGTGCACGTCCTCACGCGCGTAGGGGGCCGGCTTCCGCTGCACGCCACGGGCGTCGGGCAGGTCCTGCTCGCGTTCGGCGGGCCGGAGCTGCAGGAGAGGGTGCTCGCAGGCACCCTCAAGCGCTACACGGATCGGACGCTGTGCGACCCCGAGGACCTGCGCCGGGCGCTCGCCGAGGTCCGCCGCACCGGCGTGGCGGTCACCGCCGGGCACGTCGAGCTGGTCGCCACCTCGGTTGCGGCCCCGGTGCGGGGCCCGCGGGGCGACGTGGTGGCCGCGCTCTCGGTCGTGGTGCCCTCCGCCAACTCCGACACCATGGCGTTCGTCCCGGTCGTCCGGGCTGCGGCAATGGGCATCTCCCGGCGACTCAGCGCTCCCGACTGATCCTTCCCGGCAACGAGAGCCCCAATGGCCACCACGCTCCAGGTGCCCGACTTCGGCGTCACGGGTGCTGCGCGGTAAGGGCGCCACGGTGGGGACACCACATGGAGGACATTGCGCACGCACCCGTCGACCTCGGCGCCGTGCTTGGACAACGATGAGAACAGACGGGACGGTCCTGTCCGCCCGGTGCCGTCGGGCACCGAGGAGGTGGAATGGCGAGCGCTGGGTCGCGGCTGTGGACCGAGCTCGCGCGGCACGAGGCGGACGGCCCGCTGCCACTGCTCTTGCTGGTGCTCACCCTGACGACTGGTGTGCTGGACGCGGTCAGCCTGCTCGGCCTCGGCCGGATCTTCGTCGCCAACATGACCGGCAACGTGCTGATCATGGGGTTCGCGATCGCGGGGACGCCGGGGTTCTCGCTGGCCGCCTCGCTGGCGGCCCTGGTGGGGTTTCTCCTCGCGGTGTTCGTCGCAAGACGGCCCGTCGAACGGTGGTACGGCCACCGTGGCCGGCTGGTGCGCAATACCGCGGCGATCGAGTTCGGCCTGCTCCTGGCCGCTCTCGTCGTCGCGATCGTCCGTCCCGGCGCTCCCGACACGCCGAGCGCCGTGGTCGTCGCCGCGATCCTGGCCATCGCGATGGGCCTCCAGAACACGACCGTGCGCCGCCTCGCGGTGCCGGACCTGACCACCACCGTGATCACGATGACGATGGTCGGCATCGTGGCGGACCGCGGGATGTCCGCCCGGGTCAAGGCCGCGCGCCGGATTCTCGCCGTCGTGATGCTGCTCGTCGGGGCGATCGCGGGAGCGCTACTGATGCTGCATGCCGGTATCGTCCCGGCGCTCGCGGTCGCGACCGCGCTGCTCGGGATCGTGTTCCTGATCGCCGCCTTGCGCAGCCGCCCCCTCGCGACCTGGCAGCTCGGAAAGAACTGAGACATCGGGTGCCCGCACCCGGCACCCGGTCGGCCCTCCCACAATGGGCCGAGTCGCCCCGTTATCCCCTACCAGCCGCTCCGTAACCTCCTGGGACTTGCGCGTCAGTAGTCGTTGACACGACGATCACCCCCCGTGGACGTCGTCGAGTTCCGCCCCGAGCCCGAGCAGTACGCATGGACATTCGGTGGGGTCGCGCCCACCCACCGCATCACGCCGGGCACCGTGCTACGGCTGTGGACGGAGGACGCCTTCTCCGGCCGGCTGCAGCGCACCTCCGACAAGCCGTCGCAGGTGCTGGACATGACCCAGGTGAACCCGCAGACCGGGCCGTTCCACGTGGAGGGTGCCGAGCCGGGCGACACGCTCGCGCTGCACATCGTCGACCTCACGCCGGCACGGGACTGGGGGGCGTCGACCACGATCCCGTTCTTCGGCGCGCTCACCGGCACCGACCGCACCGCCCTGCTGAACGAGCCGCTCCCCGAGCAGACCTGGATCTACCAGCTCGACCGCGCCCGAGGCACCGTGCTCTTCGAGGCCCAGCGCTCACAGCTGCAGGTCGAGCTGCCGCTCGCGCCGATGCTCGGCACCGTCGGTGTGGCGCCGCCCGGGCGGGAGGTCCGCTCGAGCCTGGTGCCCGACACCTTCGGCGGCAACATGGACACCCCTGAGATGCGGGCAGGCACCACCTGCTTCCTCGGCGTGAACGTCGAGGGTGCCCTCTTCTCCGTCGGCGACGGCCACTACCGCCAGGGCGAGGGCGAGAGCTGCGGCACCGCCGTCGAGGGCGCCATGAACGTCACGCTGATCGTGGAGCTGATCAAGGGTGGGGCACCGGCGTGGCCCCGGCTGGAGCACGACGACCACTACGCCGTCGTCGGCTCGTCCCGGCCGCTGGAGGACGCCTGGCGGGCCAGCCAGGTCGGCATGGTCGGTTGGCTCGGCGAGCTCTACGGGCTCGACCCGCTCGACGCCTACCAGCTGCTCACCCAGATCAGCCGCTCGCCGCTGGCGAACGTCTGCGACACCAACTACAGCGCGGTCACCAAGATCGAGAAGGCGCTGCTGCCCGGCGCGGACGCGTACGGGGGCATGCACCGCCATCTGCGTGACCAGGCCCGCGGTCTTTAGGAAAGGACCTCCGATGGATCTACAGCTGACAGGCCGGATCGCACTGGTCACCGGCGGTACGAAGGGCATCGGCCGCGCCGTCGTGGAGGGCCTGGCCACCGAGGGCGCCAAGGTCGCCTTCTGCGCGCGCACCGAGGCCGATGTCGCCAAGGTCGAGGAGGAGCTACGCGGCGCGGGCCACGACGTCACCGGCACCGCACTCGACGTCGCCGACGCCGACGCGCTCACCGCATGGGTGGCCGCATCGGCGCAGCACTACGGCGGCATCGACATCGTCGTGGCCAACGTGAGCGCCCTCTCGATCGGCCCCGGCCCGGAGCACTGGAAGCCGAGCTTCGAGGTCGATCTCATGCACACCGTGCGCACGGTCGACGCGGCCCTCCCGCACCTCGAGGCGAGCGGCGTCGGATCCATCGTCGCCGTGTCGAGCGTCTCCGGCCGGGAGGTCGACTTCGCGGCGGGCGCGTACGGCGTGATGAAGGCGGCGCTCGTGCACTACACGTCCGGGCTCGCGTTCCAGCTCGCCGGGAAGGTGCGCGCCAACGCCGTCTCGCCCGGCAACACGTACTTCGAGGGCGGCGTCTGGCACAGCCTCGACCAGAACGACCCGGAGTTCTTCGCCCAGGCGCTCGGGCTCAACCCCACCGGCCGGATGGCCACCCCGGAGGAGATCGCCTACGGCGTCATCATGCTGGCGAGCCCCCGGGCAAGTTTCATCACCGGTACGCATCTCGTCGTCGACGGCGCCCTCACCCGTGGGGTACAGCTCTAGGCATGCGCGAGTTCCGAGTCGAGGTCCCCGAGACCGAGCTGGACGACCTGCGGGAGAGGATCGCCCGCACCCGCTGGCCCGAACCGGCCACCTCGCCGGGCTGGACTCAGGGCGTGCCGCTGGACTACGCCCGCGAACTGTGCGGCTACTGGGCGCGCGAGTACGACTGGCGGCGCTGCGAAGCCGAGCTCAACGCGCTCCCGCAGTTCCGTACCGGCCTCGACGGCGGGGGTGACGACACCGTCGAGGTGCATCTGATCCATGCCCGCTCCCCGCACCCCGGCGCGCTGCCGCTGCTGCTCACCCACGGCTGGCCCGGCTCGGTCGTCGAGTTCCTGGGCGTGATCGAGGCCCTGACCAACCCGCCCGACCCCCGCGACGCGTTCCACCTCGTCGTTCCGTCGCTGCCCGGCTACGGCTTCAGCGCCAAGCCCACGGTTCCCGGGTGGGGCATCGAACGGATCGCCACGGCGTGGGCGCAGCTCATGGACCGGCTCGGCTACGACCGTTACGGCGCTCAGGGAGGCGACTGGGGCTCGCTGATCACCTCCGCCCTGGGCACGGGTGCCCCGGAGAGCCTCGTCGGCATCCACCTGACGATGCCGCTCGCCGAGCGCCCGCCGGACGCCGAGGCCCAGCCGCTCACGGTCGCTGAGAAAGAGGCCTTCGCCGCGCGCGAGACCTTCCAGAAGCTCGGCACGGGCTACTCCAGCGAGCAGTCCACCCGGCCGCAGACGATCGGCTACGGCCTGCTCGACTCGCCGTCGGCGCAGTGCACCTGGATCGTCGAGAAGTTCTGGGACTGGACCGACTGCGCCGGCCACCCGGAGAACGTCATCTCACGCGACCGGCTGCTCGACAACGTCATGCTCTACTGGCTCCCCGGCACCGGCGCGTCCTCGGCTCGGCTGTACTGGGAGAGCTTCAAGCGGCGGCGGATGGACGAGGTGCCCGTGCCCACCGGCGTCACCCAGTTCCCGCAGGAGCTCGTGCGGCTGCCCCGGCACTGGATCGAGCGTCGCTACACCGACCTGCGGCACTGGAGCGAGCCGAAGACGGGCGGCCACTTCGCCTCGCTGGAACAGCCCGAGGTCTTCGTGGACGAGCTGCGCACGTTCTTCCGCCCGCTGCGCTGATCGGGCTGATCCTTGCCTCAGGTCCGGTCGCCGCCGACGACGACGGCGGCCGGACCGACCCCCGACGGGCCGGGCTGCCAGAGCGATCACCACCGGGAGTTGCAATGTAGGTGCAGAGGGGCCGGTCGGCCACTCGAGGCGCGATCACTCCGCCCGGCGCGGTGCGGCCGCCCGCAGCAGCAGGTGCATCCCGAGGTCCGTCGAGCGCTCCCGCACGTCGGAACGCCCGCCCGGAAGGCGGGGATCGCGGGCCAGCACGAGGCCGCCGCCGGTGGTGACACAGAAGCAGACATAGCCGACCGGCTTCGCCTCCGTGCCACCGTCGGGGCCGGCGACACCGGTGATCCCGACGCCGACGTCCGCTCCGAACCGCTCGCGAGCGCCGTCGGCGAGAGCGCGCGCCACCTCGGGTGACACCGCTCCGTGCTCCTCGATCATCTCCGCCGGCACGCCGAGCAGCTGCGTCTTCGCGGTGTTCGAGTAGGCCACGACGCCCCCGGCGACGTACGCGGAGGAGCCGGGCCGGTCGACCAGCCGCGACGCGAGCATCCCGCCCGTGCACGACTCGCCGGTCGCAACGGTCCAGCCACGCTCCAGCAGCGCACGGGCGAGCAGCTCGTCGGTGGTGGTGCCGTCGTCGCTCACCAGGTGCTTCGCGTGCCGGGCCGCGAGAGCGCCGTGCAGCTCGGCCGCGAAGACCGCGGCACCGGGCTTCGGCCGCAGGTCCACCTCGAGCTCGGAACGGCGCAGGCAAGTGGTGACCTCCACCCCGGACAGATCCATCTCGGAGTCGAACTCACGCAGCGTCGACGCGATCTCGGACTCGGGCAGCCCGAAGAACCGCAACGACAGCGACGTCGCCGCGGGCACGCCTGCGAGCAGCTCCCGGAACGGCGGCGCCTCGAGCGCGGCGGGCCACATCCCCCGCAGCTCACGGGGCGGTCCGGGCATCACCACCACGAGCGGCCCGCCCGGCCGCGGAACCACCAGCCCCGGCGCCGTGCCGACCGGTGGCAGGGCGGTGGCGCCCCGCGGCACCATCGCCTGCTTGCGGTTGGCCTCATCCAGAGCGGGCCCGCCGAAGCCTGTGCGAACCGCCCAGCCACGAAGGATGCCGGCGATGTGCTTGCGCAGGTCCTCGTCGAGAACCAGCTCGACACCTGCGAAGGACGCCACCACCTGCGCGGTCAGGTCGTCCGCCGTGGGCCCGAGACCCCCGCTCGTGACGACCAGCACGCAGCCCGAGTTCACGGCGAACCGCAGTGCGGCGTCGAGATCGTCGGGCCGGTCGCCGACGAGCAGCACGTGCGCGACCTCGAAGCCGAGCTCGCCCAGCTCGCGAGCGAGCCACGGACCGTTGCGGTCGGTGATCGATCCGGTCAGAAGCTCGCTGCCCGTGACGATGACGGCCGCGCGCGGCCGCTCCCCTGCCTCCATGCCACCGACGTTATCCGCCGGAAGCGGATCAGGCGGGGTCGAGGTCGCGCCGCTGCGCGGCGACCGACTCGATGGCCGCGACGACGGACTCGTCGCCGACCCGCACCGCCTCGCCCACCAGCGCCGGATCGACGCACAACGAGCCCATGCCGACCGATCGGGACGGCCCGATCGCCGCCAGGTGCCCGGGGCCGCGGTCCGGATGGGCGGCATCGGTGACCAGCCGCAGGTCGGCGCCGTAGCGGCGGGATCCCTGCGCGACCGTGCCCAGCCCCGGCACCACCCTGTCGAGGGCGCGGGCCCAGAGCGACAGCCCCGCGTCGGCGTCGGGATGCAGGTCGTCGGTGCCGCGGCAGAGCACGACCAGCACGTGGGTGGCCCCGCCGCGCAGCGCCCGCGCCATGGCCAGCGGCTCGCCCACCGACCCGTCCACCCAGCGACGCCCCCCGTAGGAGACCGGCGGGCCGCAGAGCAGCGGGATCGACGCGCTGGCCCGCAGCGCCAGCCGCCAGTCCGCGACCGTCTCCATCCCCTCGAGGGTGTGCGCGCTGAGGTCACCCGCGTCCGTCGCCACGATCCGCAGCGACGCCGGGGTCTTCCCCAGCTCGTGCCATGCCATCGGCTTGCGGCCGTCGAGCACCTCGTGGATCAGGTGGTCCAGCGCCACCACGGGACGCCTGCTGCCGAGCCTGCGCATGTTGATGAACACGTCGGTGCAGAGGTCCTCGGGGTAGCTGGCAGCACAGGCCGCGGCGTCACCCGTGAGGAAGGCCGCCGCGCTGAAAGCCCCCGACGACGCGCCGTACACCTCGTCGAACGCCGGGACCAGACCAGCGCGGTCCAGCGCCCGGAGCATGCCGGCGACGTAAGCGCCCCGCATCCCGCCGCCGCCGATGACCAGGGCAACCCGGTGATCGTCCGCACGCTCTCCTGGCTCACTCCCCTCGGCCCTGCGATCCAGCAGGACGCTGATCACATCCCGGTCGCCGTGGAGGAAGGGGACGAGCGCCGCCGATGCCACGGCAGAAGGGTACGTGCCGTCCGGCGCGTTTCTCAGGGTGGCCACAGACGTTTGGCCGACCAATCGGGACCGATGGACGCCAAACGGACACACGTCACCCGTCGGACTGTCCGATTCCCCTTAGCGTTCCCGCTGCCCCCCATAGCCCATCTTTGGAAGGCCCCGGTTGTCCCCCTGGAACGCTCCCCATTCGCCGACCTGGGTCGGCGAGCTGGACCGCCGTGCCGCCGTCTCCGATCTCGCGGTGGCCCCCCACTTCACCGCGGCCCGGCTGCTCATCACCTCGAGCGGCGCCCCCGTCGGCATCGCCGAGCTACCGCTCGTCGCCGGCATCGCCCGCGCATCCGCCGTCCGTGCCGCCATCGACGTACAACTCGGTGAGGTGCCCGACCCACCCCTCCCCCCGTGGTCCGACGAACCGCTCACCGTCGTGGTGGCCACAAGAGGACGCGCGAAGAGCCTGGAACGTTGCGTGCGAGCCGTGCTCGCAGGTGACCACCCCGACATCACCGTGCTCGTCGTGGACAACGACCCCACCGACGACCGCACCGCCGCGGCAGTGCGCGCTATCGGCGACCCCCGCGTCCGATACGTGCTCGAGCCGCGCCGGGGCGCGTCCGTCGGCCGCAACCGCGGCCTACAGGAGGCCGACACGGCGATCGTCGCCTTCACCGACGACGACACCGAGCCGGACCGCGGCTGGGCCGGACGCATCGCAGGCGCGTTCGCGGTCGACCCTGCGCTCGCCTGCGTGAGCGGCCCCGTGCTCGCCGCGAGCCTCACCTCCGCCGAGGAGGTGGCCGCCGACAGCGCCATGGCCTGGAACAAGGGCTTCGAGCGACGGCACTACTCGCTCGACGAACCGCCGGCCGACTCCGCGATCTTCCCGTTCTCCCCCGGGCTGTTCGGGATCGGCGCCAACCTCGCGGTGCGCGCAGACGCGGCGAGGGCCGTCGGCGGTTTCGACGAGGCACTCGGACCGGGCTCCCTCACCCACGGCGGTGAGGACTGCGAGTTCATGGTGCGGCTCATCCTCGCCGGCCGCGTCCTGGGCTACGAGCCCTCGGCCTGGGTCTGGCACCACCACCGCACCAGCCCGGCGGCCCTGCGCGCCCAACTGGAGGGCTATGCGGTCGGACTCGGCGGCTTCCTCACGAAGATCGCGCTGGACCCCCGGGCTCGCGCGGTCGCGGCCCGGCGGATCCCCGCTGCGGTCGCGCAGATGCGCCGGATCTCCGAGCGGGAGAGTGAGGCGGGCCCCGCGATGCCTGCCGGCGCCGGCGGCGTGCGCCTGCGCGGTCTCATGACGGGCCCGGTCGCGTACCTCTGGGGCAGGCGGGTCGCCAGGCGGGCAGGCGGCCGGGTGCCGCCCCTGGTGGCACCACGCCTGCCGTTGCCGTCGGAGTCCCTGCCCCGCGAACCCACCGAGCTGCTCCTCTGACCCTTCGATCGCGGCGGCGCCGGCGCGACGGGCTACCCCAGCCCGAGTCGCTCCGGCGCCGTGGCGATCTCCGCCAGTCGTGCCCAGGGCTCCGCCACCAAACGGCGGATGGCGGAGTCCAGCACGCCCATGCGGCAGGTGATCTCGGCCGCTACGGTCTCGGAGTCCGCACCGTCGGTGCCCGTAGCGCCTTCCGCGCCGCAGCGGCGAATCGTGTGGGCCATCTCGAACGTCTTGCCCGTCCCGAACGTCATCCGGGAGTCGACATCAACCAGATCACCGTGACGCAGTTCGCGGACGAACCGCACGTGTGTCTCCAGGAGCACGATCCCCAGGCCGTGCTCCTGGAGCCGGGCCATCGAGCAGCCCGCGGCGGTGAGGTGCTCGGTGCGCGCGTGCTCCCCGTACTGGTGGTAGACGGCGTGGTTGACGTGGCCGTTCGCGTCGATCTCGTAGCTGCGGACGCTCACGCGAACGGAGAACCGGTCAGGCATTCCGGCAGGATCTCTCAGCCTGTACGCCCATGGCACCCCGCCCCGACGAGATCACCTCGATCCCGCCGTGACCGTGATCCCCTGCGGCAGGACGCCTCGGAGGGGGTGTTGTCGACGCCCGGGAGGGGCGCCCGTAAGGTTGAACCGCGGTTGAGACAACAGCCCGCCCCACCAGTCCACGACGTCATTTCGAGGAGCCGGTGCGCATGAGCGGCGATTTCCCCGTCGAGTCCGGAGGCGCAGCAGCCTCCGACGACATCGGCGAGGTCGTCCGGTTCGACGTCGTCGGCCACGGTGACGGCGTCAGGGTGATGCACGTGGTCGGTGAGATCGACACCCTCACCGCTCCGGTCCTGCGCGACCGCGTGACCGAGCAGCTCGCCGGCGTCACGCTGCTGGTCCTCGACCTCACCGACGTCTCCTTCCTCGGCTCGGCCGGACTCGCCGTGCTCGTCGCGGCCAAGGACGAGGCAGAGCAGCGGAAGTGCCGCCTCCGGCTGGTACCGGGCTCGCGCATCGTCACCCGCGCGTTGGAAGCCACCGGCCTGCTCGGCCTGTTCGAGATCGCCGACGGCGTCCCGCAGGCTCTCGAGGTCAATCGCTGATACCGCTGCCGGAGCGCCGTGAGCGGCACGGCTGGGGCCCGATAGCCTTCCTCGCGGAGGCGTAAGGGCGCCTGGTGGCCCCCGCGGTCTTCAAAACCGACGTGGCCGAGCATCTCGGTCAGGCGGGTTCGATTCCCGTCCGCCTCCGCCATTCCTGCCCCGACCTGGAGCGACGAGTCGCTGCCCGGCCCTGAACCGGACTCGCGGCGACAGGTCGACCGAACGCCTCGGCGGGTCGTCCGCGGATAACCGCTGATCAGTGCGATGGTGGGGGGATGGAGGCCCTCGACCTGACTGCGCTCACCGCGGCCGAGATCGTCGAGCGCGTGCACGACGGGCGGCTCAGTGCCGTCGAGGTCGCCCGAGCCCACCTCGCTCGGATCGCTGAACGCGAGCCCTGGGTAGGTGCGTTCCAGGAGCACGAGCCCGAGCGTGTGCTCGCAGAGGCGGGGGCCGTCGACTCACGGCCCGACCGCTTCGCCCTGCCGCTGGCGGGGGTTCCGGTGGCGGTGACGGACAATGTGGACGTCGCCGGCTACCCGACGCGGCACGGCTCGGCGGCCACCTCCAGCGAACCGGCCCGGCGCGACGACGAGCTGGTCAAGCGGCTGCGCGGCGCCGGGGCCGTGATGATCGGCAAGACCCGGATGTCCGAGCTCGGGATCTGGGGCTTCACACACTCGGCACTCGGCGTCACGCGCAACCCACTGGACCTCGAACTGGATCCCGGCGGGTCGAGCGGCGGCAGCGCGGCGGCGGTGGCGGCAGGGATGGCGGTGCTCGCCTTCGGCACCGACGGCGGCGGCTCCATCCGCGTCCCGGCGGCGTACTGCGGGGTCGTGGGGCTCAAGCCGGGCACCGGCGTCGTCCCGCTGCCCAGGGGCGCGCCGGAGCACTGGTGCGGGCTCACCGCCGCCGGTCCGATCGCCCGCACGGCCGCGGACGCCGCGCTGATGCTCGGTGTGCTGAGCGGGCGGGGCGATTCCGAGCAGCGGGACATCGACTCGGGTGATCTCTGGCCGGCGCGCATCGCCTTGTCGTTGCGCGATCCGTCGCCCTCACCGATCGGGCGCCTGCACTCCGACCACCGGGCCGCCGCGGTGGGGGCCGCGGCTCGGCTGCGCGCGGAACCGGGCGGCGCGACCGTCACCGTGGCGGACCCGCCCTACCCGCGGAACCTGGCTTCGCTCTGGACGCGCCGATGGCAGGCGGGGGTCGCTTCCGATCTCGCCGACCTCGGCCTCGACGACCCGGATGTGGAGCACCGCACCGCCACTCTGGCGCGCAAGGGCCGCCGGGTGCTGCGGTTCCGCCCGCCCTACCCGGAGGCCGCGGCCGTCTGGCGCGAGCGGTTCCTCGACTGGCTCGACGCGGGCGGCCACGACATGCTGCTGACCCCCGCGGTGGCCGGCCCACCGCTGCGAGCCGGCGCACTGCTCGGCCGCCGGTACCTACCGACGTTGCTGGTCTCGGCCGTCCGCGCCCCGTACACGCAGGCGTGGAACCTGGCCGGGCTGCCCGCCGTGGTCGCCCCGGTGACGGTTCGCGGCGCACCGGTGGGTGTGCAGCTCGTGGGCCGGCCGGGCGACGAGCCGAAACTGCTCGCCGCCGCGGCACGGCTGGAATGGCGGGCAGTGCCCGCGCTGGCCGCCTCCGCCAGGGGCCGGTGATCGGGGGACCCGGCCCCTGGCTCTGAGAGCGGCTGGTTACTTCTGCGTCTTCCAGGGACCGGTGATCGCGAACATGATTCCCGGGGTCTGGATGTTGCCGAACAGCACCTTCTTGTCGTTCGAGTAGACCGGGCCGGTGAACTCGCTGCCGTTGCCGAGCTCGTTGCGGGCCATCGGGAACGACTCGCCCTTCTCGGAGATGCCGAGGAGGTGCTGAACACCCTCGCCGTCCTCGGCCACGATCAGGCCGCCCCACGGGGAGACGCTGATGTTGTCCGGGCCGTCGAACGCGCCGTCCTGGTCGGGGTTCGGGTTGACACCGAAGCGCACCTTCAGGGTGAACGTCTCGCGCTTGGGGTCGTAGAACCACACCTGGCCGTCGTGCTCAACCGGGCTGTCCTCGCTGCGCGCGAAGCTCGTGGCGATGTACGCGCCGTTGTCGCCCCACCAGGCACCCTCGAGCTTGTGCCCGCGGGTCACCTGGTCGCCGGTGAACTGCTTGCGCGTGGAGGTGGTGCGGGCGTCACGGTCGGGCACCTCGGTCCAGGTGACGCTGTAGGTGGTGCCGATCTCGGTGGCGCGGGACAGGTCGTCGACGAAGGCGCCGCCCTTGTCCGTGCAGCGCATGGCGGCGAGCACACCGTCGGTCGGGCCGAGCTCCTTCAGGCCGCCCTTCTTCGGCTTGAAGCCCTTCGGCGCCTCCCAGCGGTACAGCAGGCCGTTCGGGCCACCCGCGTCCTCGGTGAGCAGGATGTTTCCCGACTTCGGGTCCACGACCGCGGCCTCGTGGGCGAACCGGCCGAGAGCCTTGATCGGCTGCGGGTTCTTGTTGGCCTCCTGGTCGAACGGGTCGACCTCGAAGACGTAGCCGTGGTCCTTGGTGCGGCCGCCGGAGCCGGCGAGCCCCTCGGTCTCCTCGCAGGTCAGCCAGGTGTCCCACGGCGTGATGCCACCGGCACAGTTGGTGGAGGTGCCCGCGATCCCGACGAACTCGCGGACCCGCTTGCCGTCCTTGTCGGTCTCGATGATCGTGCAGCCGCCCGCGCTGCCCTCGTCGTAGGTGAGGCCCTCGAGGTGCGGAACCGGCAGCTTCGTGTTCGCGAAGGGGTCGCCCAGCTCGTGGTTGTTGACCAGAACCGTGCCGCCGCCCTTCGCCTTGAAAGCGCCGGTCCCGTCGTGGTTGCTCGGCGTGAACTCGCCGGACTCCAGCTTCGTCACGCCGGCCTCGGTGACGACCGTGTACTTGAAACCCTCCGGGAGGGCGAGGCGCTTCGCGGGGTCGGCCACCAGCGGGCCGTATCCCACGCCCGCCGGAGCCGGAGCGGCGGCCGCGTTGGGCGCGGTGAGCAGGACCTCGCTCGCCCCCAGCAGCACGACACCGGCACCGGCAGCGGCAGTCCCCCGCAGGAACCCGCGGCGGGACATTCCGTTCGTCATCGATGTTCTCCCTGTCACGTACGTGGCCGATCGAGTTCACCCGACCGGGTGGTGGCCGGCCGTCACGTTCGCCGATCTACACGGCTGGAAGATGAACGGGGAGCGACGCGCACAGGTCACACACAGGACGGTCATCAGAGCCGTCGTGTGTCACAACGGACGAAAACGTCCTGGACAGGGGGAATGGGCCGGAAGACGCCGACGGGTCAGGAAGGTGGCGGTGCCCACTCCCCCGTCGCGAGGAACCGCTCGATCGCAGCCGTGTACGGCGCGAGATCCATCCCCTGATCGGCCACCCAGCCGTCGTCGTAGTAGCTGTGCCGGTAGCGCTCACCACCGTCACAGATCAGCGTGACGATGCTGCCGCGCACCCCCGCGTCGAGCATCCGGGCCACCAGCTGCCACACCCCCCACAGGTTGGTGCCCGTGGAGCCGCCACCCCACCGTCCGGTGACGGCATGCAGGTGCCGCACCGCTGCGACGCTGGCCGCGTCCGGCACCGGGATCATCAGGTCGATCAAGGACGGGATGAAGCTCGGCTCCATCCGCGGCCTGCCGATGCCCTCGATCCGCGAGGGCATGCCGGTGCCGTAGTCCGGCGCGCCCGTGGTCCAGCCGGGGAAGAACGCCGAGTTCTCGGGATCGACCACGGCGAGGCGCGTCGGGTGGCGCCGGTAGCGGAGGTAGCGGCCGAGGGTCGCGGACGTCCCTCCGGTGCCGGCTCCCATCACGATCCACTCCGGTACCGGATAGCGCTCCAGCGCGAGCTGACTGAAGATCGACTCGGCGATGTTGTTGTTGCCTCGCCAGTCAGTGGCGCGCTCGGCATAGGTGAACTGGTCGATGTAGTGCCCGCCGCACTCTGCGGCGAGCCGCTGCGCCTCCTCGTACACGTCCGGCGCGCGGTCGACGTAGTGGCACTGCCCGCCGTACCGTTCGATCAGCGCGATCTTCTCCGGGCTCGTCGACCTCGGCATCACCGCGACGAACGGCACCCCGATCAGCCGGGCGAAGTAGGCCTCCGAGACGGCGGTGGACCCCGAGCTCGCCTCGACGACGGTGGTGCCCTCGACGACCCAGCCGTTCACCAGCGCGTAGAGGAAGAGCGAGCGGGCGAGCCGGTGCTTGAGACTGCCCGTCGGGTGCACCGACTCGTCCTTGAGGTAGACGTCCACCCCCCACTCCGCCGGCAGCGGGAACGGGTGCAGGTGCGTGTCCGCCGACCGGTTCGCATCGGCCTCGACGAGCCGGATCGCCTCGGTCACCCAGGCACGGGTGCGGTTACAGGATCGGTCGACAGGCTCGGTCACGGGGCCAGTGAAGCGCACCGGGACCGGGCCGACCCCGCCGAGGCCGCGGGGGCCACTGCACTCCCGCCTGCCGGACGACGCCGGGGCGGTCCGAACAGGAGATCGCTGACCAGCGAAAACCCATCGTGTCCGGCGTCTAGCCGACCGTAGCCGCAGGCGGGGCCGTTCGCGTGAGCCGGTGGGGGCGAATGGCTCATCTCGCTCGGTACGGGGCGTCTCGGTATTGACCGGGCACCGCGGACGCCCGTACTACAGGCGCGGGACTGGGCGTCCCGGCGGGGAACGACGACCGGGCTGGCCGGTCCCGGGCGCCCGTGGTCCCGAGGGGACCTCCCATGGCGGCAGCCACTCGGCACGACACCGGTGACCCACCGGTCATCGCCAGGCCAGGGCTGTTCCACGCCCGGATGGCCGGCATCTCCGGCGTGGTGTTCGCGGTGTTGTTCGCGGTCGGGCTGGTGCTGCTCCAGCAAGCACCGGACCTGGAGGCCTCGGACGCCGAGTACGTCGCGTTCTACACCTCGGGATCGCGCAATGTGCTGGTCGCGCTCGGCCTGTACGTCGTCCCGTTCGCAGGCATCGCCTGTCTCTGGCACATGATCGCGACGCGCACCCTGCTGCAGGTACTCCGTCCGGGGTCGTGGTCGCAGATCCCGCACTGGCTGCATCTAGCCGCGGGAGTGTTGTTCGTCGCCATGCTCTACAGCGGTACGGCAGCGGTCGGCGCGGTGGCCCTGCTGTCCCAGTTCTCGAACGTCCCGGCGCCCGCACCCGACGTCGCCCGCGCCCTCTCGTCGGTGGGCTATTCGATGGTCTTCGTCTACGGCGTCCGCGCCGCCGGCGTGTACATGATCACCACCACCGGACTCGCCAGGCTGGCAGGCGTGCTCCCGCGCTGGCTCGCAGCAGCGAGCTACATCGTCGCCGCGTTCCTGCTGGTCAGCGTGACCTTTCATCCCGCGATCCTGCTGGTGTTCCCGGCCTGGGTGCTCATGATGAGCGTCCTGCTGCTCGTGCACCGGCCGATTGGAGAAACGCCATGAGCGAGCCGATCGGACTCGACGAGGTACCCGGTCCCCGAGGCCTCCCGCTGCTGGGCAACATCTTCGACCTCGACGCCCACAACCCGATCGACGCGCTGGTGCGAATGGCCGGTGAATACGGTCCCCTGTTCAAGCTCAACGTCCCCGGTGGGATGCGGCTGTTCGTATCCGGTCCCGAACTGGTGAACGAGATCTGTGACGAGCAGCGCTTCGACAAGCAGGTCGGCGGGGGTCTGTCCAACCTCCGTCGCGGCGGCATGTCGAACGGGCTCTTCACCTCCCGCACCGACGACCCGTTGTGGCACCGCGCGCACAACATCCTGATGCCACCGTTCAGCCAGCAGTCGATGCGCGACTACATGCCGAAGATGCTCGACATCGCCGATCAATTGATGGAGAAATGGGAGCGGCTCAATCCGGGCGAGGACGTGGACGTGCCCGCGGACATGACCAGGCTGACCCTCGACACCATCGCGTTGTGCGGATTCGGCTACCGGTTCAACTCGTTCTACCGCGATACGCCGCACCCGTTCGTCGAGGCGATGGTGCGTTCATTGACCGAGGCGCAGACCCGGGTCCGGCAGACGAAGCTGCAGACCCGGCTGCGGGTCCGCGCCCAGCGTCAGGCGGAGGAGGACCAGGCGTTCATGAACGACCTGGTCGACCGGCTGATCGCCGAACGCCGCGCAGAGGGGGACGCAGCCGACACCACCGACCTGCTCGGACGGATGCTCGTGGGCGTCGACAAGCAGAGCGGCGAGCGGCTGCCCGACGCCAACATCCGCGCGCAGTGCATCACGTTCCTCATCGCGGGCCACGAGACGACCTCGGGCCTGCTCTCCTTCGCGATCTACTACCTGCTCAAGAACCCGGACATGATGGAACGGGCGCGCGCCGAGGCCGATGACGTGCTCGGTACCTGGGCGTGGCCGACCTTCGAGCAGGTCCAGCGGCTGACCTACATCAGGCAGGTGCTCGACGAGGCCCTTCGGCTCTGGCCGACGGCCCCGGCGTTCAGCCGCTACCCCTACGAGGACACCGTGATCGGCGGCCGGTACTCAATCCCCGCCAACACCACCCTCAGCGTGGTGATTCCGGCGCTGCATCGCCAGACATCGGTGTGGGGCCCGGACGCGGCGGAGTTCAACCCGGACCACATGAGCCCCGAGCGGCTGGTCGGCATTCCCCCCAACGCGTACAAGCCCTTCGGCACGGGGCAGCGGGCGTGCATCGGGCGGCAGTTCGCGCTGCAGGAGGCCACGCTCGTACTCGGCATGCTGCTGCAGCGGTTCGAACTCGTCGACCACCTGGGCTACGAGCTGAAGACCAAGACGACGCTGACCGTCAAGCCGGACGAGTTCCGGATCCAGGTCCGGCCCCGCAGCGACGTCCACATCGAACGGGGCGCCGTCCCACCGGTGGCGACCGAGAGCCCCGTCCGCACCGAGTCCATCGGCACCGCCGCCGCGGAGGTCGCCCCGGCGGTGGCGCGGCACGGCACCCCGCTGTCGGTGCTGTTCGGATCGAACCTCGGCACGGCCGAGGGCATCGCCACACGGCTGGCGCAGGAGGGCACGGAACGCGGCTTCGACGTGACGCTGGGCGCGCTCGACGACCACGTCGACGACCTGCCCGCGAGCGGGGCCACCGTGATCGTGTCCTCGTCCTACAACGGCACGCCGCCGGACAACGCCGACGGGTTCTGCCGATGGATCACCGGAGCGGGCGACGGGGCCGCCGAGGGCGTCGCGTACACCGTCTTCGGCTGCGGCAACACCGAGTGGGCAGCCACCTACCAGGCCGTGCCCACGCTGCTGGACGAACAGCTCGACGCCCACGGCGGCCGCCGCGTGCACCGCAGGGGCGAGGGCAACGCGGCCGGTGACTTCGACGCGCAGTACCGCGACTGGCACGGCGACCTCTGGTCCGACCTCGCCACCGCGCTCGACCTGCCGGCCGAGGTCGGCGCCGCCGTCGACTCCGGGCCGCGGCTGTCCCTCACGTTGACCAACCGGCAGCTCACCAACCCGGTGATCGTGTCCTACCGGGCCCGCCCGGGGCGGGTCACCGTCAACCGGGAGCTGCTGGTCGGCAACGGCAAGCCGGTCGACCGCTCCACCCGGCACGTCGAGATCGCGTTGCCACCGGAGATGCCCTATCGCGCAGGCGACCACCTCGGCGTGCTCCCCCGCAACAGCGTCGACCTCATTCGCCGGGTGATGGCGCGCTTCGGGCTGGACGCCGGTCAGTACGTCACGATCATCCCGCGCAGCGGCACCCACACCCACCTCCCGATCGAGGAGCCCGCACCGTTGCTCGGCGTGCTCGGCAGCTGCGTCGAGCTGCAGGACGTGGCCACGCGCGACGACATCCAGACCCTCGCCCGCTACACCACCGACCCGGACCAGAAGGCCCAGCTCGAGTCCTTCGCCGGCGACGATGCGGACTCCCACGCCCGCTACACCGAGCACGTGTTCGCGCCGAACCGGTCGGTACTCGACCTGCTCGAAGCGTTTCCTGCGTGCGAGGTGCCGTTCGAGGTCTTCCTCGACATGCTGCCTCCACTGCGCCCGCGGTACTACTCGATCTCCTCGTCACCGATGGCGGATCCGGAGGTCTGCAGCATCACCGCAGGCGTGCTCCGCGGGCCTGCCCGGTCCGGGGTGGGGACGTTCACCGGGATCTGCTCAGGACACCTGTCGATCGTCCCGGAGAACGGCACGGCGTTCGTGTTCGTCCGCCAGCCCACGATCCCGTTCCGGCCGCCGGAGAACCCCCACGTGCCGATGATCATGATCGGCGCAGGCACGGGGCTCGCGCCGTTCCGCGGGTTCCTGCAGGAGCGGGCGATCCTGCAGCAGCAGGGCGTGCCGATCGCGCGGTCGCTGCTCTTCTTCGGCTGCCGCCGCCCGGACACCGACATGCTCTACGCCGACGAGCTGAGCACGTACGAGGAGCGGGGCGTGGTGCGCGTGGAGAACGCGTTCTCCCGGGCCGACGCCCGCTGCCGGTACGTCCAGGACGCGATGCTCGACTGCTCCGACGAGGTGTGGAGCCTGTTGCAGCAGGACGCCGTGGTGCTCGTGTGCGGCAACGCCGGGACGATGGCACCGGGCGTCCGCGCCGCCCTGCAGAAGATCTTCCGAGCCCACACCGGCGCAGGCGAGTCCGACGCCGAGGCCTGGCTCGCCGGCCTACGCAGCGCCGACCGCTACCTGGAGGACATCTGGGGCGGCTGAGCCACCGCCGTCCGCACGACCGGCGCGTTCGTCCCAGAGCCGCTCATCCAGCAGCGGGCCCGGCCCACCGTACGAGCGGCACGTCCGCCCAATAGGTCCGAATGAACGCGCCGCTCGTCCAGCAAAGCCGGGCCGGACGGAGCAGCGGGGCCGGCCCGGCCTTCCGCACGAGCGGCACTCTCGTCCACTAGATCGGGACCAGCGCGCCGCTCGTCCGACGCGCGCGCCGGCCCACCGGCGGGGCAGCGCCCAACCGCCGCAACGAACGGCACTCTCATCCATTAGGTCCGGATCAGCGCGCCGCTCGTCCGACAACGCCCCGCCGGCGCGGCACAGCGCCCTCCGCGCCGATCCCGCTCCACCCACTAGGGACGAGCGGCGCTCTCGTCCGATAGGTCCGGACCGGCGGGCCGCTCGTTCACCTCACGGGGGCTCAGCGCAGGGTTATGCGGCCCGTGCCCGTGCGGGCGCGGCCGATCACCGTTGCGGGGGCGCCCAGCTGCGCCACCGCCTCGGCGGCACGGTCGGGCGCGGCGCCGAACAGGAGGCCGCCGGAGGTCTGGGCGTCGGCGAGCAGCAGGACCTCGAGCTCCGCGAACCCGGCGGAGTCCACCGACGGGGCCACCCAGTCGCGGTTGCGGCGGGTGCCGCCGGGGATCGTTCCGGCCTCGGCCAGTGCGCGCGTGCCGGGCAGGAACGGCACGGCGGCCACGTCCAGCTCCACGTCGACGCCGGAGGCCGCCGTCATCTTCGACAGGTGCCCCAGCAGCCCGAACCCGGTGACGTCGGTGCAGCCTGTGGCGCCGGCGGCGACGGCCGCCACGGCCGCTGCGGAGTTGCTCGCCGTCATCGAGGCGACCGCGGCCTCCTGCACCTCGGGCGACGCGGTGCCCGCCTTGATCGCGGTGGTGGCGATACCGACCCCGAGGGCCTTGGTGAGCACCAGCACGTCCCCGTCCCGAAGCCCGGCGTTGGTCAGGATCCGGTCCGGGTGCACCTCCCCGACGACGGCGAGGCCGTACTTGGGCTCCGGGTCGTCCACGCTGTGGCCGCCGACGACGGCGAAGCCGCTCTCCGCGCCGATCTCGGCCCCGCCCGCCAGCACCTCGGCGAGCATCGACGTCGGCAGCTCCGACGAGGGCCAGGCCACGAGGTTCAGCGCGAACAGCGGGCGTCCGCCCATCGCGTAGACGTCGGACACCGCGTTCTGTGCGGCGATCCGGCCCCAGGTCCGGGGGTCGTCGACGAGCGGGGTGAAGAAGTCGGTGGTCGCGACCAGTGCACGGTCGGCGTCGAGCCGCCACACCGCGGCGTCGTCGCCTGTCTCGGTGCCGACCAGCAGGTCGGGGTGGGACTGCGGGGTCAGGGTGCGTAGCACGGTGGCAAGCTCGCCCGGAGCGAGCTTGCATGCGCAGCCCGCGCCGTGGCTGAACTGCGTAAGGCGGCGGGAGAGGGTGGATTCCGACACGACTCGAGCCTAAGAGTTCCCGGCGGTGATGGCAGTCAGGACGAACCCGACCAAACCGGCTACCGCACGAAATCACCCGCCTGTCGATCTCCGGTTCAGTTTCGCTCGTTCGGGGGAACAAACTACGCGCCGTGACGATCAGCGCCCAGAACCCTGCTCACGGAGTCCCGAACGTGCAGAGCGCGGGGACCGGCGGCCCGTCATCAGGGGGAGCGTCCTTCGACGTGGTCCGGCGCGGGTACGACCGCGACCAGGTCGACTCTCAGATGCGGGAGCTGCGGGACCGGCTGGCCAGCGCGGAAGCGGCCCGCCAGGGCGCAGAGCAGCACGCCCGGGCCACCGAGAAGGAGATGCGCGCCCGCGCCGCGGCCCAGGCGGACGCGCCGATGTCGCAGGACAGCTTCGGGTTCCGCGCCGAGAAGATCCTCCGGCTGGCCGAGCGCGAGGCGGCCGACGTCCGCAACCGCGCGGCCAACGAGGCCACAGCACTCCTCGAACAGGCCCGCGCCGACGCGGAGCGGCACCGCCACGAGGTGGAGCAGGCGCTGATCGCCCGGTCGGCCGAGCTGGACCAGGAAGCCACCCAGCGCAATGTGGCGCTGCAGGAACGCGAGCAGCAGGCCGCCGCCACCCTCGCCGCGGCCCGCGACGATGCCGCCCGCATCACCGACGACGCTCGGCACGCCGCCGACGCCCTCGTCAGCGAGGCTCAGGCCCGTGCCGAGGAGGTGCGCCACCGCAGCGAGCAGGACCTCAAGCGCCGTCGCGAGGCCGCCGAGCAGGAGCTGCGTCGCGTCGAGGGGCTGCACGAGAGCGTGCGCAACGAGATGGGCAGGCTCCACAAGCTGCTCGGTGCCGAGCTGACCACAGGTCCGGAGACCGGGCCGTTCGGCGGCGACGGCGCCGACTCCCCGGCAGCCCGGCCTGTTCAGCGCGAGCGCTCGACCGTCGGCTGAACCGGCCGCCGATCGGCGGCGGCGTAGCTCCCCGCGCCGCCGCCGGGGGTCCACTGCGGAACGTGGACGTGTTGCCTGGTCGTAGGGTGGTCCCGTGACCACGGTGGATCCGCGGCGACAGGTGCCGCGAACCGACGCGGTCCTGGCCGAGCCACGGATCGCTGCCGCGGCCGAGCGGCTCGGCCGAGCGCTCGTCAAGTCGGCGGTCACGGCCGCGCAGGATCGCGCCCGGCGAGGTGAGCTGCCGGTCGAGCAGGAAGCTGTCGTGAGCGCCGTGCTCGACTCGTTGCCGACCACCGCCACGGGCCTGCGACCGGTGTTGAACGCCACCGGGGTGCTGCTGCACACCAACCTCGGACGGGCCCCGCTCTCCGCAGCCGCCCGGGCCGCGCTGGACCTGGCCGCCGGCACCTGCGACGTCGAGCTCGACCTCGCCACCGGCGGGCGGGGTCCCCGCGGCGCCGCCGCCATCGACGCCCTCCTCGCAGCTGTGCCGGGTGCCGCGGCCGCCCACCTGGTCAACAACGGTGCCGCTGCGCTCGCACTGGTGGCCGTCACGCTCGCCACCGGCGGTCCCGACGGGCGCCGCGAGATCGTCATCGCCCGCGGCGAGCTCGTCGAGATCGGCGACGGGTTCCGCATCCCCGAGTTGCTCACGGCCACCGGGGCACGCCTACGCGAGGTCGGCACCACCAACCGCGTGAGCCGCGCCGACTACGCCGCCGCGGTCGGTCCCGAGACAGCACTGATCCTCAAGGTGCATCCGTCGAACTTCGTCATCAGCGGCTTCACCCGATCCGTCGAGATCGAGGAGCTCACCGACCTGGGTGTGCCGGTCGTCGCGGACATCGGCTCCGGTTTGCTGGCGCCGCACCCGCTGCTCCCCGACGAGCCCGACGCCGCGAGCACGCTCGCACGCGGCGCCACCCTCGTCACGGCATCGGGTGACAAACTGCTCGGTGGTCCGCAGGCCGGGCTGCTGCTCGGGGCGCCCGGTGAGGGAGCCCAGCTCGTGCAGCGGATCCGGCGCCACCCCCTGGCCAGGGCGATGCGGGTGGACAAGCTCACCCTGGCCGCGTTCGAGGCCACCCTCCGCGGGCCGGCGTCGCCCACCAGGGCCGCGCTCGACGCCGATCCGGAAGCTCTGCGCGCTCGCGCCGCGCGGGTGGCAGGCTCGCTCGCCGAGGCCGGCGTCGACGCGGTCGCGGCGGACTCCGCGGCCACCGTCGGCGGTGGGGGTGCGCCCGGCGTCACGCTGCCGAGCGCCGCCGTCGCGCTGCCCGAGCGGTACGCCGACGCACTGCGCGCTGGTGAGCCGGCCGTACTCGGACGCGTCGAGCACGGGCGCTGCCTGCTCGATCTGCGCGCCCTGCCTCCTGATGCCGACGCCGCTCTCACCGCTGCGGTGCTCGCGGTGGGAGCAGGACGTGAGCGGTAACGAGGGACGGTCCGCCCGTGCCGTGGTGGCCACCGCGGGCCACGTGGACCACGGCAAGTCCACGCTGGTCCGCGCGCTCACCGGGATGGAGCCCGACCGGTGGGCCGAGGAGCGCCGCCGGGGCATGACGATCGACCTGGGTTTCGCGTGGACCACGCTCGAGTCGGGCACCACCGTGGCGTTCGTCGATGTTCCCGGCCACGAGCGGTTCGTCACCGCGATGCTGGCCGGGGTCGGGCCCGTGCCCGCCGTGGTGCTGGTCGTGGCCGCCGACGAAGGGTGGATGCCGCAGTCCGCCGAGCACGTCGACGCGCTCTGCGCACTCGGTGTGCGCCACGGGCTCCTGGTGATCACCCGAAGCGACCTCATGGAGCCGGAACTGGCCCGCGACGAGGCGCTCGAGCACCTGGCCGGTACACCGCTCGCCGGCCTGCGGACCGTCTGCGTGTCGGCGGCGACCGGCGCCGGGCTCGACGAACTGCGCGACGCGCTGGACGACCTGATCGCCGATCTGCCCGAGCCGGACACCACGGCGGACGTGCGCCTCTGGGTGGACCGCGCCTTCACCATCCGCGGGGCCGGCACGGTGGTCACCGGCACGCTCGGCGCAGGCCGTATCCGTGTGCACGACGAGCTGGAGCTGCTCACGGCCGAGGGCGCTCGCACCGTGAGCGTTCGCGGTCTGCAGAGCCTCGGCGCCGACACCACCGAGACCGTCGGCGTGTCGCGGGTGGCGGTGAACCTGCGCGGGGTTCCCCGCGAGGCCGTGACCCGCGGCGACGTGCTGCTCACCGCGGGGGCCTGGCTCGCCACCGACCTGCTCGACGCCCGTCTGCACGGGATTCGCGACGGCGTCCCCGTCGACGTCGGCGACCTGCCGGCCGAGCTCAGCCTGCACATCGGCGCCGCAGCCGTCACGGCCCGGATACGGCCACTCGGCACGGACACCGTGCGGCTGCGACTGCGCCATCCGCTCCCGCTGCGCGTCGGAGATCGGGCGGTGCTGCGCGATCCCGGCCGCCGCGTGGTCACCGCCGGGCTGACGGTGCTCGACGTCCGTCCGCCGGAGCTGCGCCGCCGCGGAGCCGCCACCCGACGCGCGGCCGAGCTCGCGACGATGACCGGCGTCGCGTCCGCGGCCGCGGAGCTGACCCGCCGCCGTGTCGTGCGCCGCAGCGAGCTGCTCGCCATGGGCGTCGCCCACCCCGACCTGGACGTCGTGGCGCGCGGGGCGCCGGGGGCGGCCGGGTGGCTGGTGGATCCCGGGCGGGCCACCGAGATCGCGACCGAGCTGGCGGCTGCGGTGGCCGCGCACGACATCGACGACCCACTCGACCCCGGCCTGCCCACCGAGGCGGCGCGGCGGGCCGTCGGCCTGCCGGAACCGCGGCTGGTGGAGGCCGTGCTGCGCCACGCCGGGAGCGCAGGAACCGATACCGGCCTCGTGCTGCGGGACGGGCGGGTCGTGCGATCGGCGGCACGCTCGCTACCGCCCGCGGTTCGCGCCGCGATGGACACACTGCGCGCCGACCTGGAGCGCACCCCCTTCGCGGCGCCGGAGGCCGCGCGCCTTTCGGAACTCGGGCTGGGTCCGCGGCAGGTGGCCTCGCTCGTCAAGACGGGCGAGCTGATGCGGATCGCCGACGGCGTCGTGCTGCTCCCGGGCGCCGACAGGCGTGCCCTGGAGGTGCTCGCCGACCTCGGTCCCGAGTTCACGCTCAGCGCGGCACGCCAGGCCCTCGGTACCAGCCGGCGGGTCGCCGTCCCGCTTCTCGAACTCCTGGCCAGCGGCGGACACACCGTGCGGACCCCTGACGGGGGTCACCGGCTCGTCTGAGAACCAGGACGAGTGTCTGGAGTGGCAGAGCAGCCACGTGGCCCCTACCGTGAGCCTCGATGTCCGAGACCCGTGAAAACCTGCCCGCCGATCCTCCCTCCGTCAGGCTGGGAGGCGACGTCGACGACCAGATCACCCTGGACCGGCGGAGCCCTGCACCTGGGCAGGTCGTGATCGAGGTCGGAGGTGAGGTCGACATGCTCACGTCGCCTCAGCTGCGCTCTGCCGTGATCGAGCAGTTCGGCACGGAAGCGGGCGTGGAGCTCGTGGTGCTGGCCCTCGACGGTGTGTCGTTCCTCGGCACGAGCGGCTTGGCCGTCCTCATCGAGGTGCGCGAGGCGGCCCATGCCGCGGGTGTGGAGCTTCGGCTGGCGTGCACGGCGCGTCGCGTTCTCCGCCCGTTGACGATCGCCGGGCTCGTGCCGTTGTTCGACATCCACGACACGGTCGAGCAGGCCTTGGCGGCAACCTAGCCCGATTGAGTGACCCGTAACTGGCGTGAGCTGTATCACACCGGATCGGGTGAAGAGCGGCGTCGCCCGAGAGCGTGGAGGCGCCCACGCCGCGTAGGCGGCTCTCTGAGCTGCTCGAACGGCGGAGCAGACGTCCCACGGGCGGCCGCGGCGCCGAGCGTTCGGCCAGCGCGGAACGTCGGCAGATCCGTCATGTCCTATTGGGGGGTGTTTGGCCCCTCAACCAGCCGGGAACGACGTCGTGGATTCGCCGAGTGCCGTCGGGCACGAACGACAAGAGGTGACGATGAGCGACGTCAGCCGGCTTCCCGGCCCGATGGACCATGCGTGGCAGTGGCAGCGGTTGGGTTCCTGCCGGGGGATGGACAGCGCCGTGTTCTTCCACCCGGACGGTGAACGCAATCCGTCCAGGGCCCGCCGGACCGCACAGGCCAAAGCCGTCTGCCACCGATGCCCGGTGATCGAGCAATGCCGGGAGTTCGCTCTACAGACCCGCGAGCCGTTCGGGGTGTGGGGCGGCTTGGCGGAGTCGGAGCGGCGCGTGATCCTGGAGCAGCGCGGCGTGCCGCTGGCGAGCTGAGCGGCCAGAACAGCACGAGGGGTGGTCCGGGAGCGGGCCACCCCTCAGCGCTGTCAGGCCCCTTCCTCGCCGACGACCGACAGCTCGAGGCAGAGGTAGCGCAGCAGCGGAATGCCGTACACCTGCGCGATGCGCCGGGCCGCCCGGTTGACGACGGCGCGAGCCGCGTCGGCGGGCGCCGGGGCGGGTGCCAGACAGTAGACGCCCGGCTCCGGGTCGAAGCCGACGAGTTCACTGATCGCCGCCACGACGTCGTGCTCGGCCCAGGGCCCCAGCGGCTGGCGCAGCCCCAGGCGGTGCAGGTGCAGGCCGGGGACACCGAGTTGGTCCACATCGGCGCGGAGCTCGTCGTACCCGTCGTCGAAGCCCTCGCCGTACCCGTCGAGCGCCTCGACCACTGAGCCGGATACCGGCTCGTCGTCGGCGATGACCAGCACGTCGATGTGCGGGAACGCGGCGACCGCCCGTGCCAGATCCGACTCGGGCCGTAGTAGCTCCATCGCAGTGACGGCAACTGCAACGGCCCGTCGCCTCTGTAGCGAAACAGGCGATCGTTCGATGACAGATGTTGCCATCGGTGCGGAGAACGGAATCTCCGGAACCGCGACCATGTAGTACGTCCCCCTAGACGCGTGCCGACCCCTCGCCCCCCGAGGCGCCTCCCTTTCTGTTGAGGATTGAACCGGCAGGTCCCTACAGGTCGCTCGTTTCCCGGGACCTCGAACGACAAGCGGCGCGCCGCGATCCGCAAACGGCCCTACTACCAGCCGGTAACTCATTCCGGCCCTGATACGCCGTTCAGCGCTCGGCTGTCACAGTTTGATCATCGATGCGGACGGCGAGCAGCGCGACATCGTCGCGGAGGCGGTGCGGGCTACAGGCCGCCAGCACCTGTTCGACGACGGCTTCCGGTTCTGATCGGGGCGCCATTGCGGCGAGGGTGCGCTCCAGCAGCTCCGTGCGCTCGTCGGCGTCCTCCCCCGCGATGTCGGTGAGCCCGTCGGTGTAGAGCAGCAGGATCGAGCCGGGCGGACAGCGCAGCACGGCCTCCGTGCGCCCCGGCTCGGTGGCCCGGCCGAAGCTCCGCACAGCCCCGATCATCGGGGACGTGTGCTCGTCGAGCCGCCGGAGCGTGCCGTCCGGCCCGAGCAGGAGCGGCGCGGGGTGCCCGGCGTTGGCGTAGCGCAGGAGCCGATCGTCGCTGCCCTCGATCGGTTCGATCCGCGCGTACACCGCCGTGGCCATGGCCGCCATCTCCAGGCCCTGCACCAGCTGGTCGCAGCGGTCCAGCACCGACCCGGGAAGGCCCCCGTCCCAGGCGTAGGACCGGACGACGCCGCGCAGCTGCCCCATCGCCGCCGCGGCGCGCAGGTCGTGCCCCACCACGTCACCGACCGCCAGCCCCACGGATCCGTCGGGCAGTTTGAGCACGTCGTACCAGTCCCCGCCCACCTGGTTGCCGTCGACACCCACCAGGTAGCGCGCCGCCACCTGCAGTCCCTCCACCTCCAGCACGGCAGGCAGCAGGCTGCGTTGCAGGGTGACCGCCGCGGCGTGCTCCACCTCGTACAGGCGGGCGTTGTCGACGGTGAGCCCGGCGCGGCCGGCGATGTCGGTGGCCAGGTGCAGATCCCGCGAGCCGTACCGGCGTCCATAGGGATGCTGCGTGACGAGGGTGAGCGCCCCGAGCACCCGGCCACGCGCCCGTACCGGCACGACCATGACCGACCGCATCCTCAGCGTGTCGTACACGGCGGCAGCCGCAGGGTCCTCGGGGTAGCGGTCTTCGCCGTGCTCGGGCAGCTCCGGCACGAGGACGGGACGCTCCCCCACGAGCACGCTCCCGGTGTCGCTGCCGCTGCCCGGCCGGTTGCTGCGCAGCCTGCCCAGCTCCAGCATGCGCGCCTCGTCCGCGAACTCCCTGGCCGCCACGGCGATACGCAGCGGCACACCGGTGCCAGGCCGGTCCAGCAGGTCGACGGCGCACACGTCGGCGAGCTCCGGCACCAGGCTCCGCGCGAGCCGCTCGCACGCGTCGGTGACGCCGAGGGCACCGGTCATCTGCGTGGTCGCCTCGGCGAGCAGCCGCAGCTGACTACGGGCCTCCTCGGCCTCGGCGAGCGCTGCCCTGCGCTCCTGCTCGACGATCACCCGCTCGGTGACGTCGGTCTGCACTCCCACGAAGTTGATCAGGTCGCCCTGGCCGTCGAACACGGGCGAGATGGAGACCTGGTTCCAGAACGCGGTGCGGTCGCGCCGGTAGTTGAGCAACAACTCGGTGATCGGCTTGCGGCGCAGGAGCGCCTCGTGGATGCGCCGCACCGCGGCCCTGTCGGTGTTCGGTCCCTGCAGGAACCGGCAGTCCCGCCCGACGATCTCGTCGTAGGCGTAGCCGGTGAGCTTGGAGAACGACGGGTTGGCCCAGATCAGCGGGTTGCCGCCACGCCCCGGCGCGGTGATGGTGAACGACATGTCCGTGGCGATGACGGCGCGGTCCCGCAGCATCTCGAGCCGCCGCCGATCGCCGTGCTCGGTATTGGAGAGCTGGAGGAACACCACCAGCGCGCGAGCGTCCGTCCCGTTGTCGAAACCGGAGGGCACCATCTCGGCGGGCGCCTGCGAGAGGCTGAAGCCCGTGACCCAGAGCAGCTTCCCCTCGCTGGCCTCGCGCTGCGCGGAGGTGACGCTCCCTCCCCGTCTCGTCGCGTCGCGCACCGCCACCGGCTCCCCCGCCACCGATACGCCGCTCGCCACGAGCGACAGCGGCGAGCGGCTCTCGCTCATCCGCCTGCCCCCGAGGTCGGTGAGCCCCGCCGCGTCGCCCCAGCTGTCGATGTCGACGGGCAGCCGCACGCGGTTGCCTGTGAGCTCGATGGCCGCCTCGTTGGCGTAGACGACGTGCCGCCGCTCGAGGTCGATCACCAGGACTGCGGCGGGCGCCCCGTTCAATACCTGTGGAAGGTCTGCAACGGGGCGCGCCATGCCGGCACCGAGGTCTCTGCCGTCCTCCACCCAGTCCAGACTAGGGGCACCTCGGGTGCTGCGCGCCCGATGCCCGGAGCAATTCGGACACCTAGCCGATCCCGAGGCCGAACACCTGGAGCAGTGTGTAGACGCCCAGCAACCCGATGGCGACGCTGCTGACGACGAGCAGGACATTGAAGGTGGTCCCGCCACGCAGCCGCGGATCGGTCTCAGTGCTGCGCAGATACCAGACCGCCACCACCGTGGCCACGAGGAAGATGCCCGTCATCACGCCGCCGATCTGCACCATCACCACCGGCGACTGGATGGTGAGGTAGACGACCGCCCACAGGAGCGGCAGGGCGACCGTGAAGATGCGGATCCACCGCAGTCGGGCAACGGGGTCCTGCCAGTCGAGCACGCCCATCGTCGCCAGCAGGTTCACATACATCCGCGACCAGCTGGGCACCGCCGCCCACATCGTCGAGCCCAGCACCGCGATGGCACCGATCAGGAAGGCGATGCTCGCCCATTCGCCGAGCACGTCGGTGTAGATGCGCGAGAGCGTGGTGATCATCCCGTTGCCCTCGGGCACGAGACCCTGCGGGTTCAGCACCGCTGCGCCCATGATGTAGAAGGCGAGCGTGCCGAAGGTGTAGACGAGCCAGGAGATGAACGCGTCCTTGTACATCACCCGGATCCAGCCGTTGGCCCGGCGCACCCAGGCCTCGCTGCCGTCGTTCGGGCCCGCCCACCGCGCGTAGCCCTTCTCGATGCACCAGTACGTGTAGAACGTGATCTCGTCCGCACCGACGCCGGTGATTCCGAACATCGCGATCGCGGCGCCGACCGCACCCGCGGGAATGAGGAACGTCAGCCCGCTCGCCACGTCACCGGCGCCGTAGGCGAACGGCGTGAACGGCAGGCCGAGAGCGATGCCGACCGTGACGAACGTGAAGATCACCACGAGGAGCACCGCTCCCCGCTCGATGAGCCGGTACGAGTTCGTCCACAGCAGCGCGATGCTGCCCAGGGCGAGCATCGACGTCCAGATCAGGAGCGACTGGAAGGCGAGAGGGTCGGGCCCGAACGGCAGCAGGATGCTGAACGCCACGGCCGTGCCGCCGATGATGCCGCCGAGCTGCAGCAGCTTGGTGAGGGCCAGCACCATCCACAGGACGTTGACCCAGCCCATCCGGCCGATCCTCGGCGGCACCCTGTTGTAGCCGGTGAGCGCGGGCTGCCCGGTCGCGATGGTCCAGCGCGCCAGCTCGACCTGGACGGCGACCTTCACGAACGTGCTGAAGATGACCAGCCAGAGCAGTGCGAAGCCGACCTCCGCGCCCAGTGTGGTGGTGGCGATGAGCTCGCCCGACCCCACGATCGACGCACTGAGGATCAGGCCTGGGCCGAGATAGCGGAAGCTGGCCCTCCAGCCCATCGGCGGATCCTTGATCCCCTCCGGCGTCAGGGTGTACGGATCGGTGCTGGTGGTCTCGGGTGTGGCAGACATGCGGCCCCCGTCGGCGTTGACAGCGAGTACCCGATGATGGACAGATACCCCTGATCGGGTCAATGCGACGTATGCACCGTGGAGCCACATAAGCCGCAAAAGTCACACGAGCTCGGGCGGCGTCTCCGCCTCGGCGCCGATCGCTCGTTGCATGAAGGCCACGTCGTGCCACCTGCCGTGTTTCCAGCCGACGCGGCGGAAGGTCCCGATCTCCTCGAACCCCATGGCGCGGTGCAGGCCGACGCTCGCGTCGTTGGGCAGCGTCATGCCCGCCACGACGGTGCGGAACCCACGCTCGGCCAGCCGGGCGAGCAGCGCCTCGTAGAGCACACGTCCCCCGCCGGTGCGCTGCCTGCCGCGCTCGAGATAGACGCTGACCTCGCATGACCAGTCGTACGCCCGCCGCGCGCGGAACGGGCCGCCGTAGGCGTAGCCGATCACCCGGCCCTGATCCTCCAGCACGAGCCAGGCATGCGTGCGCACGGCGTCGGCGATACGCCGGGCCATGACCCCGGGCTGTGGCGGTTCGCTCTCGAACGAGATCGCCGTGTCGGTGACGTAGGGGGCGTAGATCTCCGCGCACGCCCGGGCGTCGGCATCGCAGGCGTCCCGTATCCGGGTGGACACAGCAGTCATGGCAACGATAGTAGACAAATCGGCCCCTATAGTGACAGCTGTGTCCGACCCGCTCTCCGCGTCACTCGCCGCCACGCTCTCCGCCGCCCGGCGGTCCCGTTCCCTGTCGGCCAGCGCTCTCGCGGAGCGCTCCGGTGTCTCGCGAGCGATGATCGGCAAGATCGAACGCGGCGAGGCGCAGCCCACCGCGGTCCTCCTCGGCCGTCTGTCGGCGGCGTTGGGAATGACGCTCTCCGAGTTGGTGGCCCGCGCCGAGGGCGGTGACCGGCGCCTCGCACGGGCCGCGGACCAGCCGACATGGACCGACCCGGAAACCGGCTACCGTCGCCGTGCCGTGTCACCGATCAGCGGCGGACCGCTGGAGCTCGTCGAGGTCGAGCTGCCCGCGGGCGCGGAGATCTCCTACGCGGCCGACACCTACGCCTTCAGGCACCAGCAGATCTGGGTACTGGAGGGCCGGCTGCTCTTCCGCGAAGGCGACACCGACCACGAACTCGACGCCGGCGACTGCCTTCAGCTCGGACCACCGGCCACGTGCACGTACGCGAACACGACTCGCGAGCCGGTTCGCTACCTGGTGGCGCTGACGAAACGCGCCACCTGACCCGACGACCGGAACCCCGCCGCGGCGGACGTCCCGGTCGTCGGTGGGGCGCCTCAGTGGTTGTCGCGGGGTATGCCCATCGTCTGGGCCACGCGCTGGTAGGCCACCGCGGGCTTGAGGACCATGCCGCCACTGAGCTGGTCGACCATCGAGCGCTGGATCTCCTGCCACGGCGTCTGCGACGGGGGCATCGGGTAGCCGCCCGCTTCCTCCAGCTGACGCCGGCGCTCCGCCAGCTCCTCGGGATCGACGAGGACGTCGGCGGCGCCCGTGTTCAGGTCGATGCGCACCGTGTCGCCGGTGCGCAGCAGTGCCAGCCCGCCACCGGCCGCGGCCTCCGGGGAGGCGTTGAGGATCGACGGCGAGCCGGAGGTGCCGCTCTGGCGGCCGTCACCGATGCACGGCAGCGAGTGCACCCCGCGCTTGATCATCGCTGCCGGGGGCTGCATGTTGACCACCTCGGCCGAGCCCGGATGACCCAACGGCCCGCCACCCCGGATGACCAGCACGGAGTCCTCGTCGACGGCGAGCTCGGGGTCGTCGATCCGGGCGTGGTAGTCCTCCGAGCCGTCGAAGACGACGGCCCGGCCCTGCAGGACGTTCGGATGGTCCGGGTCGCTCAGGTACCGCTCGCGGAACTCGGGAGAGATCACGCTCGTCTTCATGATCGCGCAGTCGAAGAGGTTGCCGCGGAGCACGAGGAACCCCGCGTCGCCGACCAGCGCGTCGTCGAAGGTACTGATCACGTCGCGGTCACTGGCCACCGTGGCGCGGCAGTTCTCCCCGATCGACGCCCCATTGACGGTGCGGGCGTCCTCGTGGATGAGGCCGTGTGCCATCAGTTCGTTGATCACCGCGGGCACGCCACCGGCGCGGTGGAACTCCTCGCCGAGGTACTTGCCTGCCGGCTGCATGTTGACGATCAGCGGAACGGTGAGTCCGAGCCGCTGCCACTCGTCCATCTCCAGCGGCACGCCGATGTGCCGCGCGATCGCGGTGATGTGGATCGGCGCGTTCGTCGACCCGCCGATGGCGGAGTTCACGACGATCGCGTTCTCGAACGCCTCGCGGGTGAGGATGTCGGAGGGCTTGAGGTCCTCGTGCACCATCTCCACGATCCGCCTGCCGGTCGCGTGGGCGATGCGGGCCCTGTCGCGGTGCGGAGCCGGGATCGCCGCGCAGCCGGGAAGGCTCATCCCGAGCGACTCGGCGAGGGCGTTCATCGTGGACGCGGTGCCCATCGTGTTGCAGTGCCCCGGCGACGGCGCCGACGACGCCACCAGTTCCACGAACTCGGCCTCGTCGATCTCACCGGCGGCCAGCATCTCCCTGGCCTTCCAGACGATGGTGCCCGACCCGGTGCGCTCGCCGTTGTACCAGCCGTTGAGCATCGGGCCACCGGACAGCACGATCGCCGGGATGTTCACCGTGGCCGCCGCCATCAAGCAGGCGGGCGTGGTCTTGTCACACCCGGTGGTGAGCACGACCCCGTCGAGCGGGTAGCCGTAGAGCACCTCGACCAGGCCGAGGTAGGCCAGGTTGCGGTCCAGCGCCGCGGTGGGGCGCTTGCCGGTCTCCTGGATGGGGTGCACCGGGAACTCGAACGCGATGCCCCCCATCTCCCTGATGCCCTCGCGCACGCGGTCGGCGAGCTGCAGGTGGTGGCGGTTGCACGGCGAGAGGTCCGATCCGGTCTGCGCGATACCGATGATCGGCCGGCCCGACTGCAGCTCCTCCCGGGTGAGGCCCCAGTTCATGTACCGCTCGATGTAGAGCGCCGTCATTCCGGGGTTGTCCGGGTTGTCGAACCACGCCTGGCTGCGTAGGCGACGTTGCCCGTCGGCGTTCATCCATGCTCCGATCTCGGTCAGGGGGTGAGCTGGCCGCCGTTGATCTCGATCACCTGTCCGGTGATGTAGCCGCTCATCGCCGGCGATGCGAGGAACAGCACAGCGCCGGCACACTCGTCGGGCCGCCCGGCACGGCCCATCGGGACGCCGCTGAGCATCCCCTTCATCTGCGCGTCGGACGTGTGGCGCTCGTGGAAGGGGGTGGTGATGATTCCCGGCGCGATCGCGTTGACGCGGATCCCCTCGGGCGCGAGCTCCTTGGCCAGCCCCCGGGTGAAGGTGCTGACCGCGGCCTTCGCCGTGGCGTACACGACCGAGCCTCCGGCACCGCCGGTGCGCGCGGCCACGGAGGTGACGTTGACGATCGATCCCGATCCCTGGCGGCGCATCACCGGCACGACCTGCCGGCTCGCGGCGAAGACGGACGTCATGTTGACGTCCATCACGCGCGCGTAGTCGACGTCGGACGTCTCCGCCACCGGGCTGCGACGCAGGAGGTCACCGGCGTTGTTCACGAGAACGTCCAGCCGCCCGAGCCGGGCGACGACGTCGTCGACGACCGCGGCGGCCCCGTCGGGTGGTGCGAGGTCGCCCGAGACCTCCACGGCCGTGCCCCCGGCGGCCTGGATCGCGGCGACGACCTTCTCGGCCCCCTCGCGGTTGCGGTGGTAGTGCACCGCAACGCGAGCACCGTGGCGGGCGAAGCCTTCGGCGACAGCCGCGCCGATCCCGCTGCTCGCGCCCGTGACGAGCACGACCTGATCACTGAAATCGAGCATCCCGTCCGTCCCTCATCACATGACTGCCCCGAGTTGCCAGGGCACGAACTCCTCTTGACCGAAGCCCAGCTCCTCGCTCAGGGTCCGGCGGCCGGACGCCGTCTCGAGGATCAGCTCGAAGAGCTCACGACCGACGTCCTGCACCGACGCGGCACCGTCGGCGATGACGCCGCAGTTGAGGTCCATGTCCTCGGCCATCCGCGTGTACATCTCGGTGTTGGTGGCGAGCTTCAGGCTGGGGGTGGGCTTGCAGCCCAGCACCGACCCGCGTCCGGTGGTGAAGCACATGACCGTGGCTCCGCCCGCCACGATGCCGGTGACCGAGACCGGGTCGTAGCCCGGCGTGTCCATGAACGTGAATCCCTTGTCGGTGACCTTCTCGGCGTAGCGGTAGACCGCCGTGAGGTTCGTCGTGCCGCCCTTCGCGACGGCGCCGAGCGACTTCTCCAGGATCGTCGTCAGACCGCCGGCCTTGTTGCCCGGCGAGGGGTTGTTGTCCATCGACCCGTCGTTGTCGGCGGTGTACTTCTCCCACCACCGGATCCGCTCCACGAGCCGGTCGGCGACCTCGCGGCTCACCGCCCGGCGCGTCAGCAGGTGCTCGGCGCCGTAGATCTCCGGGGTCTCGCCGAGCACCGCGGTGCCGCCGTGGCGCACGAGCAGGTCGACGGCGGCACCCAGCGCGGGGTTCGCCGTGATGCCGGAGTAGGCGTCCGAGCCGCCGCAGTTGAGCCCGAGCACGAGCTCACTCGCGGGCACTGTCGTGCGGCTCACGTCGTTCGCCGCCGGGAGCATCGCCTGCAGAGCCGCGACGCCCGCCCGCACCGTGGCGGCTGTGCCGCCCTGCTCCTGGATCGTCATCGTCGCCACGGGCGTGCTGGGGTCGATGCTCCACTCGTCGGCCACGCCGGAGATCTGGTTGACCTCGCAGCCGAGCCCGAGCAACAGGAAGCCTGCGAAGTTCGGGTGCTCGGCGTAGCCGGTGAGCGTGCGCTGGAGGACGGCGAGGCCCTCGCCGTCGGCGGCCATCCCGCACCCCGTGCCGTGGGTGAGGGCCACGACGCCGTCGACGTTCGGGAAGGCGTCGAGCAGGCCGGGACGGCGGAACTGGTCGGCGATCAGCTTGGCGGCGGTGGCCGAGCAGTTCACCGACGTGAGGATGCCGAGGTAGTTGCGGGTGGCCACGCGACCGTCGGCGCGGACGATGCCCTGGAAGGTGGCGCGCTCGGCCTCGGGCACCATGTCGGTGGCCGTGACATCGGAACCGGGGGCGTAGTCGCGCTCGAACGCCTTGAACTCGACGTTGTGCGTGTGCACGTGGTCGCCGGGCTCGATGGCCGTCGTGGCGAACCCGATGATCTGGTTGTACTTGCGCACGGGCTCGCCCACCGCGATGGCTGCCGTGGCGACCTTGTGTCCGCGCGGCACGGCCCGGCGAAGGGTGAGCCCGCCAGCTGTGGCGCCCTCGCCCAGATCGCGGAAGGCGACCACGACGTTGTCGGCCTCGTGCAGCCGCACACCGATCTCGTCGACATCCACCGACGATGCCCTGCTCATCAGCCCTCCAGCTGCCCTTCGTCGTCGAAGACCATCGGAACGGCCTCACCCGTGACCTCCAGGCCCGGGTGGGCCAGCACCTGTTCGCGCAGCGACTCGGACACCCACAAGTGCTCCAGGTCGAGGGTGTTGCGCATGCGGACGAGCGTGACCCCTGCGAGATCCGGCCGTCCGCAGGTGAGGATCGCCGCGGCGATCGCGCTCCGGTCGGTGGCCATCGCCATCGGCACCTGCGCGCGCTGCGGGCCGCCGAGGCCGGAGGTCATCGCGTTGATGTAGACGGCCTCCAGATCGATCCGCTCCAGCAGCCGGAACGGCACGAAGTCGGCGAGACCCAGGCCCACCGCGTTGCCGTGGGAGGCGTCGCTGACGTCCAGCACCGCGATGTTGGTGATGCGCGGACGCTCGAACTCCACGCTGCCGCGGATCATCATCCGGCCGATCACGTTGGTGTCCATGCCGGAACCGGAGTAGTTCTTGCCCAGGAGATCGACCACGGCCACGTCGATGTCGTCGAAGGGCAGGGTGGCCATCCTGCGCTTGGCGTCCAGGAGCAGCTCGCCCTCGACGGGGCCACCGATGTCCTGGGCCGCGACCAGCTCGATCCGGGCCGCCCGGTCACCCGCGTTCTCGATGATCGCGAGGCCGCCGAGCACCTTGCCCGTCTCGACGACCCGGCGGGCCACCTGCGGGATCCACACGCCGAGGTTCGCGGGGCCGTACCGGTGGATGCCCTCGGCGCCGCGCCGTTTCCCCAGCCCGATGGCGACGATCTTGGCGAGCCCGCTCTCCACCTCGTCCGAGAAGTCGGTGTGGGCTTTGATCCGGTTGACCGCGAGGATGCCGTCGGCCTTGGCCGCGTTGGCGTCGAGGTGCACCGCCGGACCGTCGGGCACCCGGCCCAGCTCGACCGTCTCCATCGTGGCGTGGATCGGCATGCCGAGCGACTCCTCGGTCATCCCGAGCTCGGCGAGCAGCTGCACCTGCCCCTCGGCGGTGGCGCCGCCGTGCGAGCCCATCGCCGGCACGACGAACGGCTCGGCGCCGAGCGATCGCAGCCACTCCCCCGCCGCGCGCACCACCGCGCACTTGTCGTGGATGCCGCGGCTGCCGGCCGTGATCGCCACGCTCATGCCGGGGGTGATCCGGGAGCGCAGCGGCTCCAGGGCCGCCGCCGTGGCCGCCGCGACGTCCTGGATGCGCGTGTCGTCCAGGAGCTGGCGGACGGGCAACAGGTGCGGGAAGGGCGCGTCGAACTCCAGGCCGCGAACGGCCTCGAACGGGCCCAGGTGGTTGGTCACGGCCTCTCCCCTCATGCGCGGGCGGTGGCGCGGGCCTGTGCCATCGCCGCCCCGACGGTGATGGCCTCGACGAGGCTGTCGGCGCTCGCTTTGCCGGTGCCTGCGATGTCGAAGGCCGTGCCGTGGTCGACGCTCGTGCGCACGATCGGCAGCCCGATCGTCGCGTTGACGCCGGTCTCGAAGCCGAGCACCTTCACCGCGATGTGGCCCTGGTCGTGGTACATCGCGATGGCCACGTCGAAGTCGCCCGCGACGGCCCGCCCGAACAGCGTGTCGGCGGGCCACGGTCCGCTGGCCGCGATTCCTTCGGCCTTCGCCTGCTCGATCGCGGGCGTGATGACCTGTGCCTCCTCGTCACCGAAGAGGCCGCCCTCGCCGGCGTGCGGGTTGAGCCCGGCGACACCGACGGTCGGCTTGTCGATCCCCATGTCGCGCAGTGCGGCGTGGGCGAGCCGGATCGTGGTCAGGACGCGCTCGGTGGTGACGCGCTCCAGCATCTTGCGGATCCCGACGTGTGTGGTGACGTGCACGACGCGGAGCTTCAGCGCGGTGAGCATCATCGCGAAGTCGGTGGTGCCGGTGAGGTCGGCGAGGATCTCGGTGTGGCCGGGGTAGGGGTGGCCGGCGAGCGCGATGGCTTCCTTGTTCAGCGGTGCGGTGACGATGCCGTCGATCTCGCCCGCGAGCGCGAGCGACACGGCGAGCTCCACACCCTCGAAGGCGATCTGCCCCGCCTCGGCGGAGAGCCGCCCGACGGGTACGGCGACGTCCGACGGCACGGGGAGCACGTCGAGCGTGCCCGGCTCGAAACGGGCCTCCCCGGGGGAGGACACCGCACGCAGGGCAGGCGGGTCGGGGACGACCGCCGCGGCGGCACGCAGGGCCTCGAGACTGCCGATCGCAAGGAGGCGCGCGACCGCGACCCGCGGATCACCTGCCGCCTTCAGTGTGACCTCCGGTCCGATGCCGGCAGGGTCACCGACGGTCAGCCCGAGCAACGGCGTCATGGGCGCACCTCCAAAGCCTCAGCGGCGCGGCACAGCGCGTCCTTCGCGCCGAATCCGCCCGACTTGGTGACCACCGGGATACAGCGGTCCCTCCCCATCACCATCTCACCCCGTGGCAGGCCAGGCGTCACTTCCGAGAGCAGGCACACCTCGTGAGCTCCGAGGACGGTCGCCACCGAGAGGGCGGTGGCACCGCCGGTGAGAACGAGCCCGGCGGACGGCGCCGCGTCCAGCACGGCGGTCACGACCCGCGCGAGCTCCGCCGTCAGCGCCACGGCCTGCGGGCTGTCCGGTTCGACCTCGCCGGTGACCTCGCAGGTCAGCACGATCCGGCGGCCGGCCCGCAGGGCAGCCGCCACGGTGGCGGCCGGGGACGGCGCCCCGGAACGGATCACCACGAGCTCGGCCCCGCAGCCGATGGCATGCTCCACCTGCGCCGTCGTGGCCGCATGCGCGGTGCCGACGACGAGCAGCACACCCGTGGCAGCCGCTCGCGCTCCGCCTCGGCGGGGCCGGGGCTCGCGCAGAGCGGCGAGAGCACGGGAGAGCCCGCCCGAGCCGATCGCGACGGACCCGTCCGCCACGATCCGGCGGGCGATCTCCGTCAGGTCGTCGTCGGTCTCGGCGTCGGCCACCCGCACACCGGACGGGAAGTGGTCCGCCACCCGTTCCACGGTCGTCTCCCCGTGAACGACGAGGGCCCCGTGCCGGACCGTGCGGCCCTGGCCGGGGAAGGCCGGGGTGGCGACGGCGTCACCGCCGCCCCAGGCGTCCAGCGCGACCGTGACATCGGCGCGCACCCGCCCGCGCAGCGTCGAGTCGATCTTGACGAACAGCATCTCGGGACCCCACTCCCGGATGCGGGACACCGCGGCCCGCATCCGCCGCGCGGCTTCGGCTTCCAGCCGCCAGCGGTTGTCGGTGAGCAGGGCGAGCACCTCGGCGTCCGCCGGCAGCACCTCGGAGGAGGGCAGGACGACGGAGACATTCATTCCGCGGGCGGCGAAGGGGGCTGCGGCGTCGGCGGCGCCCGTCAGGTCGTCGGCGACGATGGCCAGGTGACGGACGGTGCCGGAAGCCACTCGCGCGATGTCCTCCGTCGGCAGGGAAACGGCCACTTCCGAGGCTATGTGGATGCGCTTTCCAAAGTCAACGCGCCTCCTCCGACCCGGCGCTACGGGCCCGGCGCGTGACCTCCCGCAGCGGCAGGCCGAGTGCGGCCGCCGCCGCGGCCACGTCGTCGTGCTCGGGCTTGGAGCCCCAGGGACCGTGCTTGACCCGGACCGCGTGCCCGTCGACGTCGACGGTCACGGTGCTGCGGGGCAGCGCCAGCCGGTCGACGGTGGTGCGCCGTAGCCCGAGGCTGCCGGTCTCGGCGAGCACGATCCGTTCACAGTCGCCTGCCCGCTCCGGCGCGGCGAGCACGTGCACGGTGTGCGCCGGGCGCCCCTTCTTCATGACGATCGGCGAGAGCCAGGCGTCCGCGGCACCCGCGTCGAGCAGCAGCCCGACCAGGTGGCCCAGCACCTCGCCCGTGACGTCGTCGACGTTCGTCTCCAGCAACACCATCGCCGCCCCGGCTCCCGATGCGGCCCCGGAGGCCTCGCCGAGCAGGGCCTGCAGCACGTTCGGACGGTCGGCGGGGTCGCGGCTCCCCGCGCCGTAGCCGACGGACTGCAGTGCCATGGTGGGCACCGGCCCGAACCGTGCCTCCGCGGCGACGAGCAGCGCGGCCCCCGTGGGCGTGACGGTCTCCCCGCTACCGGTCCCCGTCACCTGTGCGCCCGCCGACGCGAGCAGCGCCGCGGTGGCCGGCGCGGGTAGCGGCAGGATGCCGTGCCTGGTCGAGACGGTGCCGGTGCCCAGGGCGAGCGGCCCGCAGTGCACCTCCGTGACGTCGAGGAGGTCCAGGGCCGCGGCGACGCCCACGGTGTCGACCACCGTGTCCAGGCCGCCGATCTCGTGCAGGTGGACGACGCCCGGATCGGTGCCGTGGATGCGCGCCTCGACCTCGGCGATCGCCCGGACGGCGCGCGCGGCCAGCGGCAGCTCCGCCCGCTCGACGTGCGCGAGCAGTGCCGCCGCCCGGCGCTCGGTCGCCGTGTCCTCCACGGTGACGAGCGCCCTGGTGGCCGACATGCCCCCGCGCGTGACGCGCGCGGCGTCGAGACTCCAGCCTGCGAGGCCGGTGCGCGCCACGGCCTCGCGGACGCCGTCGAGCGGTGCGCCCAGGTCCAGGAGGGCGCCGAGCAGCATGTCCCCGGAGATTCCGCTCACCGGGTTGAGCCAGAGGATCATCGCCTGACCGCCATCCGGTGCGCCGCCACCGCCGCACCGAACCCCGAGTCGATGTTCACCACCACGAGCCCCGGGGCGCACGAGCTGAGCATCGCGAGCAGCGGGGTGACCCCCTCCAAGGTCGCGCCGTACCCCACCGACGTGGGCACGGCGATCACCGGACAGCCGACGAGCCCGCCCACGACGCTCGGGAGCGCACCCTCCATCCCTGCGATGCAGATCACGGCGTCGGCGCCGGAGAGAACCTCGACCTCACCGAGCAACCGGTGGATACCGGCCACCCCCACGTCGCGCAGCTCGAGGACGTCCAGGCCGACCGCGCGGGCGACCGCCGCGGCCTCGGCCGCCACCGGTGCGTCGGACGTGCCTGCGGAGACGACGACCACCCGGAACGCCCGTGGCGACGCGGGCCGCCACACGAACAGGCGGGCGGCCCGGTCGTACTCCCCGCCGGGGACGGCCGCGGCGACGACCGCCGCGGTGGCCTCGTCGAGCCGCGTGACGAGCACCGGCCCCTCGTTGGCGGCGAGCAGCGCCCCCACCACGCCGACGATCTGCTCCGCCGTCTTACCCGGGCCGTAGACGACCTCCGGCAGGCCGAGCCGCCGCTCCCGACCGGTGTCGGCCCGCGCGTACCCGAGGTCCTCGAAGCCGTCCGTCACGGCGCGCTGCGAGCAGGCATGCCGAGCAGGACGTTCATCCGACCGCTTGCGAAACCCTGCAGGTCCAGCGCGCAGAAGTCGAAGCCTGCCGAGCGGACGACCGCGTCCAGCTCCCCGCGCAGCTGCGCAGCACGGGGCACCTCGTCAGCGGGAACCTCGATCCGCGCGACCGCGCCGCCGGCGTGGACCCGCACCCGGCAGACGGGGAACCCCAGCTCGCGCACCCCCACCTCGGCGATCTCGACGCGGTGCAGCACCTCCGGCGTCACCGGGTCGCCGTACGCCACCCGGGAGGCGAGACACGCCGCGGCCGGCTTCTCAGCGGTGTCGAGGCCGAGGGCCACGCTCACCTGGCGCACCTCCGCCTTGCCGAAGCCGACGTCGAGGAGCGGGGCGATCGCCCCGCGCTGGCTCGCGGCCCGCTGGCCCGGCCGATGGTCGCCCAGGTCATCCATGTTGGTGCCGAGGGCGATGCGGGCACCGGACAGGGTGGCCAGCGGCGCGAGGGCGTCGAACAGCGCCGTCTTGCAGTGGAAGCAGCGGTCGGCGCCGTTGGCGACGTACTCGGGCCGGTCGAGCTCGTCGGTGTCCACCTCCACGTGGGCGATGCCGCGGCCACGGGCGAACTCCTTGGCCGCGACGCGCTCCGCGCGGGGCAGGCTGGCCGACACCGCGGTGACCGCCACGGCACGCTCACCGAGCTGCTCCGCCGCCACGGCGGCCACGAGGGCCGAGTCGACCCCTCCCGAGAACGCAACGAGCAATCGCTGCTCGCTGCGCAGCCGACCTCGCAGAGCGGAGAGGAGGGCATCCACCGGTGGTTGCGTGCGCACCAGGTCACTGTATGTGTGCCGTGCGAGGACCCACCACCGGACAGCGGTGGTGCGTGCCGACGCACGTCGGCGCAAGGGTAGGGTTTCGCCTGACGCGCCCGAGACCCCATCGTTTCGACCGAGGTACTTGCGGAGCTCCGGATGGTGCTTCCTCGATCCGGCCGGGCCAGCGTCTTACAGGCGCCGGAGGTGGAGACCATGCCCGACCCCGCACAGCCCGGGTCGAATGCGCCCGCTGCCGATCCGGTCGGCGAGTTCCTCGGCACCGTCATCACGCGGTCCCGGCCCGGCACGGTCGTCCTCGAGGTGCAGGGCGAGGTGGACACCCTCACCGCACCCCAGTTCTCGGCCGCCGTCGACGAGCTGATGAACGATCGGACGAGCAGGCTCGTCGTCGACCTGAGCGGTGTGACGTTCCTGGCCTCGAGCGGTTTGGCCGTCCTCATCCAGGCGGCGCACCGCGCCGAGGAGCGCGGTGCAAGACTTCGGCTGGTCGTGACCACGCGGGCCGTCCGGCGTCCGCTGGAGGTCACCGGCACCGACCAGCTCTTCGACATGTACGCCGACGCGCGCCACGCGACCGGCGACGATGATTGATCCCTCACACAGCGGGTAGCAAGATGACCGATCACGTTCACAGCACGACCGGAAGGAGACCCGGCAGCGTGTCCGACCTGGACGGCCTCTCGCCCGCCGAGACGCTCGACGGGGCCTCGACCGTCGAGGTCCGGACGTCGGCGAGCGCCGCGCTGATCCCCACGATCCGCGCCGTCGCCTCCGACCTGGCCGCGCGAGCGGACTTCGACCTCGACGCCATCTCCGACCTTCGGATGGCCGTCGACGAGGCATGCGCCACTCTGGTCGACGTCGCCGCACCGTCCTCGATGCTGCTGTGCACCTTCATGGTGCGTTCGGAGCGCATCGAGGTGCACGCCGAGGTACAGGCCCGGCACCCCGATGCCGCGGTGTCCACCGACACGTTCGGATGGCGCGTACTCCAGACCCTCGCCGACGACGTCGCCGTGCACCACGAGCCCGGTGTCGGCGGAGCAGGACCCACCGTCGGCATCCGCCTGGACAAGCGCTCCGGCGATCTACCACGGTGACCAGGGCCGATCCCGAGTACGGCCACCTCGCTCCCCTGCTCGAGCGGTACGCGGCGCTGGAGCCGGACGACCCGGACCGCGAGAGGCTGCGCGAGGAGCTCGTTCGCGGCTTCCTGCCGGTGGCCCAGCACATCGCGCGCCGGTTCTCCAACCGGGGCGAGCCGCTCGACGACCTCGTGCAGGTGGCGACCGTCGGTCTCATCAACGCCATCGACCGCTACTCCCCCGAGCGCGGCAGCGACTTCTTCTCCTTCGCCGTGCCCACGATCAGCGGCGAGGTGCGCCGCCACTTCCGTGACCTCGGCTGGTCGATGCGGGTGCCGCGGCGGCTCAAGGACCTGCACGTGTCCATCAACGGTGCGGTCTCCGAGCTGTCGCAGAACCTGGGCCGGGCACCGAAGCCCACCGAGATCGCCGAGCTGCTCGGCGTGCCGGTGTCGGACGTGCTCGAAGGACTCGAGGCCTCGGAGGCCTACCGCAGCTCGTCGCTGGACGAGATGCTCTCGTCCGAGCAGGGCAGCGCCACCGTGGGAGAGCTGGTTGGCGCGGCCGACGCGGAGCTGGACCGCGTCGACTTCCGCCAGGCGCTGCGTCCCGTGCTGGCCGAGCTCGCCGAACGCGAGCGAACCATCGTCCTGCTGAGGTTCTTCGGCAACATGACGCAGACACAGATCGCCGATCGCGTCGGGATCTCGCAGATGCACGTCTCCCGCCTACTGGCCCAGACCCTCGACCGGCTTCGCTCGCGGCTGGACCCAGAGACCCGCGTCAGCTGACCTTCGGCTCGTTCCTGCGGAGGGAGACTCATGACCGGCCAACCCGAACACGTGATGATCATCGGCGCGGGCCTCGGCGGCCTGCGCACCGTCGAGCAGCTGCGCTCGGCGGGATACCAGGGACGGATCAGCCTCGTGGGCGCGGAGCAGCACGCTCCGTACGACCGGCCGCCGCTGTCCAAGCAGATCCTCACCGGCGACTGGGAGCCCGAGCGCACCACGCTGGCCGGGCTCGACGAGCTCGAGGACCTCGGCGTCCGCGTCCACCTCGGGATGGCGGCCGTGGCGCTGCGGCCAGGCGGTGGCGGCACCGGCTGGAGCCCGGGAGCAACCTCGGGCCACGAACTCGAACTCTCCGACGGCGCCACGCTGCACGGTGACGCCGTGGTGATCGCCACCGGCCTGGTCGCCCGCACGCTGCCCGGACAGCCCGACTCCGTCCACACGTTGCGCACACTGGACGACGCACTCGCCCTGCGCGCCACCCTGACGCAGATCGAGTCGCTGCTCGTCGTGGGCGGCGGCTTCATCGGCGCGGAGGTGGCGAGCGCGGCCCAGCAGATCGGGGTCGCCGTCACCGTCCTGGAGGGCCTACCCGTGGTCCTCGCCCGCGCGCTCGGGCCCGAGGTCGGGTCGATAGCCGGCCGCTTGCTCGTGGAGGGCGGCGTCGACCTGCGCACCGGAGTGAAGATCACCGGGTTCACCGACTCCACCGGCCCCGGCGTGGGCGTCGAGCTGGCCGACGGCTCGAGCGTCTCGGCCGACGCCGCGGTGGTCGGCATCGGCGGCGTCCCACGGCTGGACTGGCTGGCGAACTGCGGGCTCGACCTCGGCAACGGTCTACCCTGCGGTCCCACCGGCCGGATCCACGGGCTCGACGCCGGGTGGGCCGTGGGCGACGTGGCTGCCTGGGACGACCCGGTGCACGGTGAGCGCTACCGCGACGAACACTGGACGAGCGCCTCCGACCAGGCCGCGGTGGTGGCTCGCGACATCCTCGGCGCCGCTCCCCCGCCCGCGACCGTGCCCTACTTCTGGTCCGACCAGTTCGGTCTCAAGATCCAGCTCCTCGGCCGCCCGGAGCTGGCCGACAGCGTGGTGCCCCTGCACGGCGAGGGCTTCGACGGAGGTCCCGTCCGCGGCACCGTTGCCGGCTACCTCGACGGCGACCGGCTGGTGGCCGTGGTCGGCTTCGGTGCGGCCCGGATCGTCACCCGTTACCGCATGCAGGTAGCCGAAGGCGCAACCCTGTAGGGCCCGTGGGTCAGCGGAAGATGCGGCGGATGAACGCGATGGCGAGCAACGCCCCCAGGGCCATGAGGCCGTAGCGGATCCTCGGGTCCTCGAGCTGCTCGTGCACGCTGTCCTTGCCCGCGTCGACCAGGCGCTTCGGGCTGGCCCGCTCACCCAGCGCGTCCAGACTCTCGGCGAGCGCGTCCCTGGCCTGCTCGATCTCACGCTGAATGGTGTCCGGGTCGCGCGCCACGATGCCTCCTGCAGTTCGCACGGTCGAGGAAGATGCCACCGTAGATCACGCGCACCCCGCTGCTCGGCACGGCTCGGGCGGGTCGGCGCGCCACCCCCCGGCAGTGGTGCGAGTATCGCCGACATGAGCACTCGACTGGCGGTGGGCGACGCGGCCCCGGACTTCACCCTCTCCGACGCCGACGGCAAGCCGGTGTCGCTTTCGGACTATCGCGGCCGCCGGGTCATCGTCTACTTCTACCCCGCGGCCAGCACTCCAGGCTGCACCAAGGAGGCGTGCGACTTCCGCGACAGCCTCGCCGACCTCGGCGACGCAGGGCTCGACGTCATCGGCATCTCGCCGGACAAGCCGGCCAAGATCGCGAAGTTCCGCGACGCCGAAGGCCTGAACTTCCCGTTGCTCTCCGACCCCGACAAGGAGGTCCTCACCGCGTGGGGCGCCTTCGGGGAGAAGAAGATGTACGGCAAGACCGTCACAGGCGTGATCCGCTCCACGTTCGTGATCGACGGAGACGGCAAGATCGAGGAAGCCCAGTACAACGTGCGCGCCACCGGGCACGTGGCGAAGCTGCGCCGGGAGCTCAAGATCTGAGCCGCCCGGGGCCCAGCACCGCGGCCACCCCGGGGAGCGCCGCCCGGTAGGCGGCCACGAGCTCGCGCGCCACGGAGACCGAACCGACGAGGGGATGCTGGGCGAAGGCGCGCACGGCCAGCGTCACGGAGCCCGTGAACGCGGCCTCGATCGTGTCCTGCTCCACCGCCTTGACCTGCTGCAGGAGCCCGAGCATCGAGCCCGGAAGCGGATCGGTGGCCAACGGTGTGACGCCGTGCGGACCCACCATGCACGGCACCTCGACCACCGCGGCTGCCGGCAACCCCGGCACCGCCGAGCCGTTGCGCACATTGAGGATCAACATGCGCGGCGAGCCGCCGGCCAGCGCCGTCATCAGCTCCAGTGCCACCTGCTGGTAACCGCCCGCCGCGACGTCGACCGCCTCGCGCTCACCCGCACCGCTCGCGCGGCGGCTCTCCGCCATGTAGGTGGCATCGCGCTCGTCCCGGGTCCGCGACCAGCGTCGCAGTGCGTCCTCCGGGTCGGAGGTGGCCGCCGCGTCGTAGAAGCGAGCCTGCTGCTCGGCGAGGAACTCACCCCGGGTGGCCGGCTCGGACCGGATCGCCGCTACTGCCTCCGGCGTCCGGTAGAAGTAGTAGAGGTACTCGTTGGGCAGCGCCCCGACGGTGCGCACCCAGTCGGCGCCCATCAACCGCACCTCCTCGATGGTGCGCAGCGCGGCGTCGTCGGCGAGCAGATCGGGCAACCGGTCCACGCCGTTCACGCGCAGCGTGCGCAGCCAGCCCAGGTGGTTGAGCCCCACGTAGCCGACACCGAGACCGCTCCCCTCCCCGCCGGCCGTGGCGTCGCGCAGGCCCATGCCCTCGATCGCCCGGAGCGCCCGCTGCGCCAGGCCGACCGGTGAGTCACAGATGCCGATCACCCGCTCGCCGAGCACGCGCTGCATCGCCTCGGTGATCATGCCGGCCGGGTTGGTGAAGTTGATCACCCACGCGCGCGGCGCGACCTCGGCCACACGCTGTGCCACCCGCACCGCCACCGGCACCGTGCGCAGCCCGTACGCGATGCCGCCTGCACCGACGGTCTCCTGGCCCAGCAACCCGTGCGCCAGCGCGACGCGCTCGTCCACGGTCCGTCCGGCCAGCCCGTCCACCCGGATCGCCGAGAAGACGAACCGGGCACCCGTCAGCGCCTCGTCGAGATCGGTGGTGGTGTGCACGGCTGGGGCGCCCGGCCGGTCCATCCGGGCCAGCACGGCGCGGATCGCGGCCAGCCGCGACGGCGCCACGTCATGCAGGACGACCTCGGTGACCGGCGAGCCGCCCGCCAGCGCGGCGTAGACCAGGGGGACCCGGAAGCCCCCGCCGCCGAGGACGGTGAGTCTCACGCGAGCGCCTGCACGAAGTGAGCCACCCGCCGACGGTAACGCAGGCGCCACCCGCCTCCCGCGGGCCACGGGACACGGCCCCGCGATCGCGTTGCCACGCGCGCGGACAAGACGGCAGTATCCGAAGAGAACCACCGGAGGGGGATGAGTTCACCGTGACCAGCGCAGCGTGGAGCGCGGTTCCCGATCCGGAGGCGTTGCCGGTGGGGCCGCTGACCTTGCCGCACGAGACGGTCTGGTGGGACCCCCTCGTCAACGTGCGCGACGCCGACTGGCCCGACGTCGACGTGTTCATGTCCGGCATGGTCTTCCTCGACATCGTGTTCACCGGCCTGCCCACCCTCCCCGCCGCGGGCACGGAGGTGTGGGCCGGGGGGATGGCGTCCTGCCCAGGAGGCATCGCCAACCTGGCGATCGCATCGGCCCGGCTCGGACTGCGCACGAGCCTCGCGGCAGGCTTCGGCGACGACGTCTACGCCGACTTCTGCTGGCGCACGCTCGCCGGACAGGAACGGGTGGACCTGTCCCGCTCGCAGCAGTTCGCGGGGTGGCACTCGCCCGTCACGGTGTCGATGGCCGTGGAGCGCGACCGCAGCATGGTCACCCACGCCCATCGCCTGCCGATCAGCGCCGACACCCTGATCGGCACACCCCCGGCCTCGCGAGCGGTGATCACCAGCATCGGCGGAGGGGCAGCCGAGCCGGTACTCCCGGACTGGGTCGCCCAGGCCAGGGCGAACGGCTCGATGATCTTCGCCGATGCCGGCTGGGACCCCACCGGGGCCTGGGACCCCACCTTGTTCGCCACGCTCGACGGGTGCGACGCGTTCATGCCGAACGCCGTGGAGGCCATGAGCTACACCCGTACCGACAGCCCTCGCGACGCGCTGCACCGGCTCGCCCGCCACGTCCCGCTCGCCGTCGTCACCTGTGGGGGCGACGGCGCGATGGCTGTGGACGCCGTCACGGGCGAGGAGGCATCGGTCCCCGCGCTACCCGTCGATGCGCTCGACCCCACCGGCGCGGGCGACGTGTTCGGAGCCGGCCTCGTGCTGGGCACGATCGCGGGCTGGCCGCTCGAACACCGGCTGCTGTTCGCCGGGGTCTCCGCGGCGCTGGCCGTGCACGAGTTCGGCGGTTCGCTCGCCGCTCCCGGGTGGGGCGACATCGGGGACTGGTGGCGGCAGGTGGAGGCACGGGCCGCCGCGGGTCACCGGGGAGCCGACGAGCTGCGCCGCCGCTACGGCTTTCTCGACGCCCTGGTGCCCCGCACCCACGTCTGCGGTGTCCGGCGCGCAGCCGCCACCATCGCCCGCCAGTCGGACCTGACCCGCCCCGTCTGAGCGTCGTTGACGACTCTGGGCCCAGACTCGAACATGTGTTCGATATGATCCGTTCATGCCCCGCGCCCGAAGCTGGACCGACGAGCAGCTCGCCATGGCGGTGGCCGCGAGCCGCACGATGAGCGAGGTCTGCCGGCGGCTGGGGCTGCAACCCGGCAAGTACGACGTGCTCCGGCGCCACATCCAGCGTCTCGGGCTGGACGCCTCACACCTGCCCCGTGCGAGCGCGGCTTCGCCACGCAGCTCGCGACGCTTCAGCGACGAGGACCTCATCGAGGCGGTACGCGTCGAGACGTCGGTGCACGGCGTGCTGCGACGTTTGGGCTACGAGACCAACGGCGGGATGTTCCGCTACATCGTCGCCCACATCCGCCGGCTCGGCCTCGACACCAGTCACTTCCGCGGGCAGGGCTGGGCACGGGGATTGAAGCGGCCGTCCACCGGCCTCACCCCTCTCGATAAACTTCTGGTCAAGGGCTCCACAACAGGATCGAGTTCTCTTCGACTACGGCTCGTCGCCGCGGGACTGCTGCCCGACCGCTGTCAGGAGTGCGGACTGAACGAATGGCGAGGTCAGCCGCTTCCTCTCGCCCTGGACCACGTCAACGGCGACCACACTGACAATCGTCTTGAGAACCTCCGTATCCTCTGTCCCAACTGTCACGCCATGACCGACACGTGGTGTGGACGGAAGAACGCCGGCGTAGCCCAACGGCAGAGGCGCGGGTCCTAGGAACCCGACAGTGTGGGTTCGAATCCCACCGCCGGCACCCGTGCCCGAGAGGCGCTCGCCGAGAGCGCTACCCGGCCTGAGCCGCCCCGGTTCCCCCGTGCGCCGCAGGGGCGACCGGCTCGTCGATCGGCCGGCGGCGCGCCACCAGGAGCGCCCCGATGAGCCCCAGCAGCCCCGACACGACCGACACGGCGAACATGGCCGGGTGCGGGCTGCCGCCCACCGCCGCGTCGCCCAGCACCACGATCGCGACCGTGCCGGGCAGCACCCCGAGCACCGTGCCCAGCAGGTACGGCAGGAAGCGCACCCCGGACAGCGCCGAGGCGTAGTTCATCACCGCGAACGGCACGGCCGGGATGAGACGCAGGGACACCATGGCGAGCAGCCCGCTCTGGTCGAGCCGACTGCGCACCCAGGCCACTCCACGGCGGTGGGAGTGCCGCTCCGCCAACTGGCCGCCGATCAGCCGGACCAGCCAGAAGGCCAGCACCGCGGCCAGCGTGGTGCCGGCGACGGTGAGCAGCAGCCCCAGCACCGAGCCGAACAGCACGCCCGCGGCCACGGTGAAGACCGTGCGCGGCACCGGAGTGATCGTGATCGCACCCTGGAGCAGCACGAACAGCACCGGCGCCCAGAGCCCGGCGCTCTGCACCGTCTGGCGTACGTCGGGGATCCCGTCACGCAGGAGGAAGACGGCGATGCCGGCCACCACCAGCACAGCGGCGCCTGCGGCCACCCTCCTCCAGGTCATACTTCGACCGTACCGACGGAGGCGTCGACGACACGTCGACGGGTGCAGTACGCCACCATCAGGCCACCGCCCCGCCACCGTGCGATCACCGAACGACCCGCGTCGCGGCGACGGCTACGGTGGATGATCGTGACCACCGAGCAGCCGCAACCACCCGCCCTCGACCTCGACCCTGACGGGCTCGCCGTGCGCCGTGAGGTGCTCGGGCCCGATCACGTCGACGCGGCACTCGCCCGTGCCGACGACGTCACGGCCGAGTTCCAGGAGATGATCACCCGATACGCGTGGGGGCACATCTGGACCCGCCCCGGCCTGGACCGGCGGATGCGCAGCGCGATCACGATCACCGCCCTCGTCGCGCACGGGCACTACGCCGAGCTGGAGCTGCACCTGCGCGCTGCGCTGCGCAACGGCCTCACGCGGGCGGAGATCGTCGAGGTGCTGCTGCAGACCGCGATCTACTGCGGAGTGCCCGCCGCCAACTCCGCGTTCGGCGTGGCCCGCCGCATCCTGAACGAGGACGCGTCCTGAGCCTGGCTTACGACAGGTCGCGCAGGTGCGGGATGAGGGCGCGCATCGCCCTGCCCCGGTGCGAGGCCGCGTCCTTCTCGTCCGGACTGAGCTCGGCGCTGGTGCGCTGCTCCCCGTCCGGCACGAAGATCGGGTCGTAGCCGAACCCGCCCGAGCCACGGGGCTCGCGGACGATCCGGCCGGTCCATTCGCCGTGCACCACGGTCTCCAGGCCGCCCGGCACCACGAGCGCCGCGGCGCAGACGAACGCCGCTCCCCTGCGCTCGTCGGGCACGTCGGTGAGCTGGCCCAGCAGCAGCTCCAGGTTGGCGACGTCGTCCCCGTGCCGGCCCGACCAGCGGGCGGAGAGCACGCCCGGCATGCCGTTGAGGGCATCGACGGCGAGCCCCGAGTCGTCGGCCACGGACGGCAGCCCGGTGGCGTTCGCCGCGTCCCGTGCCTTCGCCAGCGCGTTCTCCGCGAACGTGGCTCCGGTCTCGGGCGCGTCCGGGAACTCAGGGACGTCGGCGAGCCCGACGACCTCGACGGGGCCGTCCGCGAGCATCCGCCGCAGCTCGGCGAGCTTGCCCGCGTTGCGGGTGGCGAGCAGCACCTTCACGGCTGCGTCGGCAGCGTGCCGGGGTAGGGCTCCGCGAGCGCGGCGGCCTGCAGGTCGGACAGCTGCCGGATGCCGGCGAGCGCCGTGTCGAGCATGGCGTCGAGCGTGCTGCGGGTGAACGTGGCGCCCTCACCGGTGCCCTGAACCTCGATGAGCGTGCCGGTGTCGGTGGCGACGACATTGGTGTCCACCTCCGCGCGCGAGTCCTCCTCGTAGGGCAGGTCCAGACGGACGCGCCCGTCGACGACCCCCACGCTGACGGCCGCCACGCGGCACGAGAGCGGCTTCGGGTCGGCGAGGCGGCCGTGTGCCCCGAGCCAGGTGACGGCGTCGGCGAGCGCCACGTAGGCACCGGTGATCGCCGCGGTGCGGGTGCCGCCGTCGGCCTGCAGCACGTCGCAGTCCAGGGCGATGGTGTTCTCGCCGAGTGCGGCCAGGTCGATGCAGGCCCGCAGCGAGCGGCCGATCAACCGGCTGATCTCGTGCGTGCGACCGCCGATGCGGCCCTTGACCGACTCACGGTCGCTGCGGGTGTTGGTGGCCGACGGCAGCATCGCGTACTCGGCGGTGAGCCAGCCCAGGCCGGAGCCCTTGCGCCAGCGCGGCACGCCTTCCGTGACGCTCGCGGCGCACAGCACCTTCGTGTCGCCGAACTCGACGAGCACCGAACCCGCCGGGTGTTTCTGGAAGCCGCGGGTGATCGTCACCGGCCGTAGCTGATCGTCGGCTCGGCCATCCGCCCTGGCCACGTCGCGGGCACTGCCATCCGTTCGTGTCACGCGCGCCAGCTTAGGTCGCCGGGCCGGGAGCCTTCGTCCGGCGGGAGGGACGAGCTCAGATCGTGTAGCCGGCGTCGGGGGCGACCAGCTCGACGGGTCCGCCGAATGCGGCCTTGGCCTCGGCGAGCAGTTGGTCGCCGTCGAACCAGGCCGGGACGTGCGTCACCAGCAGCCGCCCGACGCCTGCCGCCTCGGCGTGCTCGCCCGCTTGCCTGCCCGAGAGGTGCACCCCACGCGGCGGCTCCGACCAGGACTCGGTGACGTGCGGCCACGTGGCCTCGCAGAGGAGCACGTCGGCGCCGCGCGCGAGCTCCACCAGCCCGTCGCACGGGCCGGTGTCGCCGCTGTAGACGAGGCTGCGCCCGCCGTGCTCGACCCGGACCGCGTACGCGTCGCAGGGGTGGTCGACGGCGCGAGCGCGCAGTGTCACACCGGCGACCGTGCCGGTTGCGCCGTCGGAGAGCGGGTGGAAGGTGAAGACGTCTGTGAGGTCGGTCTCTGCCCGCTCGGCTGCCGAGGCCGCGAACGCGGCTGCGAACCGGTCCGGCGCCTCGACCGGGGCATGCACGGGCAGCGGCCGCGTGGTGGGGTCGAACGGCGGCCGCGGGTGGAAGCGGCGGTGCACCACGAGCGACGCGAAGTCGGCGCAGTGGTCGGGGTGCAGATGGCTGAACACCACCCCGTCGAGCTCCCACGGGTCGAGGTGGCGCTGCAGCGCACCCAGTGTGCCGTTGCCCAGATCCAGCACCAGGCGTGCGTCGCCCGCCTCGACGAGGTAGCCGGACGACGGCGAGGCCGGGCCGGGGCCGCTGCCGGAGCAACCGAGAACGATCAGCCTCATGAGCCGCACGCTAACGCGCGCGCGTGTGTCGCAACCACCACAAGCCGATGAACGGAAGGACCAGTGGCACGAAGCCGTAACCCCGCCCGTACACCGACCACACGGTGTCGTCGGGGAAGTCGGCGGCGTCGAACACGGTGAGCGTGCCGACGACCAGCACTCCGACCAGCTCGAACCCGACGGCGGCCCAGGCCAGCTTGCGGGCGCCGGGCCCACGCCCGTTCAGCCCGATCGTGGCCAGGATGTAGACGACTCCGGCCAGCGCGGAGAGCAAGTACGCCAGCGGCGCCTCGTGGAACTTCGTGGCGATCTGCACGAGGGCACGCGCGGTGGCGGACAGGGCGAACACGCCGTACACCGCGATGAGCACCCGGCCGGGGCCGGACGACGTGGCACGGGCGGGCTCAGGCACCTGCGTCCCACAGCCCCTGCAAGCGCCACACGGCCACCGCGGTGGCGATCGCCCCGACAGCCACGACCGTGCCGCCCCAGCGAGTGGGCTCGGCGGTGGCGAACTGCGTGGCGATCGGGAGCACGCACACCGACACGACGAGATAGATGAGGAACGTCGTGGTCTCCGGCAGCGTGACGCCGCCGAAGATCCGGACGGCCGCGATCGCGGCCTGCACGAGCAGGAGCGCCTCCGCGACGCCCACCGCGCGCTTCGTCCAGACGTCCGGCGGCCGGTTCAGTGCTGTCGTGACCACGCCGTACACGGCCAGCGCGGCAAGTGCCACGAGAACCACGATTTCCAGCGCCCCGATCACGCTGGGACGGTACCTGAGCGGCCACGACCGGCCCGCTCGGCATGGACCGGCGACGAGTGATCTGCGAGGGAACCTCAGCGGGCGAGGGGCGTCTGTTCCGTGGCCGGACCGAGAGCGGCGACCTGCCCGATCTCCGGGCCCAGGAAACGACGGCCGAGCCTGCGGAACGGCTCCGGGTCGCCCGTCGCGAGGAACTCGTGCGGGCCGGGCGCCGGGGCTTCGGGGTCGCGAGCGAGGTCGGCGTCCATGAGCACGCGCACGAGGTCCTTCGCGGTCTCGTCAGCGCTGGACACTAGCGTGACCTCCGGGCCCAGCACGATCTGCAGCACGGCGGCCAGCAGCGGGTAGTGGGTGCAGCCGAGCACGAGCGTGTCGACGCGGGCGCGCTGCAGCGGTTCGAGGTAGCTCTGGGCGAGGCCCAGGATCTGGCGCCCACTCGTCATGCCGCGCTCGACGAAGTCGACGAAGCGCGGACACGCCACCGCTGTGACCTGCACGTCGCGGGCCGCCTGGAACGCATCGGTGTACGCCCCGGACGCGATCGTGGCTCGAGTGCCGATCACCCCGATCCGCCCGGTGCGGGTGGCTGCGACAGCGCGGCGCACCGCCGGGCGCAGCACCTCCACGACCGGCATCGGGTAGCGCTCCCTGATGTCCGGGAGGCAGGCCGCCGTGGCCGTATTGCAGGCGACGACCAGGGCCTTGACCCCACGCTCCTGCAGCGCGTCACCGACGGCGAGCGCATGCCGGCGCACATCGGCGATCCGCAGCGGGCCGTACGGGCCGTTCGCGGTGTCGCCGACGTAGATGACCCGCTCGGCGGGCAGGAGGTCGATGACCGCCCTCGCGACCGTGAGTCCGCCGACACCCGAGTCGAAGATTCCGATCGGGGCGTCGATGTCTGAGGGCACGGCCAGAAGTCTAGGCGCCGAGGATCGGGGCGGGGCGGGATCGTCGGTCGGCCCGCGCAACGAGCCGCGCGGCCAGCAGCCCGGCCACCGCGCCGAACAGGTGCGCCTGCCAGGAGATGCCCGCCTGACCGGGGAGGATGCCGAACAGGATGCCGCCCCAGATCACGAACAGCGCCACCGCCAGCAGGATCTGTCGGCCACTGCGGGCGAAGAACCCGCGGGCGAGCAGGAACACCAGCCAGCCGAAGATCAGCCCCGACGCACCGATCGTGGACGTGTTCGCCGGGCCGATGAGCCACACCCCGAGCCCGCCGAGCAGCCAGATCATGGCGGTCACCACGACGAACTGCCGGAACCCGCCCGCCATGGCGAGGAACCCGAAGACGAGGAAGGGCACGGTGTTGGCCAGCAGGTGCGGCCATCCGGCGTGCAACAGCGGGGCCCAGAGAATGCCGTCCAGCCCGTCGAGCGTGCGAGGCACGATGCCGTCGTCGTCGAGGCGCAGCGCGGTGAGCTGGTCGACGAACTCGGCGATGTACAGCACGCCGGTGAAGAGCAGCATGAAGAACAACGAGCGCACCGGCGCGGGCGGAAGCACCCGCGCGATCGACCGACGGGACGCAGGCGCGGGGACGACCATACGACCGAGGCTACCCGCGCCAGGCAGCCGTTCCGCGGCTCTTCAGCGTTCCTTCAGCGAGTTCATGTCATTCCGGACGAGCGGGACGTCCGTCCGATAGGCCTGGACGAACGCGCCGCTCATGCAGCAGGAGTGCCGGTATCCGTCCGGCTACGCCCAGAGCTGGCCCTCGATGCCGTGGACCGCGTCGTCGAGTTCGCCCGCGTAGGCGCCCGTGGACAGGTACTTCCAGCCCGCGTCGGCCACGATGATGGCGATGTCGGCGGACTCGCCTGCTCCCGCCGCCTTCTCCGCCACGGCCAGCGCGGCGTGCAGGATGCCGCCGGTGGAGATGCCGGCGAAGATGCCCTCCTGCTCGACGAGCTGCCGGGTGCGGCGCAACGCGTCGCGCGATCCGACGCTGTAGCGCGCCGTGAGCACCTCGGGGTCGTACAGCTCGGGGACGAAACCCTCGTCGAGGTTGCGCAGCCCGTACACCAGCTCGCCGTAACGCGGCTCCGCCGCCACGATCTGGATGTCGGGCTTGTGCTCCCGCAGGTAGCGGCCGGTGCCGACGAGCGTGCCCGTGGTGCCGAGCCCCGCCACGAAGTGCGTGATCTCCGGGAGGTCACGCAGGATCTCCGGACCCGTGGTGCGGTAGTGGGCGTCGGCGTTGGCCGGGTTGCCGTACTGGTAGAGCATCACCCAGTCGGGATGCTCCGCCGCGAGCTCCTTGGCCAGGGCCACAGCCTGGTTGGAGCCGCCGGCCGCGGGCGAGGAGATGATCTGCGCGCCGTACATCTCGAGCAACTGCCTGCGCTCGATGGAGGTGTTCTCCGGCATCACGCAGATCAGCTCGTAGCCCTTGAGCTTGCAGGCCATCGCGAGCGAGATGCCGGTGTTGCCGGACGTGGGCTCCAGCACGGTGCAGCCCGGCTTCAGCAGGCCGTCCGCCTCCGCCTTCTCGATCATGGCGAGAGCGGGACGGTCCTTGATCGAGCCCGTGGGGTTGCGGTCCTCGAGCTTCGCCCAGAGCCGCACGTCCGGCGAGGGCGACAGGTTCGGCAGGCCGACGAGCGGGGTGTTTCCCACCGCGGCGAGCAGCGAGTCGTAGCGGGCCATCCCTGGCCTTCCTTCCCGTCGCCTGGTCCCTCAGCCGCCGGCGACGGCAGGCAGGATCGTGACGGTGGAGTTCTCGCCGACCGGGGCCTCGAGGCCACCGGCGAACCGGACGTCCTCGTCGTCGACGTAGATGTTGACGAAGCGGTGCAGCGACCCGTTGTTGACCAGGCGCGCAGCGATGCCGCTGTGACGCGACTCGAGGTCGTCGATCACCTCGCCGACGGTGCTGCCCTTCGCCTCGACGGACTTCTCGCCGCCGGTGTGGGTGCGGAGGATGGTGGGGATGGATACGGACACGGCCATGGCGATGCTCCAGGTCGGGTGGTTCTGAACGGTCGTGGCAGGGGCGGGCGTCAGACCGACGCGTCCCTGTCGGGGACGTCGTCCGCGCCGGTGTGCGCGAACATGTAAGACTCCACGACCTCAACCTGTTCCTCGGCGACCACACCGTCCACAATGCGGAACGACCGGAGCTCGTGCCCGGTGTGGTTCGGCTCGGCCTGCTCCCGCGTGGATACGAGCACGTAGTGCGCATCGGGCTCGGAGGCGAGCGCGATGTCGGTGCGCGACGGGTGGGCCTCCGTGGCGGTGTGCGAGTGGTAGATCACCACGGGCACCTCGTCGCGGGCGTCCATGTCACGGTAGAGGCGCAGCAGGTCACCGGAGTCGAACTCGTAGAACGTGGGCGACCGGGCCGCGTTCAGCATCGGGATGAACCGCTCCGGCCGATCAGAGCCCTCGGGCCCGGCGATGACACCGCACGCCTCGTCGGGATGGTCCCGGCGGGCGTGGGCGACGATCTCCGCAACGAGATCGGCTCGGATCACCAACACCCCAACAGCCTACGTCTCGAGGGCGCTTCATCCCACTCCAGCGGGACGGCTCACACCTCGTGGTGGCTCAGCGCACCTGCATCCGGCTCTGGACCAGCGCGTCCTGCACGAACGTGAGCCAGTGGTAGACGCCGATGTGGGTGGCACGAGGGTCGTCCGGGGGCAGCTCTTCAGGCATGTCCTCGCTCACGTCGAGGGCGGTGCCGAGAGCGAGCCGCACGTCGTTGAGTGAGGCGAGCCAGGCGTCGGCCTGTTCAGGTGTGAGCTCGACCCGGCCGCCCGACTCGGGCAGAGTCTCCAGCAGCACGGCCGCGGCCGAGTCCTTGGCCTCGATCAGCTCCGGTTCGTGCAGGGAGCGCAGGCCTGCGGCGAGGTCGGCGTCCTCGGTGGTGAAGTCGGGCAGAAGCCTGGCGAGGACACGGTCGGTGGGACGGGTCGACGGGCCGGTGCGCATGCCGGTGAGGGCAGCCAGCTCGTCGGCGGGGTTGTCGTCGGCCCTCCCGGCGAGGATCTGCCGGACCTCACCGACGAGGCCGCGCAGCACAGCGGCTTCCTGCGGCTCGAGCGAGGCCACGAGCCGCGCCCGGCCTCCGCGGCCGGAGCGCTTCCAGCCGTTCACGCGCGTTGCATGGTGGCCCACAGGCCGGCGGCGTGCAGCTTCGCGACGTCGGCCTCGATCTTGTCCTTGTCGCCCGCCGACACTGCCGCCTTGCCCTTGTGGTGAACGTCGAGCATCAGCGCGGTGGCCTTCGGCTCCGGATAGCCGAAGAGCTTCTGCAGCACGTAGGTGACGTAGGACATGAGGTTGACTGGGTCGTTCCACACGATCGCCTGCCAGGGCGTGTCCAGCACCGTGTCCTCGGCAAGGTCCGGATCCACCTGGCGCGTGGGTGTGGGTAGCGGCGCGGCCATGCGGTCCATGGTGACACCTCGGCCATCAGCGCCGCACGGCAACATAGGCTCCACCGCATGACTGAGCGGGCAAGGGCGATGAGCGGCAGTCCGTCGTCGGCCGGGGTCAGCACAGCGTTGCTCACCGACCGGTACGAGCTGACAATGGTGGCCGCCGCGCTCGCCGACGGCACCGCCAAGCGCCACTGTGTGTTCGAGGTGTTCGCCCGCCGACTCCCGGATGGCCGCCGCTACGGAGTTGTCGCCGGCACGGGCCGGCTCCTGGAGTCGATCGAGCGGTTCCGGTTCGGCGACCAGGAGCTACGGATGCTCGCCGACGTCGTCGATCGCGAGACGCTCGACTGGCTGGCGGACTACCGCTTCTCCGGCGATGTCGACGGCTATCCGGAGGGCGAGCTCTATTTCCCCGGCTCGCCCATCCTGACGGTGAGCGGCACGTTCGCCGACACGGTGCTGCTGGAGACGCTGGCCCTGTCGGTCCTCAACTACGACAGTGCGGTCGCCTCGGCCGCCTCCCGGATGGTCACGGCCGCCGCCGGCCGTCCGATCATCGAGATGGGCTCGCGGCGCACGCACGAGGCCGCAGCGGTCGCCGCCGCCCGCGCCACCTACCTTGCCGGGTTCGCCGCCACGTCGAACCTGGAGGCCGAGCGCCGCCACGGCATCCCCACCGCAGGCACCGCCGCCCACGCCTTCGTGCTCCTGCACGACGACGAGCTGGGCGCGTTCAAGAGCCAGGTCGCAACCCTCGGGGCGGACACCACCCTGCTCGTCGACACCTATGACATCCGGCGGGGCATCGAGCTGGCGATCGAGGCGGCCGGCCCCGGGCTGGGCGCCATACGCATCGACTCCGGCGACCTCGGCGAGCTGGCCCGGCAGGCCCGCCACCAGCTCGATGCCCTCGGCGCGAAAGAGACCAGGATCGTGCTGTCCGGCGATCTGGACGAGTACGCGATCGCCTCGCTGCGCGCCGAGCCCGTCGACTCCTACGGCGTGGGCACGTCGGTGGTCACGGGGTCCGGCGCGCCCACCGCGGGCCTGGTCTACAAGCTGGTGGAGGTCGACGACAAGCCGGTCGCCAAGCGCAGCGTGGCCAAGGAGTCCCGCGGCGGGCGGAAGTCGACGTTGCGTCGCTACAAGCCGACGGGCACGGCCATCGAGGAGGTCGTGCACCCCGCGGCCGGCCCGCCGGAGATGGGTCCGCACGACCGCGTGGTGCCGATCCCGCTGATGCGCGGTGGGGAGCAAGTGGCGGGCCTGCCCACGCTGGAGGAGTCCCGCGAGCACCTGCGCACCGCGCTCGTGTCCGTGCCGTGGGAGGGGCTCAAGCTCTCGCGCGGCGAGCCCGCCATCGCCACCGTGTTCGAGGGAGGCAACCGTTGACCCGTGCTCTGATCGTCGTCGACGTCCAGAACGACTTCTGCGAGGGTGGCTCGCTCGGCGTCGACGGCGGTGCGGCGGTGGCGGCCGCGATCTCGGCCGCCCTGCGGTCCGGGCAGCAGGGACGCCACTGGGATCACGTGGTGGCCAGCCGTGACCACCACGCCGACCCGGGCGCGCATTTCTCCGACGCCCCCGACTTCGTCGACACGTGGCCGCCGCACTGCCGGACCGGCACTCCGGGCGCGTCCTTCCACCCGGAGCTCGACGTCGCGCGGATCGAGGCGGTGTTCGACAAGGGCCTGCACGAGGCTGCGTACTCCGGCTTCGAGGGAATCGAGCCGGGTGGCGCGAGCATGGGCGCCTGGCTGCGCGCCCACGACGTGGACGCGGTGGACGTGGTGGGCATCGCCACCGACCACTGCGTGCGCGCCACCGCACTGGACGCCGCAGCAGGAGGATTCACGACGAGGGTGCTGCTGAGCTTGTGCACAGGAGTAGCCCCAGAGACGACGACCAAAGCGCTGGAACAAATGAGAACAGCAGGAATACAACTAGCGAGGTAAGGAGACGTAGTGCTGTCGGTGGTACGTGAGGGACAGCACTACGGCTCCATGGTCGAGTCTCAGACCGAGCGCATGCGGAAGGGTTCCAGGCGTACGGCCAGGTCGCCCGGGTCTCCATCCTCCTCCGGGAGGTGGTGGGCGCCCACCGCCTCCGCCAGCCCGATGCAGCGCGGGCCGTCGAACAGACCGCACGCATAGCGCACCGAGGCGTCGTCGAGGTCCAGCACGCCCACGCGGAGCTGGTAGATGCCCGGGTAGCGCACCTCGTCGAGGTAGTCCACGCGCAGCGAGCTCGGCGAGAGCCCGTCGAGCGGGCCACCGGTGGGGTAGCCGAGCACGTCGAGGTGCAGCTCGGCGAGGCCGTCGAGGTACCAGCCCGCCAGCGCCACGTTGTTCACGTGCCGGTTGGGGTCGAGGTCGCCGAAGCGGGTGCGGACGTCCAGCCGGAACGGGTACGCCTCGCGCACCGCGCGGGCCGGACCGCGCTGCAGGCGGGTCGGTTCGGGGGCGTCCATGCGCAGGGTCTTCAGCGCGTCGCGTACCGGCTCGGGAAGCGGCGCCGGTCCCCCGGCCGTCGCGTGCACGCTGACCGATTCGCCCGTGGCCACGCACTCGTCACCGGCGTAGACGCCGTAGGTGTAGGCGAAGGAGGAGGTGCCGATGTGGCTGACTCCGATACCGATGCGGTACTGCCCGGCCTCGATTCGCGCCCCGACAGCAGTGCGGGCAGCCACCTGCAGGGGGGCCAGCACGTCGACCCGGACCGAAGCCAGCAGCAGCCGCATCCGCCCGACCAGAGCGGCACCGAAGACATCCCGTTCGACGGCGATGCGCGCGTCTTCGAACCACCGCACGAGCGCGTCGCGCCCGATGCGCCGGCTCGGGTCCAGATCGCTGTACCGGGCGGCGTGCTCGATCAGCACCGGGTAGTCCGACGGACGGAGCATGAGCTGGGTGTGCGTCACTCTGCTCATGATGGCGGCACCCGGCCGCGGCCTGTGGGCCACCCCGCTCGGGATCACGTGTGAGCCTCGCAACGCAGGTCGCGGGCGGGATCGGCGGTTCTGCCGCGGGCCGGCAGGCGCTGGGAGTAGCCTCCCGGAGTGCCCACCACGACCGAGCTGCCCGGCGTGGCGGAGCTCCTGGAGGCGGCTGTCACAGCGGTCGGCGGCCGGCGCCGCGAGGGCCAGGACGCCATGGCCCAGGCAGTGCGCAGAGCGATCGCCACGGGCGAGCACGTGGCCGTGCAGGCCGGCACCGGCACGGGCAAGTCGCTGGCCTACCTGGTGCCCGCCATCCACCACGCCGTCGCGAAGGGCGCCACGGTTGTGGTGTCCACCGCCACCATCGCGTTGCAGCGCCAGCTGGTCGACCGCGATCTCCCGCGCGTGGCCAAGGCCCTCAAGCCGCTCCTCGGCCGCGCGCCCACGTTCGCGATCCTCAAGGGCCGTCGCAACTACCTGTGTCTCAACAAGCTCCACGGTGGTGACGAGCAGGACCCCGCCGACGAGCTGTTCGACCCCTTCGCGATCTCGGCGATGGGCCGCCAGATCAAGCGCCTGCACGAGTGGGCCGACACCACCGACAAGGGCGACCGGGACGAGCTGGTGCCGGGCGTGCCCGACTCCACGTGGCGGCAGGTCTCGGTCACCGCACGCGAGTGCATCGGGGCAGCGAAGTGCCCCATCGGCGACGAGTGCTTCGCCGAGAAGGCCCGTGCCGAGGCCGGCCACGCCGACATCGTCGTCACCAACCACGCGCTGCTCGCGATCGACGCGCTGGAGGGCCGCCCGGTGCTGCCCGAGCACGACGTCGTGGTGGTCGACGAGGCGCACGAGCTGGTCGACCGGGTCACCGGGGTGGCCACGGCCGAGCTGGCCTCGGGCGTGGTCGGCATCGCGGCCCGCCGGGTGGGCAAGCTGGTCGACCAGGCGGTCGCCGACCGGCTCGCCGAGGCGGGCGAGGGCCTCGCGATGGTGCTGGAGGATCTCCCGCCCGCGCGGTGGGACAGCCTGCCGCAGGCCGCTGTGGGTGCCCTCTCGGCGGTCCGCGACGCGGCCGCGGCGTGCAAGCAGTCGCTCGGGTCCGAACGGCGCGAAGACCCCGAGGCCGCCACCGGCCGCAAGGTCGCGCAGGCGGCGCTCGACGAGCTGGCCGACTCCGCGGTCCGGCTGCTCACCGCGTTCGAGGAGCCCGATCCGGCGAAGCGGCGCGACGTCGTCTGGCTCGGTGAGCAGGGGCCCGACGGCGCCCGGCACAAGGTGCTGCGCATCGCGCCGCTGTGGGTGGGCGGGCTGCTGCGGGAGCGGCTGTTCGGGCGGTCCACGGTGGTGTTGACGTCGGCCACGCTGGCGCTGGGCGGCAATTTCGACGCACTCGCGCGCCAGTGGGGCCTGCCGCCGGAGAAGGCGGCCGACACCGGCGGCGAGAGCGACCCGATCCCCGATCCCGACGCGCCGAAGTGGTCGGGCCTCGACGTCGGCTCGCCGTTCGCCCACGGCCGCAGCGGCATCCTCTACGTCGCGAAGCGGCTGCCCCCACCGGGCCGCGACGGGCTGCCGCCTGCCTACCTCGACGAGATCGCCGGTCTGGTGGAGGCGGCGGGTGGGCGCACCCTGGGGCTGTTCTCGTCGATGCGCGCGGCCAAGCAGGCCACCGAGGCGCTGCGCGGCAGGCTCGACACCCCGCTGCTGTGCCAGGGCGACGACTCCACGATGCAGCTGGTGAAGAGGTTCGCCGAGGACGAGCCCACCTCGCTCTTCGGCACACTCTCGCTCTGGCAGGGCGTCGACGTGCCGGGGCCCTCGCTCTCGTGCGTGATCATCGACCGCATCCCCTTCCCGCGCCCTGACGATCCGCTGGTCGCGGCGAGGCAGCGGGCCACCGACGCCCGCGGGGGCAATGGCTTCCTCACGGTGTCCGCCACCCACGCGGCCCTTCTGCTCGCCCAGGGCGCCGGACGACTGCTGCGCGGCATGGACGATCGGGGCGTCGTCGCGATCCTCGATCCCCGTCTGGCCACGGCCCGCTACGGCGGGTTCCTGCGTGCGTCGCTGCCGCCGTTCTGGCCCACCGACGACCGGGAGAAGGTGCACGGCGCGCTGCGGCGGCTGCGTGGGGCGTGACGACGGGCAGGGCTCAGCTCGGTGGCGTGGCGATGCAGGTGATCGTGCCCGGCGCCACCTCGGTGAAGCCGGCGTCCCGCACGGCCACGCCCTCGCCGCTCTGCACGCCGTCGCACAGCTGCGCCCAGCGATCACCGCGAGCCTCGCGCACGGCGAACGACGGCACGGCCGTGAGGCCCTGCGCGGCGGCGTAGAGCATCGAGGCGTGCCCGACCTGCGCGGCCGCCTTGCCCACGGTCATCTCCAGGTCGGCGTTCACCCAGATCACCGGCACCCCGGGCGGGGGCGGACCGGGTTCGTCGGCCGGTAGCTCGGTGCCGCCGATCTGCAGGCGGGACACCACTTTGGGCACCTCGTCGACGGGCCCGGGCAGCAGTGCTCGCGCCTCGGCCGGACCGTCGGGCGAGTCGACCACGCACGTGACGCCGGGGAGCTCCTGCACCGCCGCCCAGTGCGCGCCGCGGGCCCTCCGGGCGATCTTGCGGATGCGGCCGGCCACCCACGTGGCGACGGCGTCGTGCCACTCCCCTCCGGGCTCGGCACGGGGGTCGAGGCAGACGGCGAGCGCCGCGTCGGCCGCAGCTTCCAGCACCGGGGTGCGGGGGGCGGGGGGCCGGTCCAGCCGGAGGACGACCGGCATCGCCCGCACCACGCCGTCCGGCTCCGGCGGGATGTCGGTGTCGCGCCGCACGTACCGCGCGGCGAGCGGCTCCAGCACGCTGGTCATGTCGTGAGGGGCGGGGCTGGTCACGCGATCGGCACCCGCCGCAATACGCCTTCGGCCGCGTCGGCGTGCTCCACCTCGTCGCGGGTGATGCCGAGGACGAACAGCACCACGTCCAGGTACGGGTGCGAGAGCGCGGCGTCCGCGACCTCGCGCAGGGCGGGCTTGGCGTTGAACGCGATGCCGAGCCCCGCGGTGGACAGCATGTCGATGTCGTTGGCGCCGTCACCGACGGCGACGCACTGCTCCAGCGGAATGCCGAACGTCTCGGCGAACCGGCGCAGGGCCACCGCCTTGGCCGGTCGGTCGACGATCTCGCCGAGCACACGCCCGGTCAGCGTGCCGTCGACGATCTCCAGCTCGTTGGCGGCGCAGAAGTCCAGCCCGAGCTCGTCGACCAGGCCGCTGATCACGCGGGTGAAGCCGCCGGACACGACGCCGCAGCGGAACCCGAGACGCTTGAGCGTGCGGATCGTGGTGCGCGCACCGGGTGTGAGCTCCAGCTTCGCGGCGACCTCAGCGAGCACCGATTCCGGCAACCCTTCGAGCACCGCAACGCGCCGCCGCAGCGACTCGGCGAAGTCCAGCTCGCCGCGCATGGCCGCCTCGGTGACGGCCCGGACCTCCTGCTCGGCGCCCGCCCGGGCCGCGAGCATCTCGATCACCTCGCCCTGCACGAGCGTGGAGTCGACGTCGAACACGATCAGCCGTTTGCTGCGGCGGCTGAACCCGGCCCGCTCGACGGCGACGTCGACGCCGGCGGTGCGGGCCACCTCGACGAGCCGCGCGCGCAGCGTTCCGGGCGGATGGGCTTCGCTGCCACCAGACGGATCCGGTGAGACCATCAGCTCGAGCCCGGTGACGGGGTAGTCGGCGACCCGGCGGATGGAGTCGATGTTCGCTCCCACGCCGGCGAGCGCCTGCGCGATCGCTCCGAACGCGCGCGCCGTGATCGGGCTTCCGATCACCAGCACGACGTGCGTGGCGCGCTGCCGCACCGACCGATCGTCGGGCACCTCGAGCGAGGTCTGCACGTTCATCGAGATGCTCGCCATGGCCTGCTCGACGGCCTCCTGGAGGCCTTCGGGGTCGTGGTGGGCGGCCACCAGCGCTCCCAGCGTGAGCTGACCACGGATCACCACCTGCTCGACGTCGAGCAGGTCCACCCCGTGCCGGATGAGCGCGGCGAACAGCACCGAGCTCACGCCGGGCCGGTCCGGGCCGGTGACCGTGATGAGGACGGTGGTGTCTGTCATTCCGTGAAGCGTAGGAGATCGGTCACCGTGACCGCGGATCGCCGTTCGGTTGCGACTCCGGCCCGGTGTGCTGGGCCGCCACCTCGTACGGCGACGGCTTGCCGCTGGAGTGTGCCTCGTCGCGGAAGCGCTCCACCAGATGCGGGTAGTGCAGCTCGAACGCCGGACGCTCCGACCGGATCCGCGGCAGCTCGGTGAAGTTGTGCCGCGGCGGCGGGCAGCTCGTGGCCCACTCCAGCGAGTTCCCGAAGCCCCACGGGTCGTCCACCGTGACGATCCGGCCGTAGCGGTAGCTGCGGAAGACGTTCCAGATGAACGGAAGCGTCGAGGCACCCAGCACGAACGCACCGATCGACGACACCATGTTGAGCGTGGTGAACCCGTCGGTGGGCAGGTAGTCGGCGTAGCGGCGGGGCATGCCCTCGGCACCCAGCCAGTGCTGCACCAGGAACGTCAGGTGGAACCCGACGAAGGTGAGCCAGAAGTGCACCTTGCCCAGCGTGTCGTCCATCATCCGGCCGGTCATCTTCGGGAACCAGAAGTAGATGCCGGCGTAGGTGGCGAACACGATCGTGCCGAACAGCACGTAGTGGAAGTGCGCCACCACGAAGTAGGTGTCCGAGACGTTGAAGTCCAGCGGCGGGGACGCCAGCAGGATGCCCGTGAGGCCGCCGAAGAGGAACGTGACCAGGAAGCCCAGCGCGAACAGCATGGGCGTCTCGAAGGTCAGGTGACCCTTCCAGAGCGTGCCGATCCAGTTCACGAACTTGATCCCGGTGGGGATCGCGATCAGGAACGTGGTGAAGGAGAAGAAGGCCAGGAGCACGGCCCCGGTGGCGTACATGTGGTGCGCCCACACGGCGCCGGACAGCGCACCGATGGAGATCGTCGCGTAGATCAGGCCCTTGTAGCCGAAGACCGGCTTGCGCGCGAACACCGGGAAGATCTCGGACACGATGCCGAAGAACGGCAGCGCGACGATGTAGACCTCAGGGTGGCCGAAGAACCAGAACAGGTGCTGCCAGAGGATGGCGCCACCGTTGGCCGGGTCGAACACGTGCGCCCCGAGTTGCCGGTCGGCCAGCAGCCCGAGCAGCGCCGCGGTCAGCACCGGGAACGCGATGAGGATCAGGATCGCGGTGACGAAGATGTTCCAGGTGAAGATCGGCATCCGGAACATCGTCATGCCGGGCGCGCGCATGCAGATGATCGTGGTGATGAAGTTGACGCCACCGAGGATCGTGCCCAGACCGCCGAGCGCCAGACCCACGATCCACAGGTCCGCACCCGCTCCGGGCGTGTGCACCGCGTCGGACAGCGGCGTGTAGGCGAACCAGCCGAAGTCGGCCGCACCACCGGGAGTGAGGAAACCGGACAGGACGGTCAGTCCCCCGAAAAGGAACAACCAGTACGAAAAAGCATTGAGTCGCGGAAATGCGACGTCGGGGGCACCGATCTGCAGCGGCACGATGTAGTTGGCGAAGCCGAACAGGATCGGCGTCGCGTACAACAACAGCATGATCGTGCCGTGCATGGTGAACAGCTGGTTGTACTGCTCGTTCGACAGGAACTGCAGTCCCGGTTCGGCCAGCTCCGCACGCATCAGCAGCGCCATCGCGCCGCCTGCCAGGAAGAACCCGAACGACGTCACCAGGTAGAGGATGGCGATGTCCTTGGGATCCGTGGTGTGGAGCATCTTGACCAGCGCTGATCCCTTTGCCGACCGCCGGGCCGGATAGGGGCGCGCGGTGATCGGCTTGGGGGCGACGGCTGTCACTGAGCCTCCTGAAACTGCCTTGCCGATTGCATTTGGCCTTGCCGAACTGATGGGCGATCGGGGCTACGAGCCCAGCGTGGATCGTAGCTCTACCCGTCGTCGAAGGCTTGCCCCGGCCCCGGTATCCCGGCGTGACACACATCGCCCGAGAAACGGGCGTAATGCGACATAACTATCGCAATGGGTTGAAAAGTTCCTCGAACAGGTCGGGGGTGGCCGCCGGGCTCGGCAACGGGTCGACGACGTAGAACTCGACACCCATACCCATGGCGAACAGCGCGTCCGGCATCGCGAGGAGGAAGTGGTCGGGAGCGATCTGGCTCGCGTGGGCCCGCATCGACGCCTTCTTCTGCTCGACGAAGTCCACGGCGTCGACGCGGTGGGTGATCTCGCTCTCGGGCTTGCCGAAGGTCGGCTCGTCGAGCGCGGGGAGCTCCCAGCCCTCGGGCAGCTGCCCGGACTTGGCCATCCCGCGGATGCCCCGCGTCATCCAGTCGCGGTTGACGGTGCTCTGCGCCACCACGGGCACTGCCGACAGCTCGGCGGCGCGGCGGCCCACGCGGTGCACCTGGATGTGGTCGGGGTGCCCGTAGCCGCCGTTGTCGTCGTAGATCGTGAGGACGTCGGGCTCCTCCTCGTCGAGGATCACCGAGAGGAGCCGGGCGGCGTGGTCGACGTCGGCCCGCCAGAAGCAGAAGGGGGCGTCGTTGCTCGGCTCGCCCATCATCCCGGAGTCGGTGTAGGGGAGGAACTCCACGCGCTTCGCACCGATCGCGGCGGCCGAGTCGTAGCACTCCGCCGAGCGGCGGACGGCGAGCTGTTCACCGTCGGCGAGGACGCCGGGCACGGGTTCGCCCAGCTCACCACGTGTCGCGAAGACGAGAACAACGCGGTGACCTGCGGCAGCGGCGCGGGCGAGAGTGCCCGCCGAGCCGATCGACTCGTCGTCGGGATGTGCGTGAAAGGAGACAATTGTGCCCACCGAGCGAGACTATCTCCGCCGCGAGATCCGGCTCCCGGCCCTGCGCAGGGCGATCAGCCGGATCTCGTGGCGATCAAGTGAGGATCCGCGTCAGTGCCGGGCCGACGTCCGCGAGCCGGCGCACGGTCTGTGCCCGCCCGCCCGCTCGCGCAGCCAGCGCGGACGCCGCGGCCTCGGCCTCCGCGCCGCCCAGCGGCACCAGCACGTGCAGCCGGTCGATCCCGGCGAGTGCCTCCGCGGGCTCGTCGCCCGCTGTGTGCCGGCAGTCCGAGAGCAGCACGACCAGCCGCTCGTCGGCCACCGCCCCGGCGAGCTGGCGCGATGCCTCCCGCAGTCCGGCCGCCAGGTCGGTGAGGCCGTGGCCGCGCAGGGCGACGATGTCGGACAGCAGCTCCTCGGGCGGGCGACGCACGCCCTGTGCCTGCAGCACCCGCACGCCGGCACCGAACGCGAGAACCGCGGGCTCCAGCTTCCCGTCGGCCGCCACGACGACGCCCGCCGCGGCCACTGCCGCCAGCGCGACGGCGAGACCCTGCATGGATCCGGAGATGTCGACGACGAGGCACACGGCCCGACGGTGTGCGGTCCAGGTGCGGGTGACGATGTCGTCGGTCTCCGGCCGCCGCGACGGGCCGGGCGACCAGCCGTCGAGCGTGCGGTCGAGGTCGAGGTCGCCGTCCATGCCCCGCGCAGGCCCGAGCCGTCGCGTGCCCCGGGTACGCGCGGGCCCGACCCGGCCGAGCTGGATGAACACGCGGCCGGCCAGCCGCCGTGCCGCGGCCCGCAGCTGCGCATCGGTGGCCACGGCGAGATCGGCCAGCAGTGCGGCAGCGGCCTCCGGTGACGTGGCGAGCGCCCGGTCGAACGCCTCGGCGTCCAGCGAACCGAGCTCGGGAGAGACCTCGGCGAACTGCTCGTGACGCGCGCCGAGCTCACTACGGCCGAGAGTGCGCTCCCCCCGGTTGCGGTGCGGACGCTCGCGGGATCGGCCCGCCGCTCCCGGCGGCGGGCCGTCAGCTTTTCCCGGGCTGCCGGCCTCCGGCTCGTCACCGGGCTGTGGTGGTGCCGCGGCGTCCTCCGGCCAGAGCCGGTCGAGCAACTCGTCGATCACCGACTCCGCGGTGCGGTCGACGCCGTCGGCCACCCGGATCCGCCCGGACAGCGCGGCGTAGGCGGCGTCGCGGGCGGTCTCCCTGGCCGGCGCGACCTCGCCGCGCAGCTCCGTCAGTCCGGTGAGCACGAGTGCGAGGTCGATCGCGCCGCGCACCGACGAACCCATCCGCACGTCCCGGTGGGTGCGGGTGGCGCGGGTGAGCGAGACGGCGAAGTCGGTGACCCAGCCGGTCACCCCGCTGACCGAGGCGGTGATCGCCTGCTCGCCGGCCTCGTCCTGGTAGCCGAGCACCACCCGGCACATCCGGTCGGCGATCGCCTGGCTGACACGCGCGGTGCCGACCGCGTCGAAGGGGTTCATCGCGGCGATGAGCCGGAACCGCGGGCCTGCACGCACGGTGCCCAGCCGCGGCACGGCAATCTCGCCCTCGGTGAGCACGGTGATGAGGACGTTGAGCGTCTCCTCGGGAACCCGGTTGAGCTCCTCGAGGTAGAGCAGCGCTCCCCCACGCATCGCGGTGAGCAGCGGTCCGTCGACGAAGCTCGCGGGCAGGTACCCCTCGGCCAGCACCTGCGACGGGTCGTACGCGCCGATCAGCCGGGCCGGGGTGAGCTCGGCGTTCCCCTCGACGAAGACGACCTGCTGCACCGCATCGCGGGCGATCGAACGCAGCAGCGTCGACTTCCCGGTGCCGGGCGGCCCTTCGATGACGACGTGCCGGCCGGTGGCGAGCGCGACCGTCAGCACCTCCCGCTCCCGGCGCAGCCCGACGACGGGGACGGGCGAGGAGGTCTGTGACGGTGGAGCGGTCACAGGAGTCACGGGTGGCACCACCTTCGGAAGCGGCCGCGCCGGGCCCGCTGAGGACGGGCCCGGCGCGTCACGGGTATGGCGGACTCTGTTCCTCCGGTGCGGTCAGTAGACGATCACGCCCCGGATGTTCACCCCGTTGATCAGGTCGTCGTAGCCCTTGTTGACGTCATCGAGGGTGTAGGTGTTGGTGATCAGCTCGTCGAGCTTGAGCTGCCCGGCCTGGTACATGTCGACCAGCCGCGGGATGTCCTTGAACGGGTCGCCCGAGCCGAACAGCGAGCCCTGGATCCGCTTCTCGAACAGGGTGAGCAGCGCGCCCGGGATCTCGATCGTGTTCTTGGTCGGGTCGGCCAGGCCGGTGACGACGACCGTGCCGCCCTTGCGGATGGCGTGGAAGGCGTTGGTGGTGACCTCGGTGTCGACCACCCCGACCGTGACGATCGCCTTGTCGGCGCCCACGCCGCGGGTGAGCTCCTGGATCAGTGCGTGGGCCTCCGCGGCGGTGCCGCAGGAGTGCGTGGCGCCGACCCGCTCGGCCATCTCGCGCTTGTTGGCCAGCGGGTCGATGGCCACGACGTTGGTTGCGCCGGCGAGCGCCGCACCCTGCACGGCGTTGATGCCGATGCCGCCGACGCCGTAGATCGCGATGGTGTCACCGGGCTGGGTCTGCGCTGCGTGCACGGCCGAGCCGAAGCCGGTGGGGACACCGCAGCCGATCAGCACGGCCTTGTCGAGCGGTACGTCGTCGGCGACCTTGACGCAGGATCCCTGCGAGATCACGGCACGCTCGGAGAACGTGCCGAGCATGCACATGCCGCCGATGTCCTCCCCGGAGTCGGAGTGGAAGCGGTAGGTGCCGTCGGGCAGGTTGCCGTCGAGGATCGAGGCGCCCATGTCGCAGAGGTTGGTCATGCCGGCCGCACAGAACCGGCAGGCGCCGCAGACCGGGAGGAACGAGCAGATGACGTGGTCGCCGGGCTTGAGCCGGGTGACGCCCTCCCCGACCTCCTCGATGATCCCGGCACCCTCGTGACCTCCGACGATCGGGAAGCGCGGCACGATGTCGCCGTGCCGGAGGTGCTCGTCGGAGTGGCAGAGCCCCGCGGCGACGTACTTGATCAGTACCTCGCCTGCCTTGGGCGGGTCGAGGGTCAGCTCCTCGATCTCGAACGGTCGGCCCACCTCGCGCAGCACTGCGGCCTTGGTCTTCATCGACCCTCCAGACATCAGCCCTCGTTGGCTGATCATGTGACGTGAGTGTCTCCGGCAGGTCCCCCGGTCGCGGGCACCTGCCCATCGCCCGGGTGTGCCTCGTCCCCATTCGTATCAGCACGGGCATGCCAGCGGAAGGCCGTCGCACCCGAAGATCAGGCCCGTTCGATCGACGCAGAAGGGACGATTTGATCTTCTACTGATCTGTAGCGGCGAATGATGAAGCTGTAGTGTCTGGCCACCCGAACCGGCATGGGAGCGAGCGCCGTCATGACCGAACTCTTGAACGCCGCGGAGTACCTCACGGAACGCCGCGTCGCCGCGGGCGATCGTGACCGTGTGGCGATCATCCATCCGGGCGGGAGCCTCACCTACGGGGAACTCGTCGGCGAGGTCCGCCGGGTCGCCGCCGGGCTCGTCGCGATCGGCGTGCGCCCCGAGGAGCGGGTGCTGATGTGCATGGCGGACGACGTCGAGCTCGCCACGGCGATCCTCGCCACGATGTACATCGGGGCGGTGGCCGTGCCGTCCTCGACGATGCTGACCGGTGGCGAGCTGCACAAGCTGGTGACCGACTCGCGCGCCCGCGTGCTGCTCGGCGACACGCGGTTCGCCGACGCCGTGACCACCGCTGCGACGAACGCCCCCGACCTGCGCCACGTCGTGCTCACCGGGGACGTCGAGCCTCAGATCAGCGGGCTCGTCACGCTCACATGGCGGGCCTTGCTCGACGGCGGTCGCGACGTCGAGGTCGGCGCCGCCTACCGCACGTGGGACGAGTCGCCCGCGCTGTGGCTCTACACCTCGGGCACCACGGGCACCCCGAAGGGCGCCATGCACCGGCACACCGACATCCGCTACGTCTGCGAGACCTACGCGGATCAGGTGCTCGGCGTGGGACGCGACGACGTCTGCCTGTCGGTGGCCAAGCTCTTCTTCGCGTACGGCATCGGAAACTCGCTGTTCTTCCCTCTCGCCGTCGGCGCGACCACGGTGCTGGAGCCGTCGCGGCCGAACCCGGCGCTGTACGCCGACCGCGTGGCCGAGCACGGCGTCACGCTGTTCTTCGGCGGTCCGAGCTTCTGGGGTCCGCTGATGGCCGCCGACCTCCCGCGGGAGAAGTTCGCGACCGTCCGCAACGGAGTCTCGGCGGGAGAGACGCTTCCCGCCCGGATGTTCCACGGCGTCCGCGAGCAGTACGGCTTCGAGATCCTCGATGGCATCGGCTCCACCGAGGCGCTGCACATCTTCATCTCCAACGTCGCAGGCAAGGTCGTTCCCGGCAGCTCCGGGTTCCCCGTCCCCGGGTACCGGGTGGAGCTGCGCCGCACCGACGGCAGTGTGATCGAGGGGACGGGCGAGTCCGGGATGCTCTACATCGCGGGCGACTCGATCTGCACGGGCTACTGGTGCCGCACCGAGGTCAACCGGGCGGTGTTCCAGGGCGAGTGGATGCGCACGGGCGACCAGTACGTACGCGGCGAGGACGGGAGCTACACCTGCCTCGGCCGGGCCGACGACGTGCTCAAGGTCGGCGGGATCTGGGTGAGCCCCACCGAGGTGGAGACCCGCCTGCTGGAGCACCCGGCGGTGGCCGAGGCCGTGGTCGTCGGCGTGCCGGACGCGGACGGGCTCGACAAGCCGGTGGCCTACGTCGTGCCGCGGACGGGCATGGCTGTGGACCAGGACGAGATCATCGCGTTCTGCCGGGCCGGGCTCGCGTCGTTCAAGCGGCCCCGCCTCGTCGTCGAGGTGGACGAGCTGCCCAGGACCGCCACGGGCAAGATCCAGCGCTTCCGGCTGCGCGCCCTCGCCACCGCCACCGAGGCACCGGTGCCCATCACGGCAGCGGACGTCGCAGAGGTGCAGTCATGACGGAGGTGCGGCTGTGAGGTGGGTCCGGGAGACGCCCGCGCACTGGGACGCCGACAAGCAGCGCGTGCTCGGCGACCTCGCCCCGGAGCTGTTCGGCTTCGGCAGTCCCGGCGTCGGCGACGTCCTTGCCGACGAGTGGTGGCGGGTGGAGGACGGCGACCAGGTCCTCGGCTACGGCAGGCTCGACGACACCTGGGGTGACGCGGAGATCCTCGTGCTCGTGGATCCGCAGCGGCGCCGGTCCGGGGTTGGTGCGTTCATCCTCGAACGCCTCGAGGCAGAGGCCGCGGCCCGCCATCTGAACTACATCTACAACGTCGTGCCGGACCGTCATCCGGATCCCGAGAAGGTCACCGGCTTCCTCGCCGCGCACGGCTTCACCCCCAACGCCGTGGGCGAGCTCCGCAAGAAGGTGCCGGCCGAGGGGGCCTGACCCCCGCCCCCTCTCATCGGACGAGAGGGCCGTTCAACCGGATCTATCGGACCAGAGTGCCGATCGTTTGGTCGCCGGGACTGCAAATTCCTGCAAGGGATTGTGCCCCCGGATGCAGCCTGCCTATCTTCGGGCCCCAGCAGGCGGGTCCGCGGCTGCGATCAGACAAGGAGGTCTGACGATGTCCGGTCGAAGGTTCCTGGCGTTGGTGGGTGTGCTCGGGGTGGCGGTGACCCTCGCCGCGTGCGGGGGTGGATCGAGCAGCGGCGGCGGTGACCACACCGGACAGACGCTGCAGGTCTACCTCAGCAGGCAGGCGTCCTACCCCGACGAGCAGCAGCAGTGGATGCAGCACATCAAGGACGAGTTCCAGAAGAAGACCGGCGCGACCGTCGAGTTCGAGACCTACAGCTCGGCCACCGAGGAACAGCAGAAGATCCAGACCTCCGTGGTCTCGGGCCAGGGCCCGGACATCTACGAGATCGGCACGACGTTCACCCCCACCGCCTATTCCAGCGGTGCGTTCCTGAAGTTCGGCGACGAGCAATGGGACGCCGTCGGGGGCCGGGACCGGTTCGTGCCCTCCACGCTGGCGATGTCCGGCCCCGACGAGGCGGACCAGATCGCAGTGCCGTTCTCGTCGATCCCGTTCGTGCTCGTCTACAACACCCAGATGTTCGCCGCCGCGGGCATCGCCGGGCCACCGTCCACGTGGGACGAGCTGGTGGCGGACGCGAAGAAGCTGACCCAGGGCGACACGTACGGCCTCGCGATGGACTACAAGGACAACTTCTCGCCCTGGAAGTACGTCTGGATGTTCGCCCAGCAGTACGGCAACCCGCTGGTCGAGGGCACGACCGCCCGGATCGACGACCCCACGGTCGCCCGGGCCTACGACACCTACTTCGGGTTCCTCACGAAGGACAAGATCGTGAACCCGGACGCCGTCAACTGGTCATCGCCGGACGCCACCGCGAGCTTCGCGTCCGGGAAGTCCGCGATGTTCGCCATGACCAGCACGAGCGTCATCCCGACGCTCGCCAAGTCCCCCGTGGCGAACTCGTACGCGTTCGCGCCGATGCCGACCGTCCCGCCGGGCGAGAGCGCCCTGCCCGCCGGCGGCGTGCCTGCAGCCAGCATCGTGTCCGGCCAGAACCTCGTGGTCGCCTCCTACTCGCCGCAGCAGGACCTGGCCCTGCAGTACGTGGAGCTCGTCACCTCGGAGGCCGAGCAGAAGCACTTCTCCGACGTGTTCGGGGTGCTGCCCGTCAACGCGGCGGCCGCCGACTCGGTGGCCAGCGGGAAGGAGCAGTACGGGCCGGTGCTGGAGGCGGGCAAGCAGGCCAAGCCCACACCGTTCACCGGGGCGTGGTCGGAGATCCAGCTGGGGCTGACGAACATCACCGTGCAGTCGCTCGCCGGGCTGAGCGCGGGCTCGGTGCCGCCCGACCAGGTGCAGCGACAGCTCGCCGACCTCCAGAAGACCGCGCAGGCTGCCGTCGACAAGGCGGCGGCTGCCCGGTGAGCCTCACCAGCCCGGCGGACCGGCCACCCATGGCGACCCGCCCGGCCGCCGCGACGGCCGGGCCGAAGCGCACCGGCCCTGCCCGACCGGCCCGGCGTAGGCAGGGGCCCCTGTGGCTGATGACGCCGGGCGGCGTGCTGCTGCTCGTGGTGGTCGTCGTGCCGTTCGTGCTGGCGCTGTGGATGTCGGTCACCGACCTCGACCAGTACACGCTGCGGCAGTGGGCCGGCGCGCCCTTCCTCGGCCTCGGCAACTACGTCGAGGCCGTCGCCTCCGGTCCGCTGCTGCACAGTGTGTGGCTGAGCGTCGCGTTCAGCGTGCTGACCACGGTGCTGACGCTGCCGCTCGGGCTCGCCGCGGCGTTCGCCGCGCACGACCGCTTCCGGGGCCGCGGCCTCGTGCGCTCGATCTTCCTCATCCCCTATGTGTTGCCGGCCTTCGTGGTCGGCACCGTCTGGCGCATCGCGCTCGGGCCCGACGGCGCGGTCAACACCGTGCTCGGCACCGTCGGGATCGACGGGGGCAACTGGCTGATCGGGGGCCGCACCTTCTGGACGCTCGTGCTGGTCGACACCTGGGCGGCGTGGCCCTTCGTGTATCTGCTCTGCTTGGCCGGCCTGCAGTCCATCGGCCGCGAGGTGCACGAGGCTGTGGCCGTCGACGGGGCGTCGTGGTGGCAGAAGACGGTGTACATCGTGCTGCCGAGCCTGCGCGGTCCCCTCCTGCTGGCGGTGATCATCGCGACCCTGCACCACCTCAACAACTTCACGCTGCCGTTCGTGTTGTTCGGCTCGCCCGCCCCTGACGAGGTGAACGTCCTGCCGATCGCGATCTACTCGGCCTCCTTCCAGACGTTCCGCTTCGGCCTCGCCGCGGCGATGTCGGTGGCCTCGCTGGTGTTGGTGCTGATCCCGCTGCTGTTCTACCTGCGGGCCGTGCGGCTCGACACCGGGCTGGAGAAGGGGGCACAGGCATGAGCTCCGCCGGCAGGCGCTCCGGTGTGGACGCCACCGCGATCCTCCCGCCGGGTCTGCGCCGCGGCGTGATCATCGTGCTGGTGCTGTTCGTGCTGGCACCGTGCGCCTACATCCTCGCGGCCTCCGTGATGCCGGACATCGAGGTGGCCTCGGGCACGGTCGTCCCCAGCAGCGTCACGCTGGAGAACTGGATCGCGATCTGGACCACGGTGCCGCTGGCGCAGGGCCTCGCCACCAGCGTGCTGGTCTGCGGTGTCGTCGCCGTGGTCTCGGCGCTGCTGGCGGTGGCCACCGCCTACGTCCTCGTCCGGTTCACGTTCCTCGGACGCATCACGTTCCTGCGGGCGCTGGTGGGCCTGCAGAGTGTGCCCGGCACGCTGCTGCTGCTCCCGCTGTTCGTCGTCTACGCCTCGGCGCCCACCTACCTCGGGATCACGGTGGTGGGCACGACCTGGGGCCTGATGATCACCTACCTGACGTTCGCGCTGCCGTTCGCGACCTGGGTGATGGTCACCTACCTCCGGGGCATGCCCGTGGAGTTGGAGGAGGCCGGGCTCCTGGACGGGCTGAGCCGCATCGGGGTGCTGCGCCGCATCGTGCTCCCGCTGAGCGCCCCCGGACTCATCGTCGCCGCGATCTTCTCCTTCCTGCTGGGCTGGAACGACGTGCTGTTCGCGAGCGTGCTCACCCAGCCCCGGACCCGTACGGCGGCCGTCGTCCTGCAGGCGTTCGGGGCCTCCCAGGAGGGTGGAGCGCTCCCGCTGTACGGCCAGGTCATGTCGTCCGCCGTGGTCTGTGCCGTACCCGTTGTCGTCCTGTATCTGATCTTCCAGCGCTACCTCGTGGGTGGCCTGACCGGAGGGCTGAAGTGAACGATTCCGTGCCGCATGCACCCGTACGGTTCGCCGTTGTCGGCTGCGGGGTGATCGGACGCCTGCACGCGGAGGTCCTCGCCGCCGGGGAGGACACAGCACTCCGCGTGCTCGTGGACACCGATCCGGCCGCGGCGGACGCCGTGGCCGACCACGTGGCCGAGTTGTTCGGTGACCGGCCCGCCGTCACCACGTCCCTGACCGAGGCCCTGGCCCGCGACGATGTCGACGCCGTCGCCGTCTGCGTGCCCAGCGGTGCGCACGCCGCGGTCTCGGTGCCGGTTCTCGAGTCCGGGCGCCATCTCGTGGTGGAGAAGCCGCTCGACGTCAGCGTGGCAGCGGGCCGAGCCGTCGCCGAGGCCGCGGCCCGCCACCCCGGCCTCGTCGCCGCCGTGATCAGCCAGCACCGTTTCGACCCGGCGAGCGTGGCCGTCCACGAGGCCGTGACGCGTGGGGAGCTCGGCAGGGTCACCTCCGCTGTCGCGACGGTGTCGTGGTGGCGCAGCCAGGGCTACTACGACTCCGGCGACTGGCGCGGCACCTGGGATCTCGACGGGGGCGGCGCGCTGATGAACCAAGGTGTGCACACCGTCGACCTGCTGTTGTGGTTCCTCGGCCGGCCGATCGACGTGGTGGCCCACACGGCGCTGCTCGCCCACGAGCGGGTGGAGGTGGAGGACACCGTGGCCGCCGTGGTGCGCTTCGAGTCCGGCGCGCTCGCGACGCTGCACGCCACCACGGCGGCCTATCCCGGCCTCACCGTCCGGCTGCAGGTGATGGGCGACGCCGGCTCGGCAGTGGTGGACAACGACCGGCTGTACTACTTCCACAGCGCCCATCGCTCCAGCGTGAGGGCGGCCGGGGACGCCGGTGTCGGGCCGAACAGCGGAATCGGCGGCGACGGCAACCAGGCGGCTCAGCTCGTCGGGCCGGAGGACAGCGGGCAGCAGGTCGGAGGTGGCCCGGGCACCAGCGCCATGTTCACCGGCCATCATCGTCAGTACCGCGACGTCCTCGATGCGATCCGGACGGGCCACGCTCCGGGCGTGACCGTGGCCGACGCCCTGCTCGCCCTGGCCACCGTGCAGGCCGTCTACGAGTCCGCCCGGACCGGCACGGCCGTGGCGATCGCCGATGTGCTCGACGGCCGGATCGTCCCTGCGCCCGAACCGCCTCGGCGACCCGCCGCTGTCAGCTGAGACCCCTTCCGACCCGACCCGAGGAGCAGCCCGTGTGGACCCTGTCCGGCTTCGCCGACGAGATCTCCCCCGACCTGGACGAGCAGGTGCGCGTGCTCAAGGAGCTGGGGATGACCCAGCTGGAGCTGCGCGGCGCCTGGGACACGAACGTCTCCGACTTCGACGACGAGCAGGTGGAGCGCATCGCTCGCACCCTCGACGGGGCGGGCATCACGGTGTCGTCGATCGGCTCGCCCATCGGCAAGGTGCCGGTGACCGCTGACCTGGACGAGCACGTGGCCCGCTTCCGCCGCTGCGCGCAGGTGGGACGCCGGCTCGGCGCACCCTACGTACGGGTCTTCTCCTTCTACCCCAGGGACGCGCAGGATCCCGCCGCCGACCGCGACACCGTGCTGCGCGGCATGTCGGCGCTGGCGGCGGCGGCCGAACAGCACGGGGTCGTGATGCTGCACGAGAACGAGAAGGCCATCTACGGGGACGTCCCCGACCGCTGCCTCGACATCGTCGAGTCCGTGGGCTCGCCTGCGCTGCGCCTCACCTGGGACCCCGCCAACTTCGTGCAGTGCGGTGTCCGGCCGTTCACCGAGGGCTACGAGATGCTGCGCCCGTACGTGGACTACATCCAGATCAAGGACGCGATCGCCGCGACCGGCGAAGTGGTGCCGGCCGGGAAGGGCGACGGCGAGGTGGCGCAGACCCTGGCGGCCCTGCGCGCCGACGGCTTCGACGGCTGTTTCTCACTGGAGCCGCATCTCGCGCAGGCCAACGCGCGCGGCGGTTTCAGCGGACCGGAGCTGTTCGCCACGGCGCATGCGGCGTTCACCGGACTGCTGCGCGAGCAGGACATCCCGTTCCGGTAGCCCCTCCCGCGTCACCTGACCGGGCCTGGCGATCACTCGCCCGGCCCGGCAGGCGACCCGGACCGCGATCCGGTCAGGCCGGCACCGCGGCCACCCGGGCCGCTCGCAGGTAAGCGAGGTTCGCAGCCGTGCGCTCGGCCAGCGGCCGGTCGGTGGAGAAGTCCTCCACCGTGACCCAGCCGTCGTAGCCCAGCTCCGTGAGATGCCGCAGGTACGCACCCACGTCGGCCTGACCGGTCGGCAGCTCCGCCCACGCGTGCTCCCAGCGCACGGTTCCGTCCGCCCCGGTCTCCGCAGGTCGCCACACGCAGTTCTTGACGTGCACGTGCGCCAGGTAGGGGCCGAGCATCTCCAGGCCCGCCCGCACGTCCTCCCCGCCTTCGATCACGAGGTTGCCGAGGTCGTGGATCACCCCGACGGCAGCCGGGTCCACCCCATCGAGCAGGCGCAGCGCGGCAGAGGAGCTGGAGACGACGGTCTGGTGGTGCAGCTCGACGAGGACCTTGACGCCGTGGCGGGCCGCCCGCCCGGCGATGTCGGCGAAGCAGGTGCGGGCGTGGGCGAAGAGTTCGCCGTAGGACGCCGTGCCGAGCGCGGGCGTGCGCACCCGCACCTGGGCTGCGCCGAGGGCGGCGGTAGCGGCGAGCAGGCGGTCGACGTCGGCGTGCTCGTCGCACAGGGCGTAGCCCCCGACCCCGGAGAACTGCAGGCCTGCCCCCTCGGTGAGCTCGCGGATCCTCGGCACGTCCTGCTCCAGCGTGGCGAGCGGCCAGGTGCAGCGGTTGCCGGCCCAGAATCCCGGTTCCGGGGCGTCCTGCTGATCGACCACCCGCCACTCGATGCCGTCCCACCCCTGCGCGGCCAACTGCTCCACGGCCTCCCGAGGTGTCCATTGCGGCAGTGCGGCGGTGAAGACCGAGAACCTCACGGGTTCCTCCCTGGATGTCACTGACGGGGTTTTCTCCGGGCGGGGGCGGGTCCGGTCGAGCCACGGATCGTCAGCACGGCCGGCACGGTGTGCACGCGCGGCGGGGGCGCCACCGGCCGCAGCTGCTCCAGCAGCATGTCCGTGGCCAGCCGCCCGACCTGCTCGATCGACGCGGTGATGGTGGTCAGCGGGGGGTGGCAGAAGTCGGCACCGAAGATGTCGTCGCACCCGACCACGCTCATGTCGTCGGGCACCGCCACCCCACGGGTGAACAGCCGCTGCAGCACGCCCAGCGCGATCAGGTCGTTGAAGGCCATCAAGGCCGTCACGCCGGCGTGCACGGCGGCGTCGGCCGCGGCCGCGCCCGCCGCGCGGGTGGGCGGGAACGGCCCGAGGCGCCGGACCGACAACCCGGCCTGGCGTGCGCCCAGCTGCACGGCCCGCCAGCGTCGTCCGTTGGACCACGACGAACGCGGACCGGACAGGTAGGCGACATCGCGGTGGCCGAGTGAGGCCAGGTGGTGTACGGCCTGGACCACGCCCGACGGAGTGTCGATCACCACCGAGGTGACTCCGGCGTGCTGCGGTTGACGGCGGTGAGCGGAACCGAGCGGGCCGCCTCTCGCAGCGCGTCGTCGCTCAGCCGCGACGCCCCCAGCACCAGGCCGTCGGCGCCCTTCGCCGCCGTCACGATGTGCTGGTGCTCCAGTTCCACCGACTCGTTGGTGTCGATCAGGATCTGGCTGTAGCCCGCTGCGGCAGCCTGGGCCTGAGTGCCCCGGACCAGGTCGAAGAAGAACGGGTTGGTGATGTCGGGGACCAGCAGCGCGAGCGTCATCGACCGGCCCGACATCAGTGAGCGGGCGGCGGTGCTCGGCTGGTAGTCCAGCTCAGCGACGGCGGCCAGCACACGCTCGCGAGTGGCGGCGTTGACGAGGTCGGGCCGGGAGATGGCCCGCGACACCGTGGAGATGGAGACCCCGCATGCGCCGGCCACGTCGTGGATCGTCGCCATGGCCCCCCTGCTCGCACCGTTGCGATGCGGCGGTCGGGACCCGCCGCGCATTGCACGTTACTGCAAGCGCTTGCGCCGGGTAAGCCTCGTAAAGTTCTACACACATGGACCGCCCGTCGTGAATGTTGTAGAGTTTTGTGCGACCCACGGAGGAGCCGATGACGACCACCGCAGATCCCGACCAGGCCGCGATCCCGGCGGTCTCGTTCGACACCGAGCCTGCGTCGTACCGGCACTGGAGCCTCGACATCGACGGGGAGATCGCCTACCTCCGCCTCGACATCGACGAGGCGGGCGGCATCGTCCCGGGCTACGAGCTGAAGATGAACAGCTACGACCTGGGCGTGGACATCGAGCTCTACGACGCCACTCAGCGGTTGCGCTTCGAGCACCCGCAGGTGCGGGCCGTGGTCCTCACCAGCGCGAAGGACCGCAACTTCTGCGCGGGCGCGAACATCCGGATGCTCGCCCAGAGCTCGCACCCGTGGAAGGTGAACTTCTGCAAGTTCACCAACGAGACCCGCAACGGCATGGAGGACGCCACGGCCAACTCCGGCCAGACGTACCTCGCGGCCGTCAACGGCACCGCCGCGGGTGGGGGCTACGAGCTCGCCCTGGCGTGCGAGCAGATCCTGCTGATCGACGACAACTCATCCGCGGTGTCTCTGCCGGAGGTGCCGCTGCTCGGCGTGCTACCCGGCACAGGCGGACTCACCCGGGTCACCGACAAGCGCCGGGTCCGCAAGGACCGCGCCGACGTCTTCGCTACCCGGCCCGAAGGGGTGCGCGGCAAGCAGGCCGTCGAATGGAAGCTCGTCGACGAGGTGGTGCCGAAGCGAGTCTGGGACGAGACCGTGCGCGAGCGGGCCGCCACCGCGGCCGCCCGCTCCACCCGTCCCACTGACGTGCAGGGCATCTCCCTCACCCCGCTGCAGCGCGAAGAGACCGCCGACGGCATCCGCTACCAGCACGTCGAGGCGCGCTTCGACCGGTCGCAGGGCCTGGTGGAGATCACCGTGCACGGCCCGGAGGGGGACGTCCCCGACACCGTTGCACGTGTGCACGAGCTCGGCGCCGACTTCTGGCCGCTCGCGATGACCCGCGAGCTCGACGACCTCATCCTGCGGCTGCGCACCAACGAGCTGGAGCTCGGCACGTGGGTCATCCGCACGAAGGGCGCCGTCGAGCACGCGCTCGCGTTCGAGCGAGTCATCGCGGAGCACTCCCGTGACGACTGGCTGGTCAACGAGATCCGCCACTACTTCAAGCGGGTGCTCAAGCGCCTCGACGTCACGTCGCGCTCGCTGATCGCGCTGATCGAACCCGGCTCGTGCTTCGCGGGCGCACTGCTGGAGCTGGCACTCGCCTGCGACCGGCAGTACATGTTGGAGGGTCTGCTCGAGGAGGACGCCCAGGAGGGCGAGCCGGCGCAGATCGTGCTGAGCGAGAGCAACTTCGGCGCGTTCCCGATGAGCAACGGGCTGTCCCGTCTCGCGTCCCGCTTCTACGGCGACGACGACCACGTCGCCAAGCTGCGCCAGGAGACCGGCCGCCGGATCGAGGCCGTCGAGGCCATGGAGCTGGGCCTCGTCACCGACGCCCCGGACGACATCGACTGGGAAGACGAGATCCGGATCATGCTGGAGGAGCGCGCCTCCCTCTCCCCCGACGCGCTCACCGGCATGGAGGCCAACCACCGGTTCGTCGGACCGGAGACCATGGAGTCGCGCATCTTCTCGCGGCTCACCGCGTGGCAGAACTGGATCTTCGTTCGACCCAACGCCTCCGGCCCCGACGGCGCGTTGCGCAGGTACGGCACGGGACGCAAGGCCGACTTCGACCGCAAGCGAGTCTGAGAGCAGAGCGAATCATGTCGATCGACTACTCCGAGAAGATCCCGAACAACGTGGATCTGGCCGGCGACCGCAAGCTCCAGCGCGCACTGGAGAGCTGGCAGCCCAACTTCCTCAACTGGTGGAAGACGATGGGCCCGGCCGTCCCCACCGAGGACGTGTACCTCCGTACGGCGGTCGCCGTGGGCCGTGAGGGGTGGGCCCACTTCGACCACGTCGCCATGGAGGAGTACCGCTGGGGCGTGTTCCTCGCCGAACGCAACGCCGACCGGCGGATCGCGTTCGGGGAGCAGAAGGGAGAGCCGGTCTGGCAGCAGGTCCCCGGCGAGTACCGCGCCGACCTGCAGCGGCTGATCGTCATCCAGGGCGACACCGAGCCCGCCTCGGTGGAGCAGCAGCGCAGGCTCGGCGAGACCGCGCCGTCGCTCTACGACCTGCGCAACCTCTTCCAGGTCAACGTGGAGGAGGGCCGCCACCTCTGGGCGATGGTCTACCTGCTGCACGCCTTCTTCGGTCGCAACGGCCGTGAGGAGGCCGAGGCGCTGCTGCAGCGCAACTCGGGCGACCTCGACAGCCCGCGGATCCTCGGCGCGTTCAACGAGGAGACGCCCGACTGGCTGTCGTTCTACATGTTCACCTACTTCACCGACCGGGACGGGAAGTACCAGCTCGGCACGCTGAAGGAGTCTGCGTTCGACCCGCTGTCGCGCACCTGCGAGTTCATGCTCAAGGAGGAGGCGCACCACATGTTCGTCGGCACCACGGGTGTCGACCGCGTGGTGGCCCGCAGCGCCGAGCTGATGCGAGAGCACGACACCGAGGACATCGCCCCGCACGGCGGCATCCCGCTCGACGTGATCCAGAAGTACATCAACTTCCACTACTCGGTCTCACTCGACCTCTTCGGCTCCGAGCAGTCCACCAACGCCGCCAACTACTTCACCGCGGGCCTCAAGGGGCGCTGGCAGGAGGAGCGGCGCAAGGACGACCACGTGCTCACCGAGGACTCGGCCCACATCCAGCTCGTCCGCGACGGCGAGCTCGCCTCCGACGAGGTCCCGGCGCTGCTGGCGCTCAACAACGACCTGCGCACCGAGTACATCTCCGACTGCCAGAGCGGGCTCAAGCGCTGGAACCGGGTGCTCGAGCAGGGCGGCGTCGACCGGCGGCTGACACTGCCGCACGTCGGGTTCAACCGGGACGTCGGCCTGTTCTCCGAGCACCACATCACGCCCAAGGGCGACCTGGTCGGTGCCGACGTCTGGGAGGCCAACCGCGACAATTGGCTGCCCACCGAGGCCGACAAGACCCACGTCCGGTCGCTCATGCGCCCGGTATACGAGCCCGGCAAGATCGCGGGCTGGATCGCCCCGCCCTCGCACGGCATCAACGACAAGCCCTTCGAGTACGAGTACGTCCACTTCCCCTGAGCCTGGCCCGTGAGACGCGCCCCGGTCCGCTGTCCCTCGTGGGCCGGGGCGCCGTTGCCATGATCACCAGTTGGGGACGCGGAGGTGGGCCCAGCGCAGCCACGCGCCCGTGACCCCGGCCGCTTCACCATGATCACCAATTCGGGACGCTCAGCCGCGCCCAACACGGCTCCCGCTCCCCAAACAATGACCACGCCACTCCGCAGCCCACTCGCAGGTCGAGGTGACCCGCGGCCGGCATCATCGGGCTACCCCGCCGCAGCCACCACCCCCGCCCACCGCAGCCGTCCCCACCATGATCACCAATTCGGGACGCCCAGCCGCACCCAACACGGCTCCCGCTCCCCAAACAACGATCACGCCACCCGGAACCCGCCCGAGGGCTCAAGGGGGTCGCCGGTCGGCACGGAGCCAGCCGACGACAGCCACTTCCTCCCAAGCCGCCCATCGCGGCCAACCTGACCATGATCACCACTCGGGGACGCGCAGGCGCGTCCGACGCGGCCGCCGCGCCCGAAACACCGATCACCGCCGAGCGCTGACCCCGACCGCTGCACCATGATCACAAATTCGGGACGTCCGGCCGCGCCGAACACGGCCACCGCTCCCCAACGATCACGCCACCCCACAGCCCGCTCACGGAGCCGAGGTAACCAGCGGGCGGCATCCATCGGGCCAACCCGCAGCAGCCACCGCACCTACACGCGCCCACGGCGGCCGGCGCAACCATGATCATCATTTGAGGACGCACAGGCGCGCTATGCGCAGCTACCGCTCCACAAACAACGATCACCACGAAGCGCTCGCCCGGAAACGGCACCATGATCATCAGTTCGGGACGTCCAGCCGCGCCTAATACGGCTACCGCTCCCCAAACAATGATCACGCCACCGCGCAGCCCACTCGCGCGTCGAGGTGACGAGTCGTCGGCACCGTCGAGCCAGCCCGCCGCGCCACCGCCCACACCACAACGGCCGCCCCCACCATGATCACCGTTTGGGGACGCGGAGGCAGGCCCAGCGCAGCTACCGCGCCCCAAACAACGATCACCACGCAGCGCCGAGCCGGAGCGGCGCCATGATCATCGGTTGGGGACCCACAGCCGCACCCGACACGGCCACCGCTCCCCAAACAATGATCACGTCACCCCGCACCCGCCTGCGGCTCGAGCGGATCGCCGGTTGGCACCATCGGAGCCAGCACGCAGCCACCGCCCCACACCCCGCCCACCGCGGCCGCCCCATCATGATCACCAGCTAGGGACGCACAGCCGCGCCCAGCGCAGCTACCGCGCCCCAAACAACGATCACCACGCAGCGCCGAGCCGGCACGCCACCATGATCACCAGTTCGGGACGCCTAGCCGCACCCAACACGGCCACCGCTCCCCAACCAATGATCACTCCGCCGGGCAACCCGCGGGGTGATCACCACCGGTCGACAGCTCGGAGCCAACCCGCGGATCGAGCAGCGGCGGGCCGCTGGCCCACCGCAGCACCTGCGGATGTCCGATCCCCACGGGCCGAGCACCCGAGGCGTGGCGGACGGTTACGAGACCGCCAGTGCGGTCGGGGTCGGCTGCGGGAGCGGGGAGCACTGCGCGTCGGAGGTGTCGCCGGACTTGCGCTCGGGCAACGTGCCATTGGCGAGGTAGTCGGCGACGTGGTCGTTCACGCAGTCGTTGCCGCTCGAGAGCGACGCCGCGTGCGTGGTGCCGCCAGTGCCTTCCACCAGCGCGGAGTTGGGGAACTCGCGGCGGGCCTGGAGGGCGCCCGGGTACGGCGTGGCACCGTCGAGCGTCTCACTGACCAGCAGCAGGTTCTTCAGCTTGCTGCCGTCGATCTTCACGGGCTTGTCGGCTCCCGGCTTGACCGGCCAGAAGGCGCAGGGCGCGTTGTACCAGGCGTTGGCCCAGGCCTCGAACGGCGCTTTGGCCGCCACCTTCGTGTTGTCGTCCTGCCAGGTGCTCCAGTCGGTGGGCCAGGGCGCGTCGGTGCATTGCACCGCGAGGTAGATGGCGTAGTTGTTGTCGTCGGTGGGCGAGCCCGATCCGTCGTAAACCGCCTTCAGAGCCCCCGCGTCACCGTCGTGCACCCAGCGTGAGAAGGCGCTCGCGACGGTCTCGTAGTTGCGGACGTCGTAGCCCGCCCCGAGGAAGAGGTCGGTGAACTCGTCCGGCCCGATCTGACCGCCGGCCGGTTTCTGGCGCAGCTTGTCCTTCTCCGAGTAGAAGAGTTTCTCGACGTCGTCGCCGCTGTTGCCGAGCTTGTAGATGTTGTCGTTCTTGGCGATCCAGTCGAAGAAGATCTTCTCGTTGCGGTCGAACGCGACGTCCTGGCTGAGGTTCGCCTCGTACCAGACGTTCCGCTCGTCGACCACGCCGTCGAGCACCATCCGGCGCACCCGGTCCGGGAACATCGTGGCGTACACCTGGCCGATGTAGGTGCCGTAGGAGAAGCCGTAGTAGTTGATCTGGTCGGCTCCGAGCGCCTTCCGGATGCTCTCCATGTCGTTGATGGTGTCGACGGTGGTGAGGTGGCTGAGGAGAGCGCCGCCCGTCGACTTGCAGGCCTGGGCGTAGGACTGCGCGCGCTTCAGCCAGGCGGCCTCGGTGCCCGTGTCGGGGTCGTAGTCGGGCCGGTTGTAGCCGCCGTAGTTGGCGATGCAGCTCAGTCTGGGCTCGCTCGACCCAACACCGCGCGGGTCGAAGCCGATCCAGTCGTAGCTCGAACCGACGTTGCGCGGCACCGCGCCGCCGAGAAGCGAGAGCCCGACACCGGACCCGCCCGGCCCGCCCGGGTTGACGAGCATGACGCCCTGGTACTGGTTCTCGGGCACGGTGTGCTTCACCATCGACACCGCGAGCTTGATCTTCGTCTTCCCGGGTGCGGAGTAGTCGAGCGGCACCTCGACGAACCCGCACTGCGCCGACGCCGCCTTCAGCTGTTCAGCGGCGCAGGGCGCCCATGCCACCGGCGGCGGCGTGTAGTCGGGCGCGGCCGCGTCGGTCTGCACGGCGGCGTGCGCCTCCGCCAGCCCGAGCGCTCGATGGCCCGCAGGTGCGACAGCGGCCCCCACCGCCACGAGCCCAGCCGCCACAACAATGGTCACAATTCTGCGCACGCATGCCCTCCGACTTCTGCCCCGATGCGAGCGACAGATCCCCCTACGAGCGACACGTCACTCTGCGCTATAGCCGCCCAAACCTCAATCGGAGGGACGCCCCGCCGAGGGCGACGATCACCATGCGGAACCGCGCGGCGATTCCTGCCGGGTCCCACCGCCCTCCACACCGGACAGACGGGTCCATAAAGGCCCCAGGCCGCCCGGCGTGGGCAAAAGTGTGATCTGCGTCTCGGTAAGGGGCGGGAGACACGCACCCGGCCGGTCGCGCTCCTCCGCGCAGAGGCTGCTAGTAGAACTCGACGGTGTTCACCACGTTGCGCAGCGGGCGTCCGTCGAGGAGCCGGCCGGCGTTCTCCGCGAAGAGCTCGGCGATCCGCCGGCCCTCCGCCGCGGTGATGGTGGCGGTGTGCGGGCTGATCAGCACGTTCGGCAGATCCCACAGCGGGCTGGCCTGGTCGAGCGGCTCCACCGCGAACACGTCGAGCGCCGCGAAGCCGATGCGCCCGTCGCGCAGGCCGTCGATCAGGGCGTCCTCGTCGATGACGGTGCCACGGCCGACGTTGACGATCGTCACGCCGGGCCGGACGGCGGCGAGCACATCGGCGCTCACCATCTTCTCGGTGGCGTCCGTGCCGGGAAGGGTGACGACGATGCCGTCGACCCGCCCGACCACGGCGGCGAGCTCGTCGGGATGCACCAGCTCGGCCACGCCGTCCACCGGCTCGCCACGCCTGCTCGTGCCGATCACGCGTGTGCCGAGCGCCGCGAGCACCCTGGCGACCTCGCTGCCGATCCCGCCGAGCCCGACGACCAGCACGGTCTGCTCCCGCAACTGCGCCACCGGCCAGCGGCCCCACCGATGCGCGGCCTTCTCGGCGAGCAGCTTGGGCAGGTTCTTCGCCCCTGCCAGCAGCCCGAGGAGCGCGAACTCCGTGAGCGGGGCCGCGTGGACGCCCGCCGACGTCGTGAAGATGACGCGGTCGAGCTGCTCCTGGGCGAGGCCGGCCGCCTTCACGTGGGCGCCTCCCCCGGCGGCCATCGTGTGCACCCAGCGCAGGCCCGGGTTGGCCTCGACGGCGCGGCGCAGCTCTGCGGGGCGGTCGTCCGGGATCCCGTAGAGCGCTTCGGCCGCGTCGAGCATCTTCTCGAAGCGCTCCCGCTGCTCCGGGGTACGGACGAACGACGGGTCGCCGGCGTGGTCGGCCGGGTAGCGCACCGGCGGAAGCAACTCCTGGTCGCGCACCAGGTCGATGCGCGGCTCCAGACGCTCGATCAGCCCGCACAGCTCCTCGCTCAGGGGCGTCGCCACCGCGACCCGGAGCCGATCCTCCACCCGCCACCTCCTGCTCCGACCACCGCTGCCGTCCGCGGCTTCGGTGACACACCCTGTCACGACGACGAGCCGGGCCCGGCTGCGGACCTTGCCCGGCAGGCCGACACCCGAGAGCATCCGCGCATGACCCTGCCCCCGGCGGCGCTGCTCCCCGGCGTACGTTCCGCGACCGTCGACACCGACCGCATCCGCATGCACTACCTCGACTCGGGCCCGACCGGCGGCACGCCGATCGTGATGGTGCACGGCAACCTCTCGACCAGCCGTTTCTTCGAGCATCTGATGCCCGAGCTCGCGCAGTACCGGGTGATCGCGCCGGACATGCGCTGCTTCGGCGACTCCGAGCCCGCTCCCGTCGATGCGACCCGCGGCCTCGCGGACTGGGCGGACGACGTGTTCGCGCTGGTCCGCGCCCTCGGAATCGACGAGCCGCCGCATCTCGTCGGCTGGTCGACCGCAGGTGCCGCGATCGCCCGGTACGCGATGGACCGGCCCGTCGCGTCGCTGACCTTCCTCGACCCCGTTTCGCCCTACGGCTACGGCGGCGTCCGTGCCGACGGCACGCCCTGCTTCCCCGACTTCGCAGGTTCCGGCGCCGGCACCGTCAACCCCGAACTGGTGCGGCGCATCGCCGCAGGCGACGACTCGGACGAGAGCCCCCTCTCCGTCCGCAACGTCTTCAACGCCTTCTACGTCGCACCGGGCCACCGCGAGCCGCCCGAGCGCGAGGACCTGCTCGTCGCCGAGATCCTCAAGACGGTGACGGGCGACGCCAACTACCCGGGCGACCTCGCGACCTCGCCGAACTGGCCGGGGATGGCCCCCGGCACGTCGGGCCTCCTCAACGCCCTGTCCCCCAAGTACTGCAACTGGGCGGGCATCGTCGACCTGGATCCCAAGCCTCCCGTCCTCTGGACGCACGGCAGCGCCGACCTCGTGGTCGCCGACGGCTCGTCGCTGGAGCTGGGCACGCTCGGCGCATCAGGGGCCGTCCCGAACTGGCCGGGGCAGGACGTGTTCCCGCCGCAGCCGATGGTGAGCCAGATCAGAGAGGTACTGGAGCGCTACGAGCAGGCGGGTGGGTCGGTCCGCACCGAGTTCTTCGACGGGTCCGGACACGCCCCGCATCTGGACGCTCGCGAGAAGTGGCTCGCGGTGTTCACGGAGTTCCTGACGTCCACCTGACGCCGCGAGTCACCCGTTCCGGTCGGCGAGTCGCGCCGGCCCGCTGGTCGGATCGGGTGAACCACCGTCGGAGAGCGCGCCTGCGCGCCGATGAAGAGGTGTGCACAGCGGCGAGAGGGTCCGGCCGGACGCCGGTGCCGTACTGCTCGACCTCTACGACGTGGCGCTCCCTCAGGTCTACGGCTACCTGCTGGCGCGCTGCGGCTGGCAGGCACTCGCGGAGGAGCTGACGGCGGAGACCTTCCTCGCCGCCGTCGCCGCATGCCGGCGTGAGCCCTCCCCGGCGCCCACCACGGCATGGCTCATCGGCATCGCCCGTCACAAGCTGATCGACCACTGGCGCGCGGCCGAGCGTGAGCATCGCGGGCAGATCACCGTGGCTCTGGCCGAGCCGGACCCGGTCGACGACCCGTGGGAGGAGCGGCTCGACGCGATGCTCGCCCACGAGGTGCTCGACGCGCAGACCAGCACCCACCGTGCCGCGCTCACCCTGCGCTACCTCGACGGGCTGCCGGTGCCCGAGGTCGCACAGGTGATGGGCCGCACGGTGCACGCCACGGAGGCGCTGCTGGTTCGCGCGCGGAGCGCGTTCCGCCACAGCTACGCGGCAGTCGAGAAGGAAGGCCCGCGATGACCGACGCCTTCGACGCCCTCCGCATCCCCGACGCTCCCGCTTCTCCCGACCTGGAGTTCGCCAGTGGCCTGCGCGCCCGCATCGAGGGCGCCCTGCTCGCCCCTCGGGAGGTCCCCATGTCCGTAACCGAAGCGACGACCACCGATGTAGCTGCGCCGTCCCAGCCGCCTTCCCGGCCACCGACTCAGCACACCATCACGCCGTACCTCGCGGCCGCCGACGCCCGCGCCGCCGTCGACTTCTATGTCGACGCGTTCGGCGCAGTGCAGCGGGGCGAACCGATCGAGATGCCGGACGGCCGCATCGGGCACGTCGAGATCGAGCTCGGTGACAGCGTGCTGATGCTCGCCGACGAGTACCCGGAGCTGGACCTCCTGGCCCCGGTCACACGCGGCGGCCCCAGCCAGTCGCTGCGACTCGAGGTCGCCGACCCGGACGCGGTGGTGCAGCGCGCGGTCGCCGCGGGCGGCGTGCTGGAGCGCCCCGTGGCCGACTCCCCCCACGGCCGGGGCGGCGTGGTGCGGGATCCCTCCGGGCACCGGTGGATGGTGTCGCGTGAGGCCCCGTCGGCGGCGGCGCCACGGCCGGGGGACGTCGTCTACACCTCGCTCTGGACGGACGACGTCGAGCGGGCCGAACGGTTCTACGGGGCCGTGCTGGGCTGGGTGACGGCGCGGGGGTACGGATCGCAGGAACGTCAGGTGACGAACGCGGGCACCCGGCTGGGACTCTCCGGCGGGCACGCCCGGCCCACCGCCATGCTCTGCTACGCCGTGCCGGACGTGGACGCGGCCGTCGCCGTGGTGCGGGCCGCCGGTGGCACGGCGGGTGACCCCACCGACGAGCCGCACGGCCGCGTCGCGGACTGCGTGGACGACATGGGGGTGCCCTTCGCGCTGTGGACGGGTGCGTCCGCACCGGCCTCCGCGCCCGAGGCCCGCCCCGCGATCGCCCATCTCGTGGTGCGGACGCCGGACGCGCGCCGCGCGAGGGCGTTCTACGGCACGGTTCTCGGCTGGGGTTTCGCGCCCGCCCGTGTCCCGGACGGGTGGAACGTCCGTGCAGCAGGGCGCGATCCGTGGCCGCGCACCTCGATCTGGGGCGGCCACTCCGAGGACGCCGCGGTGGTGCCGGCGTTCACCGTTGCCGACCTCGCCGCTGCGGTGCACACCGTCCGCGAGGCGGGAGGCACCAGCACCGAGCCCGAGCGGCGCCGGTTCGGGACGGTGGCCGAGTGCCGCGACGACCAGGGTGGGCGGTTCCAGCTCGTCGAGCGCTGAGCCCAGCCCGCTCCGGGCCGGCTACCAGGGAAGCGGCCCGGTGCGGTCGAAGAACCGCCCGGTCGGACCGTCCGGTGCCACGGTCGCGAGCGCAACGATCGCGTCGCTGCCCTCCTCGACGGTCTGGACGCCGCTGTGGCCGTTGAGGTCCGTGGCTGTGTAGCCGGGATCGGCGGCGTTGATCCGGAACTCCGGCAGCGCCCGCGCGTACTGGCTCATGATCATGTTGAGAGCCGCCTTGGACGACGGGTAGGTGAGCCCCACGATCCGCGACTCCAGCCGCTCCGGGTCGCCGGTGATGGCCAGCGAACCCATCCCGCTCGACACCATCACGACCCGCGGTGCGGCCGAGCGGCGCAGCAGGGGCACGAACGCCCTGGTCACGCGGACGGGACCGAACACGTTCGTCGTGTAGCAGGCGAGCATCTCCTCGGCGCCGGTGTCCAGCGCCGCCACCAGCGGCCCGATGATCCCGGCGTTGTTCACCAGCACGTCGAGTCGCCCGTAGCGGCTCTCGACCTCCTTCGCGGCGCTCGCCACGGACTCGTCGCTGGTCACGTCCAGCGGGAGCACGGTCACGTCACCGTCGAGGCCTGCGGCTGCGGCCGCCCCGCGGCGGGCGTCCCGCGCTCCCAGCAGCACCGTCCAGCCGCGCTCTGCCAGTCGGCGCACGGTCGCCAGGCCGATGCCCTTGTTCGCGCCGGTCACCAGCGCGATCGTCGTTGGCGTCATCCTGGATTTTTCCGTCGTTTCCGTCATAACTCGACATTGCTGTCACGCCGGGGCCGCTGACCAGGTCCGACTCAGCCCGGGACTGCTTGTACCAGGCTGCGGGGGCGGAGGATGCGCCATGCTCGTCCGGTGGACCGCACCGAGCTCGGCAGCACGCTACGCATCTGGCGCGAGCGGCTCCGCCCGTCCGACGTCGGTGTGCCGGCCGGGTTGCGCCGTCGCACGCCGGGGCTGCGGCGCGAGGAAGTCGCCGCGCTCGCGGGAGTGTCGGTCGACTACCTGACGAGGCTCGAACAAGGCCGCGGCCCGCGCCCGTCCGACGGGGTGCTGTCCGCGCTGGCCAGAGCCCTGCGCGTCACCGACGCCGAGCGGGACCACCTCTTCCACCTGGCCGGCAGCGCGCCACCCCTTCCGGGCCGGATCCGCAGTGCCGTCCGGCCGAGTGTGCTGCGGTTGATGGACCGCTTCACCGATCTCCCCGCCCTCCTTCTCGACGCGAAGAGCGACGTTCTGGCCTGGAATCCGATGGCGGTCGCACTGCTCGGGGATCTGTCGTCGATCCCGCCCACCCGGCGCAACATCGCGCGACAGGCGTTCACCGGGACACACCGGGTCGAGTTCTACGCCGAGGAGCGGGAGCGACTCGACCGAGCCCTGGTCTCCGACCTGCGCCGATCCGCCGCCCGCTACCCCGCCGACCCGGGTCTGCAGCGCTTGGTGTCGGACCTGCGAGCGGCGAGCGCCGACTTCGAACGACTATGGACCCTGCGCGAGCTCGACGAACGTCACGGTGACACGAAGCGGATCCGCCATCCGGAGCTCGGGGTGCTGGAACTCGACTGCAACGTCCTCGAGGTGCGGGGCGACGACCAGGTGCTGCTGGTCTACTCCGCCGCACCCGGCACACCGGCCGCCGAAGCGCTGTCGCTGCTCCGTGTGATCGGTCTGCAAGACGTAGGTCACACCTCGACGGACTACGCTCGAACCCCTATACAAGGTCAGGACATCACTCAGGGGGGCCGGTAGTGAGCGAGCCTGCGAGCGAATCAGTGTCACAGCGCCTTCGCACGGTGACGTCTTCCAATGGGCCGGCGGAGCGCAGCGAGGGCGAGCAATGAGCGAGCTTGCGAGCGAATCAGTGTCACAGCGCCTTCGCGAAGCGCCGGCCGAGCGCAGCGAGGGCGAGCGATGAGCAGGAGGGACGACCGAGGTGGTTGCTGACGAGGCGTTCGACGCCCTCGCGGATCCGGTTCGCCGCGAGATCCTCACGCTGCTCTCCCAGCGCGACGAGTGCAGCGCGGGTGAGCTGTCCGAGCAGATCAGCCGGGTCGGCCGCACGGCCGTCTCCAGCCACCTGCGAGTTCTGCGCACCGCAGGGCTCATCGCCGAACGCCGCACCGGGCGCTTCCGCTACTACTCGGTGGACCCCACCGGGCCTGCGCAGGAAGTGATCCAGCTGCTGATCGAGCTGTTCCAGGGATCGCTCGACGCCACGAAGGCCGCTGCGGAGAACACTGCCGCGAGCACCGACCGGGTGAGCATCGCCCGCTCCGGTACGGCGACGGCGCCCGTGTCCCGGCCGGTCGCCGGTGCTGCCCACCCTGACGGGTCCGTCCGCCGAGCCATGTGATGAGCCGGCTCGCCCTCACCGCCGAGCAGCACGTCGACGCGCCGCCCGAGGCGGTCTTCGCGCTGTTCGGCGCAGGCGCGGGCGCGGGTTGGGTCTTCGACGCCGTGTGCGACCGGGTCGCCGTCGGCGCGGTCGTCACGTTGCAGGCACCGATGTTCGGCGTGGCCGCAGGCCCTGTGGAGATCCTCGGCCGGATCTCCAAGGTCCGTGCGCCGTCGCGCATCGAGATCCGTCATGACCAGCCATGGCGGGGGCGGCTGCGGGTGCACGCCGACCCCGACGGCACCGGCACCCGGGTCCGCCTGATCGCCGACCTCGACGATGCCGGCCTCCACTGGCTGATGCGCCGCCGCGGGTTCAGCGTGCCCGACGGCGCACCCGAGGGCACCCATCCCGTGGGCCTGCTGACGAGCAAGTCGGGGTCGGCCAGCGTGTTCGCGTCGGGCACCGAGAATCTCGCGGCGATGGCCGTCGACGAGATCAACGCCGAGGGCGGCGTCGACGGCAGACCGATGCGGCTGGTGGTCGGGGACGACGCCACCGACCCGCGGCTCGGCACGATCGAGGCGTGGCGGCTCGTGCACGCGGGCTGCCGGGTGATCATGGCGAGCACGACGTCGGCCACGTTCTCCCGGGCCGCCGACGAGCTGCGCGACTCGGGCGTGCTGATGGTCCAGCCCGTCATGAACGAGGGCGGCAGCAGCGGCGCGCTGCGCGTTCAGCTCGGGGAACGCCCCGAGAGCCAACTGCGGGCCGCGGCGCGTCCGATCATGCAGGTGGCCGGCGGGCGCCGATGGTTCCTCGCCGGCAACGACTATGTGTGGCCCCAGGTGGTGCACAGCACGGCGCGGCGGGTGCTCGCCGAGGACGGCGGCACCGTGGTGGGAGAGACCTTCGCGCCGTTGGGCACGCGGGACTTCGCCCCCCTCATCGAGGACGTTCTGAACTCCGGCGCAGACGTCATCCTGTCGTCCTTCGTGGGAGCCGACCTGGTGCACTTCGAACGGCAGTGCCACGCGATGGGTGTCCGCGACCGGTGCCGCTCCCTCGCGCTCGCCCTCGACGAGCCCACCCGTGAGCGAATCGGTGACGACGCGGCGGCCGGCATGTGGGGGGTGTCGGGCTACTTCGAGGAGCTTCCCGGCGACGTCAACGCTGCGTTTCTGCAGCGGTACCGATCGACGTACGGGCCGTTCGCACCGCCGGTGTCGAGCATCACGGAGTCGGTGTACGAGGCGATCCATCTCTACGCCAAGGCCGTCCGGCGCGCAGGCGCCGACGACCCGGCAGGCACAGCCCGTGAGCTGCGCCGCAGCCGCGACGACTTCCCCCGCGGTGAGGTCGCGGTCGTCGGACCCGAGACGGTGCGCCAGCGCATGTTCGTGGCCGAGGCGACGCGAGGCGGGTTCCTCGTGAACCTCCCTGGTTGACGTTCGATCACAAGTTCGTCATCGCGCCAATGATCGTTGACGCGTCCTGTATCGCCTCGTTACGGTGCGTTGTCTGCCGACTGCGAGGAGATTCCCGGATGCCCGTTCAGCCGCCTGATCCGTCGGTCATCACCAAGGTCGCCGAGAGTTACGGTCTGGGTCTGACCGACGCCGACGTTGCATCCTTCGCCCCGCTGGTGCACGGCGTGCTCCAGTCCTGGGACATCGTCGAGCGGCTGCACGCCGAGGTCGAGCCGGCCGTTCCGCAGCGGGCTTGGAGCCGTCCGGAGGCGGCCGACAACCCGCTGGGCGCCTGGTATGTCACCTGCGAGGTGACCGGCAGCGGACAGGGTCCGCTCGCCGGGCGCACGGTGGCGGTGAAGGACAACACGGCGGTGGCCGGGGTTCCGATGATGAACGGCTCCGCCACCGTGGAGGGCTTCGTTCCGCGCCGGGACGCCACGATCGTCACCCGGATGCTCGATGCCGGTGCCACGATCGCCGGCAAGTCGGTGTGCGAGGACCTCTGCTTCTCCGGCGGCTCGCACACCTCGCGCACGGGGCCGGTGCGCAACCCCTGGGACCCGACCCGGTCCAGCGGTGGGTCCTCCAGCGGCAGCGCGGCGCTTGTCGCATCGGGCGCGGTCGACTTCGCCACGGGCGGCGACCAGGGCGGGTCGATCCGCATGCCCGCATCTTTCAGCGGGATCGTCGGGCACAAGCCCACCCACGGCCTCGTGCCGTACACGGGCGCGTTCCCGATCGAGCAGACGATTGACCACGTGGGTCCCATGACGCGCACGGTGGCGGACGCCGCGCTGGTGCTGAGCGTCATCGCTGGGGTGGATGGGTACGACCCGCGGCAGCCTGCGGACCTCGTCGTCGACGACTACGTGGGCGCGCTCGAGCGCTCGGCCGAGGGACTGCGAGTCGGCGTCGTCAGCGAGGGCTTCGGGCACCCGAACTCCGACCCGGACGTCGACGACGCTGTGCGCGAGGCGATCGAGACCCTGCGCGAGGCCGGGCTCACGGTCGAGGACGTCTCGATCCCCTGGCACGCACATGGGCTGAAGATCTGGGACGTCATCTCCATCGAAGGCGCCACCGCGCAGATGGTGGACGCCAACGGCTACGGACTGAACTGGCAGGGCCTCTACGACCCCGAGCTGATGGAGTTCTACGGCAACAAGTGGCGCGAGGACGGCAGCCAGTTCTCCGAGACGGTCAAGCTCGTGCTGCTCTCGGGCCGGTACGCGCTCGACCGCTACCGGGGCAAGCACTACGCGATGGCCCGCAACCTGACCTCGCACTTGCAGGCGGCCTACGACGAGGCGCTGTCGCGTTTCGACGTGCTGGTCATGCCGACCACACCGATCCAGGCCTCGGTCATCCCGGCGGAGGACGCCCCTCGCGAGGAAGTGATCGCCCGCGGCCTGGAGATGGTGGCGAACACCGCTCCCACGGACGTGTCCGGTCACCCCGCGTGCAACGTGCCCGCCGGGATGGCGAACGGTCTCCCGACCGGGATGATGATCGTCGGGAAGCGGTTCGACGACGCCACCGTGCTCCGGGTGGCCAACACGTTCGAGCAGGCGGTCGGTGGCTTCCCGGCCCCGACGACCGTCGCGGTGGCGGGCGCCTAGCACCGTCCCCTGAGCCTGCGGCGGACCCACCCGTCCCCCCTCCGCGGTGGGTCCGCCGCCTCGTCAAGGCGTCGGCTGCTGCGTGCCGCCGCCTATGCACGCACCGCCGTCGCCGCAACCCGGCCACCGCACCGCGGGCATACCCTGTGGTGGGTCGGGTCCTCACCTGGATCCCCACGTGGACAGGCGAGCATCTCGTCGCAGCACAGTTCTCGATCTCCAGCGACAAAGTCGAGGTGGCGACGTGGATTCCGACGAGCTGCGGTCGGAAATCGACATATCGATGTGGCGGTTCATCGCCGACGTCGTGCTACGCACCCAGGCCGTTGCCCAGCAGGTGGGCCTCGGGGGGAGCGACTGCCAGTTCGTGGCGCTTCTGGGCGTGCACGGTCCGCTCACCGCGGGCCGTCTTGCGGAGCTGAGCGGGCTGACCACCGGCACCGTGACAGGGGTGCTCGACCGGCTGGAGAAGGCCGGGTACGCGCGTCGCGTTCGGGACGCCACCGACCGGCGGAAGGTGCTCGTGACCCCGGTGCCCGAAGCGATGGCGACCCTCGCGGAGTACCACCAGGCTCACGGCGAGCATCTCGACGCCGTGCTGCGCCGCCGGGACGCAGCTCAGCTGCAGGTGATCGCCGACTTCCTCGCGGAGCTGAGCGCCTCGGGCTCTTCGTCAGGTTCGCGGGACGGCGGAAGCGGCACCACGGCGAGCAGCGGGAGCTGACCGTCCTCGGCCCGGTTGGGGCGCCGGACGTGGGCAACCACCCACCCGGTGCTCCGAGCATGGCCCTGCACGAACGACACCCTCATCACCTCCGCCTCCAGTGGAGCACGAGGTACCGACAGGCCGGCGCGCGACCGGGTAGGAGGGTGCTGACCAACTCCGCCCGTAGCGAGCGGTGATCCAGGTGGTTGCATCGCAAGGCGACAACGCCGCGAGGGCGCCGCCTGGGCGCCGCGCAGTAGGGCCGAGTTGGTCAGCGCGCTCCTAGCGGAGCGTGCGGGACATGCACAGGCTCAGCGGCGAGTCGGCGTACTCCCCGAAACGCTCGATCTCGACGTACCCGGCGCGCCGGTAGAGCTCGACGGCCTCGATCTGGCGAGCTCCGGTCTCGAGCACCACACGGTCGGCGAAGAGCGCCTCCGCCTCGGCCTCCAGCGCACCGAGGAGCGCTCTGCCGATCCCACGACCGCGGGCGTGCGGGCGGACGTACATCCGCTCGATCTCGGCGACCCCCGGTTCACGCAGCCGCACGGCTCCGCAGCCGAGCAGGTCGCCCGTCTCCTCGTCGACGGCGGCGAGCAGCACGCCGCGGCCGGCGCTCACCTCGGCCGCGTCGAGCCGGTCGTGGACCGCGCCCGCCTCCGGGTACAGGTCGTGCAGCTCGGCGTCCAGCTCCTCGATCAGCTCGCGCACGGCGGGCTCGTCGATTGCCACGGACTCGATCCGTACGGACGACATCGGCGCAGGATATCGACGCGCGGATGATCACGACGCTTCCTAGGATCCAGCCGGTGTCCGACATCGCCACTACCTCCGCCTCCGCTTTCGACGCCGCCGCCGACACCTACGACGAGGACCTGCACCACGTCGAGATCGCCGAAGAGCTGGTCCGTGGACTGCAGCCGACCTCCCCACCGGCCCTGGTCGTGGACGTGGCCACCGGCACCGGGTTCGCCGCGTTCGCCGCGCTCCGCCTGCTCGCGGCGCAGCGCGTGGTGGGCGTCGACATCTCACGAGGCATGCTCGACCGGGCGCGGGCGAAGGCACCGCACGAGGACCCCCACGGCCGGATCGAGTGGCGCCACGCGCCCGCGGTACCGCTCGATCTCGCAACGGGCTCCGTCGACGTGGTGCTCTGCGCGTCGGCGCTGCACCTGCTCGGCCTGGACGCGCTGCGCGAGTGGTTGCGCGTGCTGCGGCCCGGCGGGCAGGTGGCGTTCAGCGTGCCGATGGCCGAGGACTTCCATCCGTCGCCCGAGTTCCGTCGCATGGTCGAGAGCCACCTGTCCGTTCCATCGGATGCCGACGCGGCCGCTCGCATCGCGCTCGACGCCGGGTTCGCCGGGGTGAGCGCAGGGATTCTCGCTCCCACGTCCGCCGAGCGTCGGCGCCGCGTGTTCATCGTCCGGGCGCAGGCCCCGCTGTAGCGTGGATCGCGTGGCCAGGGTGGTGTCGCTGCTGCACTATCCGATCAAGGGATGCGCAGGCACGCCGGTGTCCGGGTCGGTAGTGACCGCTGCCGGGCTCGCCCACGACCGATCGTTCATGGTCGTCGACCACGACTACGTCTTCCGGACCCAGCGGCGGGACCCCCGGCTCGCGGTGATCCGTCCGGAGGTCGGCGCCGACGGCCACCTGCTGACGCTGCACGCGCCGGGCATGGCCGAGTTGTCCGTGAAGGTGGATCGCGACGGCGCCCGCCACGGCGTCGACCTCTTCGGCAACCGCTACACCGGGATCGACCAGGGCGAGCCGGTGGCCCGATGGCTGACCGAGGTGCTGGACGCCCCGAGCCGCCTCGTCCGGGTGCCGCCGGAGCACGACCGCGCGACCGACGGCGAGACGCCGGGCACGGCGGGCTACGCCGACAGCGCAGCTGTGCTCCTCGTCGGCCGGCCGTCGCTCGACCTGCTGCATCTGCGGCTCGTCGAGCAGGGTGGCGAGCCGCTGCCGATGAGCAGGTTCCGCCCCAACATCGTCGTCGACGGGTGGGACGAGCCGCACATCGAGGACAACGCCCGACGAGTCACGATCGGGAACGTGCAGCTCGGCTACACGAAGCTCGCCATCCGCTGCCCCGTCACCCTGGTCGACCAGGAGACGGGTGTCCGGGCGGGTCCGGAGCCGCTTCGCACGCTCGCCACCTACCGCCGCTCCGCCGCGGGCGGAGTGACCTTCGGCGCGAAGTTCGCCGTGCTCCGCGCGGGCGAGCTGGCGGTGGGCGACGAGGTGAAGGTGGAGCGCTGGGCCGCCGCGGCCGGCTAGCTCGCGTCGATGACATGGCCGCTCCGCTGCCCGCTGGTAGCGTCGATCACGTGGCCAAGGTCGCATCCTTGATGCATTACCCGATCAAGGGCTGTGCCGGCACCGTGCTCAGCAATGCCGCCGTGACCGTCGCCGGGCTCGCCCACGACCGATCGTTCATGGTCGTCGACGACGACCATGTCTTCCGAAACCAGCAGAGCGCCCCTCTCCTAGCCGTGATCCGACCGGAGATCGGCGACGACGGCGAGGTTCTCACGCTCCACGCACCGGGCCTACCCGCGCTGTCCATCGAGGTCCAGCGCGAGGGCGATCGCACGGACGTCGGCCTCTACGGCATCCCCTACACGGGGATCGACCAGGGCGAGCCTGCGGCCGCATGGCTGACCGAGGTGCTCGGCTCCCGGAGCAGGCTCGTCCGGGTGCCCCCCGATCACGTCCGCACGACCGACGGCGAGACGCCCGGACGGGCGGGCTACGCGGACTGTGCCGTGCTGCTCGTCAGCATGCCGTCGCTCGACCTGCTGCACACGCGGCTCGTCGAGCAGGGCGGGGAGGCGCTGCCGATGGACCGCTTCCGGCCCAACATCGTCGTCGACGGGTGGGGCGAGCCGCACATCGAGGACCGGCTGCGCCGCGTCACGATCGGGAGCACGCGGTTCGGCTACGCGAAGCTCGCCATCCGCTGCTCCGTCACGATGGTCGACCAGGAGACGGGCACCCCTGCCGGTCCCGAACCGATGCGCACGCTCGCCTCCTACCGGCGCTCGCCGGAGGGCGGGGTGACCTTCGGAACGAAGCTGGCCGTGCTGAAGGCAGGCGACGTAAAGGTAGGCGACGAACTACAGGTAGAACACTGGGCCGCGGAGACGACCTAGATCACGGCACACATGTTGTGGCCACGGTGCACATGTTCGGCGGTGTGCACCGTGGCCACACGATGTGCGCGGTCAAGGTCGAAAGGCCCCGGGTGCTCGGCCGGGGCCTGGTTCTCCCGCGAAGGCTTGCGCTATCGAGATCCATTCCGTTGCGACCGGTCCTACTACCTCCAGGCCGGTGTCGGCTACGTTGCGGCGCTGGGTGACGACCAGGCAGAAGTCCAGTGCATCGCCGCTCACGCGGTCGGCCGCGTCGGCATCACCCCAGGTCCAGACGTCCCCGGACGGTCCGACGAGCTCCACCCGCACGGGGACGGACGGGGCGGCGCGGCCGTGGAGGGCGAAGCTGAAACCGGCGGTGCGCACGCCCAGATGGGCCACGTGCCGCAGCCGGTCGGTGGGCTCCCGACGGACGCCCAGCGCGTCGGCGATGTCCTGGCCGTGGGCCCAGGTCTCCAACAGCCGCGCCGTGACCGACGTCGCCGCGCTCATGTCCGGGCCGAACCAGGGCAGCCGGGCCGAGGGGTCGAGTGTCCGGAACGTGTCGATGAACTCCTGCCGGGCCCGCCAGAACCACGACCGCACCTCGGCGGCGCCCATGTGGGAGTGCTCGGCCGCCACCCGGTCGGAATGGTCGGTGCCGGCCTCCGCCTCCGCGATGCGCCGGAACCCGGCGGGATCCACCGCGGCCTGCAGGGCCGCCTCGTCGAAGAAGGCGAGGTGGGTGAGCTGGTCGCGGATGTCCCAGCCAAGGGACGGGGTGGGGGTGCTGATCGAGTCGTCGTCGAGACGGGCCACCAGCGCGCCCACCGCGTCGGTCTCGGCCTGCAGGTCATCCAGCAGCGCCGCCATCGACACGGCCATCGTCAACGTTCCTCCACCTTCTCGACGATAACCGCGAGCCTTGCGTCGGCGCCTACGGTCTCTCCCACATCCACGAGCACCTCAGCGACGACTCCCTCCGCCGGGGACGTCGCCCGGATGCGCCATCTTCATCGCCTCGACCGCACCTGCCGACGGGGCACGCGGCGGATGCCGTGAGTTCACCCGGAATCGCTTGCTGCGCTCGCCCCGCCGACCGAGGATCTCCGGTCGTGACCCCCGAGCACACCCTGATCCAGCTCACCGACCTGCATCTCGTCGCCGAGCCCGGGGAGCTGCGCCACGGCGTCGACACGGCCGACGCACTGGCACGCGCCCTCGCCTCGGTGGAGGAGTCAGGGGTGCGGCCCGCTGCTCTGCTGTTCACCGGCGACCTGGCCGACGCAGGCGAGCCCGGTGCGTACGAGCGGCTTCGCGAGATCGTCGAACCGGTCGCCAGGCGTCTCGGCGCTCCCGCGCTCTTCGCCATGGGGAACCACGACGACCGCGCCGCGTTGCGCCGGCACCTCCTGGGCGTACGCCTGCGCGGCGAACCGGGCGACACCGCCCCACTCGACCACGTCACGTGGGTCGGCGGCCTGCGGATCGTCGTGCTCGACAGCACCGTGCCCGGACACGTCCACGGCGAGCTCTCCCCGGCCCAGCTCGCCTGGCTGGAGGCCGAGCTGGCCGAGCCGGCACCTTCCGGCACGGTCCTCGCGCTGCACCATCCGCCGCTGCCGACGTCCTCCCGGCTCTCCGCGGGCATCCAACTGCGGAACCGGTCGACGTTCGGCGCGATCCTCACCGGCACCGACGTGCGCGTCGTACTCGCCGGGCACACCCATGTGGTGAGCGCCGGCGCGGTGGCCGGGATCCCGGTCTGGATCGGCGGAGCAACCTCCTACATCAGCGATGCCCTCGTCCCGGCGGGCGGGGAGCGCACGCTCAACGCCCCGTCGGTGAGCCGGATCGACCTCTTCGCCGACGCCGTGGTGACCGGGGCCGTGCCCGTGGGCGCGGAGCACGGGACCGCGCTGTCCGCAGGGCAGGTGACGCAGCGGATCGCCGAGTTCGGCGTGGCCTGAAGCTGCGATCAGCCCGCCGGACGGCTGTACACGCCGTGCCACTGCGAGACGGCGAGCTCGCGGGCGATCAGCATGTCGCGGGCAGGGTCACCGGCGGCGACGTGGCGGGAGATGACCGCCGCGCCGCCGACGGCCAGCGTCCAGCCCGCGAGGGCCGGGTCGACGTCGGGGGCGAGGCGTCCTGCCTTCTGTTCTTCCGTCAGGCGCGCCACTGCGCGCTCGGCGAACCGGCCGATCTCCTCGGTCCAGTACTCGCGGACCTCCGAGTCGTAGCCGGCGGTCTCGGTGATCGCCGCCAGCACCGCCCCGTGGTCGCGGTAGTAGCGGATCATGCGCTCGTACAGCGCGGTGAGCCCGTCGGGTCCGCCGCCCGGACCGGTCGGACGCCAGTCCTCGCCGAGGCCGAACAGCTCGTCCTTCAGCGAACCGGCGAGCCGGACCAGCAGCTCGGTCTTGTCCCGGAAGTGCAGATAGAACGTGGAGCGGGCGATCCCCGCCTCGGCGGCGATGCGCTGCACCCCCAGCTCGGTGAACGGCACACCCTCCACGAGCAATCGCTCGGTCGCGGCCAGCACCTGGGCGACCGCCGCCGCACGGCGGTCGGGGCCCTGGGGCCGGGGGCGGGTGATCGAGGGCATCGCCGGATCCTATGGCGCCCGGCCCGTGTGCCGGCGTGCACATCACGGCGCCGCCGTGCACACGTCAGGACGTGTGCACGGCGGCCATCGGGTAGGTGTGGTCAGCAGACCGTCGTCAGAAGGTCTCCTCCGCGCGCAGCACCGACCGGACCACGGGCCACGGGTCACCCGGTTGCATCAGGACGAGGTCGGCGCGCAGCCCGGGGGCGAGCCTGCCGCGGTCGGTGAGCCCCGCGGCCTCCGCCGCACCCCCGGTGATCAGCCCGATCGCCGCAGGCAACGACGTCACACCGCGTGTTGCGAGCAGGAACGCGGCGGCGGTGAGCCCGGACGGGAGGTAGTCCGACGCCAGCGCGGTCAGCAGCCCGCGGGCCGCGAGGTCGCTGCCGGAGACGTTGCCCGCGTGCGACCCGCCACGCAGGACGTTGGGCGCTCCGGCGATCACCGGCAGCCCCCGCTCGCGTGCTGCCTCGGCCGCCTCCAGGGTGGTCGGGAACTCGGCGACCGAGCCGCCCCTGGCCACCAGCTCGTCGATCTCCACCGCGCTCGCGGGGTCGTGGCCGAGCAGCCGGATCGCGCCGGACCGGGCCAGCCCGCCCAGCCACTCGAGGGCCTCCTCCCGAACCGTGAGCCGGCCCTCGCGCTCGACGATCAGCTGGTCGACGTGGTCCTTGGCCTCGCCGTCGCTCAGGCCCCGGGTGCCCGCCACGTACCGCTCGTAGTGGCGCCGGTCGGCGTACTGACCCTGCCCCGGCGTGTGGTCCTCGTGGGACACCAGCGGGGGTACGTCGCCCGGGTCCGTCGTGTCGAACCGCTCCCGAAGGGCGGCGATGCCCTCCGGGGAGCGGACGTCCAGGCGGTGCAGCAGTCGATGATCGACGGGTGCGGGCCCGCGCGCCGCAACGGTGGCGCACAGCTCGCTGGTCCGCTCGACCGAGCGCATCGTGGACGGGGAGGTGCCCTCCTCGAACGACGCGCCGTGGAAGACCGTGGTGACACCAGCTGCGCGCAGCTTGCCCTCGAAGGACAGGATCGCGAACTCCCACGGCAGGCGCGCCGACGGTCGGGGCAGGATCTCCCGCTCCAGGCCGTCGGAGTGCACGTCCACCACGCCCGGCACGCACAGCAGCCCCGCACCGTCCACATCGGCCGCCGACCCGGCCGGCTGCGGCGCCACCTCGGCGATCCGCCCGTCGCGGACGGCGATCCACGCGTCGTCGACGATCCGGTCGGGCAGCACCGCCCGGACGTGGCCCAGCACGTAGTCGTCAGGCGGTAGCCCGAGCGTCCAGCGCGCCGCCGTGCCGCTCGCCTGCTCGGTCAGCACCGATGATTCGTTCTCGCTCACGCCGCGCTCCCCAGCAGCTCCGTCGGGGCGCCGTGCCGCTGCACCCGTCCCGACCCGAGTTCGACGACGCGGTCGGCGAGCCGCCGCATCGCGTCGGCGTCGTGGAAGACCGCCAGCACCGCCACACCCTGCGCGGTCAGGGACGCCACCAGGTCGAGCGCCCGCTCCCGGTTCCGCGGATCCAGCGCCGAGACCGGCTCGTCGAGCAGCAGCAGCCGGGGCGGCCGCACGGTGCCGGCGGCAAGGTTGATCCGCTGCCGCTCACCGCCCGACAGCACCCCGCAGTCGACGTCCCACAGCGCCTCCTCGATCCCGAGAGCGCGCAACGCGGTGGCCGCCGCACCGACCGCCTCGGTGCGGTCGAGCCCTCTCCTGCGCGCGGCGGCCGCGACGACCTCGAGCGGACCGGTCCGCGGGGGTGCAGTCAGGAACTGGGCGACATACCCGAGCTCCCGGCCACGCAGGCGGGCCATGGCGCGGTCGGGCAGCGTCGTCAGCTCGATGTCGCCGAGCCGCACGCTGCCTGCGTCGGGCAGGTAGCTGCGGTACACGCACCGCAGCACGCTCGACTTCCCCGCACCGCTCGGACCGGCCAGCGCCACGTGTTCGCCGGCGGCCACGTCCAGGTCCACGCCGTCGAGGGACACGACGGTGCGCCCGTCGACGGTGTGCAGGGTGAAGGTCTTGTGCAGGTCACGGACGCGCAGGACCGGTTCCTGCGCCGGGCCGTCCGTACTCACGTCGGTCACCTCCGTGCCGCGGCCACGAGCCGCTGGGTGTAGGAGTGGTGGGGGTCGGAGAACAGCTGGTCGGTGAGGCCGTGCTCGACCACCCGGCCGAGCTGCATCACCACCGCCCGGTCGGTGAGCGCCTCGATCACCGCGAAGTCGTGGCTCACCACCACCGCAGCGACGTCCCGCTCGGCGAGCAGTCCGCGCAGCAGGTCCAGCACACCGGCGGCGACGGAGGCATCCAGCCCTGTGGTCGGCTCGTCGAGCAGCAGCACCGACGGGTCGGTCGCGAGCGCCTTCGCGATCTGGACGCGCTGGCGCATACCGCCGGAGAACGTGCGCACCGGGTCGTCCATGCGGGAGAGCGGGACCTCCACGCGATCCAGCAGCTCCGCGGCGCGCCGGCGGATCGCGTGGTAGCTGCGCCACCCCGCGGCCGTCAGGCGCTCGGCGATGTTTCCGCCCGCCGAGACACTGAGCGCGAGCCCGGCCGACGGGTCCTGCTGGACGTAGCCGAGCACGTCGATACGCAGCCTGCGGCGCGCCGCCGCGTCCAACGCCAGAAGCTCGGTGGCGCCGCCGTCGAGAGCGGCCAGCCGGACACTTCCCGTGGTGGCCTCCTCCTCCCCGACGACACAACGCAACACCGTTGACTTACCGGAGCCGGACTCGCCGATCAGCCCGACCGCCTCGCCGGGAGCCACGTCGAACCCGACGTCCCACGCGGCGACGATCGCACCGGTGCCGGGGCTGACCGCGGTGCCGTGCTCCGGGCCCGTACCCGCGATGGCCGCGGCGCCGCCCGGGCCGTGCACCTTGCCCAGACCGGCCACGCGCAGCGTCCACTCCTCACCCGCGGCCGCAAGGCGCGGGGCGCTCGTCGCCGGTGCGGTACCCACCACAGCGGGCACACCCGACCGCACCCGTCGCGCCGGATCGGGCAACAGGCCCAGCGGCGCCACCGCAGCGTGGGCAGCGAGGTCGGCGTCGCCCGCGGCCACCCGCCCGCACCACTCCGTGTCGCTGCAGATCGTGCGCCCGCCACCGCCCTCGACGAGGAACGTGTCGGCCGAGCCGCACAGCGCGCACCGCTGCTGCGGGCCGCCCTCCACCTCGAACGGCACGTCGTCGAACGTCAACGGCTCGACGTCGGTGCCGGGCGGCACGGCGTAGATCCGCTTCTCCCGCCCGGCGCCGAACAGGCTCAGGTGCGGCGCCTGGTGCAGCCGCGGGACGTCCCAGCGCGGGATCGGCGTGGTCGCCATGACATAGCGGCCACCGACCAGCACCGGGTAGCCGGTGGACTTGGTGATCACACCGTTGCGCACCAGGTCTTCATAGAGGCTCACCCAGATCGCCGCGTAGTCGCCCTCGGCGTGCATCCGGTCGCACTCGGCGGTGGAGCGTTCCACCCCACGCAGCGGTTCCGGCACCGGCACCTGCAGCACGAGCACGTGCTCGTCGGTCAGGGGTTGCTCGGGAATGCGGTGCCGGGACTGCACGATGCTCGCCTCACGGCTGTCCGTCGTCTCCTCGCAGCCCTCGGTGGCGGCGATCATCCGGCGCAGGTTGGTGGCATTGACCCCGGCGTCGTCGCCCTGGTCGATCACCTTGACGGTGTCGTCTGCGCCGATCACGGCCAGGGTGACCTGCAGACCGCCCGACCCCCACCCGCGTGCCACCGGCATCTCCCGCGACCCGAAGGGCACCTGATGGCCCGGCACGCACACCGCGGTCAGTGCGGCTCGGCGGATCTCCCGCCGCGCGCCCTCGTCGAGCAGTCCCTGCCCCTCCTCGCTCGAGTCGATCTCGGCGAGCAGGTCCACGACGGCGGTCATTCGCAGTCCTTCCCGATCGGGTCCGTCGCGCGCGGCCGCTCCCCGGTCCCGCGCACGGCGAGCTTCCGATCGACCATCGAGCGGAAGGTGACGTAGTGCGGCAGCTTGAGGTGCTCGAGGAAACCACCGGAGTCGAGCCCGTCGACGGTGAGCAGGAGCAGCTGCTCCAGCGGCGTGTCACGGCCGAAGCGGCGGCACGCGATGTCGAGGTTCGCCATGGCGATGGCCTTGCGCTCGTTGTGCCCGAAGCACAGGCCGTAGCCGAGGTCGAAGCGGCCGCGGTCCTCGTCGGCCCCGTCGAGGTCCTCGATCGCCTCGGTCTCGGTGGCCCGGAAGTGCCCGACGGTCACCGGCGCGCCGGTGTGCGGGTGCTTCACCCGCAGCGGCAGCCTGCCGTGGCGGACCTCGCCGAGCGTGACCTCGTGGACGTTCCCGTCCGGGCCGAGGATCGAGCGGTACCAGAGTCCGACGAGAGCGCCGGTCTCCGCGCGGGCCATGCTCGCGAGCACCGCCGAGCGCGGTGCCGGCGGGCGGGCCGGGCGGCGGGTCACGTCGAAGGGCTCGGGACGGGGAGCCGTGGGGTCGGCAGGCCGGTGGTCGACCAGCAGATCCATCTCGCGCAGCAACTCCGAGAACCGCCGCGGCCTGCGCTCGTCCGGCCGCCCGCCGTTCCGCGAGTCGCTCGTTCCCGGCCCACGGGTCGCCCCGTCGGCGTCCGCGAGTCCCCCGTTACCGTTCTGCGAGTCGCCCGTTTCGAACCCGTGAGTCGCCCCGTTGCCGTTCCCGTTCGTCGCCGCGGGCGGCCCGTCGAGACGCTCGAGCAACCGCCCCGTGTAGTCCGACGTGCGACCGAGCAGCTGCGGGCCCTCGGGCGTGCGGTGAGCCGGGACGATCCGGCGCAGCACCACCATCTCGTCGGGGTTCACCGGCTCGCTGCGCGCCAGCCGGGGCAGCGCCGAGCGATGGGCGCGCACGAGGTGCGCGGCCTCCAGCGTGTCGCCCTCGGCCTGCCGGAATGCATGGGCGGCTGTCTGCTCGTCGTAGAGCCCGGCCTCCCCCATCACACGGTCCACGGCCAGCCGGAACCGTGCCGTGATCTGGCCGGTCTCGGCCCACGGCGCCGGCGCGTGGTCGCGCGAGCGGCGCACCAGGTCCTCCGCGGCCAGAATGGCCTCCAGGCCGCCGCGGGCTCCTGAGTACCCCATGGTCAGCTCCCTTCGTTCGTACGCGTGCTGCGCGGCAGGCCGACGCAAGCGCCGTCGGCGTCCACGAACAGCAGGTCGGCACCCGCGGGGTAGGCCACCGCTGCGCGGACGTCGAGCCAGCCCACGGGCAGCCCGGTGGGGGCGATCACGGCACCGGACGCTGCTCCGGGGCCCTCCAGTCGCACGACCGGGCCCCCGGTCAGGGCGGGCACGGCGAGCGCGACCAGCGCGGCCTCTTCCGGATCGGCCGGGGTCCCCACCCGGACGGCACGCAGCTCGTCCATGGTGACCGGCCGCAGTGCCGCCACGAGCCGAGCGTCCCCGAGGTCGGCACCGGGCGCCGACGTGGCGGTCATGACGGCCCGGAGCCACTGGTCGCTGTCGGCGCTCGTGGCGTCGAGCACGCACACGGGTGTGTCGAGGTCGGCGAGGGCGAGGAGCGGTGCCATCGCGGCCGGCACCCCGGCAGGCGCCGGCAGGTGTGTCGTCGTCCCCGGCCGGGCCAGGGCGTCGAGCACCGCGCGGAAGATGCGTTGAGCGTCCCGATTCCCTGGCCGGACCAGGACGGGTGCCGCCTCGGTGCTGGTCATGCGAGCTCCTCGAACGCGACGACGGTGGGGGCGAGCACGGCCCATTCCGCGGCCTCGGCAGCGGCCTCACGCGCAGCGACACGGCGGCACAGCGCGGCCACCTCGCCCGCCATCGGCCTGTCGGCCTCCGCCTCGGCGTCGCACACGGCCGCCGCGAGCACAGCCACCCGGTCATCGCCGAGGCGCATCGCCCATCCCCGTGTCCCGGCCAGCTCGACCTCCGCACGGCAGGCGAGCACGTCGCCCAACAGGAACCGTTCGTGGCCCACCGGCTCCAGCACCTCGGTCGCCACGCAGCCGACCTCAGGTGGGACGAGCACTGTCAGCTGGGCGCCGTCGGCGAGGCAGCCGTCGGCCAGCGCAACGAGCTCGGCGGTCCCGGCCAGCGCCAGCAGCCCCGCCCGTTCCTCCCGTCGGCCCGCTCGATGCCCGGTCGTTCGCTCCGATGTGGTCATTCCGCTCCTCTTCGTCCTTCCCCGAGCTCCACCACCACGCGGAGCGCATCCGCGCGCATCCATGAACTGCTGCACATCACCGGGCTCCCCGCATCGCCGTCCCGGCTGAGGCTCTCGACCAGCCAGACCGGTGCCGTCGACTCCATCTGCAGGCCCGCGACCACGTCCGGCGGTGGCACGTCGAGACTCACCCGGCTCCACGAGCGCACCGGACAGACCCGTCCGACCTGGCGCAGCACGAGGTCGACGGACTCCGCTGCGTGCAGCGCCGCGCCCAGCTCGGGCACGATCGCGAACGGGATCCATTCGTGCGTCGCGGCGGCGAGCAGATCGTCGATGTAGGACTGGCGGCGCAGCCGGTGCGCCGGCGTACCCGGCGGCAGGTCGAGCAGCGCCGCAGGCTCCGGCGGCAGCGGCACCACATCGACCGCTCGCACCACGGTGCGGGGCTGGGCGCCCGCCGCGGACACCGTTTCGTGCCATGACGGTCGCCGGTCGTGGGAGATGACGTAGTCGATGCGCCGGTTGACGAAGGTGCCGGCGCCCTGGATGCGGCGCACCAGCAGGCGGCGCTCCAGCTCCTGGAGCGCCGCGCGGGCCGCCGCCCGCCCGACGCCGAACCTCAGGGTGATGTCGTGCTCCCCGGCGACGCGCGCCCCCGGTGGTAGCCCGATCAGCTCACTCGCGAGTTGCTCGGCGATGTCCAGGTACCGCCTGCCCCGGGTGGTGACGGTGGTGGCCGCGTCCATGGGCCCAACGCTGCCCCTCGGACTTGTCCGGACAACTCCACGAACGCGAACGCCAGGCGGTCCGCCGGTGAACCCCATGAGCGCTTGTCGCGGCCGAGACGGGCAATTGGGATCAACGCCGACTTGATCGGGCATCGGAGGGGAACCGTTGCCCTGCGTTCAGCCTCTCGCAACCCGGGGGACCGCACCCCAGCATCGCCGGCTCGGACCCTCGGCCCTGATGTCGGACGGCCGGATGGTCCGACGCTTCCTACTGACAGGGAGACACCACCTCACATGAAACGCACTCTCCGCCGCGTGCTCCCCGCCGTGGCCGCAGCTGTGCTGTTCGCCGCTCTCGCCGCGTGCGGCGAGAGCGCCTCCACCGCCGGCCAGGGTGGAGGCGGGGGCGCGGACCCGGACACCCTGGTGTTCGCCGCGGTCCCCAGCGAGCAGACGACCACTCTCCAGCAGAACTACCAGCCTGTACTCGACATGCTCAGCAAGGTGACGGGCAAGAAGGTCGAGTTCCGCCAGGCCACCAACTACGCCGCGGTGATCGAGGCCCAGCTGTCCGGGCAGGTCCAGATCGCCGCCTACGGCCCGCTCTCGTACGTGATCGCCAAGTCGAAGGATGCCGGGATCACGGCCGTCGGCGCTCAGATCACCGCAAAGGGCGCTGCGCCCGGGTACAAGTCCTACGCCATCACGAAGGCGGGCTCCCCGATCAAGTCGCTGAAGGACTTCGCGGGGAAGAACATCTGCTTCGTCGACCCCGACTCGACCTCCGGGTACCTGTACCCGTCCGCCGAACTGCTCGAGAACGGAATCGACCCCGCCACGGGCGTGCACCCGATCTTCGCGGGCGGTCACGACGCCTCCGTGCTCGAGGTGGCCTCGGGCCGCTGCGACGCCGGGTTCGCCGAGGACTCGATGGTCGACACGACGCTGATCCAGTCCGGCCAGCTGAAGCCCGGGCAGATCACCACGCTGCTGAAGTCCGAGGAGATCCCCGGCTCGCCGGTCGCGATCAGCACGACGCTCTCGCCCGAGCTCCAGAAGACCCTCACCGACGCCTTCCAGAACAAGGCCAACGTCGACTACCTGCAAGCCAACGGTTTCTGCCCGCCCGGGGCGAAGGGGGCCTGCACGATCGGCGACGGCGGTGGATGGGGCTTCGCCCCGGTGGACGACTCGTTCTACAACACGATCCGCCAGGTCTGCGACGTCACCAAGAACAAGAGCTGTACGCAGGCATGACCGGCGACAGAAGGAACGGGACGGCGAGACACACCGGCGAACCGCCGGTAGTGGAGTTCGCCGGCGTCAGCAAGCGCTTCGGCCCCGACGTCCTCGGACTCGACGACGTCAGCCTGACGGTGCACGCGGGTGAGGTGGTCGCCCTGGTCGGCCTGTCCGGCTCGGGGAAGTCCACCCTGCTGCGGCACGTCGACGGCCTGCACCTGCCGACGGCAGGCAGGGTCCAGGTACTCGGCGTCGACGTCGGCAAGGTGCGCGGGAGCGCCCTGCGGTCGCTGCGGCGCCGGATCGGCTTCGTCTTCCAGCAGTTCGAGCTGGTGGGGAGCCGGACGGTGCTGGAGAACGTGTGCACCGGCGCGCTCGGCCGGCTCCGCGGTCCTCGCCTCGGCCTGCCGACCTACCCCAAGTCGGTGCGCCGGGAAGGACTGGAGCACCTCGACCGGGTGGGGCTCGCCGACCGGGCGTTCCAGCGGGCGGACACCCTGTCCGGCGGGCAGCAGCAACGGGTCGCCGTGGCTCGCGCGCTGATGCAGCGGCCCGAGGTGCTCCTGGCCGACGAGCCGGTGGCCTCCCTCGACCCCGAGTCGTCGGAACAGGTCATGGCCCTGCTGAAGACGATCAGCCGGGAGAACTCGCTCACAGTGCTGTGCAGCCTTCATCAGGTGGACCTGGCGCTCGGCTGGGGCGACCGGATCGTCGGGCTGCGCGGCGGGCGCACGGTGCTCGATCTGCCCACCGCCGGGCTGGACCGTGAGCAGGTGATGGCGGTGTACTCGCGCGTCGGTGCTGCCGCGAGTGCCCTGTTGACGACCGCACGCTGATGTCGGTCCCCTCCCCACTGCGGGAGACCCCGGTGCCGGCTGCTCGTCCGCCGGCGCCGGGGCGGCTCACGACGCGCCCGTCGGCCGGGACGGTTGTAGCCGTGCTCGTGCTGCTCGTGCTCCTGGCCGCCTCGCTGTGGTCGGTGGCCGAACTGCGGATCAACGTCGCGACGTTCGTCGACGGCGCCCACCAGGCCGTGGCGTTCACCCGGCGGACACTGCCGCTGGACTTCCCGCCGGTGCTGGAGATCCTCCGGCTCTGCGGGGAGACCCTCGGCATCGTCATCCTGGCCACGCTGCTCTCGACGATCCTGTCGGTGCCGTTGGCCCTGCTCGCCGCCGCGAACACGACGCCGAACAACCCGAGCCGGCTCGGTGCCCGCGGCCTGATCGTCGTCGCTCGCGCGGTCCCCGACGTCGTGCTGGCGATCGCCTTCGTCCGGATCTTCGGCATCGGCGCGCTCACCGGTGTGCTGGCGATGGGCCTGCACTCCATCGGGATGATCGGCAAGATGTACGCCGACGCGATCGAGCACGTCGACGCCGGACCACCCACGGCACTGCGCGCCACCGGCGCCACGCGGCTGCAGCAGATCGCGGGCGGGGTACTTCCCGCGGTGCTGCCGGCGTTCGTCGCGGTCGGGCTGCATCGGCTCGACATCAACCTGCGTGTCTCTGTCGTACTCGGCTTCGTGGGTGTGCAGGGCATCGGCTTCGCCATCGCGGAGTCGATGGCGGTGCTCGACTTCCAGCGCGGTATCGCATTGTCGCTGGTCGTGCTCCTGCTGTGCGTCGTCGTCGAGCTGATCTCCGGGTCCATCCGCACCGCCCTGCTCGGCCGTGCCGCGGCCGGGCCTTCGCGAGGTATCGCGGCCGGCATCACCCGGCTCGCCGGCCGCCGCTCCGCGTCCGGGAAGGTCTGGGACGAGCGCCTCGACCTCGACGCCGATCTCGTCCGGGATCCGCGCCTGCGCTCCGCGGCCGCGCTCGTCTCGGGCCGGACCACCCCGCCGTGGACCACCCGGCGGATCGCCTCTGCCGCCTACACGGCGATCACGGTCGCGGTGATCGTCCTGTCCTTCGTCGGGTCGGGCATCTCGCCTGTGGAGTTCTTCGAGTCACTCCCCGAGACGATCCACAGCATCGGACTGTTCTTCCCGCCCCAGACCGGCGGCCTCTTCGGAACGCTCTTCGAGCAGTTGCTCGTGACCGTGCAGATCGCGCTCGCGGCGACGCTGTTCGGCGTGGTGCTGTCCCTCCCGATCGGGGCGCTCGCGGCGCGCAACGTCGCGCCCACACCGGGCGTCGCGAATGCGTTCCGGCTGGTCATCCTGCTCATCCGCGGTATACCGGAGCTGATCCTCGGCATCGTGTTCGTGGTGATCACCGGGCTCGGTGAGGTGGCGGGCGCGGTGGCACTCGGGATCGGCGCGGTGGGTTTCCTCGGCAAGCTGGTGGCGGATTCGCTGGAGGAGGTGGACGCGGGGCCGGAGCACGCCCTGCAGGCCACCGGCGGGTCACGGTGGCAGGTCTTCTTCGCCGCGACGCTCCCCGCGGGCTCCCGTGCACTCGTGGCGCACGTGCTCTATCTGCTCGACACGAACATCCGCTCGGCGACGCTGCTCGGCATCGTCGGTGCGGGTGGGATCGGCTTCTATCTGCTCAGCGCCTCGCAGGTGCTGCAGTTCGGTGTCGTCACGACCATTCTGATCATGATCTTCGTGACGGTGATGCTCGTCGAGCTGCTGGCGCTCTGGCTGCGCGGGCGGTTCTGAACAACCTGACGTGAGGAGACGACGTCTGCCATGAAGATCCGCGAGACCGTCCGCGACACCATGCGCGGTGACCTGCTGGCGATGGCCGAGCTGCCCTACGGCGGTGAGGACGTGGACCAGCTCGCCCACGCGCTCCAGGCGGGCACCCTCGCCGTCGCGGCGGGGAGCCGGCCCGCGCTGGTGGCCGCCGCGTTGCTGCACGACGTCGGCAGGGTGCCGCGCGTGATGGCTGCGTTCCCGGAGACCCCGCACGAGGAGGCCGGCGCGGCGTACGTCAGCGACCTGGTCGGCGCCGAGGCGGGCTGGCTGGTGGGGTCACACGTGCTGGCCAAGCGTGCGCTCGTGGCCACCGACCCGGACTACTTCGCGCTGCTGTCGCCCGCCTCGGTGCGGAGCCTCGCCCGGCAGGGCGGCGCCGCGGACGTGGAGGAGGTGGAGCATTTCCTGCGCCACCCCCTCGCGGCCGATGCGATGCAGTTGCGGCGGTGGGACGACCAGGCCAAGGATCCGCAGGCCCGGCCGCTCCCGATGGACGAACTCCTGGACGCCGCCCTCGGCGGCTGAGCAGGGACCTACGGGCGGACCCGCACCACGACCTCGGTGTCGGTGACGCGCTCGACTCCCACGGTGAAGCCCTCGGCCTGCGTCTCCCCGCCCACCGGCGCCGTGATCCGCTGGCCGGCGACCTCCAGTTCGGCCGTGCCTGCGTTCACACCGACGAGCTTGGCCTCGATGCCCAGCACGGACACTGCGGCGGCGCCGTCGCGGGGGAAGGTGATGGTGCAGCCGTCGAGGCCGCAGTCGGTGTTCGAACCCGCGCCCCCGCATCCGGCGACGAGGACGAGCGTGGTGAGTGCGGAGAGGACGAGCGCTGCGGGGCGACGGGTCATGATCGCCATGGTACGTGCCTGCTAGTCCGTTTTGTCCGGGTACCGTTGCCACCCGGCGAGATCCGTCACCTGTCCGCGAAGCGGCCTATGCAGTAGGCAGGGACTCATCCGCACGCCCGACCCTGGGGGAACGATGAGCGAAGAGCCCGCTGCCGAGCGGCGCGCCGAGTTCGTGGCCGTCGCCGACCGGCTGGCCGGGCGCTTCGCCGAGCGAGCGGCAGCCCACGACGTGGAGGCCAGCTTCCCGCACGACAACTATGCCGACCTCGCCGACGCCGGGCTCCTGCGGCTGACCGTCCCCGAGGAACTCGGCGGACTCGGCGCGGGGCTCGGCGACGTCGTTGCGGTGCTCGAACGGCTCGCGACGGGCGACGGGGCCACCGCGCTCGCCGTCACGATGCACATCTCCCCGCTGGGCCAGTGGGCCGCCGTCTGGCGGCGCACCGGGAACGCGCGGCTGGCCCACCTGCTGCGGCAGGCAGCGGAAGGCTCGCTGGTGTGGGCGGCCGTGACCGGCGAGCCGGGCATCCGCAACGACATGACCGACGCCCGCACAGCAGCCGAGAAGGTCGACGGCGGGTTCGTCCTCACCGGCCGCAAGATCTTCGCGACGAACACGGCGGTCGCCACGCACTTCTCCACCACCGCCCGCCACGAGGACGCCGACGGCGGACCGCGGCTGCTGCTCTGCCAGGTGGCGAAGGACCAGCCGGGCGTGCGGGTCCACCCCACCTGGAACGCGATGGGGATGCGTGCCACCCGCAGCGACGACCTCGAGCTCGACGGTGTCTTCGTGCCCGACGAGCAGGTGGTGCACTCGCTGCCGGTCGGCCACCTGGACGCGCGGGTGCTCGAAACCGTCTGGTCGTGGGCGATGCCGTCGTTCGGAGCGGTCTACACGGGGATCGCCGCGGGAGCGCTGGACTGGACCGTCCAGCGCGTCCTGCGTTCCGGACGCGCGCAGGACGCCGTGGTGCAGGACGTGATCGGCGGGTGCCGGATCCTCCTCGAGACCTCGCGGGCGATGCTGGCGAGTCACGTCGACGAGGTGGAGAACGGCCGCCTCCTCGACCGGGGAGTACAGGGCGGGCTGGCCTGGTGCGCCACGGTCAAGTACGTGGCCGCCACCAATGCGGTCGAGGTGCTGCAGCGGCTCGTCGACGTCGTGGGCGGGCCCGCCTACACCAGGAACCAGCCGTTCGAGCGCATGTGGCGCGACGTCCAGGCAGGTCCGATCATGCCGATGGGCAACCTCGCCGCCCGCCGCCTGATCGGCGCCGACACGCTCGGCGTCGCCGTCGCGCCGGTCAGCTGACCAGCGGAGTCACGAGCCGGCGAACGACCCGTGCCTGCCCGCGCCGCCCGCGAACCGCGCCGCGCCGGCGGTCGCGTCGGCCGCCAGCGACACCTGGCCGTGCGCGAACTCCGCGTCCAGCGCGTCGGCTTCGGAGAGAGCTTCCTGCTCGAGCGCGGAGAGCCGGTCGCGGCGCATGCAGGTCTGCGGGAACGCCGCCAGCTGCGTGGCGAGCTCGTGGGCGGCGTCGAGGGCCTCCCCCGCCGGTACCACCCGGTTGGCCAGGCCGATCGCCAGCGCCTCCGCGGCGTCGACCGGCCGCCCGGTGAGGATCATGTCCATCGCCCGGCTCGTGCCGATCAGGCGCGGCAACCGCACGGTGCCACCGTCGATCAGCGGGACGCCCCAACGCCGGCAGAAGACGCCGAACACGGCGCTCTCGTCGGCCACCCGCAGGTCGCACCACAGCGCCAGCTCCAGCCCACCGGCCACGGCGTACCCCGACACCGCGGCGATCACCGGTTTCGACAGCCGCATGCGGGTCGGCCCCATCGGACCGTCGCCCTGGGGGTCGACGCGGTTGCCGCGCTCGGTACCGACCGCGGTCAGGTCGGCGCCCGCGCAGAAGACGCCGCCCTCGCCGTGCAGTACCGCGACCGCGGCCCCCTCATCGGTGTCGAACGCGCGGAACGCGTCGGCCAGCTCCGCGGCGGTGGCCCCGTCGACGGCGTTGCGGCGCTCGGGGCGATGCAGGAAAACCGTGGTGACCGGTCCGTCGCGCTCCACGCGGACGGCGGTCACGACCGGCCCCACAGCGGGTCGCGCAGCGCCCGGCGCAACACCTTGCCCACCGGCGACAGCGGGAGCGCATCGACCACGTGTACCTCCTTCGGGACCTTGTACCCGGCCAACCGGGCGCGGACCGCGCCCTGCAGCTCCTCGGCGGCCGGCGGCCGCACGCCCCGCGTGATCCTCGGCCGTGTCGCCCTCAAAGACTTGAGCTGGGGCCACCGTGGTGGACTCCTTGCTCTGGATTAGTGCGTGCTCAGTGCCGACAGATCGCAGGGCCCCGATTTTGGGCATACTTCACCCCCAGGTAGAACCAGAGTCAGATCTTGATCTAGGGCTGTTGGCCGAAGATCGTTCTCAGTCCTACCAACGATGGGTGGATATGCAGGATTCGGGTGGAGCAGCTACCCCCATCCGTTGTGGGGAGTGGGCCGACTGACCCTCACCTGGCCATCAGAACTGATCATAGCGTGTCACATGAATGTAGTTCGAGTCCATTTCGTCGGCGAAGTCACGAAACAAGAGACAAATCTGCGACGAACGGTGCGGTGAACGGTGGATAGCTCCACTACCCCATCACGGAGCGATTACGGGGTAGCGCAGCTACCTATTCAGAACAAAGGGAGCTGGTCAGCGTCCCGGGGCGGGGGCAGGAACCGCCGCTTGTTCGGGCGCGGAGCGAGAAGGTCGCCACCCTCCGTGGTGAGGGTGCGGACCCGCTCGATCTCCTCCTCGGCGATGAGCCAGCGGCCACCGTGCATCACCGCCGCGACCTTGCCGGAGCGGATCAGCTCCTTGAGTCGGGCAGGCTCACCGCCCAGTTCCTCGGCCGCGGTGGCCACGTCCACGAGCACGAGGTCGTCGAACTCGATCCTGCTGGTCATGCTGCTCCTTCGGCGGCCTGCTCAGCGCGCCGCCGGGTTCGGATGTGGCGGATCACCGACGCCACGCTCTCGATCTCCTCCGGAGTGAGGCGAGGGGCGTAGGTCAGAACCGCGTGGCAGTAGTCGCCCCAGGGCGTGGGCCGCTGGGCGCGTAGTTCAGAGGGGGCGAGATCCGGGGCCTGCACCAGGCACTTGGTCTCGTAGTCGGTGGGCGGCTTGGACTGGCCGCGCTCGATGTCGTCGATCCTGTCCGGCGTTAGCGCCGCGATGGCGGCGAGCTGGTGGATTTCGAGACGCTGACCCTCACGGTGTCCGCGCAGCCGGTCGGGGCTGAAGGGCATGAGACCAGGGTGATCGCCCTGGCATCGCATGCCGTCTCAGACTTATCTGCCCCTTCGAACGGGGCGAGGCGCCTGCTCCCGGCCGGCGGCGTCCCGGAACTTCTCCGCCATGACCCGCAGCTGCTCCTTGACCTGGTCGATGTCCCAGCGAGCGTGCTGCCCCTGTGCGACGAGGACGGGGCTGATCCAGCCCTCGCGCCGGTACCGCTGGACGGTCCTGACGGACAGCCCCAACTCCTTCGTCAACTCGCCAGTCGTGACGGGTCGCCCTGACGCCATGCGTCCACCGTATGTGCTGGTAAGCCACAGTGTTCCGCCTCTGGCGCGAGCTGCCACCAACGGCCACGAATAGATACCTGTGCCGCCGGCTCCGAGGGGGAACCGGCGGTACAGAAAGGTTCCGGGGATCGGTGCGATCCTCGGAGCCTTCATTCGTTACAGAGCGTCGTGGCATTCAGTCAAATGGCGGAACCTCGGTAATAGGTCGTAACGGACTGGTCGCCCGAGGCGAAAAGTCGGTGCCCCAGCACCCCGCCGTCCCGTCGCTCCGCTCCCCCCAGCAGCGACGACCGGCGCACCCCAAAACGGAGTCCGTGTGAAACGACCGTCCCGCCTCATCCTCGTCATCGCATCTCTGACGGTGGTCGGGCTCCTTGTCGGAGGCACCGCCTACGCGATGTCCAGCCGCCGCTCAGACACCTTCGAGGCGTGCGTTAACAACCGGACCGGCGCCATTCGGATGCTGCTCGAAGACACCCGCGACGGCTGCTACACACGGCGCGGGCCGTGGCAGGAGACTCCGATCTCGTGGAGTCGGAACGGCGGCCCCGCCGGACCTGCCGGGCCCGCCGGCCCTCGCGGACCTCGCGGGCCTGGAGGCTCGGGCGGGAACGGCGACGGGGACCCGCTCGGGAGCCTCGACGACCTGGCCGGCCTGTCATGCAACACCGACAGCGACGACGAAGGTGTTGTTGAGATCCGGATCAGCCCGCCCAACCAGGGCTCGGGGATCCAGATGATCTGCAAGACCGACGGGACCGTCGATTCGCCGCCTCCGCCGAGGACGACCACTCTGCCGACGCCGACACCTCCTCCGACGAGGCCGACTACTTCGCCGACGACGACGACTCGGCCGCCTCTCTTCCCGACGACGACTCAGTCAACGCCGACGACGACTCACTCAACACCGACGACGACTCAGCCACCGGCGGCGTCTCAGCCACCCTCGACGGTGCCGGGCGATGGGACGCCGCCGAGGGGTGGGTCGACGGGGGTTGCGTGAGTTGTCGCCGCCGCTGGCCGTGATCGCGGGGGTGCCCCACGTGGGGCGCACCGGAGGGGAGACAGGATCAACATGAAGCGTCCGTTCCTATTGCCGGGCCTGCTGATGGCTGCGGTGCTGGCCCTGGCCGGCTGCACGAGTGAGGTGGCCGGCAGCGCGTCACCTGCGCCTGCGCCGATGGCGTCGGTGGCGGCTCCGACGAAGATCACGTCGAGTGCGGAGGCCGACCGCAAGGTGTGCGTCGACCTCGACGCTCGTGGCGGAGCGCTCTACTCGGTGTTCGTGGTGCCGATGATGGCCGGTGCGGTCGGGAAGAAGTCGATCAACGTCGACATCCAGCAGATGGTCCGGGCCGTGGACACGCTGACCAAGATGGACGAGGACGAGATCGACAAGGCCAGTGCCAGCGTGAAGGACCAGGGGCAGCGGCTGCTGGCTGCGGCCGAGGCGTTCCAGGCCTACAACAACGCCGAGGGGACGGCCCTGCTGACGGCGATGGTCGGCACTGCCGGCGCGTGCCAGATCGCGGGCTTCAAGCCCTCGTGGTTCGACGCGAACAAGCTGGCGGGCAAGTGATTCGAAAGACTCTTGGCTGGCTCGGCGGCGTACTCACGGTCGCCGGGTTCGCCATGGGGAACTACCTGGCTGGAGCTTCCCCCCTTTCCGCAGGTCAGAGCACAGGACACAAAGGCATGACCTCGCCCGTGATGATCATGTCGCTCGTGCGGTCGACCAGGGTGAGGTAACCGCGCTCGTCGACCCGGGCGAGGTCACGTGTGCGTACCCACCCGTCGGTCGTGATCGTCTCGGCGGTCAGCTCGGGCGCCGCGTAGTAGCCCGCCATCGCGAACGGGGCGCGCAGTTGCAGCTCGCCCACCTCGGCCACGCCCAGCGGCGTGCCGTTCTCGTCGGCCACCCGCACCTCGGCGTCGACGGACGGGTGTCCGCAGCTGCCCCACAGCCCCCGGTCGGCGTGGTCGCCCTTGTCGAGCACGGTGATCGCGAGCGGCGCCTCGGTCTGGCCGTAGTACTGCACGAACCGCGGCCCCCACAGGTCGAGCACCTGCTCCAGCAGCGGGCCGGGCATCGGGCTCGCCCCGTAGAAAGCGGTGCGGAGGTGGGAGACGTCGGAACGTTCGGCTGCGCCCGACGCGACGAGCATGCCCAGCATCGTCGGCACCAGGTTGATCTCGGTGGCGCGGTGTGCGGAAACCGCGTCGAGGTAGGTGGCGGGGTCGAACCCGGGCAGCACGGCGGAGACGCCGCCGCGTACCCAGTACGGCAGCACGAAGGTGCCGCTCGCGTGGATCAGCGAGGCCGCGTGCAGCATCACCGAGTCGGGCCCTGGAGAGACGAGGTTGGCAAGGACGTTCGCCGCGATCGCGGCCCAGCTCGCCTGGGTGTGCACCACGGCCTTCAGAGCACCTGAGGTACCCGAGGTGTAGGCCACGACGACAGGGTCGCCCGGCTGCGCGGGGAGCATCGGGTCGCGCCCCGACGCGGCTGACATCTCCGCGACCAGGTCGGGGGCGTCGACCACATCGGTGGGGCCCAGGCACGCCGGTCGCAGCCCGTCGAGCCGCGCCACCAGCTCGCTCGCCCGCTCCGCGAGCGCGGCGGTGTGCACCAGCAGCCGCACACCGGTGGCCTCGATCATTCTGGCCTGCTCGTCCAGGGAGAGCCGCGGGTTGAGCGGGACGCGTGCCGCGCCCGCCTTGAGGCACGCGAAGTCGATCGGGACGGACCACAGCCCGTTGTCGACCAGCAGCCCGACCCGCGCACCCCGCTCCACCCCGAGCCCGGCGAGCACGTGGGCCAACCGGTTCGCCGCGCCGTCGACCTCGGCGAAGGTCATCGACTCCGCTCCGGCGACCACGGCTGTGCGCCCACCGTGCCGGGCAGCACCCCGGCGTACCAGTTCCACGGCCAGCATCAGCATCTCCCCCTGATCGCGCCCGAACCTACCTGCCCCGGCAAGGCGCGGAGGGGATCGCGGAAAGGTCGGGACAGAGCCCCATCCGGGTGAATGTGAGAATCCCGGAGACCCGGTCGAAACGCCTCCTGCGACGCCGTGGGCCGATCACGCCGGTGCAACGGACCGCGTTCCCATCGGGACGCGCCGAGCGGCAGCGGCGTCCGGCCGACAATCATCAGATGGGCAAAAACCCAGGTCACATGCCAGATCGGGCCCGTCCGGTGTGCCGTGACCGATCGACTGCCCGACGCGCGGCAACCAGCCGTCGGCCGAACGCAGACGCCCTTGCCTCGGTCGGCGGCCATAACCGTGACGTGACAACCGGCCGGATTCCAAGAATGAGCCGGTTAACAGTTCTCCGGCCTCCTGCGAGCCCTGAGAGAACCGCTCGGCGCCAATCCCCCCGGGAGTCGAGCGGCCAGTCACGGTCCCGCTGGACTTCACGGTCCAGCGGGACCGTGGCGCCCTTTCACAGCCCGGCCAGGTCCGCAGAGCGTGATCTCCGGTGAGCCGGTCAGCGGGTCGCGCGGCCGCCCGATCCCGTACCGACGGATCGGTCAACGGCGGCCCGAACCGCCATGATCGTCCTAGACTCGGCGCGCCATTGACCGTGTCGGTTCGAGGCCGAGGAGTGAGAACCACGATGTCGAGTGCCGCACCTCCGTACGTCGACACGACGAAGGCCAGCGTCGCGAGGGTCTACGACGCCTTCCTGAACGGCACCGACAACTACGAGATCGACCGTGAGGTCCTGCGCCGCATCCAGCAGGTGGCTCCCGAGGCCACCTTCCTCGGGCGCGACAACCGCGAGTTCCTGAACCGGGCCAGCCGGTTCATCGCCGGACAGACCGAGATCGCCCAGTACCTGGACTGCGGCTCGGGTCTGCCCACTGCGGAGAACACCCACCAGGTCGTGCAGCGCATCCATCCCGATGCGCGCGTGGTGTACGTCGACAACGACCCCGACGTACTCAGCCACGGCAGGGCGCTGCTCGAGGAGAACGACCGCACCCACCTGATCGGGGCCGACATCTTCGAGCCCAGCCAAGTGCTGGACAACGAGGTGGTGCGCAAGCAGCTCGACTTCTCCGAGCCCATCGCGCTGTACCAGTGCGGCACCCTGCACCACTACACGGGCGAGCGGAGCGCCGACATCATGCGCGAGTACATCGACGCCCTGCCGTCGGGCTCGTACGTGGCGTTGAGCCACTTCTTCGACCCCGAGACCACCGAGGACAGCGCGCTCGCCCGCAAGATGGAGGACATCTTCCTGCACAGCCCGATGGGCAGCGGCATGTTCCGTACTCGCACCGAGATCGAGAGCATGCTCGACGGGCTCGAGTTGGTCGATCCCGGCCTGGTGCTGTGCGCCGACTGGTGGCCGGACGGTCCTCGCGTCAAGCCGCTGGTGCCCGTGCAGCGCTGCATCGTCGGGGCGGTCGGCCGCAAGCCCTGACCGCGGGCGTCCGGCGGCCCAGCGTGCAGGCCTACTTCATCATCGCGCGGGCGTAGTTCACTCCTTGTCCCCAGGCTCCCATGTGATCGCGGACGATGTCGTTGACCGGACCGTAGGTCTCCTCGCGTGCCCAGTCTCGCTGCCATTCCGAGAGCATGTTGGCAACACTGACCGGCACCACGCCCATCTGCATCATCCGGAGGATCGCGGCGTCGTGCGCCGCAGTGCTGGACCCGGCCGAAGCGTCCACCACGGCGAACACGTCGTACTCCGCCTCGATCGCCGAAAGCGCGGGAAATGCCAGGCAAACCTCGGTCCACAGCCCCGCGATCACGAGCCTGCGCCGGCCCGTGGCCTCCACCGCTGCCCTGAACGCACCATCTTGCCAAGCGTTGATGAAGGTGCGGTCGATGACCGGCGTATCCGGGAGTACGTCCGTGATCTCGGGAATGATCGGCCCGGCGAACGTGGTTGCGGCAATCGACGCGAGAACGGTCGGGATCTCGAACACCGTGGCGAGCTTGGCCAGCGCGGTCACGTTGTTGATCACGGTCTCCGGATCTGCACTGCGCGCCCCGAAGATCATCTGGGGTTGATGGTCGATCAGCAGCAGAGCGGTGTCCTTCGTTGAGCTCAGCGCCTTGATGTCACCATCCGACAGGTCCGGCAGGCGACGTGGTTGCGACACGCGTTCTCTCCTCTATATCAGGACCGCACAAGGTTCCCAACAGCCTTTTCGCCTACTGGGGATGTTCCGTCATTCGTGTTGACCACCGAACGGTCCCGCGCCCACAGGAGAGAGGCGACCCACGGCATCGATCAACAAAAATGTCAAATATCACACCGCTCAAATATCCTTCGATTCCTTGACGGCAGTGAGCAGCAGCAGATCGTCTTCGCTTCCCGGAATCGCGTTCCTGTGGGCTCGGTCCGTGCGATGGCCCAGTCGCCCGTCAGCCATGAGGACCGAGTCTGCTCATATCAGGAGCCCACGACGGAGCCGATCGCCGGCGGGGTGGGTGCAGCGCCGCTCACGACCGTGCCGAGCGTGGCCTTCCACAGCTTCGCCCAACTGCCGTTCGCATAGATCTTCCGGAGCCACTCGTTGACGAAGGCCTTGGCCGCGGGGTCGCCGAGCGGGAGCCCGATGCCGTAGGACTCCCGGGTGAACGGCTCACCGACGACCTTCACGCCAGGGTTGGTGCTCGCGTCGGAGACGAGGATCACCTGGTCGAGCACGTATGCGTCGGCGCGGCCCTGCTGCACCGCTGCCACGCACTCGGGGTCGTGCTCGAACGTCACCACGTGGGCGGCGGGGGCCGCCGCCCGCAGCGCGAGCACGGCGGTGGAGTTCGACTGGGTGGCGACCGTCTTGCCGTTGAGGTCGCCGACGCCGTGAATGGCCCCGTCCCCCGCCGTGACCATGATCGCGTCGCCCGAGGAGTAGTACGGGCCGGCGAAGGCGACCTTCGCTGCGCGCTCCGGGGTGATCGAGTAGGTCGCGACCACCGCGTCCACCGTGCCGTTCCGGAGGAGCGTCTCGCGGGTGTCCACGGTGACCGGCGTGATCGCGACGTCGTTCGTGGGCTTACCGGTGATGTAGTGCGCGAGCATCTCCGCCAGCCCGGCGTCGAACCCGGTGACCCTGCCGGTGGTCGGGTCCCTGAGGGCGAAGAGCGGCAGGGTGTCGCCGCTTCCGACGTTCAGGGTGCCCCGCTGCCTGATCCTGTCCGCCCATGAGCCCGGCGTGATCGACGCCGGGTCGGCGACGGGTGAGTTCATGATGATCGCGTCGTACCGGTTCACGTCGGTCGTGCCCGGAAGCACGGAGGCCGCGTCGGAGTCGGCACACCCCCCGAGGGCGACGACGCACGCCAGCACGGTTACGAGCACCCCCATTGCCCGAATAGTCACAATGCGCATCGTCATCGCCCCCAGGATGCCGCCATATTGCACGCAGCGTAACCAGACGGGGAATGACAAGAATGGGCACTCGAAGCACCCTCACCGGGCCCTGTGACCCGTCGTACTGTCGAGATCCGGTAGCGACGAGGAGGACAACCCCGTGGCCGACAGCGGCATCGACTCGGTTCTGCGCGATCGTGTGGCTCTGATCACGGGAGCCTCCGGCGGTATCGGCCAGGAGATCGCACGGCGGCTCGCCGAGAGCGGCACCGATCTCATGCTCACCTACGGCGGACACGCCGACGAGGCCGAACACGTGGCGGACCAGGCCCGCAGGCTCGGCCGCCGCGCCGAGGTCATGCAGGCCGACTTCACGGACCCCGACAGCCCGGCGCGCGTCGTCGCCGCGACCCGCGAACGGCTGGGCGACGTCGACGTGCTGGTCCCCGCGGCGGGCGTGGCCGAGCAGAGGTCGTGGACGGACGTCGACGGGGCGCTGTGGGACGAGAGCATGACCGTGAACGTCCGCGCCCCGTTCTTCCTCGTCCAGGAGACGCTGCCCCGGATGATCGAGCGGGGGTTCGGCCGGATCCTGCTGTTCTCCTCGGTGGCCGCGTTCACCGGCGGGGTCATCGGCCCGCACTACGCGGCGGCAAAGGCGGCGCTGCACGGCCTGACGCACCACCTCGCGGCACGTGTCGCCGACACGGGTGTGACCGTCAACGCGATCGCTCCTGCCCTCATCGCGGGCACCAGGATGCTGCCGCTCGGGCCGGACGACCCGGTGCCCCCGATGATCCCCGTCGGCCGCCTGGGCACCACCGCGGAGGTGGCCGACCTCTCCCTCGCCATGCTCCGCAACGGCTATCTGACCAACAAGATCATCGCGCTCGACGGCGGTGCGTACCCCGACTGAGGCGCGTCCCGCAGGTCAGGACACGGTGATCCGGTCGGTGGCCGGGGGTGCGACCGGGCCCACCTCGGTCAGGTAGTCGGCGAGACCGTCGATGTCGAGGCCGCCCACCACCCGGTTCGTGCCCTGGGTCAGCACGGAGAAGCCGTCGCCGCCGTCGGCGAGGAAGCTGTTCACCGTGATCCGGTAGGTGGCCGCGGGATCGACGGGTGCGCCACCGATGCTGAGCGCGCCGACGCGGGTGCCCGAGCAGGGGTCGGCGGCCGTGCCCGACGCCCCGTTGGGGTCGACCGTGTAGGCCACCGACGCCGACGGCTGCAGCGTGCGTTCGGCCACGAACTGCTGCTCCAGCAGGCAGTCGAGCTGCGCGCCGCTGAGGTCCACCGTGGTCAGGTAGTTGTTGAAGGGCTGGACGGTGAAGGCTTCCTCGTAGGTGACGGGGCCGGCGTCGAGGTCGGCACGCACGCCACCGGGGTTCATGAACGCGGCCACCGCGCCCTGCTCCTGGTCGGTGGCCGCGAGCTGCGCGTCGGCGATGAGGTTGCCCAGTGACGACTCGCCCACCAGGGTGCCGAAAAGCGGTTCCTGGGCGCGGGTGACGGCTCCCGTGGTCTCGCCCACCTGACGGGAGGCGATCGGCCCGAGCAGCGCGCGGTACCGCGTGACGAGCTCGGTCTCCGCCGGATCCGCCGGCACGTCACGTCCCACCACCACGTTGGTGGCCGTGGCCGTCAGCACGTTGCCGGTGGCCGGGTCGATCTGCAGGTCGATGTCGGTGACCAGGCGCCCGAACGAGCTGGTGCTGGTGACGACCTTGCCCGCGATCACGCAGTTGTAGGCCTGGTGGGTGTGGCCGCTGACCACGACGTCGATCGCCGGGGAGAACCCTTCGGCGATGGGGACGATCGGCCCCTGCAGCCCGGCGCAGTCGTTGATGCCCGCGTTCGGGGCCTGCGTGCCGCCCTCGTGCAGGAGCACCACGATCGCCTCGACGCCCTGCTTCTGCAGCTCCTCCGCGTACCGGTTGCCCGTCTCGATCTCGTCGCGGAACTCCAGCCCGGCCACGCCGGACTGCGTGACGATGTCCGGGGTCCCCTCCAACGTCATCCCGATGAACCCGATGCGGACGCCGCCGACCTCCTTGATCGCGTACGGCTCCAGTAGCGGCCCGCCGGTATCGGTGACGAAGGCGTTGGCCGAGAGGTACTGGAACTCCGCGCCCTTGTACGGCCGGTCCTGGTCGGCGCAACCGTCGTCGGGGTGACAGCCGCCGTTCTGGATGCGCAGCAACTCGTCGGCGCCCTCGTCGAACTCGTGGTTACCCACGCTCGCAACGTCGAGCCCGGCCAGTCCGAGTGCCTCGATCGACGGTTCGTCGTGGAACGCGGCCGACAACAGCGGCGAGGCCCCGATGAGGTCACCGGCGGCCACGGTGATCGTGTTCTCCTGCTGTGCCTGGCCGGCAAGTTGCGCGAGCTGGGTGGCGAGGTACTCCACACCACCGGCCGGGACGCCGGCGATCGTGCCGCTGGAACCCGTCGGCGGTTCGAGGTTGCCGTGGAAGTCGTTGAGTGCGAGCAGCTGCACCGCGACCGGCTCGGGGCCGGTGTCCCCGCCGCCTCCGTCGCCCCCGCCCGTGGTGGCGGCGGTCAGCGCCCGGCGAGCAGGACACCCGCAGCCACGAGCACAGCGCGCCGGACCGGACGAGACGACCGAGGCATACGAGGCCCTCCACTGGTTGCTGCGCCGGACTGTGCCACAGCACGAACCGGATCATGCTCGCATGATCGGATGAACAGGGCATTACGGGCGCTCGGCCGTTGAGCACCGAGGGTCCCGGCTGACGATTCCTCTTGGCTGTTGCAAGATAGTGGCGACTACGCACTGACGAGCGGAGGAGTCCATGGCCGAGTACACGCTTCCCGATCTCCCCTACGACTACGGCGCCCTTGCCCCGCACATCGCCGGCGAGATCATGGAGCTGCACCACAGCAAGCACCACCAGACCTACGTCACCGCCCTCAACGGCGTGCTCGACAAGCTCGCCACCGCCCGCGACAGCGGCAACTTCGACGCGATCGTCGGGCTCGAGAAGACACTCGCCTTCAACCTCGGCGGCCACGTCAACCACTCGATCTTCTGGAACAACCTCTCCCCCGACGGCGGCGACAAGCCCACCGGCGAGCTCGCCGCCGCCATCGACGACGCCTTCGGAGGCTTCGACGCCTTCCAGGCCCACTTCACCTCGGCCGCCACCACCATCCAGGGCTCCGGCTGGGCCATCCTCGGCTGGGACACCCTCGGCAGCCGGCTGCTGATCCACCAGCTCTACGACCAGCAGGCCAACCTCCCCGCCGGCCAGATCCCGCTGGTCATGCTCGACATGTGGGAGCACGCGTTCTACCTGCAGTACAAGAACGTCAAGCCCGACTACGTCAAGGCCTGGTGGAACGTCGTGAACTGGGCCGACGCCCAGTCCCGCTTCGACGCCGCCCGCGCATGATCACTGCGAGATCCGCGGATCCGCCCTCGTGGGGGCCGGTCCGCGGATCTCGCGGCGATCGTGGCGGGGAACGGGCAACTCGCGCGCCCGGAACGGGCGACTCGCGGGGGGTGCGCGGCCCGGCTTTGCGCTTCTGCCTCCGCGCCGGTATCCCTGTCCGGTGCTCCTGCGCCAGCTGGAATATCTCAGCGCCCTCGCGCGGGAACGTCATTTCGCCCGTGCGGCGGCCGCGTGCCACGTGTCGCAGCCGGCACTGTCTGCGGCGATCCGCAGGCTGGAGGCCGATCTCGGGGTGCAGATCGTGCGGCGGGAGCGGCGGTTCGGCGGATTCACGCCGGAGGGCGAGCGGGTGGTGCTGTGGGCACACCGCATGCTCGCCGACCGCGACGCGCTGCGGCAGGACCTGGACCGGATGGCAGGTGGCCTCACCGGCCGTCTCCGCATCGGCGCCATCCCGACGGCGCTCACCGCCGCTCCCCTGCTCACCGGCCCGTTCAGCGAGCTGCACGGGCGGGTGCGGATCTCCTTCGAGTCGTTGTCCTCCCGCGAGATCGTGCGCAAGCTGGCCGAGTACGAGCTCGACGTCGGCATGACCTACGTCGACGGTGAACCGCTCGGCGGCGCGGTGCGCACCGTCCCGCTCTACCGGGAGCGCTACCTGCTGCTGACGCCCGACGACTCGCCCCTCGCCGGGCGGACCACCGCCGCGTGGGACGACGCGGCGACGCTGCCGCTCTGCCTGCTGTCGCCGGACATGGAGAACCGTCGGATCATCGACCGCGCCTTCACCGACGCAGGTGTCGCGGTGGAACCGATGTTGGAGGCCGATGCGGTGTCGGTGCTCTACGCGCACGTCGCCACCCACCGGTGGTCGACGATCATCGCGCACGCATGGTTGCACCTGTTCGGTGTTCCTGATGGGATGCGCATCGTTCCCATGACCCCGCCGACCACGAGCCACCGCATCGGCCTGGTGCTTCCCGACCGCGTTCCGGAGCCGATGCTGGCGCGGGCCCTGCTCGATGTTGCAGGGTCGGTGGACATGCGAGCCGCGCTCGACCAGCTGCTCCGAAAGCACGTCCGCGGCCGTTCATAGCTCCCGCTTATCAAGGCATAGGCAAGATTGCTTTGAACTGTGGCACCTCAGAGCGGGACACTCGCGACCATGACGACGGACGTCACGGATCTCGCGGCAGTACGCGCTGAGCACGTGCGCAATATCGCGACAACGCTGCGGGACGTGCGCGGCCCGCTATTGCCGATACTCCACGCGATACAGGAAGACCTGGAGTACATCGATCCGGCTGACGTACCGGTGATCGCCGACGTGCTCAACCTCGCGGTCGCCGAGGTCCACGGCGTCGTCACCTTCTACCGCGACTTCCGGCGCGCCCCGGCCGGCCGCACCACGGTGCGGGTGTGCCAGGCGGAGGCCTGCCAGGCGGTTGGCGCCGAGGCGCTCGGCGAGCACGCGAAGCGACGCACGGGCGTCGGTTTCGGTGAGACCACCTCCGACGGCGCTGTCACGCTCGACGAGGTCTTCTGCCTCGGCAACTGCGCTCTCGGTCCGGCGGTGCAGGTCGGCGATCGGCTGCACGGCCGGGTCACCCCCGCCCGCCTCGACGCACTGCTGGGAGAAGCCCGATGACTCGTCATGTGCGGGTGTTCGTGCCGCGGGATTCCGCCGCACTGTCGGTCGGTGCCGATGAGGTGGCCGAGCGGATCGCCGCTGCGGCCGCCACTGCCGGCCGCGACGTCGAGGTGGTGCGCACCGGTTCGCGCGGAATGCTCTGGCTGGAGCCGCTGGTCGAGGTCGAGACGGCCGAGGGTCGCGTCGGGTACGGGCCGGTCGCTCCGGAGGAGGTCGACGGCCTGGTCGCCGCCGGCCTGCTGGACGGCACGCCGGAAGGCCTCGGACTCGTCGAGGACCTGCCGTGGATGCAGCGCCAGCAGCGGGTGACGTTCGCCCGCGTCGGGATCGTGGACCCACGCTCCGCCGAGGACTACGAGGCCCACGGCGGCTACGCCGGGCTCCGGGCCGCGCTCGCGAAGACCCCGGCCGAGGTCGTCGAGGAGGTCGTGGACTCCGGCCTGCGCGGCCGTGGCGGTGCGGGCTTCCCCACAGGCATCAAGTGGCGCACGGTGCTCGGCGCACAGTCGGACGTCAAGTTCGTCTGCTGCAACGCCGACGAGGGCGACTCGGGCACCTTCGCCGACCGCATGCTGATGGAGGGCGACCCGTTCACCCTCATCGAGGGAATGACGATCGCCGCCTACGCCGTCGGCGCCACCGAGGGCTACATCTACGTGCGCTCGGAGTACCCGGAGGCCGTCGAGGCTCTGAACGCGGCCATCGAGACGGCCCGGCAGCGCGGCTGGCTCGGCGAGCGGGTGCTCGGCTCCGACCTGACGTTCGACATGTTCGTACGGGTCGGCGCGGGCGCCTACATCTGCGGTGAAGAGACCTCGATGCTGGAGAGCCTCGAGGGCAAGCGAGGCACGGTGCGCGCGAAGCCGCCGATCCCCGCCCTCGAGGGCCTCTTCGGGCGTCCCACCGTCGTCAACAACGTGCTGTCGCTCGGCTCGGTGCCTGCGATCCTTGCCCACGGCGCCGCCGCGTACGCGGAGCTGGGCACCGGCCGCTCCCGCGGCACCAGCGTCTTCCAGCTCGGCGGCAACATCGCCCACGGCGGCATCTTCGAGACACCCTTCGGGATCACCCTCGGCGAGCTCGTGCAGGACCTCGGCGGCGGCACGGCCTCCGGCCGGCCGGTACGCGCGATGCAGGTCGGTGGACCGCTCGGGGCGTACGTCCCGGCGGAGCAGTTCCACCTGCCGATGGACTACGAGTCGTTCGCCGCGGCGGGCGCCATGCTCGGCCACGGCGGCGTGGTCGTGTTCGACGACACGGTGGACATGGCCGCGATGGCCCGGTTCGCCTTCTCCTTCTGTGCGGAGGAGTCGTGCGGGAAATGCACGCCCTGCCGCGTCGGCGCCGTCCGCGGTGTCGAGACGATCGACCGTATCCGCGCAGGCGAGGACCGCACGAAGAACCTCGTGCTGCTCGACGACCTGTGTGAGCTCATGACCGACGGATCCCTCTGCGCCATGGGTGGGCTCACCCCCATGCCGGTGTTGAGCGCGGTCCGGCATTTCGGCGAGGACTTCGGCGTCCCGGCGACCACCACCACAGGAACAAGCGACGGGGGCACGGCATGACTCTGCTCAAGGAGCCCGACTTCGGAACGCCCGCCCGCGAGGGCGCGGCCACCGTCGAGGTGACCATCGACGGCGTGGCCGTGACGGTGCCACCGGGAACGTCGGTCATGCGCGCGGCCAAGCAGGCCGGGCTCGACATCCCCAAGCTCTGCGCCACCGACAGCCTGGAGGCGTTCGGCTCCTGCCGGCTGTGCGTCGTCGAGATCGACGGCGCACGCGGCACGCCGGCGTCCTGCACCACACCGGTCGCCCCCGGCATGGTGGTGCGCACGCAGACCGAGAAGCTCGGGAAGCTGCGCCGCGGTGTCATGGAGCTCTACATCTCCGACCACCCGCTCGACTGCCTCACGTGCTCGGCCAACGGCGACTGCGAGCTGCAGGACATGGCCGGGGTCACGGGGCTGCGTGAGGTCCGCTACGGATCCGGTGTCGATGCCGGCGCCAACCACATGGACGCCCCCAAGGACACGTCCAACCCCTACTTCGACTTCGACGCCTCCAAGTGCATCGCGTGCTCGCGCTGTGTCCGCGCCTGTGACGAGGTGCAGGGCACCCTGGCCCTCACGATCGAGGGCCGCGGCTTCGACTCGAAGGTCGCCGCGGGCGCCGGCGTCTCGTTCATGGAGTCCGACTGCGTCTCCTGCGGCGCATGCGTGCAGGCCTGCCCCACGGCCACGCTGCAGGAGAAGTCGGTCGTCCAGCTGGGCATGCCCACCCGCTCGGTCGTCACCACCTGCGCGTACTGCGGCGTCGGCTGCTCATTCAAGGCGGAGCTGCGCGGCGACGAGCTGGTGCGGATGGTGCCCTACAAGGACGGTGGCGCCAACGAGGGCCACTCCTGCGTCAAGGGCCGGTTCGCCTTCGGCTACGCCAGCCACCCCGACCGCGTGATGTCCCCGATGCTGCGCGACTCGATCACCGACCCGTGGCGCGAGGTCTCCTGGGACGAGGCCATCCAGTTCACGGCACGGCGGCTGCGGGAGATCCAGGCCGAGCACGGCTCGAGCTCGATCGGCGCGATCACCTCGTCCCGGACGACGAACGAAGAGGTCTACGTCGTCCAGAAGATGGTGCGCGCGGTCTTCGGCAACAACAACGTCGACACCTGCGCCCGCGTCTGCCACTCCCCCACCGGCTACGGGCTCAAGCAGACCTTCGGCACCTCCGCAGGCACGCAGGACTTCAAGTCCGTCGCCAAGGCCGACGTGATCATGGTGATCGGGGCCAACCCCACCGACGGCCACCCGGTGTTCGCCTCGCGGATGAAGCGGCGGCTGCGCCAGGGCGCCAAGCTGATCGTCATCGACCCGCGGCGCATCGACCTCGTCCGCTCTCCGCACATCGAGGCCACCCACCACCTGCAGCTCGCGCCCGGCACAAACGTCGCGATCGTCAACGCGATGTCGCACGTCATCGTCACCGAGGGGCTCGTCGACCGGCAGTTCGTGCAGGAGCGCTGCGAGGACGTCGAGGCGTGGGAGAAGTTCATCGCCCAGCCGGAGCACAGCCCCGAGGCCGTCGAGGAGATCACCGGGGTCCCCGCCGCCGAGGTCCGCGCCGCGGCCCGGCTCTACGCGGAGGCCGGCAACGGCGCCATCTACTACGGCCTCGGCGTCACCGAGCACAGCCAGGGCTCGACCACGGTCATGGGCATGGCGAACCTCGCGATGGCCACGGGCAACATCGGCCGCAACGGCGTGGGGGTCAACCCGCTGCGCGGGCAGAACAACGTGCAGGGCTCCTGCGACATGGGCTCGTTCCCGCACGAGCTGCCCGGCTACCGCCACGTGTCCGACGACGGCGCCCGCGACGTCTACGAGCAGCTCTGGGGGGTGCCGCTGCTCGAGGAGCCCGGCCTGCGCATCCCCAACATGTTCGACTCGGCCATCGAGGGCTCGTTCCGGGCGCTGTTCGTGCAGGGCGAGGACATCGCTCAGTCCGACCCCAACACCAACCACGTGCACGCCGCGCTCGCCGCGCTGGATCTGCTCGTCGTCCAGGACCTCTTCGAGAATGAGACGGCGAAGTTCGCCCACGTGCTGCTGCCCGGCACGTCGTTCCTGGAGAAGGACGGCACGTTCACCAACGCCGAGCGGCGGATCAACCGGGTGCGCCCGGTGATGGCGCCGCAGACCGGCAAGCAGGAGTGGGAGATCGTCTGCGAGATCTCGCAGGCGATGGGCTACCCGATGCACTACGACAACTCGTCGCAGATCATGGACGAGATCGCGATGACCACGCCGACGTTCGCCGGCGTCTCCTTCGCCCACCTCGACAAGGTCGGCAGCGTGCAGTGGCCGTGCAACACCGCGGCCCCGAACGGCACGCCGATCATGCACGAGACCGGGTTCGTGCGCGGCAAGGGCCGCTTCGTCGAGACGGTCTACGTGCCCACCCGCGAACGCAGCACGCGCAAGTTCCCGCTGATCCTCACCACCGGCCGGATCCTGTCGCAGTACAACGTCGGCGCGCAGACCCGCCGCACCGCCAACGTCGCGTGGCACCCCGAGGACATCCTCGAGCTGCACCCGCACGACGCGGAGGTGCGCGGGATCAACGACGGCGACATGGTGTCGCTCTCCAGCCGTGTCGGCCAGACCACCCTTCGGGCGGTACTGTCGGAACGGATGCCGGTCGGCGTGTGTTACACGACCTTCCACCACCCGGTCACGGGAGCCAACGTGATCACCACCGACAACTCCGACTGGGCGACCAACTGCCCGGAGTACAAGGTCACGGCCGTTCAGGTCGGACTCACACCGGAGCAGGCCGCCGTGCGCGAGCACCTGGCGCAGCGACCGGTCGTCACGGCAGGAGATTGATCGATGTCCATCAGCACCGTTCCTCCGCACGTACGGCTGGTCAACGAGGTCGCGGAGCAGTTCGGGCACAAGCCGATCGAGGTGGCCGCCGCCGAGGTGGCCGTGCACCTGCGGGACTTCTGGGAGCCGCGCATGAAGAAGGCGCTCCTGGAGCACGTGGCCGAGGGCGGCGAGGGGCTCGACCCGGTGGCGCTCCGCGCGGCCGAAGTGCTCGGTCAGGCGAGCTCGTGAGCACCGCGTTCGCGCCGCCGACTACGTCCCTCGCCTGGGACGCGGCCCGCGAGCGCGCTCACGCTGCCGGACAGCCCCTTCCTGCACGGTCGGTCCCCCTCGCCTCCGCCGTCGGCACGGTGCTCGCCGCCCCCGTGGTGGCACCGGCGAACGTGCCGCCGGTGGACCGCTCGGCGATGGACGGCTACGCCGTGTGCGGCTCGGCCCCATGGACGATCGTGGGCCGGATCGACGTCGCCGGCGTGCCGTCCGTGCACCTGCGCGACGGCGAGGCGTGCGCTGTGGTCACCGGCACCGCCGTCCCGCCGGGCACCACGGCGGTGCTGCCCGACGAGGACGCCGTCCTCAACGGGCACCTGCTCGCCGGCGCGCTCAGACCGGGCGCACACGTGCGACGCGCAGGTGAGGAGTGCTCGGCCGGTGAGGAGCTGCTGCCGGCCGGGACGCTCGTGCGCCCCGCCGTGCTCGGTCTCGTCGCCACGCTGGGACTGGACCGCCTGCCGGTTCGGCCACGCCCGCGCGTCGCGGTGGTCGTCACGGGCAACGAGCTGGTCACCGAGGGGGCACCGGGGCCGGGCCGGGTGCGCGACGCCATCGGCCCGATGCTGCCCGGTCTGCTGGCTCAGGCCGGTGCCGACGCGGTGCCCGACGTCCGGCTGCCCGACTCACGCGCTCTGCTTCTCGAAGCGCTGGCCGATGCCGACGCCGACGTCGTGCTCGTTTCCGGGTCATCGTCGGCGGGCCCGGCCGACCACCTGCGTCCCGCGCTCGCCGCGCTCGACGCCGAACTCCTCGTCGACGGCGTGTCGTGCCGGCCCGGCCATCCGCAGGCGCTCGCCCAGCTGCCCGACGGCCGCCTGGTCGTGGGGTTGCCCGGCAACCCGTTCGCCGCGCTCGTCGCGTTCCTCACCCTCGCGGTCCCGGCCATCACCGGGATGCGCGGGGAACCGCTGCCTGCACTGGTCGCGGCGCCCGTCCCGGGCGGTCTTCCCCGCCATGCGATGAGCACCAGGCTGATCCCGGTGCACGTCGGCCCGCAAGGCGCCGTTCCCGTGGGGCACGCCGGCTCGGCGATGCTGCGCGGGGCCGCGGTCGCCGACGCGCTCGCCGTGATCGACCCCGGTCCGGCCGCGGCAATCGCCGCGCGCCTCCTTCCTCTCGACCCGGGAGCCCGCCCATGGGGCGTCTGATCGCTCGTCGTCCGGTACTCCGCGTAACGGCGAACGGGGCCGCGCGACGGCCGGACTCCATCGCCGTCGAGGAGCCGCTGGAGCTGCGGGTCGGTGGCCGCGCGCTGGCGGTCACGATGCGCACCCCGGGCCACGACGTCGAGCTCGCCCACGGCTTCCTGCTCACGGAGGGCGTGATCGGGAGCGCCGCCGACATCCGCGACGCGCGCTACTGCGACTCCGTCGACGACGAGGGCCGCAACACCTACAACGTTCTCGACGTCGGCCTCGCGCCGGGCGTGCCCACCCCGGATCCCGGCGTGGAACGCAACTTCTACACCACGTCCTCGTGCGGTGTGTGCGGCAAGGCGTCGCTCGACGCCGTGCGCCTGCGCTCCCGGTACTCCCCCGGCGCCGACGAGACGCGAGTGTCCACCGAGGTGCTCGCCGACCTGCCCGACGCGCTGCGCCGGCGCCAGCAGGTGTTCGACCGCACCGGCGGCCTGCACGCGGCGGGGCTGTTCAGCCCCACCGGTGAGCTCCTCGTCGTGCGCGAGGACGTCGGTCGGCACAACGCGGTGGACAAGGTGCTCGGATGGGCACTGCTGCAGGGCCGGGTGCCGGCGAGCGGCCTCGTGCTCGCCGTCTCCGGACGCACGTCGTTCGAGCTGGCCCAGAAGGCCGTCATGGCCGGCGTGCCGGTCATCGCGGCCGTGTCGGCCCCCTCGTCTCTCGCGATCGAGCTGGCCGAGGAGTGCGGCCTGACGATGGTCGGCTTCATCCGCAACGGATCGATGAACATCTACACACACAGCGACCGGGTCCTGTTGCCCGAGCGCGCCCCGGAGCCCGCGCGCAACCCGGTCCTCTCGACGTCCTAGCGAACCCCGCCGATTGACGACACCTGCCCCGGCCCGTCGGGGAATACTTCGATCCTGCGGATCGCTTGGTAGCAAGCTGATGTCCCCGCCGCTCCGACGGCGGGGCCCAGGGCCACGGCTACCCGGGCAGGCCGTACATGGCGGCGATCGCCACCCCGACGGCTTCCATCTCGTCCGAGGTCGCCTCGCCGATCTTCTCGACCAGCCGCCGGCGAATCACGTTCTCCGACGACATGGCCGACGCCCACCCGTGGGGCTCGATCCGGACGGCGAGCAGCCCACCGGGGTCTGCGTCGAAGATCCGTAGCCCGCGGACGACCACGAGCTGCTCGTCGTGGTTGATCGCGTCGTTCGAGACGATCAAGCGGAGCCGGGGCTCGCCCTCACGGGAAATGACAGGCTGGTACACCCAGATCTCGCCGCGCAGCACGCGACGATCGTGTCAGGCGGACTGCGCCGCCTCGTACTCAGCCTCGGCGTCCTCGAAGTATGTCGGGCGCGCGGCGAAGAAGGCGGAGTGGCTACGCACGGAGTCGGCGACGGCGAGCTCGTGGAGCTGCGCGGCGGCGGCGGCGGCCATTGAGCCCCCACGCGTGCGGGCGCATGCACGCAGCCAGCGCGCGGTGGCCGCGTCGACCTCGACCTCGATGCGCTCCACTTCGTGTGCCATGAGCGCGAGGATACGGCACTCGGCGCTTCGGGCAGATCGCTTGGTGAGAGGCAGTTCGCTGGTGCCCCGGCCGTCAGCGGGGGCACCAGTAACGCGGGCGACCGGCTACCTGGACTGGACGGCCACGCTCTGGGCGACCGGCATGTCCTGGGGGAACTCCTCGTCGAACACCTGGGCCTTGCGCATTCCCCACTTGCCCGTGGTCAGGACGCCGATCACGAACATCGCCACACCCGCTCCGGCCATGATCAGCCAGCCCAGGTGAGCGGCGGCGACGAAGCCCGTCGACAGCGGTCCGACGATCCGCGCGGTCACCACCGAACCGAGCACCGCCACACCGAGCGTCGCCCCCACCTGCCGGCTCGTTGATGCCACTGCCGCCGCGACCCCCGCCTGCGACGCGGGCATACCCGAGACGGCCGCGTTGGAGACCGGCGCGTTGATGAAGCCGAACCCGATGCCGAACACGGCGTAGGAGAGGACGACCTCCACCACCGGCGACTGCGCCGTGAGCACCGAGAGCAGCAGCGATCCCGCCGTGATCGCCACGGTTCCGGCCGCCAGCGGGATCCGTGGACCGTGAGTTGCGACGAGCCGGCCCGCCACCGGCGCGAGCCCACCGGTCATCACCGCCATCGGCAACGTGAGCAGGCCGGCGTGCAGCGGCGAGTACCCACGCACTTCCTGCAGGTACAGAGCGTTGAGGAAGAGGAACCCGGCCATCACGCCGAACGACCCGACCGCGATGAGCGTGGCGCCCGTGAACGGCGGGCTTGCGAAGAAGCGCATGTTCAGCAGTGGCTCGTCCACACGCTTCTCGTAGCTGACGAACGCGATGGCGGACGCGACCGCCACCAGGAAGCACGCGATGATCCACGGCGACTCGATGCCCTGGCCGGGGGCCTCGATGATCCCGTACGTGAGCGTGGCCAGCAGCACGATCAGCAGCAGCTGTCCGATCGGGTCGATCGGCCGGGGCCGGGCCGAGCGGGACTCCGGGACGAACCGGGCGACGAGCAGCACGGCGGCCAGTCCGATCGGCACGTTGATCCAGAAGACCGACCGCCAGCCGATGCTGTCCACCAGCAGGCCACCGAGCACCGGCCCGAGCGCCCAGCTCAGACCGACGACCGCACCCCAGACACCGATCGCCTTGGCGCGTTCACGACGATCCATGAACACGTTCGTGATGATCGACAACGCGACGGGGTTGAGCATCGACCCGCCCACCGCCTGCAGCATCCGGAACACGATCAGCAGTCCGATCCCGGGGGCGATGCTGCACAGCAGTGAACCGAGGCTGAAGAGCACCAGGCCGGTCTGGAAGACGCGCTTCCTGCCGATCCGGTCGCCGGTCGAGCCGGCCAGCATGAGGAAGCTCGCGAGCACCACCGTGTAGGCGTCGATCACCCATTGCAGGCTCGACACGGAGGCCTGCAGCTCGTGGCCGATCGAGGGTAGGGCCAGGTTGACGATGGTGTTGTCCAGCCCGACGATGAACAGCCCCATGCAGCAGATCGCCAAGATCGCCATCTTGTGGCGCTGGTCAAGTTCGGGCATGCCCACCCCAAAAAACTCGCGGATAGTTAGCACGCTACAACGACTTTCCCAGCGTGAACCGTCTCAAGCTGGGATGTCCGTCACCCCCGCGTCGCGGCTGCGCAAGATCCGTTTCCTGCCGACGCGCAGCCCTCAGCGGGGACGGATCACCCCTGCTCTGTTAGGCCGGTTCGGTCGGTGCGGATGGCGCACCGTTCGCGCGCGCGGCACCGCGGCCGAGCTCGACGAGCATCTCGGGGGCGTCGGAGGGGTCCAGCACCGCTTCGATGAGCACCAGCCGGTCTGTGCTCTCCCGGGCCTCGACGAGCGCCTCGGCGAGCTCCGCTCGGGTACGGACCGTCGTGGTGAGCGAGGGCACGCCGGGGGCGAGCACGGACGGCAGGGCGGACCAGTCCCACGGGGTGATGTCCTGGTACGCCGCTTTGGGGCTCTGGATCGCGCGCTCGATCGTGTACCCGGCGTTGTTGATGAGCACGATGATCGGAGTGTGGCCGCGGTGCAGGATCGTGGCCAGCTCCTGCACCGTCAGCTGGGCGGCACCGTCGCCGATGAACAACAGGCTGCGACTCTCCGGCCTGGCCAGGCAGATCCCGAGGGTCGCAGGCAGGGTGTAGCCGATCGAGGACCAGATCGGCTGCGCGAGCAGGTCGCTGTCGTGCGACATGTGCAAGCCGAGCGCTCCGTACAGGGCGGTGCCGGCGTCCGCGATCGCGGTCACCCCCTCGGGCATCCACTGCTGGATCTCCGCCCAGAGCTGGGCCTGTGTCAGCGCGTCCGACGCCGGCCCTTCCGCGACCTCCGGCCTGGTCAGCGGCGGAAGCGGAGGCAACGGAGCGAAGTCCCGCTCGGCAGCCGTCTCGTGCAGGATCCGCACGGCGTCCTCCATGCGCACGCCATGGAAGAGGGAGGCGCCGATCCGTGCGGTCTCGAACCCGAGCTCGACGGCGTCCTCGGGCGTGAACCGGTGGGTGAAGAGCCCGGTGAGGACGTCGCTCAGCGTGGTGCCGGCCAGCACCAGCAGCGGCGCGAAGTCGACGGCGTCCCGGGTGATCTCCGACCTGGTCATGCCTCCCATGTAGGTGCCGAGGCTCGCGGGATGCGCCTCGTCGAGCATCGCCTTGGCGCCGGCCTGCGTGGCGATGCGCACTCCGGGAAGGTCGGCCAGGGCGGCGAGCTCACCCTCCAGCCGCCGCCGGTGCACCCGCGGACCGGCAAGGACGGTCAGCGAGGGGTGCTGGGCGAGCAGCGCCGTCAGCGCGTCGCGGAACTGCTGCACGGAGGTCGGGTCGCTGGGCGAGCGGCGTAGCGGGAGGGCCAGGTTCGCGGCCGGGACGCGCGCCACCGCGACGTCGGCCGGGATGCCGAGGTAGACGGGCTTGCACTCGTTGATCGCGGTCAGCAGCATCCGGTCGATCTCGGCCACCGCCGTTGCGGCACGCAGGACGGCGCCCGCCGCGGTCACCTCACGGTAGGCACGGACGAAGTGGTCGTGGTCGCCGTCGGCGAGGGTGTGGTGCAGCAGGAGCCCGTCGGCCCGGGCACGGCTCGGCGGCATCCCCGACACCAGCACGACCGGGACGTCCTCGGCGTAGCTTCCGGCCACGCCGTTCATCGCCGACAGCTCGCCGACGCCGTAGGTGGTGAGTACCGCCGCGACGCCACGGCGGGCCCTGGCGTAGGCGTCGGCGGCGTATGCCGCGTTCAGCTCGTTGGTGCAGCCGACCCACTCGACGCCGGGGACGGTGAGCATCTCGTCGAGCATGCTGAGGCTGAAGTCCCCGGGGAGACCGAAGACGTGATGGCCGTCGAGCTGGCACAGGCGGGTGGCCAGGTACGCGCTCACGGTGACCGTTTCGCCCTGGTGCGGGAGTGCGGCCGCGGTGGTGTCGGGCATGGTTCCCCTCGGCTCCGTCATTACCGCGGGATTCCGCGTACAGACGAGCCTGGCCGACCGGGGAGCTCCTGTCGTCCGACCGTGACGACGATCGCGCTGCACGGCCGCCCGAGCCGGGGCGATTGATCACGGGAAATACCTGCCCATATGATCAGTCGATCAAGTGTTGCGCAGGTGTGCGGTTGCGGGAGCGGGAGGCGTACCAGGTGACGGCAGTACGCGTTCGGGGCCGCCTGCGGACGCCCGCCGTGCTGGCCGTGCTCACCGTCCTGCTCGTCGTCACGGCGATCCTCTCCGCCGGTGTCGGGGCCGAGACCCTGCCGCCCGGCGCGGTGCTGGATGTCCTGCACTCCCGGTTCACCGGAGGCGTGCCGCGGGATCTCGCCGAGGACACGATCGTCTGGGACCTGCGGGCACCGCGCTCGCTGCTGGCGATCATCGTCGGGGCCGGACTCGCGATCGCCGGCGCGGGGATCCAGACGCTGGTCCGCAACCCGCTCGCCGACCCGTACGTGCTCGGGGTGTCCTCGGGCGCAGCGGTCGGCGCCACGGCCGTCATCACGTCAGGGGTGCTGGCCGCGGCCGGTACATGGGCGCTCTCGGCCGGTGCGCTGCTCGGGGCGCTGGCCGCGGCGCTGCTCGTGTACGCCGTCGCACTGGCACAGGGCGGGTTGACGCCGCTGCGGCTCGTCCTCACCGGCACCGTTCTGGGCTCCGCGTTCTCGGCTGTGGCGAGCTTCCTGGTGTTCCGCAGCGCGGACCGCGCGGCCGCCGAGTCGGTGCTGTTCTGGCTGCTCGGGAGCCTGTCAGGGGCCGCATGGGACGAGCTGTGGCTGCCGCTCGTCACGGTGGTGGTGCTCGGTGGGCTGCTGCTCGCCGGCAGTGGCTGGCTCGACGCCCTCGCCGCGGGTCCGGACACGGCGGCCGCGTTGGGCGTTCCGGTCCGGGCGGTCCGCAACGTGTTGTTCGTGCTGCTCGCCGCGCTCGTCGGCGTGCTCGTGGCCGTCTCCGGCGGCATCGGCTTCGTCGGACTCGTCCTGCCCCACGTCGCGCGGCTCCTGGTCGGCGCGCGCCACCGCGCGATGTTGCCCGTGGCCGCCCTCGCCGGTGCCGTCTTCCTCCTGCTGGTCGACATCGCGGCCCGGGTGCTGGTGCGTCCGGTCGAGGTCCCGCTGAGCGTCGTCACCGGCCTGATCGGCGCCCCGGTCTTCCTCGTGCTGATGGGTCGGCGCCGCTACCGCTTCGGCTCGGCGTCATGACGCCCCATCTGAGCGCGAGCGCCGTGTCGTGTGCGGTCGGGCGCCGTACGGTCCTCCGCGGCGTCGATCTCGACGTCGCCCACGGCGAGACCATCGGCATCGTCGGCCCGAACGGCAGCGGGAAGTCCACCCTGCTGCGCGTCCTCGCCGGAATCCGGCCCGCCGTGGCCGGTGAGGTCCGGCTCGACGGCAGGGCCTTGCATCGGCTGACGGCCCGGGCCCGGGCGCGCTCGATCGCCTTCGTCGGGCAGGAGGAGGAACTTCCCGCCGATCTCCTCGTCGGGGAGTTCGTGGCCCTCGGCCGGGTGCCCCACCGCTCGCCCTGGGCGGGCGGCGACACCGCCGAACGCGACGCGGTCGGCCGGGCGTTGCGGGCGGTCGAGATGGCCGACGCCGTGGAGCGACCCGTCGAGCAGCTCTCCGGCGGGGAACGCAGGCGGGTCGTACTGGCCCGCGGTCTCGCGCAGGACGCCGCCGTTCTGCTGCTCGACGAGCCGACCAACCATCTCGACGTGCGCCATCAGTTCGCCCTGCTGCACCTCGTGCGCGGGCTCGGCCGAACGGTCGTGCTGGCCATGCACGACCTGAACCTGGCTGCCGACCACTGCGACCGCATCCTCGTGCTCCACGACGGCAGCGCCCGCGCGGCAGCCGCGCCGCACGATGCCCTGACCCCCGAGACGGTTCGGACGGTGTTCGGGGTCGACGCGACCCGCGTCACCCACCCCGTCACCGGCGCGACCCATCTGCTGCTGCAGCCCCCCACCAGGAGGAACGATGCCTCGACGACCCCGCCTCGGAACGGTGCTGGTGTCGGTCTGCTCGATGGTCGTGCTGGCGGCGTGCGGGAGCGGTGAGACCACCGCGCCCACCGGTGCTCCCCGGGAAAGCACCGTGACCGTCACGAACTGCGGGGCGCCCGCGGAATTCCCCGCATCGGCGTCGCGGATGTTCGTCAACGACGGCAACCTGATCTCGATGGTGCTCGCGATCGGGGCGCAGGACCGCGTCGCGGCGGTCTCCAGCATCCAGCGCGACGCCGACACGCTGCGCCGTCACTACGGCGCGGCCGCGGTCGACGGGCTGCACGACGTCTCGCCGCAGGCGTACCCGGGGCGTGAGACGGTGCTGGCCCAGCGCCCGGACGTGATGGTGGCCGGCTGGAACTACGGCTACGCCGAGGACGACGGCCTCACCCCGGACTGGCTGCGGGCCCAGGGCATCGCCCCCTACGTCCTCACCGAGAGCTGCCGCTCCGGGGACACCGGGGCCCGCGGGATCGTCGACCCGTGGGCGGCGCTACGCGACGATCTCACGAACCTGGGCACGATCACCGGCCGAGATGCCGAGGCCCGAACGGTCGTGGACGACATCACCGCCCGCCTCACCGCCCTGCAGCAGGCCCCACAGGCCGGCACCCCGCCGACGATCTTCCTGTTCGACAGCGGCACCGACACCGTCTACTCCAGCGGTCGCTTCGGCGCACCCCAGGGGATCATCACGGCTGCGGGTGGCCGCAATGCTCTCGACGACGTCGCCGACACCTGGACCTCGGTGTCCTGGGAGCGCATCGCGGCGAGCCGGCCCGACGCGTTCCTCTTCGTGGACTACCCCCCGCAGTCCTACAGCGAGAAGATCGCGGTGCTCCGGGCGCGTGACGGGATCAAGGATCTGCCTGCGGTGCAGCAGAACCGGTTCCTCAACCTGCCCTACGGCCTCTGGACCTCGGGGCCCTTGAACATCGACGCCGCCGAGCAGGTACGCAAGGCGCTCGAGGGATGGGGCCTGGTGCCGCCGTCGGCGCTGCAACCGGCATTCGACGACACCGCCCGCTGAGCCCCCCCCCCGGCTGCCCGGACCTCAGTTCACGCCGACGGCCACCCTGGGCTTCGGTATGCGGGACAAGGCTGAGTTCAGCGGATGACCGACCACCGCGGCGAGCAGGTCGCGGGCCTCGGCCAGCATTTCCGGGTCGATCCCGGTGTGCACACCCTCCCGGTGGAAGAAGTGCACGAGGTCGTCGGTGGCGATGTTGCCCGAGGCGCCGGGGGCGAAGGGGCATCCGCCGATACCGCCGAGCGCCGCGTCGAAACGCCTGATCCCGAGACCGAAAGCGGCCCACGCGTTCGCCGAGGCCATTCCGTAGGTGTTGTGGAGGTGCAGGCCGAGTGGGACCTCGGGCACCGCATCGCGGGCGGCCATGACGCCGCGGATGATCGCGCCCGGGTGTGCCGCACCGATGGTGTCTGCGAGGTGTACGACCTCGGCACCGAGTTGGACCAGCCGTTTCGCGGTCCTCGCGACCTGCTCCGGCGGGGTGTCGCCGTCGAACGGGCACACGAACGCGGTGGCGATGGACGCCTCGATCGTCACGCCGGCGTCCCGCAGCACTTCGGCGGCCGGCGCGAGACGGTCGAGCGCGACGTCGGTGGTGACCCCGGCGTTCGCTCGGCTGTGGCCGTCGGTCGCCGAGACCACGAACCGGACGGAACGAGCCCCGGCCTCGACCGCCTGCTGGGCGCCGAACTCCGTGAATACCAGGGTGTGCAGCGCAGCCGTGGCATCCCGGGCGAGGACTTGCAGCACCGCGTCGGTTCCGGTCATCTGCGGAACCTTGCGCGTGCTCACGAATGCGCCGACCTCCAGGGAGCCGAGACCGGCGGCGAGCAACAAGCGGCCGAGCCTGACGCGATCCTCAGCAGCGACGATGATCGGCTCGTCCTGCAATCCGTCGCGAAGCACGACATCGGTGATCAGCACGTCACGGTCGGGTTCCATGTCAGATCACCCCCTCTGCGCGCAGCCGCTCACGCTGCGCGACGTCGATCCCGATGGCTGCGAGTACTTCGTCGGTGTCGGCACCGAGCTCCGGACCGAGCCATCGGGTCCGGCCGGGACGGTGTTCGAGACGCGGAACGACACCCGGGAACACGACGTCCCGCTCGTCGTCGGCGGCGATACGCACATGGTGACGCTCGTGCATCCCGCGCTCGGTGAAGTGCGGGTCCTTCACGATCTCCTCCGCTGTGAGGATGGGACCGTTCGGCACGTCGGCCGCGACGAGCACAGAGGCGACCTCGTCCTGGCTGTGGGCGGCGGTCCACGTGCCGATCGCCGCGTCGAGCTCGTCGGAGTGGGCAACCCGGCCGGCGTTGTCGGTCAGCCGCGGGTCGGTGGCGAGATCGGGCCGCCCGATGGCGTGCATGAGCCTGACGAAGATGCCGTCGCCGTTACCACTGATGACGATGTAGCGGCCGTCGGAGCAGCGGTAGGTGTTCGACGGCGCGATGCCGGGAAGTCCGGACCCCGCCTGCTCACGCACGACGCCGAACGCGTCGTAATCGGGCACGAGCGACTCCATGAGGGAGTACACGGCCTCGTAGAGCGCGACGTCGACGACCTCGCCGCCCGTACGCTCACGCGCCAGCAGACCCATCAACGCTCCGATCACCGCGTAAAGGCCGGCCACGGAGTCAGCGAGGCTGATGCCGACCCGGGTGGGAGGCAGACCGGGATTGCCGGTGAGGGCGCGCAGGCCGCCGATCGCCTCGGCGACCCCGCCGAACCCCGGCCGGTCGCGGTACGGCCCGGACTGCCCGTACCCGGAGACCCGAACGACCACCAGCTGCGGGTTCTGCTCGCGCAGCCGGTCGGGGCCGATGCCCCAGCGCTCCAGGGTGCCCGGCCGGAAGTTCTCCAGTACGACGTCCGATTGCGCGGCCAGCCGCAGGACGATGTCCCGGCCCTCGCTGGTACGCATGTCCACGGTCACCGATCGCTTGTTGCGCCCCAGTGTGCGGAACAGCAGGGACGTCTCCCCACCGTGCAGGCGCCAGCGGCGCAGCTCGTCGCCACTACCGGGACGCTCGATCTTCACGACATCCGCGCCGAAGTCGCCGAGCAGCCGCCCGGCGCTCGGTGCGGCGATGAAGTTCCCGAGCTCGAGGACGCGGATCCCGGCCAGCGGGCCCGCGCTCGCAGTACCGGTCGCGTCGAGCTCCGCCTCAGCGATCGTCATACGACCATCTCCCATCACCCACTTCATGAAGGTTCGCACCAGAATGTGAGTCGACGGTCTAGTCGTCAAGCGACAGGTCGATACGATGCGGGAGGTCACACTCGGGACAGGAGGTGGAGGCATGGCGGAGGATGACGGCCGCGCGTCGGTGGTGCCCGTTCTGGTGCTGCGCAAGATCACGCAGATTCTGCGGTCTTTCAGCGTGGACCAGCCCGAACTGACGCTGCAGCAGATCATCCGCACGACCGGCCTCCCCGCGAGCACCTGTCAGCGGCTGGTCCGCAATCTGGTGGTCGAGGGGTTCCTGGATCGCGAGGACGACCACTACCGCATCGGCCTGGACTTCGTGCAGTGGGCGGCGCCCGGCACCTTCGGGCTCGACCTCGTCCGGCTCACCCGGCCCGCGCTGCAGGCGCTGCGCGACCGCACCGGCGAGACGGCCTGCCTCTACGTCCGCCACGGCCCCTTCCGCACCGTGGTCTCGCTCGCCGAGTCCCGCCACCCCGTGATCCGGCTGTTCGTGGTCGGGATGGTCATGCCGCTGCACGCAGGATCCGCAGGTAAAGTGCTCCTTGCCTGGGATCCCACCGCGCGCCAAGAAGCGGTTCGGCACGGTCTGGGCAGATTCACCGACCACACCGTGGTCGACATCGACGAACTCACCGAGCAGCTCGCCGCCATCCGGCGGGCCGGCTTCTCGGCCTCCTTCGAGGAGCGCGACGCCGGCGCGGCGTCCATCAGCGCCCCGGTCTTCGGACTCAACGGCGAACTCGTCGCCGCCCTCGGAATCGGGGCACCGCTGCAGCGGGTGAGCCCGGCCGACGTCGAACGGTTGGCGCCGATCGTCATGGAGCTCGCACGCGACGCCTCCCGCCGCATCGGCTTCCGCGCCGAGACCCCCTTCGCGGTCCGCTCCGCCACCGAGCTCTGACCGATTCCGCGCAGACCCGTCACCGCGGCCGGTGAACGGGCGCGGGCACCGTTCCCCCGAAGCTTCTGCACCCCTCGTCCCTTGTGTCCGATGTGCTTTCCGCAATGCCGGGCAACGCCCTTGACGGTCGTGATCCCTCACCCGCAGCATGACGAGACAGCGTTCACATCGTGGTTCGAACAACCAGCGCTGTGTCTGACTGTCTGACCGTTCAAGGAGGATCGATGCCCGAGACACGTGGGACGCAGAGGCTGCCTGAGTCTCCACCGCTGACGACCGGGGATGTCGCAGGGCGGATCGACCAGTTGCCCGTCACTCCCACACAGCGGCGCGCCACGATCGCCGTGGGTCTCGGCCTATTCTTCGAGTTCTACGAGGTCTTCCTCACCGGCGTGCTCACCAGCGTGCTCGTCGGTGAGTTCGGTCTCACCAAGGCGGAGCTCCCGCTGGTCCTCGCTTCCACGTTCATCGGGATGTTCATCGGCGCGCTCGTGCTCGGCCGGCTCGCCGACCGCCTGGGCCGGCGCGGGGCGTTCCTGCTCAACCTCGCGGTCTACTCGGTCTTCTCCCTGCTCGGGGCGTTCAGCATGAACGCGGCATGGCTCGTGGTCACCCGGTTCCTGGCCGGGGTCGGGCTCGGGGCCGAACTGCCGCTCGCCGACACCTACCTCACCGACCTGCTGCCGGCACGGCGGCGCGGCAAGTACATCGCCTGCGCCTACACGATCGGCTTCATCGGGGTGCCGGTCGTGGGGTTCGTCGCCCACTCCCTCACGGCGACGACCTGGATCGGCATCGAAGGCTGGCGCTGGATGTTCGTGATCGGCGGAGTGGGTGGCTTCATCGTGCTCCTCCTGCAGCGTGGACTGCCGGAGTCGCCGCGGTGGCTCGAGTCGGTGGGGCGCACCAAGGAAGCTGATCGCATCGTCTCCCGGCTCGAGGCGGAGGCCGGAGGCGCGGTCGAGCCGCCTCTCCCTGCCACGGAGACCGTGACCACCGAGGCGACGCCGGCGCGGGCGGCCGCACCGCGGCTGACCGGAGTACGGGCCCTGCTGGTGCCCCCCTACAACAAGCGCACCGCCATGATGCTCGTCTTCCACGTGTTCCAGACGATCGGCTACTACGGCTTCGGCACGATGGTGCCGCTGGTACTCGCGGCGAAGGGATACCCGGTCTCGGAGTCGCTGCTATTCACCGGACTCACCTACCTCGGCTATCCGATCGGATCGGCGCTGTCGCTCCCCCTCGTGGAACGGTTCGAGCGCAAGTACCTGGTGGTGGCCGCCGGGCTCGCGATGGCGGTGTTCGGCGTCGCCTTCGGGTTCTCGAACACGATGGTGCTGATCCTCGTGTTCGGATTCCTCTACACCGCGGTCAGCAACGTGTTCTCGAACGCGTACCACATCTACCAGGCGGAGATCTTCCCGACGCATCTGCGCTCGACGGCATCGAGCGGGACGTACGCCCTGTCCCGCCTGGTGACGGCGGCCATGCCGTTCGTACTCGTCCCCGTGCTCGCCGGGGCGGGCGTCAGTGCGCTCTTCGCGATCGTGTGCGCGGCGATGGTCGTGGTCGCCGTGGACGTCACCGCGCTCGGGCCCCGCACCACGGGCCTCCGGCTCGAGGCCGTCAACAGCAGCGAGTCTCTCGTGGGCCACTGAGCCCCGACGGCCACGAGAGACCGGCCCGCACCCCTCCCGGCATCCGGCCGGGAGGGGTGCATCTCACCCTCCGCACCGTCGTAAACGCTCCTAACGTGGACTTGCGAGGAATCGGTCAGCGTCGATCCCAGGTTCTCGGTTCGGTCTCGAGGAGAACAAACGACGTGAAGCCTGTCGATGCGACCGCGGCCACGGCACAGGCCCCGACTGAAGGGGACGGAGCGCCCGGCATGCGGCGGACGCCCCTGTCCCGTGGCGTTGTGCTGCTGATGGCCCTCGCCAGCGGGGCGGCCGTCGGCAACCTGTACTACACCCAGCCGCTGCTGGACGTGATCGCGCGCGATCTGCACATCGGCCAGGGCACAGCCGGCCTGCTGGTGACCACGACCCAGGTCGGGTACGCCTTGGGGATCATGTTCATCGTCCCGCTCGGGGACATCCACAACCGTCGGCGCCTCGCGCCGGCGATGATGCTGCTCTCGGCTGTGTGCCTGGCCGCCTGCGCCGTAGCTCCGGGCATCATGATCCTTCTCCTCGCTCTCGTCGCGGTGGGCGTCACGACGGTGGCCGGGCAGATCTTCATCCCGTTCGCCAGTGATCTGGCCGACAACGCCCGGCGCGGCGAGGTGGTCGGCATCGTGCTCAGCGGGGCCCTCACCGGCATCCTGGCCGCGCGGGTGGTCAGCGGGCTCATCGCGGGTGCGCTGGGCTGGCGAGCCGTGTTCGTCATCGCGGCGGTGCTCATGCTGGTGCTCGGCCTGGTGGTGGCCCGGATGCTCCCGCACGACGTCCCGCGCGCCACCCAGCCGTATGGGGCGCTGTTGCGCTCCATCTTCGGGTTGGTCCGCCGCGACACGTCCCTGCAGATCGTCCTGCTCTACGGAGCGATCAGCTTCGGCTCGTTCTCGCTCTTCTGGACCGGTCTGACGTTCCTGCTCAGCGGTCCGCCCTACGGCTACTCGACGTTCGTCATCGGGCTCTTCGGCCTCGCCGGGCTCCTCGGCGCCCTCGCAGCGCAGGGTTCCGGGCGCCTGCACGACCGGGGCTGGTCCAGCCGGGCGACCGGGCTGTCCTGGCTGCTCGTGATCGTGTCCTGGGTGATCTGCGACCTCGGCGCTTTCTCCCTCCCGTGGCTGCTGATCGGGATCGTCCTGCTCGACGTCGCCACCCAGTCCCAGCGCATCCTCAACCAGGCCCAGATCTTCGCCGGCGCGCCGGAGGCCCGCAGCCGCGTCAACACTGCCTACGTCACCACGAACTTCATCGGTGGTGCGATCGGGTCCGTCGTCGCCTCCGTGCTGTGGGCCTACGGCGGGTGGAACGCGGTCTGCCTCGTCGGAGGCGTGCTGTGCGCCGTCGCGTTCGTACTCTGGCTGGTGACCGTCGTCCGGTCCCGGGCAGTGGCAGCCCGCGTCTGACCCCTACGTCCCACGCACGACCTGCTCGCCACCCTCAGAAAGGTGCACTGCGATGAGGAACGCCTCTTTCGGCAACCTGTCCGTCTCGGCCCTCGGCCTCGGCTGTATGGGGATGTCGGGCATCTACACCGGGGCCGGAACAGATGACAGCGAGTCGATCCGCACGATCCACCGGGCCATCGACCTCGGCATCACCCTGATCGACACCGCCGACGTCTACGGCCCCCACATCAACGAGGAACTCGTCGGCCGCGCCCTCGCCGGCCGCCGTGACGAGGTCGTGCTCGCCACCAAGTTCGGCCAGCTCTCGTACCGCGACACACCCGACGGGGTACGCAGGTTCGACAGCAGCCCGGAGAACATCCGGCTCGCCGTGGAAGGGTCGCTGCGGCGTCTCGGCATCGACCACATCGACCTCTACTACCAGCACCGGGTCGACCCCGATACCCCGATCGAGGACACCGTGGGCGCGCTCGCGGAGCTCGTGACGGCGGGCAAGGTCCGCTACATCGGGCTCTCCGAGGCGGCCCCCGCCACGATCCGGCGCGCCCACGCCGTGCATCCGATCACCGCACTGCAGTCGGAGTACTCGCTGTGGACGCGCGACCCGGAGGCCGAGGTCCTGCCGCTGGTGCGCGAGCTCGGCATCGGGTTCGTGCCCTACTCCCCGCTCGGGCGCGGCTTCCTCACCGGGCAGATCCGCTCGGTGGACCAGATGGCCCAGGACGACTTCCGCCGGACCATGCCGCGGTTCGCCGAGGAGGCGTTCGCTCAGAACCTGCGGATCGTCGACGCGGTCGAAGCCGTGGCGAAGGAGCTCGACGCGACACCGGCCCAGGTGGCGCTCGCCTGGCTCCTGGCGCAGGGCGACGACATCGCCCCGATCCCCGGCACGAAGAGGGTGCAACGCCTCGAGGAGAACGCAAAGGCGGCGGACATCCAGCTCAGCGCCGACCAGCGCAACCGCCTCGGGTCCGTGCAGCCTCCCGTCGGTGCCCGCTACGCCGACATGACTCCCATCGGGCGCTGATCCCCGCGGCACGGCAACTGTCACCCACCACCGCAACCCCCACGACCAGGCGTTTTTCGTGCCGCCGCCCGGCCGGGGGCACGTACGTTGGCCTGATGGCAACGACAGCATCGGCTCCGGCAATGACGACGGTGTCGGCCGTCCGCGAACTGCGCGCCGGATATCACGAGGACCTCGGGCCGGGCGAACGAGCCACGTTGATCTCCTGGCTGGCCTTCACCGCCACGTTCACCGCCGTGCGGGTGATCACCTACAGCATCCGCGACGGGGTGGGGCCCTTCCGCAACGTGAGCCTCGGTGGGGCGCACATCCACCACTACATGTGGGGAATCGCGGGGCTCACCGCCGTCGGCGCCGTGGCCGTGCGGGGTGATGACCGGCTGCGCCGCCACCCGGTGCTCGCCGGGACCTACGGCTCGGCACTGGCCCTGATCGTGGACGAGTTCGCGCTGCTCCTGGACCTGCAGGACGTGTACTGGGCCAAGCAGGGGCGGTTGTCGGTGGACATCGGCGTCGGAGCGGTCGCAGTGGGCGGCGTCGGCTTCGCGGCTCTGCCGCTCCTGCGACGCGTCGCCCGCCGCTGCTTCGGTCGCTGAGGCGCGACCTCAGCTCCCGTTGAGCGCTGCCCGGAGGAATGCGACCGCCTCCGGTGGCGCCGTCCGCGGCGAGCCGCTGTCGAACGGCGGCTGGGGGTCGTACTCGAGCGCGAGTTGGATCGTCCTGGCCGCCATCTCGCCGAACAGCGTGGCGGCGAGGGTGAGCCCCATGTCGATGCCGGCGGACACACCGGCGGCAGTGATCACGTCGCCGTCCACCACGACGCGTTCGTTGCAGACGACGGCGCCGTCGTCTGTCAGCGTGTCCACCACCGCCCAGTGGGAGGTGGCACGGCGGCCGGTGAGGATGCCCGCCTTCGCCAGCAGCGTCGACCCGCTGCAGACGGACGTGGTCCAGGTTGCGGTCTTGTGCACCGAGGCCAGCCAGGCGATGAGTACCTCGTCGTCGAGAGCGCTGCGCCACTGCGAACTGCCCGGCACGACGATCACATCAGGCGTGGGCACGTCGTCGAACGCGAAGTCGGCATGCAGAGCCAGGCCGTTGTCGCTGCGGACCTTCCCCGCCTTGGCCGCGACGAAATGTGGCGTCACCTGCGAGTGGCCTGCCAGCACCTCGTAGGGCCCGACGAGATCGAGTGCGGTCAGGTTGTCGTACAGCACGAAGGCGGCGTTCACGACTGTCCTCGTTGCTCGCTCCGGCGGGGCATGTACCCAGCATGGCCGCGCGCGACGGCGGCAGCCATGACGCACACCCCTCCGATCAGGACGCCGCAGGCCCAGCGGATCACCTGATCAGGGTGGACGTTCTCCGCGTACCTCCCGATCGCCGCGCGGGCGGCTGCGACGGCCTCCGGGCGATGGCACCATCGCCGGATGTCGAGCCGGAGATCCCCCCTGCGGGAAGGCTGCACCCACGGGAGCACCCGGCGGTGGACGGCGGCACTCGCGGCGGCACTCGTCGGGATCGCCGTGCTCGCCGGCTGCGGGTCGGCACCGGGTGGGGACCCCGTCGTCACCGGCAGCCCGGCCGCCACTGCGACGCCCGTTCCGTTGTCGCTCGGTCCGGACTGGCCGACCTACCACGGCGACGGCACCCGGGCCGGCTACGTACCTGAGGGGCCGGACCCGGCTTCCCCCACCGTCGCGTGGCGGGCGCCCTTGGATGGAGCGGTCTACGCCAGCCCGATCGTCGTCGACGGGCTGGTGGTCGCGGCGACCGAGGGTGGGTCGCTGTACGGGCTGGATGCGGCGACAGGTGCGGTGCGCTGGCGCACCCACCTGGCCGATCCGGTGCCGGGCTCGGCTCTGCCGTGCGGCAACATCGATCCGATCGGGATCACCGGCACCCCGGTCTATGACTCGGGCACCGGTGAGGTGTTCGCGGTGGCCACCCGGCCCGGCGTCGAACATGTCCTCTTCGGCGTGGACCTGCGCAGCGGGCAGGTCCGAGGGCAGCGCACGGTCGATGCCCCGGGCAGCGAGCCGGCCACCCATCTGCAGCGCGGGGCGCTGCTGCTCGCCAACGGGATGGTCTACATCCCCTACGGCGGCAACTTCGGCGACTGCGGCCAGTACCTGGGCCGCGTCGTCGGCGTCCCGGTCACGGGGAACGGGCCCGAGGTCGACTTCGCCGTCCCCACGACCCGGGAGGGCGGCATCTGGGCGCCGTCCGGTCCGGCCGTCCTGCCCGGCGGGGACGTTCTCGTGACCACCGGCAACGGCGAGGCCGTGGGAGGGGCATGGGACCACAGCGACTCGATCCTGCGGTTGTCGCCCCAGCTGCGGCTGCTCGACGGCTTCGCCCCGTCCGGCTGGGCGCAGGAGAACTCCGTCGACGCCGATCTCGGCTCCACCGGCCCCGTGTTGCTGCCGGGCGCGCACCGGGTGCTCGCTGCCGGCAAGGGCGGTGGGGTCTATCTGACGAACGTCGATGCGCTCGGAGGTGTGGACGGCCAACTGGACCGGCTGGAGCCATGCCACTCCTACGGCGGCGCTGCCACTGCGCCGGGGCAGGACGGCGGCGCGGTCGTCTATCTGCCGTGCACCGAGGGGCTGCTGCAGGTGCGCGTCGGCACCGACGACCGGATGACCCGCGGCTGGCAGGCCCCCGCCGTCACCGGATCACCGATCGTGGTGGGCACGACGGTGTGGTCGGTGCAGCAGAACGGCACCCTCGACGGCCTCGACTCCGCAACGGGGCAGGTCCGGGCCACCGTGCCGGTCGGTGCCGCCACTCGGTTCGCCACCCCCGCGGTAAGCGGCACGGCGCTGTTCGTGCCCACCCGCGACGGCGTCACAGCGGTGGCGCTGCGCCACTGACGTCGGGGGCTTCGCGGTCGCCGCTCTCGCCGACGACGGCCAGGACCTCGGCCCGCCGTGGGCCCTCGGCCGCGTAGCGCGGCAGCCCAGGGCCGAGCGTCTCGAGCTTCTCCCGCACCCCGGGCATCGCCAAGGCGTGCTCCGGCGTGTCGAGCAGGTACGCCGCACGCAGGAAGGCCCGCCGCACATCGGGATCCTCGGCCGCGACGTTCATGAAGCGACGACTGACCGCCCAGTCCGGATCGGACGACGCGTAGGGCGTGCCCAGGATGTCGGCCTGCATCTCGGCCATCCGGTGCCGGCCGTCGTGGAGCGAGATGTCGTACAGCGGCCCGACGACCTCGTCGGTCACCTCCGCGAAGCACTGCACGAGCTTCTCCGGATCGCTCGTTCTCACAGCACGCAGCACGTCACGCAGGGCGGCCACGTGGAGCAGTCCGATCGTGGCCCCGCGTCCGAGCGTCGGATTTGTGCAGGCCCAGGCGTCGCCCAGCGCCACGAGCCCGGTGACCACCGGCACGTCGTCCACGACCAGCCGCCTCCGTCTGTCCTCCAGGCCCGACAGCACCTGCACGTCGGTCAGCGCGATCCCGGCGGCGCGGCTCTCCGCGGTGCCGGGGAACAAGGCGAGCACCTGGTCCCAGACCGCGGGACTGCGCAGCGCACGGAGATCCTTGTCGTTCGCAGCGGTGACCAGCGACCAGCCCCAGGTGTCGTTGTCGCCCGGGATGGTCACCAACGACATGCCCTCGACGTGGGTGACCGCGTTCGGCAACGGCGCGGGCCGCCCGTCCAGCGTGCGGAACTGCCGGGAGTAGTGGACGAATCCCTGCTCCTCCCGTTCCTCCGTGGGTTGACGGGCACCGATGGCGCAGAGCATGCGCTGAAGCGGTGAGCACCTGCCCATCGCATCGACCACCAGGTCGGCTCCGACCAGCTCCCCGCGCGCGGTCTCGACGCCGACGACGCAGGGAACGCCCGCCGTACACGGGCCGGTCACCAATCCGGTGACCCTCGTTCCCCTGCGGACGACCAGCCCGCGCGTACGGACGGCGACCGCCGCCAGCGCGGCCTCCAGCACCGGTCTGCGCGCGATCACACACCTGAGCTCGTCGTCCCCCTGCCGGGGACCGCCGCTCACGGCGGCCGGCAGCATCTCGATCGGGCTACGGCGACGGCCGCCCAGCCCCTCGAGCTCGTCGAAGAACTCGGGGATCTCCTGCTCCATCCGGCTGCGCCAGCGCCCGAGCATGACGTGGAGCTGCCGGAACTGGTTGACCCCGGGCCGCTCCCAGTGGTCCCACAGCTGACGCGCATCGCCCTCCGGCTCGTCCGGATCACGTTCCAGGACGGTGACGTCGTGCCCGTCACGGGCGAGCAGCACGCCGGCAGCCAGGCCGTTCAGTCCGGCACCGATCACGAGAACAGCTGCCATCGACAATCTCCTCGGAATGGGTCAGCGACGACTCAACCCGGCGGCATTCAGGATTCGCGGGACAATTGCCGAAGTACGCCACAGCAGATCCCGCCGTGCATTTCGGACCGTGCCATCACAGCGAAGCCCAGAACCGGGTGAGCACCGCCGCTCCACGCTCCGGGTCGCGCGTCATCCACCAGTGCCCGAGTCCGTCGAGCACCTCCGCCCGTGCGCCCGCGCGGGCCGCCGAGCGTCGGCGCTGTTCCTCCGTGCCGACGACATGGTCCTCGCTCGCCATGATCGCGAGCCCCGGCCGCGCGGCTGCCGCCTCCAACCCGGCGCCGAGCTCAGCCATCACCGGCTGTGCCGCCGACCGGTAGAGCCGCAGGATGCACTCGCCCATCACGTGGTCCATGGCCGGAGCGATCCGCTCGGCGATGCTCGCGTCCATCCCGCGCTGCACGAGGAACGACACCTTCTCCGCCACCGGAGGCTGCACGAGCCGGGCGACCGCGGCCTCCCCATCGTCGAGGCTCTGCCAGCCCTGAGCGAGCTCGTGCCACACGTAGTCCGGATCGAAGAGACCGATGACGTCGGAGCACCAGCTACGCAGCAGGTCGGGGCGCGTCATCGCGACGTTCACGACGTGGCCACCACCCCAGTCGTGCCCCACCAGATGAACCGGCCGGCCCACTCGTTCGAGCTCGGCCACCAGCCAGTCGCGGTACTCACCGATAGTGGCGCCCCACCCCGTCGGGACGGGCGCGCCGAAGCCGGGAGGAGAGAGGCAGAGCGGCTTGTCATGACCCTGGCCGACGAGCTGCTCGACCAACAAATCCCACACCGCAGCGGTCTCGGGGTTGCCGTGCACGAGCACCACCGGCGTCACCTGGTCTGTCGGCATCGTTGATTGCGACCTTTCGCTCGAGCGAGAAGAAATGCGACAGGAAATCAGTCAATTCGAAAGAACGCACTCGCCCGCGGACAAGCGCCAACCGTCAATGGAACGAAATCTGCACCGCGTGTCACCGGCCGGTCAACAGTTTTGTCGGTGGCGTCACCGAGCATTCGGTGAGCCGTCGCCCGCTATTCGGGTACGTATCGATGTCACCAGGTCAGCGGGTCGAGGTCCAGGTAGAACCGCAGCCGCTCCCGGTCGACGGTCTCGATCTCGTACGAACGGAAGAACTCGTCGTCGGCGCAGCCGGCTTCGTCCTCGTCCCGCCACGTCTCCCGTGAGCTCGCCAGCAGCAGCGCGATGTCCGCGTACCGGTCGGCGGTACCGAGGCGGCCGAGGTCGATCAGTCCCGTGCACTCGGCGGTGCGTGGGTCCAGCATCAGATTCGGCAGGCAGGCGTCACCGTGGCACACCACGCGATCGTGCGTCTCCTGGAGCAGGCGCCGCTCCAGCTGCGGCCGCAGCTCCGCGAGCAGCTCCGACGGCGGTGTGTGCCGATGCTCGTCGGGGAGGAACTCGGCGTTCACCGCGCCCCGCCCGACCACGTCCTCTGCCAGCCGGAACGTCCTCGCCAGACTGCGGTCGAACGGGCAGTCGGCGGCGGGAAGCGCGTGCAGCCTGCGGAGCATGTCCGTGATCGACTGCCACGCCCGCCGGAGCTCCACCGCGGACACCCGGCTTGCCGGCACTCCCGGCACCGCCGTCGTCACCAGACAGGCGCCACGGTCGGAGGCGGACCAGTGCCCGACGTCGGGCCCGGGGATGCCCGTGCCGCTGAGCCACTCGATCCGGCGGCACTCCGCGTCGAGCTCGTCGATGCCGTCCGGACCGATGCACTTCGCGTAGGCCCAGCCGTCCTCGCGCCGGAACACCTCGGCGTTCGACTCGCCCGTGGTGACGGCTATCCACGCTCCGGATCCCCGCACGTCACGGGGGAGGAGATCGAGCAAGGACGACGGCTGCCTCATGGTTCCTCCTCGGACGACGCTACGGCAGCGCGGCACGAAGGCCGGCGCCCGAGGGTGTGCGTCCATCGAAGGGATGACCGCGGGTCATCGCGGTCTGGGAGAGTGCCCGATCCAGCAAGGACCGCGACGTGACCGACAAGGCCACGTCGGAGAAGGGATCCCGGTGACCGCACGCATCTCCCACCTGTCGTTCGACGCGCTCGACGCCCATGCTCAGTCGGTGTTCTGGGCGGCGGTTCTCGGGTTCGCCGAGGATCCGGACGACCCGAACGAGCCCGGTCACGAGGAGTGCATGATCTTCTCGCCGGACGGCAACCAGCGCGTCCTGTTCATCGAGGTGCCCGACGCCAAGCAGCTCAAGAACCGGCTGCACCTGGACCTGGAGCCCGCCGAGGGCACCCGCGACGCCGAGCTCGCCCGGCTCCTCGGTCTCGGCGCAACCGAGGTGGCCGACCGCCGCCGGGGCGACGGATCGGGCTGGGTCGTGCTCGCCGACCCCGAGGGCAACGAGTTCTGCATCCTGCGAAACGCGATCGAACGATCCTGACCTGCGCAAGAACCGGTCCCGCTGTCCGTCGCGTCGGATCTCTGGTGATCGTCTCCGGATCCACTCGCTGCTCAGGCAGCCTCCGCTACTGTCGAGGTGAACCTCCGCCAGTGTGGCCGAGCGCCGATCAGGCCGGATGCTCCCCGCGAACGCGATGCACCCGGGCAGGCTCTTCGCCGCACACCGTTGTGCCCGTGGGGCGCTGCAGGAAGGAGAACGTCATGCCGGTGAGACGTGGCCGGATCACCACAGTGGGAGAACGAGCCGGCAATGGCTGAGTCGACGCCGTCGCGCACGATCTCGGTGAACGGACGACAGCACGAGGTTCACACCGAGGACGACACCGCACTCTTGTACGTGCTGCGCAACCATCTCGGGCTGAAGGGCACCAGGTTCGGCTGCGGCCTGAGCCTCTGCGGCGCCTGTTTCGTGCTCGTCGACGGGAGCCCGGTCTACTCGTGTGACACGCCGGTGTGGGCGGTGGAGCACAAGGAGGTCACCACGGTCGAAGGGCTCGGCACGCCGGAGGAACCGCATCCCGTGGCGCAGGCCATGATCGAGGGCCAGGCCGCTCAGTGCGGCTACTGCATGTCCGGGATCGTGATCTCGGCCGCCGCCCTCCTCACCGAGAACGACGACCCGTCCGAGGACGAATTGCGCGCCGCCCTCGACCGGAACCTGTGCCGGTGCGGCGCCCACAACCGCGTCGTCCGGGCCGTGCTCGCGGCGGCCGCGCAGATGCGAGCGAACCGGGAGAGCGTCCGATGACCACAGCACCCGAGACCACACCGGTCCTGTCGCCCTCCCTCACGGCCAATCCCCTGCTCCTCGACTGGCTGCGCGTCCTCCCCGCCGGGGTGGTGGAGGTGCGTTCCGGGAAGGTCGAGCTCGGCCAGGGTGTGCTCACCGCGCTCGCCCAGGTGGCCGCCGAGGAACTGGACGTCGACGTCGCCCGCGTGCGCATGACCGCGGCCGCCACCGACACCAGTCCCGACGAGGGGTACACGGCGGGAAGCCTGTCCGTGCAGACCTCGGGCGCCGCGATCCGCACGGTCTGCGCGGAGGCGAGGGCCGTCTACCTGGCCGCGGCCGCCGACAAGCTGGCCGTGCCCGAGGAGGCGCTGACCGTCCGCGACGGAGATTTCGTCGCGCCCGACGGGCGATACACGAGCTACTGGGAGCTTGCGGACGACACGCTGCTCGACCGCGCCGCCACCGGCCGGGTGGCGGTCAAGCCATCGTCGTCCTACCGGGTGGTCGGCACCGATCTGCCGCGGACGGACCTGCGCGACAAGCTCACCGGGCGGCCGCGATTCGTCCACGACCTCGCACCGGAGGGCCTGCGCTACGGCCGCATCGTCCGGCCGCCGTCACGTGGCGCCAGGCTGGCCGCCCTCGACACGGCGCCGACCCTGGCGATGCCCGGCGTCGTGACGGTCGTGCGTGACGGCGACTTCCTCGGGGTCGTGGCGGAGCGGGAGGAGGTGGCGTTGCGCGCCGCCGACCGACTCCGTGCGGACGCCACCTGGCAGGAGCGGCCCACGCTGCCCGACGAGGACGACCTCCCGGCCTTCCTGACCTCCGCACCCGCCGAGACCGCGGTGCTCGCCGAGAAGGACGAGCGGCTCCCGGCCGCGGCCGTCGCGAGTTCCATGGAAGCCTCCTACCACCGGCCCTACATCTCGCACGGCTCCATCGGTCCCTCCAGCGCCACCGCCCTCGTCACGGACCGGGACGGCGTGCGGCTCGAGGTGTGGACCCACAGCCAGGGCATCTTCGTGCTGCGCCGCGTGCTCGCGCGCGCACTCGACCTCGGCGAGGACCAGGTCACCGTCCGGCACACCGAAGGGGCCGGCTGCTACGGGCACAACGGGGCCGACGACGCCGCCATGGACGCGGCCCTGCTCGCCCTGGCGGTTCCGAACAGCCCGGTGCAGGTGGTGTGGTCACGGCAGGACGAGCTCACCTGGGCCCCTTTCGGCCCGGGCGCGGTGGTCCGCATGGCGGCGGACGTCGACACCGACGGCGGGGTGCTCTCCTGGCGCCACGAGATCTGGGGCAACGGCCACATCTCCCGGCCAGGCTTCACCGAAGCCGTTGCACTGCTCGCGGCGAGCCACCGCAGCGGCGGTAGCGAGATCAGGACCGCACCCGAGCCACCGTGGCAGCGCGGCGGGGCCGCCGGGCGCAATGCGGTGCCGGGCTACGACTTCCCGGCCTATCAGGTGGTCAACCACCACCTGACGACCATGCCGCTGCGGACGTCCTCGCTGCGATCGCTCGGTGCCTTCCTCAACGTGTTCGCCGCCGAGTCGTTCATGGACGAGCTCGCGGAGGCGGCCGGGCGCGATCCCGTCGAGTACCGGCTCGCCCACCTGAGCGATCCGCGTGCCCGCGCGGTGGTGGAGGCAGCAGCCCGGCGTGCGGGCTGGGGACAGTGGGCGCCCTCGGAGACGATCGGGCACGGCATCGGCTACGCCCGCTACAAGGGCACCAGCGCCTACTGCGCCGTGGTCGCCGAGGTCGAGGCGATCAGCGACGTGCGGGTGCGACGGCTGACGCTGGCGGTCGACGGCGGGCTCATCATCAACCCCGACGGTGCGGCCAACCAGATCGAGGGCGGTGCGATCCAGGCGACCAGCTGGACGCTCAAGGAACGGGTGCGCTTCGACCGCATGACCGTCACCAGCGAGGACTGGGAGAGCTACCCGATCCTGCGGTTCTCCGAGGTGCCCGCGGTGGACGTCGAACTGCTGCCAGGAGACGGGAACCCGGCTCTGGGCGTGGGTGAGACCGCGCAAGGACCCACCGCCGCAGCCATCGCCAACGCCGTCACCGACGTGCTCGGCGTGCGTGTGCGATCCCTGCCCCTCACCCAGGAGCAGATCGTCGCCGCCATGCCCGACTGACCCCGACCTGCTCGTTCAGCGATGCTCGGCTCAGCTCGGGATCCGGATTCCCTTCGCCTCCAGCCGCGGCAGTACCTCCTGGGCGAAGTAGCCGAGCTCGGAGATGTAGTCCACGAACGAGAGAGTCATCCCGCCGAAGCCCGCGCGGTGGAAGCGCTCGATCTCGTCGGCGACGTCGTCGGGCGTGCCGATGAGCGGGCAGCTGCCGTGGCCCGCGGCGAAGCGGGACCGGAAGGTCTGCAGCATCTCGGGCGTGAACGACTGCGCGTGCAGCCCCTGCAGCGCCATGAGGTTGTCGACCGCCTCCCAGTCGGCCCGCTCGCCCGCGTAGTCGTGCAGGAACTCCTCGGCCTCGGCCCGGGTCGGACGGCACACCACGTGCCCGAGCGTGAACACTCCGACGGTTCGGTCGTAGTGGTCGCGCGCGGACGCCTGCACCGTGCGGACGATCTCGGCGCCGTCCTCGGGCCCACCGACGATCGTGAACGCGAAGTTCGCGTTGCGTGCGGCGAAGTCACGGCCCTGTCGCGACGACCCGGCGTTGAGCACCGGCACCGACCCTTCGTACGGCTTGGGCATGCCTTCCACGTGACGGAGGTGGAAGAACTTGCCGTCGTGGTCGAACTGCCCGGGCGTGCTCCAGATCTTCCCGATGACGTCCCACCACTCCTGCGCGAGCGCGTACCGCTCGTCGTGGTCGTCGGGCAGCTCGATGCCGAAGGCGTCGTACTCGGGCTTGTTCCAGCCGGCGACGATGTTGATGCCGGCCCGGCCCTGGCCGATCTGGTCGACCGTCGCGAGCTGCTTCGCCACGACGATCGGGTGGTTGAACGCCGTGTGGACCGTGGCGAAGACCGCGATCCGCCGCGTGTGCGCGAGGAGGCCTGCCGACCACACCGTGGGGTCCAGCACGCCCTCGTGGAAGTTCGTCTCGCCGCCGTAGCCGATCCAGCGCGCGATGGGGAGCAGGAAGTCGATCCCGACCTCGTCGGCGAGCTGTGCGAGCCGCAGGTTGTCCTCCCAGCTCCCCGACCACCGGTCCGGCACGGTGGTGACGGCCATTCCTGAGGAACAGTTCGCGGAGAACAGGCCTAGCTTGAACGACTTGCCGTCCAGGATCGCCTTGCTCATGGGGTGCCTCCTCGGGCCGAACGGGGGGTGCGGTGCTGGTAGCGCTCGACCGCCTCGGCGGTCGCGGGGTCATCGAACAGATCGCCGAACACGTCGACGCTGCTACTGACGCTGGTGGTGATCCCGTGATTCAGCCACGTCTCGAAGAGCGACTTCTGCGCGGCGATCACCTGCGGGGTGTGCGCGGTCAGCTTTTCGAGCATCGCCAAGGTCGCCGCCCGCAGCCGCTCGGGTTCGGCCACCCGGTTGGCGAACCCCGGACCGAAGGCCTCGAGGTCGTAGAGGTCGCCGGTGAGGATCATCTCGCGTGCCCTGGACAGGCCGACGAACGCCGGCAGCAGTGCGGCGTCGGCCACCGACGGGATCCCGAGCTTCACTTCCGGGAGCCCGAGCCGGACAGCTGGGTGCGCGATCCGGATGTCACAGGCCAGCGCGAGCTCGAGCGCGGCGCCCAGGCACGTCCCGTTGAGCATCGCCACGGTGGGCACCGGGCTGAGCCGGACGGCGCGCAGGAAGTCGGCCACTCTCGCGATCAGCCGCCGCGCGGTGATCGGCGTGAGGTCACGGAACGCGTCGAGGTGCATCCCGGCGGAGAACGTGCGCTCGCCCGCGCCGGTGAACACGATCGCCCGGATTCCCCCACCGAGATCGCGCACGGCGTCGGCGACGTGGTCGAGATCCTCGACGCGTAAGGCGTTGGCGGCCTCGGGCCGGTTGAAGGTGATCCAGCGGACCCGATCGAGGTCGGCGACGGTCGGCAAGCCCATGAGGTCCCTTCGGTCGAGAGCGCCCTTCCGGGGCCCGGACCATTCCGATCCTGTCAGTGGACGGTGCTCGGTGGCGCCGATCAGTCCGGTTCGACCGGAGAGTCCCAGTCGATGTGGTGGTCGCGGATCCAGTCGCCGCCGCCCTGGGCGCGCTTGGTCGGCTGCGGCTGTGGCTTGCGGCTGCTCAGCGCGGCCGCGGCTTCGACCAGCCGTTCCACGCGGGGACGGCGCAGCGCCTCGTAGGTGGCGAACGCGCGCGGCACGTCGGGCACGTCGCGCAGGCATCTCGCGAGCACCACGGAGTCCTCGATCGCCATCGACGCACCCTGGCCCGCCGACGGCGAGGCCGCATGGGCGGCGTCGCCTGCGATCGTCATCTGGCCGCGATGCCACGTGGGCACGGTGGCGATGTCGTAGTCGTTGTGCCCGACGATCCTGTCGGTGGCCGCGACGACCTCCACGGCCGGGCCGCCGTCATCGCCGAACACGTCGACGAGCCGGTCCTGCCACCACTGCGTTGTCATCCCCGCGTGCTCGGCCTTCGTCAGCTCCGGGGCGGGCACCCTGGCGAACCACCACAGCCCACCCCGAGGCCCCCCGATGACGCCGAAGAACGCGCGACGCCCACGGACCATCCGGTACGTGTCGGCAGGCACCGCGACCGGCGCCGCCGTGCTGAAGCCGTAGACGATGTGCTGGCCGGTGTAGCGCGGCGCAGGCGCGTCCGGGTCGAGGAGCCCACGGGTCACCGACCACACGCCGTCGGCGCCGACGAGCAGGTCACCGTGCGCGTGACTGCCGTCGGCGAACACGGCGCGCACCTGCCCGTCCGACGTGGTGGCGTCCACGAGCCTGCGCCCGCGCTCGACCCGCACCCCGCGCCGCTCGGCCTCGTCGAGCAGCACCCGGTAGAGCGCCGAGCGCAGGAACGTCCGGGGCACCAGGTCATGTGTGTCGGCGCCGGTCAGCGGGCCTTCACCGACCTTCGCGCCGTCGGCGTCGTAGACCTCGATACGGCGCGCGGGCTCCCCCGCTGCCGCGACCGCGCCGTCAAGGCCCACGGCCGCGAGTGCGTCCATGCCGTTGACACCCAGGGTGAGGAAAGCACCGACATCGTCGGCGAGAGTCGGGTACGCCTCGCAGACGGTGGAGCCGATGCCGGCCTTGTGCAGCGCCACCGCGGTGACCGCGCCGGCGATGCCCCCTCCGATGATCACAGCGTGCGTCATGATCCTCCCGGGGCTGACATTAGCGCCGGTGCTCGTCGGCGGCGCGGAGCGCCGTGCTCGAGTCATGAGGTCGCCGGCCCGAGGGTGGAACGAACCTCCGAAAGAGCCCATTCGGCCTGGTCACGGGCCGGCGACCCAGGCTCGAGGCCGACCGCTCTGGTGTAGATCCGGCCGAGCTAGGAGATGGCCGCTCGCACAGCGACGAGGGCGGTGAGCAACTCGTTCGTCGCGGGCGCCCCGGGCTTCAGGAGCATGGGTTGTTCGAGCAATCGGAGGAGATCGCGAACTTCCGGTCGTCGACGCAACTCCGGACTGCGGATGGCGTCGAGGAGGCGCCGACCGAACTCGGACAGCGCGATGTCCAGCTGCCGCGGGTGACTCCCCGGCCGGCGTGACCGCACCCGATCGACGAGGCCGCCCTCTGCCAGCACGCGCAATCGTTCACGGGTCCGGAACATGTTGATCCCGGTCGCCTCGGCGAGCTCGGGCACGGTCAACGCCTCCGAGGCGTGCGCGAGGAGCTCGAGCAGGGCTCGGACCGAATCCCGTCGGATGGGAACGTCGAGGGCCGGAGGCAGCCGTCTCACCACCGACCGTGCGTCCGCGACCGCCCGAGCGATCTCCGCGGCTGTCGCCGACGCCGGGTCCGGACTCCCGGAGCGGTTGAGGTGCAGCACGAGCAGCGCGAGGGGCAGCCGCGTCCCGTGGTGGGTCTCCCGCCGATCGAGCTCCGCCAGGATCGCGGAAGCGTCGTCGGCCAGGCGAGCGCCCCCTCGACCGGTCCGGATCACCAGCTCCGACGCCGCGAACAACGCCAGCCGTTGTCGCATCTCGCTCTTGTCCAAGCCGGCGATCTTCGCCAGCTGTAGGGCCGTGAGTCCGTCCGGATAGCCGGCCAGGACGTCCAGGGTGCTGCGCAGCGAGTCCGCTGCCGGTTTCCCGAAAGCCGGAAGCAGCTGCGCGAGCCGCACGGCGACGAAGAGCTCTGCCGTGCGCTTCGATGCGGGTGCGAGGCTCGGCAGTTTGCCGAGCAGCTGCGCGGCACGCTCCAGGGCGTCACCGTGGAGCGGACGATGGGTCGCTGCCCGGTTGTCCAGGTCCGTCAGGAACGAGCGGCCCTCTTCGGAGAGGACGTACCGCCACCTGAACCGGCCGACGGGACGGGCGCGGTCGTCGTCGGGCACGCGTTCGAGCAGTCTCCAGTCGGCCACGGTCGCGAGCCGCTGGGCTGTCGCCTCGGCGTGGATACCCTCGATGCGCGCGACCACATCGTTGGCAGTGAGGCCACGGGGAGCGGCACGGAACAGCAACAGCATGCCGTGCAGTGACCTCCGGTCCACCTCAGCCCGTGGGGGTGTGTGGGTCCCGGCGAGCGCACCGTCTCGAAGGCCCCGCATTGCAGCGAGCATCGCCTCGACGTGCCTCGCGACCCACTCGTCGATCCGATCTTCCCCTCGATGGTTCAGCAGGGCGCCGAGCACCTCGAGATGTCCTTCGTAGTCAGTTCCGAGGTAGGTCACGGAATGGTCGATGTCATGCAGCAGCCGGCGGGTGTGCTCAGGCATGCGGAAGGCGATATGGGCGCCGTCGTCCTCCCGGTCGAGCAGACCACGCACAGCGAACCAGTCCAAGCGCCGGCCGAGAGCCCCCTCGGGGGCTGCCGGCGCCAGGCTCAGAATGCCCGCCGGTGCCGTGGCCACCGCGTCGAGCGCAGCCCGCCACGACGAGGTGAGCGAACCCTGCGGTCCGGCTTCCGTGGACAGCACGTGTCCGGTCCGCTCGTCGAGGAGCCGTACGAGGTCCAGAGGAGCGACCCTGCCCCGGTGATTGCGCTGCAGCCGGCCCTGTGCCAGCCAGGCACCGACCGTCCCCCGCTCGACCCCGGCGATCGACACCACCTGATCGACTCCCAGTCCGCGAGAGTCGGCGCCGTCCGTCGTGGCCGAGGGCTCGCCGGGCACGAGCAGTCGGGCGAGCTCGCCGACCAGGTCGGTCATCGCGTCCTGGCTCAGGCTGAGCGCGTCGCGGAGCAGCACGGCGATACGCAGCACCGCCTGCCGGTTCGCCCGATCCGGCTCGCTGTCCGGCCTGGCCACGACGTCGGCGAACCTCTGTCCGAGTTCGGTGAGCTCGTAGGTGAACCTCGTCCGATGCGGGCTGTCGCCCGGCTGATACGGGTTCTGGACAGCTCTGCCCTCGGTCAGCGTCAGCGTCCACCGGGTGATGCGGACGAGATGGGGTGAGAGGCGCACTACGCGTCTGGGGTGCACGCGGTCGATCGCGACATCCAGGCTGAGCGCCACGCCGGACGTGTCCGTTCCGGGCCTACGGCCGATGGCCAGTAACAGGTCCAGGTAGTTCAGGGGCAACGGCGCGTGTCGCTCGTCGAACCCGCGCTCGCGCTGCAACGGGCCGCTGGACAGATCAGCGGTGCGCTGCACGGCGTCGGCCAGCTCGTCCAGCCACGGCGGCGGCTCCCGCATGAGGAGCCCGGCGAGATCCCAGACGGATGCCCGGTGCTCCGCGTCCGTGATCTGGCGTGGATCGACGAGATCGGCCACGAGCCCGACGGCTGAGGCGGCCGGCTCATAACGATCGTGGTTCCTCGGGTGGCGGACGACCGTTACCAGACCCAGGCGTGTCAAGTTCTCGGCCGCCGCACGAACGACGTCCTCATCGTGCAACCCGAGCCCGTCGGCGATCTCTCCCGGGGTGACGCCAGGTGCATCGCGGATCCGAAGCAGGACAGCTCCGTAGCTGAGCGGTCCCGGCTCCCAGAGGCCCTCCCGATCAGCATCCGCGTGGAACGGGCTGGCCTCGACCGTGGACATCCGGGCCATCGTCTCGGTCAGCGCTCGCTCGATCCGGTCGCCGGCGCCGGGTCGACGTTCCAACAACTGCTGAAGGTCCGCCAGAGCCAAGGCGTAATCGCGCGCGTCGACCTCGTCCCGACCGGCGAGCTCGCCGATCAGCCGCCGCTCCGCGGCGTCGACCCGGTACGTCCGCTCCTGGTCGTCGAGCCGGACCAGCCCGGCCGCGTGGAGAACTCGGAGCGCTGCAGCATCACCCTCGGCCGGGACGCCGGACGGGTTTGCCGCGACGGTGTGCAGCACGTCGAGGTAGGTGACTGGACGGTTCCCGTACAGCGCGAGCTCCGGGCGCTCGCGGAAGTGCCGGACCAGCTGTCCCATTGCCCGGCCCGGTGTCCACGACGCGGCGACGGCGAGTGGGGACGGGCCCCCCGGCACCGTTGCCGCCCACAGCGCCGGGCGCACGGACAGCAGCGCCGCGACGGCGTCGAGCAGCCGCCGAACCAGCGGGTCCGTCTCCTCCTCCCGATGGTCCACCTGCATCAGCAGGTCCAGCACCTGCTGCACCGGCCCGAACGTGTCTCCGTCCACACCGGCCCGGACCAGCCCGAGTTCGACGAGTTGCCGCATCACGGCCCGGGCTTCTTCCGGCGCGACGGGCAAGGAGGTCTCCCGCAACCGGTCGAGGCCGACCCCGGGATTCGCTGCAACCTGCGCGAGCAGCGACCTCAGGCTGAGCAGCCGCGCCGACCCCGCACCGCCATCGCGACGGGGACGCTCCCGCTCATCATGACGCCGGATCCGCGCGGTGGTCAGCTCTGTGATGAGTACGGCCCGCTGCAGGTCGATCCGTGGCCCGGTGCCCGCGTACCGGTCGAGCTCCGCCACGTAGTCGGCAGGCAGCATCTTCTGGCGCACGAGCTGGTCGAGCTCGGCGATCGTGTGTCGGAACCGCACCGTCCACGTGCGACCGTGGACGTCGACCACGGTGTAGCTGATCAGCTCGCTCTGCATCCGCTGCAGACGAAGGCGAGCGAGCTCAGGTGCCCACGAACTCCAGTTGAGCGCCACTTTCCCACCGCGGTGCGACAACGGCTGGCGACCGAGACCGGCGGAGAACAGCCGAGCGAGCTTCCGCTCCTCGGTCGCGGTCAGCGGCCCGGCGACCACCCCGTACCCGAGGCGAGGCCGGACGAGCGCCGACAGCGCCGACGCCGGTGGCAGCGGCATCGCCTGCACCTCGTCCTCGGCCACACCGTTCAGCCGCGCCAGCTCTCGATCCGCCAGCAGCCGACGCCACTCCCCGGAGAGCAATGGCAGTCTCTCCAGCACCTCCGCATCGACGAACACCGCCAGGCGATCCGGGTCCGCTGGATCGGGGGCCACGAACATCACGACGGCGAACCGCGTCAGCTCGTCGTTCAGTGCGGGCACCGCGTAGAACCGCGGTGCGTACCCGGCCCATAGGGCGTCCGGGGCGATCTCCCACATGACGGCCCGCTTGCGCTCCAACGCACCGACGACCGACAGGTGCTCACCGTCATCGAGCCGGACCGGCTCGCCCGTCCTCCGTAGGACAGCAACGGCCCCGCCCTGTCGCTCGGGCGACGCGTCGGGAGGTCCACGACGGTGGAACGGATCGCTGCCGTCGCCCGTCAGCGGGCCCGCGGCATTCGGACCGGCGCCCGGCGGCAACCACAGCCGTCCCGGCACGCCCACCCGGACAGGCAGTTCGACGACGGCATGGGAGAGCGCTTCGACGTACATCGGCTCGAGCAGGCCGTCGAAGGGGAAGCTGATCGTCATCTCGGCCTCGGCCGCGTCCGCCGGCGCGACGAGGTTCGGCCGGCCCTGCTGCGGCTCGTCGAAGAACTCCGTGAGCCCCAACGCCCCCACGTCGGCAGCCCAGGCCTGCAGGTAGCGCGTGAAGACCGCTCCGAGCTGCTGATCGGTGCTGTCGAAGGGCTGGCTCAGCGGGAAGACGATCCTCGCACCACGACTGCTGTCCCCCGACCGGGGCACCCCAGCCCGCGACAGGTCGGGCACACCCACGTACTGGCTGGCCAGCGGTTCCCGGCCGGTCCGCGTCACGCGCCAGACACGCAGCATCGCCTCCCGCGACCTCAGCGCGTCCTGGGCGTGCTCACGCCGAGCCCCGAACTCGCACTGCACGCAGTCCCGCGCAGCAAGCAGGACCTCGATCGGATCGTGCTCCACCACGACGACCACATCGATCAGCTCGCCACCGCGCGGATCGACGATCCTCGCCGCGACATCGGCCGGAGCATGCTCGCGGGCGATGAAAGGCCGGTCGCCTTCGACACCCGCGAGCAGCACCCGGCGGCGTTCCCATGCAGCCGCCGACGCCTGCTCCCGGCTCCCCGTGCTCTGCCACACCGTCAGGTAGCGCTCAACCATCCACCTGGTCACCTCGGCCGCCACCTCGTCGTGCACGACGAGCCTCTCCAGGGTCACGGGCATGTCGGCCGGGATCGGGAGCCCCGGATCCAGCTCCGCCCCCAGCACCGCAGCCAGAGGTCGCGGCAGGACGTCGTAGCGCAGGCGTTGTGCCAGGTCGTCGAGCAGGCCCGGGAAACGCCGTGACGCCACACCCTTCCCGAGCCGGACCGTCAGATCGGCCATGCGGTTCATCAGATCGGCCACGCGATCCGCCACCTCCTGCGACACCGCGGGAGCACGTTCAAAGGCCGGCCTGGCCCGCGTCAGCACATGGACCAGTCGAAGCCAGGCGCCGGTGAACTGCTCGGGAGTGCGCTCCGGAGCCCGGCCGAACAACGTCTCGGCAGCCACCCCGGCGGGCCCGGCGGCAGGAGCCCAGACCAGCCAACGCCACAGCCCACGCAACTGCCGCGCCGACCGTTGCTCCTTGGGCAACCCGACGAGCCATCGAGGAAGGGCCGGGGCCGCGGTCGCGACGACGAGGGCGAGCCAGATCTTGTCCTCCCAGCCCGCGTGCCTCCAGTGCCCGCGGAACCACTTCGGCAGCTCGCCGTCGCCGGCGCCGGCAGCGAGCGCATCGAGGATCCACGCCGGCGGAGACGCCAGGAATCCCCAGTCGGTGCCGGCCTGATAGGTCTTCCCCATCGCCTCCGCGACCATCGCCAGGATCTCCGCGGTCAGCTCGTCCCGTGGGCTGGTGGCCGCCCGTTCCAGCGCCCGCCACACCCTCAGCCAGTAGCCGGTGCCCCGGTTGCCGTCGAGGACCGCGTCCCGCCAGACCAGCTCCGCGAGCATCAGGCGTTCCTCGGCGATCTGCGCCGCCATCGGCTCGTCGCCCACCAATGCCCAGACCGGCTCGGCCAGCACCGTCATCACCAGGCCCGAGGCGACCAGATCATCAGCGAGCCGATCGCTGATCGGAGCCTTAGCTCGCACGGATGCCGTGGCCGTCGACCGCTGCTTCCTCGCCGCCGCCAACGCGGCGACCTGTACGTCTCGGCGGGACAGATCCGCCGGGCCGGCCACCACGACCGCGACACCGGCGGCGAGCCGCTGCTGCGGTGTGGACGCGGCCCAGCCGCCCCGCATCCATTCCACAGGCCCGCTCGGCAGGCCCGGCCCATCGAGGAAACTCCAGTCGCCATCCGCGGCCACCCCGTGATCGACCGCCTCCACCAACAGACGCACCAACCACCGGTCCCGCTCCACCCACCCGCCACGCGGGGTACCGGCCAGCCGACCCAGCTCCGCCCAGCCGCGCGCCCAGAACTCGACCCCATGGGCCGGGCGGACGAGCGCCCGCAACAACTCAGCGGCCGGCAACGGCATCGCCTGCACCTCGACCTCGGCGACGCCGCGCAGCCGAGCCAGCTCGCGGTCGGCCAGCAACGCGCGCTCCGTCTCGTCGAGCAGCGGCAACCGCGCCAGAACCTCCGCGTCGACGAACACCGCCGGCCGCCCCGGTTCCACCGGGTCCGGCCCGACGAACATCACCACTGCGAACCGCGTCGACACGATCGTGTTCAGCCTCTGCACAGCGAACACGCGCGGGTCGTCCCCGGCCCATACCGAGTCGGGGTCCATCACTGTCATGGAGCGCGCGTCCCCTCGGATCTCGCGCATCCGTCCTTGCCGGAACGCCAGGTCCAGCCCCCGGACCGTCTCCGCCTGCTCGCGATCGTCCAGCCGCGTGGGCTCGCCCGTCTCACGCAGAACCGCAACCGCCCCACCCCGCCGCTGGGCATCGCCAAGGCCACGATGCGCGCCGGGCTCCTCCCCCGGCGGGGACCGCATCCCGGGCATCCCCGTCAGCGCGGCCAGCACACGCCGTTGATCGACGTGCACGACGTCCGGTGTCCACTCGCGGCTGTTGTCGTCCGTCGCATCGGAGGCGCGCAAGGAGATCTCCCACAGCTCGACGCCCCCGCCTGCCCCGCGGTAGCCGTGCATCCAGACCGGGGCGCCGGCAGCGGCGAGTGCCTCGAGCTCTCCCTGGCTCGCCAGCCGGAGCACGTCGGGGATCAGGCCGTCGCCCGGCTCGTCGGCAGGACGGTCCGCGGCAGGAACGTCGATCCCGGGCTGGTCAGCCGGGAACGTCACTGCCATCGCTCGTCGTGCCTCGTCGAGGTCGGCGAGCAGCAGCGGCGGAAGCTCCTCGGTACGCGCCACCGAGTCGGCCCAGTCCAGCCTGGCGACCATCATGCTGTGGAGCTCACCGGCAGGAACTCGGGCCAGAATCCGGTCGCGAAGGCTCACGATCCAGCGAAGCCTCGCGAGGATGGCGTCGGGCGTCAGCATCCCGAGGACGGCGGCGGCGAATCGCTCGTGCCCCTGGACGGGGATGCGGAAGCCCTCGACCGGCAGCCCCATCCCCGGGCGCATCGCGGTGTCGAAGTCGATCCGGTAGTCCCTCCCGTCGCGCCGCTTCATGTTGTCCCGCTTCAGGCGCTGCGCGTCCCAGTCCTGCAGGAGCGCGTTGCCGGGCCATTCGCCTGCCAACCGGGCACGCTGCGCCGGCGAGTCGAAGGCGGGCACGTCGCCGTCGATGTACTCGGCGATCTCCACGACGTCACCGGCCCGGATCTCCCCACCGGCTGTGTCCTCGGTGGCGATCGCGAGCCAGGTGCCGGGAACCGGCACACCGAGAACTCCGTAGACGGCGGCCGCGACAACGGTGCGGATCACCGTGGCGGGGTCGTTGTCCCAGTGCTTGACGACCAGCAGGTTCCCGTCGCCCTTGCTCACCAGCATCGACTTGGGGCGGCCACCGCGAACGGTCCGGCTGATCGGCTCGCCGAGCCGCCCGTCCGCGCCGACCGCCCGCGAGTCGAGCGTGCGGAGGAACTCGACCTTCCCGAGCGTCCGCAGCCGCGGGCCCGCGGGCAGTACGGGTCCGGTGACCGGCGTCCGCCCATCACCCGCGGTGTAGCGCCACACCTCATGCTCGGAGAAGTCACCGTGGCGCCAGTGGACGAGCTCGTGATCCTCCATGGCGGCGCGGACGTCGAGCGGCAGACGCCTGATCTCGGCGAACAGCTTCCGGTCCGCCACCACCCTCCGGCCGGCCCGGTCGAGGAAGTAGATGATGGTGATGTGCGGCAGGCCGCGAGCCGCCAGCACCTGGCCGACCTCGTGGTTCAGGTCGTCACCGAGCGGGAACGCGAGGCCCTCGGTCGACCATCGTCCGCGCGGGGAGGCGTCGCGCATCGCTCCGCGCCCGGCGTCACGGAGCCGTCCCGCCGGCTGCAACGCGGCGAGGACATCCAGTACCGCGTCCAGCACGCCGGCCATCCCGGAGGCGTGCAGGTCGGCGAACCGGCCGTCCGTGTCGAGCGCGAGCAGGTGACCTCGGTCGTCGCCCTGCTCGTCGACCGCCGCGACCCCACCGCTTCCCGCCTCACCGCTCCGTCCGACGGGCTGGGTGTCGAAAGTAGACGGTTCCGCAGGCACCTGGACCCGATGGAGCGGGGTCCGAGCGCTCAGGTTCGCCCGGCCTGCCGCGGCGGCCGAAGGTGGCCCACGTACTCGCGGGCGGCCGATCATGCGCCTGATCCGGTTGGCGCCGATCACTGCGGCCACAGCCGCGCCGACCGCGAGGACGGGCAGCACCACCGCCGGCAGTACTCCCTGCACGGCGGCCGACACCAACAGGCCCGCGGCCGACGCCGCCAGGGTGAACCCGGCGTACTCCACGGTGATCGCGCCGGAGTCGCCGCTGCGGGCCTGCCCCGACTGTGCCTCCTGCAGCGCCGCGAGCGTCCGTCCGACGCTCAGCACCACCTCGTCAAGCAGCTGCTCGGGCGTCAGACCGATCCGGTATCCGTCGCCCGCGTCGCGAGCGGATGTGAGTTTGTCGATCTCGACCTGGTCGGCCGCCACGCCCTTGACGTAGGTCTGGCGGAACTCGCGCAACGACATCGGCTCGCCCGAGCCGTCCCACGACACGACCAGGTCGACGATCCGGGCGATCGTCTTGGGATCCTGAGCGCCCTGCTCGGTGAGATAACTCCGCAGCGCTTCGCCTCGCTGATCCGGGACTAGCGTCAGCAACCGCTCGAGGAGTGCGCGTTCCGCGGTCGGCTTGAACCTCTTCGCGTTCGCCTTCACGCTCACGTACCGCACGGGACCGGCGTCATCGACGAAGAGGTAGTCGAGTTCGAGCAGGTCGCCCAGGACCTTCCCGGAGTCGGTCACCATCCGGACCAGCACGTTCTTCAGCATGAGCTCGCCGCGACGATCAGCGAGTTCCTGCATCACCGGCACCGCGAGTTGTTCGAGAAGGCTCCCGACGACCGTCGTCGTCCACCGGGAGTTGCGGACGTAACCCGGCAGATCCCGCAGGGCCGCCGCCCAGCTCTCCGGTTTCGTGAACAGGTGACGACCCCGGCGGACGATCTCCCGATCGAGCGTCGCCTGCTGTTCCGATGTCAGCGCGGAACGGACCGGGGGCGCCACGTCCGTCGCGGCAACGGCAGGTGCGCTGTTTCCCAGCCGATGTTCCGTGTGGCGCAGCAGGTCAGCCAGCAGGTCGGTACGCGCGTGGCTCGGTGCGGCGGCACCCACCGCGTCCTGCAACCAGGTGAACCGCTTGCCGCCCGGCCCGCCAGGACGAGCGAGCATCGCGCGGGCCCGGTCGGCGCCACGCCGATGGATCTCGAGCAGAGCCGGGCGCGACGGCTGTGCGGTCTTGATCGCGACGATCCGATCGGGCTCGGTCAGCACGGTGACCTCTGCCGCACCGAGCCCGCGAAGGGCGGTTGTCACCTCGGGCAGATACGGGTGGGCGTCAGCGTCGATCCCGATGGTCAGGGTCCCGCCCACCCGCAGTGCGGACATGACCTCGGCGAGCGCTCCGATCCGAGGCCCGGTGAACGCGGTGTAGCCCGCGTCGGCGAAGAGCACCTCTTGGTAGCGCTCCACCGGGAGGTCGGCCACCGCCGCATCGGCGACCCGATCCACCAGGGCGCCCGGTTCAAGGCTCGACGCCGGATCCGGGACACCGCCCACGACGAGCCGGGGCGCCGCCTCGCCCGCCCCGGCAGCGCCATCCGCGATGGTGGCCGCCCAGGTGCTGCCGGCCTCGTCGTATCCGTGCACGCCGAGGAGCCGGCCCTCGTCGAACCGCGCCGCCAGCTCCTCGCGGCCCAGCTGCGCCGGATGCCCGGTCGGCGAGTCGAGCGCGACCGCGAAGGCGTCCGCACGGGCAGCAGCGTCGGCCTGGTAGCGCGCCCGCCGGTCCGGATCACCGAGCCCGTACCGCTGCTGGGCGACGACCCGGGCCAGCGCCAGTGAGTCAAGGACCTCCGCACCATGCGGCGCCGCACCCAGGCCACCGGCGGCCACGACCCGCTCGATCCACTCGAGGTCGCGCAGTGTCCGCGCGAGCGCGGCACCGTCGAGAGCGGTGGCGAGCAACCGGTCGCGATGGCGGAGCGCCTCGCCGAGCTGCCGGACGATCTCCTCCTCGGAAAGCCGTCCGTAGGCGCCGGGGCGGGCGTGCAGAAGTACGCGCAGCCAGCTCGCCAGCGACTCACCACGCTCGACCGGCGCCATACCGATGTGGACGAACGGCCGTGCCCCTCGCCACTGGCTCTCGGGAAGGAACCGCTCGGACAGCTCGAAGTCAACCTGAACTGCGCGGCCGTCGGTGTCGAGGACGACGTTCTTCGGCGAGGGTCCGTCCCAGTTGCCCGAGAGCGCGTTCGCCACGAACGTGCCCGCGAGCTGGTCGTAGATGTCGTCGCGCTGCGCGGGCCGCGCATGCAGGAGGGCGTCCACGCGGCCGGGCGTGTGGACGGCGATCTCGACCGGCTCCCCCCGGGCCAAGACGCGGCCGTCGCCGAGGTCGCGCGGTTCGGTCGCAATCACCAGCCGCGTGTCCGGCGCGAGGCCGCCGAGGATGCGGAACTGGATCGCACTCGCGACGGCGGCAAGCGGGTGGAACCGGCTACGCCCGGGCTTGATCCACCGTTTTCCGTGCGCGGTCTCCGCCGAGAGAACCCTCGGCAACGAGCCGTCCGATCCGTCGACCACGACCTCGACGTCCCGCAGCTCATCCAGCCGCGCCGGAGACAGGCCCCGGCCGAACAGGCCCCAGAACGGCACCCCGGCTGCCGCCATGGCGAATCCGCCGTGATGTCCCGCCACCATGTCCGCGACGGCCGCCAGCCCCAGGAGCACCGCGGCCCCCACCGCCGGTGCCACACCCCCGATCCGACGCCCGCCGTCCCGGCGCGGTGCCGGCGTCCCGTGTCCGGTGCCGCCCCTGTTCAGCGCGACGACGGCGGCGGTTGCGTCGTCGGTACCCCCGGCCGCGCGGACGGCGTCGAGGAGAGCGTCGGCGGCCCGGCCCGGTGCGGTCACCGGAAGAGCGGTGGCGGCGAGGGCGTCCGGGGTCGGGAAGTAGTTGTGCACACCGTCGGTGGTGAGGATCAACGCACCAGGCCCGGTGACCTCGGCGACCACGACGTCCGGCTGGGCCGACGGGTCGGTGCCCAGCCAGCGCGTGACGACCTGACCGGGCGCGGTGATCGGGTCCGCAGTGCCTTCCTGCGGCACGCTCCAGGTGTGGTCGTCGGTCATCTGCCCGGCAGCACCACCGTCCCGGACCACGTAGGCCCGGCTGTCGCCGACCCAGGCCACAGCGATCCGGGTGGTGCCGCGGCCGGTGGGCGTCGCCACCGCGATCAGCAGCGTCGTGGTGGGCGGGGCCTCGCCTGCCGAACCCGGGTCCGCCATCGCGCGGCCGGCCGTCGCTGCTGCCGCGGCCGCGAACGCGGCGCGTGCCACACGCTCGGCCGGGGCGTCGGGATCCTGGGTGTGGAGCGCGTCCATCGCGGCGGTGACGGCCACCTCCGCTGCCGTGGTCCCCGAAGCCCCGGCCTGCTGGTCGGCGATCGCCACGACCACCCGGCCGTCGGCGTCGCGCCGAGCCGCTACGGCATCGCCGCTCCGGACGCTCTCGAGGCCGCTCTCGGTGCGACCGGCCACCAAATGGCCGAGGTCGAAACCGACCCGCCCGGTCACGGAGCCGGGCACCGTGCCGGACTCCCGCACGCCGGACTGCTGCGTCCTCGGCGGCACCAGCAGCAGTGACGCCGGCGCGGCACTCTGCTGTCCATCCCTGGAGCCGGCGCTCGCGGCGCGCTCGGCGATCGCGCGGGCCTGCCCCTGGTTCTCACCGATCACCTCGATCAGGCGGACTCGCGTCTTCAGGAGCCAGGACCGCCGCGCGCCCATGGCCCGGATGGTCAGGTCGGAACCCCCGCTCGCCAGGAGGCGCACGAGCCGCTCGTCGGTCCCCCGGAGCGCGCGCTCCACCCGGGCCAGCCGGGCACGCTGCCGCTCGACCGCGAAGCGCAGCCGCGCCAGGGTGCGATCCCGCACCCGCCGGTCCTGGGCGGCCTGGCGCTCGGCGAGCGTGCTCCGGCGCCTCTCCGACCGGCCCGGCTCGGCCGCGGCCAGGGGCGTGCCGGACTGCCTCGCGAGCCGCTCCTGCGCCGCTCGTCCCGGACGTGAAAGCAGGTTGATCGGCGTGCCCGCCTCGCCGTACTCGACGACGGTCAGGTTCAGGAGCGCGAGACGCCACTCGGCGAAGTGGGGCACCACCGGGTCGCGAGGGCCGATCCCGAGCACGAGGTGGAACTGCGACAGCCAGTCGAAGAGGTCCGTCGTCGTCACGCTCAGGTCGTGCACCGCGCGCCAGTCCCTGGCCCAGCGCCAGAGGTTCAGGCGCTGCCACCCCACGCGCCGTGGCGCCGTGAGCTTCTTCGTCAGCTTCTTGCCCGCCACGTGGAAGGTGATGAAGCCGAGGGCGAGCCGGATCGGCCCCAGGTAGAGCTGCACGTCGATCCGGAACAGCACGAACGTCCCGACGGTGATGTTGTCGTTCGCGAACGGCTTCTTGATCTCGGCGACGGTGAGGTCGCTGTAGAGGCCGTAGACACCTCCGCTGACCTTGAGCCCCAGGCCGACGTACTGGCCGTGGACCTCCGGGCCGACCGGCGGATGCGTCACCGGCAGGCCGGCGACGAACGCCCGGTTGTAGCGCAGCGCACCGACGAACCCGGCGATCCTGCGCAACTTCGCCCGCAGGCCGACCGGCCTCGGCTCGGCACCCAGGCGCTGCGTCTCGTCGAACACCCGCAACTTCAGGTGCAGCAGCTGAGTCAGATCGATCATCCGCAGGAAGGGGCCGACAACCGGGATCTGCCCGAGCAACACCTGCAGGTACGGCACGTAGATCCGGTGCTCCCGGCCGACGTCACGCACCCGCCACTTCGTCAGCGCGGCCAGCACCGCCGCACGCAGCGCGGGCCTGGTCCAGGTGACCGGAAGCTCGGGCAGCCCTCTCCACCCGAACGCGAGGTTCAGGCCGGCTGCCGTGTCGATCCACCACACGGTGGCCCCGACGCGCAGGTCCCGGGCCAACCGGACGACACCGCGCGGCGGCCCCCTCGGCGAACGTGAGCTCCACGCTGCGCGGACCTGCGACACCACTCCCGGAGCGGCGGTGGCCGCCACCTCGGCGAGGGTGCCCGTACGCGCTCCCGGAGCGATGCCCATGCCGGGTTGCGCTGCGGCGTCGACCAGCACGGGGGCGAGGCGCGCATGCAGAGCGTGCAGGGCGCGCCGAATCGAACGCGCCACCACACCACCACGTCGCGGCCCGGAGAGCAGGGCGACCTGCTCGCTGGACGGCCCGTGCGCGGCGAAGGTCGCCGCTTCCGTGTCCGCCGGGTGCTGGACGTGGTGGTGTTCGTGCGCCGCGGCCGCCCGCCGGACGTCCTCGGGCAGGTGGCGGATCCGCTGCTCGAACAGGTCACGGTCGGCCGTCACCGCGCCGGTGACCGCGTCGGTCGCGTACACGATCACGACCTGCCGCCGCCCGGCCCGCGCCGCACGCTGCGCCATCCGCTCGTTGAGCCCGTGCGCGAGCTCGAGCGTCATCCCGGCGCCTGCCCACAGCCCGTCCGGGTCGGCGACCGCGGACACCGCGGCGTCGGCAGGCGCGATCCGGCCCTCGGCTGCAAGCTCGGCGCGCACCGCGTGGAAGTCGGTGAGCTCCTCCTCGGTCAGCTCGACCATTTCCCGCGTTCTCGCGTCGGCCGCGATGGTGTGGCCGGACGCGGGCGGCGGCCCGCGTGGGGCCGCCTCGGCCAGCAGGGCGTCGAGCTGTGCCCGGGTCGCATCGGCGAGCGTGACGAGTCTGCGCAGGTCGGCCGCTCTGAGTTCCGGAGTCCCGTCGGCAGCGAGCTGGTCGAACACCTCGCCGAGCACTCGCAGGCGGCCACCGAGCTGCGCGGCCGTGTGGCGCTGCATGTCGTCCCAGTGCAGCCGCGACGCACCACGGAGGCTCTCCTGTGCGGCAGCGATCCGAGGCGCCACGAGCTTGCCGACGCTTGCACGGTTCGTGGTCATCGCCGTCGTGAGCTTGTCCAGCCGCACGACCAGTTGCGCCTCCCGGACGGCGAGGACCGCGCTCGGGTCGAGCACCCAGACCGCCGTACCGCCGATCACGACAACCTGCACCGAAGGCTCCGGCTGCGCTGCCCTGGCGACGACGACCCGCGCCAGCTCGGTCCGGACGGCGTCGAGCTCGGCCTGCTGGTCGTCGAGCGTCGCCAGGAGCAACGTCCGCACCCGATCGGCCACGGCCCGGCCGGTCGCTGCGCGCCGGCTGGCGAGCCTGCCGGGCAGCGTGCCCAGTGCCTGCCGGACACGCGAGGGCAGCACCGGCGCCACCACCCGGCGTGCAACCCACAGCGCGCCCATGGCCAGGTAGCGGCCCGGGTCGGTGACCAGGTTGAACGAGCGGACCCGCCCGCGGTAGCCGAACTCGATCGTCTGGCCCGAGATCCGGAACTCGACGTAGTTCGGCAGCTGCAAGTTGCGCGGACCGACCCCGAAACCGATCTGCGACTGCGAGGTGAACGTGAACGGCTTCCACGTCACCGGGTTCAGGTCCAGCGCCAGGACGTAGTTGCGCACCCACCGGAGCGGGTGGAAGCCCACCAGCTTCGGGCGGCCCGCCGGCTGGTTCAGCTCCTTGCCCGGGACGTCGAAGTGCAGGACGAAGAACTCGCCCCGGCCGATCCCCTCCACGATCAGCGACACCCCGGCGCGGATGGAGAGCCAGGCGCCCAGGGTCCGCTTCCGCATCGTCGTCCTGCCACCGACCTTCTGCTGGTCCAGCACGGCGAGACTGCCGCTGTCGGTGAACATCCACTTCACGCCCAGCCACAGCCGCATCCCGGCGACCTGCCAGGGCAGCAGGTACTCCTGCTCGAACTTGCCGAACACCGTGGCGCCGCCCGCGACGAACGCCCGGTTGTAGATCAGGCTCTTCACCTTCGTCCAGCCGCGCCGCAGCCGCTCACGGATCGCGGTCGACTCGCCGGCCTTGCGGGGCTGCTTGCGCAGCTTGAGGTGCAGCAGCTGGCCCACGAAGGCGCCGAGCGCCGGACTGATGAACGCGAGGAACTCCTGCACGTAGGTCGGGTAGATCCGGTTCTCGCCCGTCGCCCGGAGCCGGGTGGTCCGCAGCTTCGCGGTCCTGGCCGCGATGGCCGCGCCCACGACCCGTGCGGCGGCAGCGACGGCACTGATCGGCGCCCACCGGCCGACCCGACGGTTCGACACCGCCGCGTTCGTCGCCCGCCCGCCTGTGGCCGGGAGCAGGGCGTCCACCTCGTTCGCGATCGCCGTGACACGCCCGGCGAGCTCTGTGAACCCGGTGGACAGCGTGCCGTTCCGGGCCGCCTCGAGCTCGTCCTGCGCGCGGCCGATCCGACGCTGCAACTGGTTGCCGGCAGCCACCTGTCCGCCGTTCCAGCGCAGGCGCGACGCGTTTTCCAGCCGCTGTCGTGCCGCGTCGAGGCTGCGGGCGAGGGACCGGGCTGCGCGCCGCTGGCGCATCAGCTGCCATGCACCGCCCGCCGCGTTCGCGAGCTCCCCCAGGCCGCGGCCCATGGCCACGAACGGCCTGCGGAACGCGTCGCCGATGCGCGCGGCGCGCGGCAGGGCGAAACGGATACCCAGCGCGGTCGCCAGCACCGCGAGGGCGCCGCCGATCACGGCCCAGGGCGGACCGCGGGACACGGGCCGGCCGGTCGGCGGGTTCGCCGGAGCACCGGTCGACGCCGTCGGCGCGGGGCTGCTCGACGGCGCGGACGCGCTCGGAGACGGCCCCGGAGCGCCGGACGGGCTCGGGTCGGGGTTGGGTGTGGTGGACGGCGAGCCCTGCGACCTGTCCGGGGCCGCGGGGAGTCCCGGAATGCGGACCAGCGCACCCGGGTGGATCAGCCGCGGGTTGTCCCCGATATCGGCCCGGTCGACCACGGCGAGCCGCTGCCAGCCGCCACGGACGTCGAAGCGCTCGGCGATCGCCCACAGCGAGTCGCCAGGCTGGACCGTCCAGACATCCTTCGCCGCAGCGGGGATGACCAGCCGCACCCACCGGCCGATCGGTGCGTCGTCGTGCATCGGCAGCCGAGCACCCGGGTTCGCGGCGCGGAGCTGTCGCGGCGTGACGTTGAGGCCCGCAGCCAGCGACCCCACCCGGTCGTTCGGGAGCGTCGTCAGCGTCGAGCTGTTCGTGTGCTGCCGGCTCGTCGGACTCGTCGGGCGAGCGACCGGTTCGGCGCGCGCGACCGCTGCGAGGGCACCGACCAGCGGTGCGGCGATCGCCACGGTGATCAGTGCGCGGATCGCCATTCGGTGAAGCGTGCGACCGATCGCCGGGGGTCCGCGGGCCTGCACGCTGTGGCGCAGCATGCGGAGCACGGCCCCGCCGCCGATGAAGGCAGCCATGCCACCGAAGAACGGAACAAGAGGCCCGCTACCGAGCACCGCGAACCCGCCGCCGAGCAGCACGAGGCTCGCCACGCCGGTACGTGCGACGTCGAGACCGCCGCCGAACGTACGTCGGCCGGCCTGTGCCACCCGATCACTCAGCCTCGACGGAACGAGCTGCAGGAACGGGCTTCCTTGCGCATGCCTGCGCGCGGCACGGACACCGTCGGCCCTTCTGGCGGTCCACACGGTTGCCGCAGTCCCCTCCCGGGGCGCGGTGCCGACAGCGGGGTCGTCGTTGGCGCGCCGCAGCGCCGTCAGGAATTCCGTGCGGGTCGTCTCGTCCCAGCCCAGCCCGTGCCGACCGGCGAAGCTCTGCAGCCTTCGCGCGTCCGCGGAACGCAGTCCGCGCAGCTCGGGGAGCAGGCCCCGCACCGCAGCTCCGTCGCGATCCGCGCCCTCCGCGCGATGGAGCAGGCCGGCCAGGTCGCGGGTCACCGGGGCCGGAGCGCCGGCGGCACGCCACCAGCCGATCAACACGGCGGCATCGCGCGCGGGGCGATCTGCCGACCGATGCGGCGTCAACGTCCGGAGGCCCGGGCCCGCAGGAGCGCGCCGGACCGCGGCCGCCGCTACCGACAGGCCGGCCCCGGCATCGGCGACAGCACGCCGGCTCGCGGCGAGATCCTCCGGCGAGGCGTTCTGGGCCACGGCGCTCTGCAGATCCGCGCGACGACCTTCCCACTGCGCGCCGGCGGCGCGGAGCTGAGCGAGGGCCTGGGCACGAGCCCGCGCGGCGGCGAACTCGATCGGCGACGGCTGCACACCGGAGAGGAGGGCGGCATCTGTCTCCGCGTCGGCCCGAGCGATGACCTCCGCCAGATGAAGGTCCGCCTGACGCAGCTCGGTAGTGGCGTTCTCCAAGGACTTCTGCGCCGCGGCGTCGGGCAGCGACGACCTCGACGCCTTGTATCTCGCTTCCGCCTCGGCTGCGACGGCGTTGCCCCGCCGCTCCTGCGCCTCGCGCAGCTCGGTTCGTGCCCGGGCGGCAGCGAACTCGGACGCGCCCTCCGCGAGTCTCTCGTCCGCCGCGGCGATCTCCCGCCGAGCCGACTCGGCCTGCCGGCGCGCCTCCCGCGCCATCCCGCGCAGGACGGTGACCTGGGCGTCCCCGTCAGCGAGCCGGGAAGCCTCCAGCTCAAGCCTCTCGGCGTCTCCGATCCGCCGTGCCGCGGCCTGAGACCGTGTATCCCGCAACTGGTGGAGCCCGCGCTCCGCACTGATCAGCTCGGCGTCCTGCGCGACGGCATCCTTCTGGTTCTCACGCTGGTCCTTCGTTCGCGCGTACTGCGACAACCACTTGTCGACCTTCAGGACGCGTGGGGTGGCATTGACCTTTCCGCGCAGCGCACCGATCGAACTGATCCAGCTCTCGTCGTCGAGCACCGGAACCCGCATCGACGGCGGGGCCAACCACCCGACCGGTGATCCGCCGCCGCCGGGCCCGGCGCGCATCACGGTCTGCCCGGGCGCCGCCTGCAAGTCGCCCTGCCGCTGCTCGGATCCGGTCCTGCCGGGCTGTGATCCGGCCGACGCCTGCCCGGCCTCCTGCACGGCTCGCGGCTGCACGTTCCGGGGCGCCGCGGACCGCAGCTCAGCCGCGACCTGTGCGGTCCGGACGGTGGCGTTCCGGAGCTCCCCACCCGTCGCGCGGGTGGTGCCGGCGGTCGAGTCATGGGCACTCCGCTCCGTGGGCCGCACCGAACGTCCGGGCTGGTGCTCCGCCGCGACCCGCTCACCGCTCACCCGCGCGCCCGCGGGCTCCACCACAGCGCCACGCCCCGGGGTGACGGGCCCGCTCATGACCATCAGACCCGCGGCAACCGAGGACATCGCCCGCTTGGTCCTCGCTCCCAGCGCTCCCAGCACCCGGCTCTGCGGAGCGCCCGGTGCGTTCGATGCCACGTCCTGCACGTTGCGGACGGGGCGTGCCGCGGTCGCGGCGCCGGCGGCCGGTTCAGTGGCGCGCGCCCCACCGCTCGCGGCGGCGTTCTCACCACGTACGGCAGGCGCAGGTACCGACCGCTCCCCGATGGCCCGGCCCCCGCCGAGCCAGGAGGGCAGGTCGGTCGGGGACGTTCGCTGCGCCTGCACGTCCGGGCTCGCGCTCCGCTCGGCCGGGACGCCTCGCGCCGGCGACACTTCGGCTCCCCCGCCTCGCCCCGGACGGACGACGTACGCCTGTCCGTCCGGAGTGGTGACGCGGACCGATGCGACCCGCCCCGGTGCCGCTGCTCCCGCGGCAGGAACGGCTGCCCGACCCGGTAGCGCGGCAGGCCGGCCCGCTGCGGCTGCGACAGGCAGGGCGTTCCGCATCGATGCGACCGGCGGCTCGGCACCTGCTGCGGTGACCGGACGGCTCGGCAGCGCCGACGTCCCGGTCACCGCGGGTGCGGTGGGCGCCCGCGGGACGCCGATGCCCCGGAAGCCCGTGGCCTGGGCATGCTTGTCCATCACCGTGGGCATGGCGAGCATGCCCCAGTTCAGGGCGAGGTTGCCGCCGGCCTCCCACCTCTGGCCGGTGGACATGTCGTCCCATCTCGCGGCGACCTGCGCGGTCTCCTTGACCGCCAAGCCGCCGAAGACACCGGTCGCCACCTTGTTCGCCACGTTCGAGCGGCTCCCCCAGACGGCCGCTCTGTCCGCAGCGGCTGCAGCCGTTCTCGCGGCAGTGCTCGCACTGCTCACCCCGGCGGCGGCCTCCATGGCGACCCCGGCACTTGCCGCGGATTTCGCGGCGACCGCGCCGACACCCATGGTCGCCAGGCCGAGCGCACTGGAGCCGATGCCCACCCACGCCTGACGCGCGCCCGGCGACGTGAAGGGGTTGTTGCTCTGTCCGTGGGCACTGCGGTTGCGGAGGTCGTTGTAGGCCTCGGCACCACTGCCGACAGCGCCCGCGATCATCGCGGTTCCCCCGGCGGCGGCGGCAACACCCGCCGGGGTCCCGAGCCCAGCTGTGAAGATCGTGCTCGCGCCGCCTGCCACATAGAGCCCGATGCCGCCCGCGACCATCAGTCCGGAGTAGACGTATCCCTTGGTCTTGTCCCATCCGGAGATGTGGCGCCCGGTCGTCTCCTCGAGATGGAGATCCGCTCCCTGGGTACCAGCCGTGCGCAGACTCTTCGGTGCGAGAACGGGGGTGTCCTCGCTGAAGATCTCGTTGTTGTCGCGGAAGTCCTTCAGCTCGCTGTAGTGCGCACCCTCGACGTCGATGAGCGTGACGTCGTCGCCGTTCGTCACCCGGTACATCGGCATCAGGCCGACCTCGTGCGTCTCCGGGTTCTCGAACAGCATGTTGAGCTTCTCGACCTTGCCGCCGCCCTTGGCGTACTTGCGGATCGGGTCGGCGATCTTCTTGTCGACCTTCGTCAGGTCCTGTGACGAGAACTGCTGCACGGCAAGCAGCTTGTTCATGATCTCGTTCGGGGTGCCCCTAGCGGCGAACTCCGCGTACCGGTCCGCCGCGGTCCGGCCCATGGCGGGGTCGCCCTCGAAGTACTTCTTCGCCAGGTTCTTCTCCCCGCTGAGCGGGCTGGTCCCGTTGCGCACCGCGTCGTACGGCTGCTTGTTGATCGCCGACGTGACCGCGCGCAGCATGTCGGTGCTGCCTGTGGACGGCAGCCCGTTCCCACCGAGCAGGCTTCCGCGCGCGCGTGAGCCCTGGTCCGTGGCAACGGTCGTGTAGGACAGGCCGGCGACTCCCGAGAGAGTCCCGAAGTCCTTGGCCAGCGCCTTCTGGGCCGGATCCTTCGAGCGGCCCATCTTGTCCGCGAGCGTGCCCGCCCTGGTCTGCAGGTCGTCCCAGTCCTGCAGCCGGGCGGCCATCGCAGGGTCGCCCGCGGAACCGGCGAATGCCGCGTCGTACTCACGAAGGCGCGACACTGCGGACGCCGACGGGGGCGGCGGCAGTGGCAGCGTGGCCCGCAGCTTCTTCGCCCGCGAGTCCACCGACTCGATCGCGGCCTTCTCCGTGTCGAGCGCGGCCTGCCGGGACTTCAGCTGCTGCTGGAGTGCGGGCGCCGCCCCACCAGCCTTGTTGACGGCGGTGACCTCGGCGTTGTAGCTGTTCAGCTGCTGCGCGTACTCCGCCTTGCGCGGGATCAGGGTGAGCTGTGCCAGGTCAGCGGCGTGCGACTTCTGGAGGTCGGTGTCGCTCAGCTTCACCGTCGTGTTGCCGTGCGCGTCGGAGTTCTGGAGCGACTCCAGCTCCTTCTGCACGGCGGAGAGCGAAGGCTGTCCGACCCTGCCGGGCAGAGCGGAGTCACCGGCGAGCTTCTGCTGGTCTGCGCCGTTCAGGTGCTCCTGCGGGTCGGCGACGGAGACGGCGTCGATGACGGCCCGCGCGTCGCTGAACTCCTCGTTCAGGGCGTTGGCCTGTCGCACCACCTTCAGCTGGGGCGCCAGCTTCTTCTTCTCGGCACTCGTGAGACCGCCCGGCATGGCTCGCTCGTATGCGGTGACGGCCTTGTCCAGGGCCGGGCGGATCGCGTTGGCCTGGTCCTCGTCGTACTGCGCCGTGCTCAGGTTCCTGCCCATCGCGAGGACCGCGAAGTCCTTCTCGTCCTGGGTGAGTGGACGCAGCGACTTCTCGTACTTCGCCGCCAGCGCGGGGTCCTTCTGCTTCAGGCGGTTCAGCTCGGGGTTCGTCAGCGGGGGAAGCTGGTCGCCCGGCTTCGCGCCGAGGATCTTGGTCAACGACGTGTCGTGCACGGTGTCCAGCGCCGGCCGCTTGTAGCTCGGGTCGGTGAACGACATCCAGGACGCGTCGGGGTCGCCCTTCCAGCCGAGGTCGACGACGTTGCTCGTGCAGCTAGCCGCGTCCCGGCACATCACGCCGGTGTTCTTGCCCGCGTTCTTCCCCTTGGTGATCGGGTACAGCAGCGCACCCTCACCCGTCAGGTACTGGCCCTCCGTGTTGGTGCCGGCACAGCCCTTGCCCGCGCAGACCGCCCCGCCGCCCGGGCCGTAGACGACACCGAAATGGCAGCCGGCGCTGCTGCACTGCTGCTCGTTGCCGGACGGGTCCACGAACTTGACGGGGCTGTTGCCTGCGAGGTTCTTCACCTGGCCGTAGCCGTTCGGGGCCGGACCGCTGCCGGTGGCGAGGTGCTCGGTGAGCTCGCAGTTCACGCACGCCGGCGTCTGCGCCAGGTCCTTCGGGCGGGTGAGTGTGCAGGAGCCACTGCACCCCAGTGTCCCGCCCTTGCCCGTGCCGTCCGGGGTGGTGACCGAGATCGAGCCGGTCGTCTGCTTGAGCGGCGTACCGAACACGCTGCAGTTGAACGAGCAGTAGGTGTTGCGCGACAGGAAGGTCGACTTCTGGTCGATGTGGTTGGCGAGGGTGTAGCCCTCCTTGATGTGGACCAGCCCGCTCTGGACGTTGTAGACGCCCGGGTTGCCCTGGGCGTCGCGGGTGGTGATCGACGTCGGCTTGGCCGTGTCGGCGTATGCCTTCACGATGTCGCCCTCGGAGGAGTGGAACTCGCCCGCGCCCGTGAACGTGATGAACGCGGGGGCGCCCTTGGCGTCGCGGCCGGTGATCGTGCCGGTCGGGCCGGTGCTCGTGAACGTGTCGAACTTGCCGGGGAGCTTCGGGTTCGGGGCCTTCCACTCGACGCCGCCGTGATAAGTGGTCTGGAACCTCGCGCCGTTCTTGTTCGCGAAGGTCGCCTCGTTGTGCTGCGGTTGGGCGAACACCGCGTTCGACTGCGTGTACGTGACCGTCGTGTCGCTGTAGCCGTCGTAGAGGCTGCCCTTGCCGTCGACCGAGCCGCCGCGGTTGCCCTTCTCGTCGGCGGACAGGCTGCAACCCTTGCTGCCGTTGCAGCGGTCGTCCGACGCGGTGGACTTGCCGGCGACCTGCGGGTTGCGCCCCTGGAAACGGTCCTCCGACTCCTTGGCGCCCGGGTCGTAGGTGATGCTCTGGCCGTCCTCGCCCTTGAGCTTCAGATCCTGCTTGCAAGGGGACTCGCAGACTGTCGGCTCGGTCTTCGTCCCGTCGGCGTTGCGGACCTCGAGAATGATGTCGCCGTCCTCGTCGGTCTTGCCGATCACGCCGTACTGGTTCTTGCCGTTGACCGTGCTCGGGGCGGGCGTGCCGTCCTTGCCCTTCGCCTTCGCCGACGGCGTCGGCTGGGCCGGAACGAACTTGACGTTCCTCGCCGACTCGCACGTGCCGCCGCCCCAGCAGGAGGCCACCGTGCCCTTGCCTGGTGCGTCGGGGTTGGCGACCGCTATCGCCGTCGCACCGCAGGCGCCGTTTCCGCCGCTGATCCGGCAGGTCGCCGTGGGGTCCGAGGTCGCGGTGCCCTTCTCCGTCGTCTTCTTGGCGTGGTCTTCGGCGTGGGCGGTACCGCTGCCCGAGCACTGCTGCGCCGAGCAGGACATGGAGATCGAGGCATTGTTCGGCCCGGCCGTCGCCTTCACCGACACCGAGCCGCCGATCGCGCCCTGGCCACCACGGCCGGAGCCGTGCACCGTTCCGTTGGCAGAGCTCTTTGCGCTCCCGCCCGTGTACGAGGCGGAGTCCGACGCGCTGAGGTCGTATCCGGTGCTGCAGTTCGCCGCCCCGTAGCAGGACGCGGACCCGCTCGCGTAGCCCGGACCGGCGTCGGCCTGCGCCGTCACCGCAACACCGCCACCACCCTGGCCGCCACCGCCCGAACCCGACGCCCAGGCGCGCGCCGCGCCCTTGCCCGCCGAGGCCGACACGTTCGCCGAGTACGAGTGGCTGCAGTTCGCGGCGCCCATGCACGAGGCCGACGCGTTCGCGAAGCCCGGACCGGCAGCGGCCTGCGCCGTCACCGCAACACCGCCACCACCCTGGCGGCCCCCGCCAGAACCGGACGCCGACGCCGACGCGTGCGCCGCCCCGTAGCTCGCCGCCGCGGAGGCGTGCGCTGAGTAGGAGTACCGGCAGTTCGAGCCCGCGGTGCCGACGCACGACGCAGCCGCCTGCGCGAACCCGGGGCCGGCCGCGGCCGCGGCGGTCGTCATGACCTGGCCGCCACCGACCGTGCCCTTGCCGGAGCCCGTGGCGCTGCTGTGAGCGGCAGAGCCGGCCGACGCCGCGCTGTGCGCCCGGTAGGAGTACCGGCAACCCGACCCCGCGCTGCCCTCACACGCGGCGCCGGCCATGGCGAAGCCCGTGCCGGTCTGCGCGACGCCGCTGGTGGCACACCAGCCGGTGCCCGCGCCGCCGCTCGCCCCGCAGGCCGCCTGGGCGGTCGCCCGGTTGCCGCCGGTCGTGCTGCCGGCCTTGCTGCTCGCCTTGTAGCTCTGGGTGCAGGTCGCTGCGGCGCCGTCACAAGCTGCCGCGGCCTGGGCGCCGGTCTGCGCGGCGGCGACCCGGCCGGTGCCGCCGCATACCCCGTCGGTTTCGGCGGTGCAGGCCGAGCGCGTGGTGGCGCTGTTGCCGTCGTAGCGCGCCTCGCCCTGGATCGCGGTGCGGCAGCCGGTGCCGGCACAGCCTGCGGCCACCTCGGCCACGTTGTCCGAGGCGTATCCGTTGGTGGACGACTGGCACGGCCCGTTCCCCGAGCAGGTGGCCGTGGCCACGGCCGTCGTCGTGCGCCCACGCGCAGCGGCCTTGCCGCTCTTCTGGGTGGCGGCGAGCACCGCGCGGACGTCGGTGCCGGTGCTGGTGCTGCGGGTGGTGGTCGGGCAGGCACCGCCGGCGGCCTGGCAGTCGGCGGACGCGGATGCCGACGTGATGCCGAACCGTCCGCTCGCGGCCTTGCCCGGCTGCACCGCAACGGAAGCGCCCGTGCTCACGGTGGCCTGGCAGCCGCCCTCCTGACCGGAGCAACTCGCGGCGCCGTCCGACGTGGACAGGCTGATCGGATCGGTGGCCGCGCCGTTGCCCTTCCCGGGCTTCGGGGCGCCGGCCTTAGCGGCCCGGATCGCGGCGGCGCTGCCTCCGGTCGGGGCGGCCGCGGCGGCGGAGTCACCGGTGACGCTGCCGGTGCACGCACTGTCGGGGCAGTCGATCGCGGCGTCGGCCTGCGTGGAGCCCGCCCGCGGGCCGGACGTGGTCCCGGTGTTCCGCTCAGTGCCGGCAGACGCGGTGCTGCCGACCGTGCAACCGGACCCGCCACTGCGGCAGATCGCGCCGCTGTGCGAGGTGCTGGTGGCGGCGGGGTCCTTCTCGGTCCCCGCAGTGGCCGTGACCTTCGCGTCGCCCGTGGTGGCGGCGGTGCACAGACCATCCCCTGCGCCGCACTGCGCCGAGGAGCTCGATTCCGAGGACGTCGCCGGAGCGTTCTTCACCGGCTCGGCGGCCAGGCTTGCCGCGGCTGCGGCGTCCTTGTCCGCCTGGGCCGCGGTCGTCACGGCTGCGGCGGCTGCCTTCTTCTGCTCGGCGGTCGCACCGGTGCGGGCGGCGGCCTCCCGAGCCTGCTCGGCGACCTGCCGAGCCTGCTCCGCGTCCTGCGCTGCCTGCTCGGCGGCAGCATGCCGGGATTCGCTGATCATGTCGGCCACGACCTGACCGGACCCCGCGGTCGAGTCGGTGGTGGCCTGGCAGCCGCTCTCGTCTGCGGTGCAGCTGCCGGTCGAGGAGGACACCCCCGTCGGCGGGCCGCGCGCGCTCACGCCGCTGTTGCCGGCGTCCGGGCCATCGGTGCCCGCGGCCGAGCTGTTCGCGGTGCCCGAGCACCCGCCCGACGAGCCGGCGCAGTCGAGCACGGCCGACGCGCTCGTCCAGCTCGACGCACCCGGCACCGTCGGTGCCCCGGAGCTCGCTGACGAGCCGGGGGCCGTCGGGGCGGGCGGTGTGGCGGGCTGGTCGGGCCCGGGCAGGTCGTTGTCGCGGTTCCGGTCGTCCGACGGCGCCTCATCGGTGGGGCCGGTGGTGGCGCTGCGGACAGTGGCGTTCGCCGTCGAAGGTGCCTTGACCAGCGGCGCGATGCTGCTGGCGTCGGGGCTGCTGGAGGCACCCGAGTTCGTCACGGCCTGGCAGGTGCCACCCGAGACCCCCGTGCAGGAACCCTCGCCGTGCGAACCCCGCGGGTCGGGCGAGATCGAGGGGTCGGTGCCGGTGGCGGCGCTGGTGACCTTGCCATCGCAGACATCGCCCCCGTCGCAGCTCAGCACGGCGCCCGAGGCCGACGCGGCCGACGGGCCCGCGGGCCGACGGGCCGGGTTGACGGCCGTCTCCGCACCGGCACCTGTCTCGTCGACGCCTGCGAGGGCCTTCGTGGCACCGGGTGCGCTCGACGAGACGGACGTGGTCTCGGCCTGGCACGCGCCGCCCCCGGCCTCGCAGGTGGCCGAGCCCGTGGACGAGCGCGGCTTGCCTCCCGCGACGGCACCGTCCGATGCGGACGACGCGGTGTGCGCGACGCCGGAGCAGGCGGCCCCCGCCGAGCAGTCCACCGACGCGCTCGCCGACGACGTGCTCGACGGGCCGGTGGTCGGCTGGCCCGCGACCGGCTTGCCGGTGGCCGGGTCCATCGTCACGTAGTCCGGCGCGCTCGAGGCCGACGAGGTGGTGTTCCCGGAACATCCACCGTCGGTGACCGTGCAGTCCGCGCTCGCCTGCGAGCCCCGGGCCTTCGGCGACACGGCGGTATCGCGGGCGCTGGTCGACGACTTGGCCGTGCCGCCGCACGCCGTGCCCGCGCTGGTGCACTGCACCGACGCGGACGCGGTCGACACGCTCACCGGGCCCGACACACCCGAGGTCGATCCGTCCACGGCGATCACCGGGTCGCGGTCGGACACCTCGGTGCCGGACTGCGCGCCACAAGTCCCACCGGCGCCGTGTGCCGTGCAGCTCGCCGTGCCCGTGCTGTCGCGCGTGCCGGTGACGTCGCCGGTGGCGGCGCCCTTCGTGGTGGTCGAACCGCTGCCGGCGCACTCGTCGACCGCACAGTCGACGTGCGTGCCGGCGCTGCTCGACGCCGTCAGTCGCACGGTCGCCGGCTCGGCGCTGTCGTCGGCGAACCGAGCGCGCGAGTCGCGGGAGGTTTCTGCGCCGACGCTCGACGTCGAGTCGGCGCCGCACCGCCCCGCGGTGGCCGAGCAACTGCCGGACGCGCTGGTGGTGCGGATCGCGGCTTTCGTGGTGGCCGTGGCGCCTGCGGTGATCGTGCCGTGGGTCGTGGTCGAGCCCGAGCCCGAGCAGCCGGCCGAGCCGGCACAGTCGACGTCGACGGTGGCGGTGCTGGTTGCCGGGGCGGCTCCGCTGCGCCTCCAGCCATCGGTCCCGCCGTCGCCCGAGGTCGAGCGGCTGGCGGCCCGGCAGCCGCCACCGCTGGTGGTGCAGGTGGCGGAACCGTCGGTCTTCTGCGAGCGGGCGGCGATGTCCTTCGCCGCCACACCGGGCGTGGTCGAGGCAGTGACGAGGCCGGTGGTCTTCGTCGCCGCCTGCGAGGTGCTCGCACCGGTACGGCTCGACGCGGAGCCGGTGCATCCGGTCGCGCCGTCGTTGCAGCGCGTTCCTGCCTCGGCCTCGGCCTCGCGGCTGCCCCAGTCGTCACCGGTCTCGACACTGCTCGACGTACCGCAGCCCCCGGTGGCCGCCGTGCAGCGCGCAGAGGCACTGCCGTCCCGGCTCTCCTTGCGCTTCCCCGCCGAGGTGGACGCCACTGCCGGCGTCGCGCCGGCCGGATCTCCTTCACCGGCGGCGCGCGCCTTGCCCGACGTCGAACTGTCGCACGTGCCGGTCCCGGTGTCGCACGAGGAGTCGGCGCCGTGGCGGGTGGCTGCGGTGCTCTGGCCGCACTCCCCCGCCGTCATCGAGCACTTCGCGGTGGCGTTGTTGTCCCCGCTCGCCGAGGTGCTGCTGCAGTCGCGCTTCGAGCCGCTGATCGTGCAGGATGCCGAGCCCTTGGTGTCTCCCGATGTCGTGGAGACGGAACAGCCCGAGGAGATCCCGGCAACGGCGACGCAGCGGTCCTGGTCCTTCTTGCCGTCGGCGTCCCGGCTGACCGAGCCGCACTTGACGAACGCGCCGTTCGCCCCGCACCCGGCAGCCGAACCCTCACCGCCGGAAACGCGGGTCGGGACGTCCGGAACGTCGTCGCCCATGGCGGACATCAGGTCGTCGGTGGCGTCGTAGACGTCGTCGCGCTGCGCCTCGTAGGCCGCGGTGTGCTTCGCATACGTCTGCTTCGTGACGGTGCCCGCGGCGACCTTCTTCTTCTCGGCCGCGAGCGTCTTCTCCTGCTTCGCCAAGGACGTCTGCCCCTCGACGACCTGGTCGACCAGGTCGGCCCGCTCCGGCGAGAGCTCCGCGCGGTCGGTAGCGAGCTGATCCTTCAGCTTCTTGTCCTTGGCGACGTTCTTGTCGTACTGCGCCTTGGTCATCGTGCCCGCGGCGACCTTCTTCTTGTCGGCCGCCAGCTGGGCCTTGCTCTTGTCTGCGGCGATGCGTCCCTCGAGCACCTGCTCGGTCTGCTCGGCCGAGTCGTCGTACTCCGCGCCCCAGCCACGGGCGGATCGTCCGAAGCCGGTACCGCTCTCCGGAGGCCCCCGCACACCGGCGGCCGTCAGCTCTGGCGACGACAGCCGCGAGGCACGCGTGGGCTGCTCACGGAGAGTGGCCATGACGGCGTCCTGCAACGCGGCCTTGGTGGTCCGGACGGCCGAGGTCATCTTCTTGCCCGACGCACCTGTGCGCTTCGCGGCGGTCTTCATCGCGTCATCGACGATGTCGTTCACGGCCTGCGCCCGGTCCTTCGGCGAACCTGCTGCGGCGATGTCGTCCACGAGGTTTCGGACATCCGAGCCGCTCGCCCGGAGCTGCTTCTGAATATCCGACTTCTTTCCGTCGACGACCTTCCCGACCTGGTCCCGGACGATCTTGCGCAGCTCCGCGGACGAGGGAGCGCGCTTGACCGCCTTCGCGGCAGCAGCACTCGCCTTCGTGGCGGTCGGCTTTGCAGGAGCCGGCTTCGCAGCGGATTTCGTCGCCGAAGTGGAAGCCTTCTCAACTGTCTTCGGGGCGGAAGCGTTCGCCTTCTTGTCTCCGGGCTTCGTAGCGGTCGCGGCGGCTGTGCCCGACTTCGCGACCCGCTTGGCGGGCGCGGCGGCGGCCGCCCGGACCGTCGTCACCGGCTTCCCGGCCTTCGTGTTCCGAGCGCTCGACGCGGGCTTCTTCTCCGACGTCGAATCCTTCTTCGAGGCCGTCTTCTTGTCGGTGGCCGCGACCGACTTCTCCGGACGATCGTCCGTCTGGTTTCGAGTGGCCGGTCGAGCCGACTTCGCCTCATCGTTCGACTCCGTGTCGCCGACCGACTTCGTGACGGGCTTCTGCTCGGCGGCCGACTTCTTCGCGGTGGTCTTCTTCTCCGGCGCCGACTTCGTGGCATCGGACTTCGCGGATTCCTTCTCCGTCGTGACCTTCTTGGCATCCGGCTTCTTCTCGGCGGCCGGCTTCGCCTTGCTCGCCTTCGTCGACCCGGTGCTCGACTTCTTCACCGTGGTCGTCTTCTTCTCGCCCGAGTCCGCCTTCTTGGTGGTCTTCGCTGAGTCGGACTTCGCGCTAGACTTGCCGGCCTTACCGGATTCCTGCTTCGGCGCCTTCTTCTCCGCGCTCTTGCTGGAGGACGTCGAAGAGCTCTTCGAAGCGGAATCGCCGTTCTTGCCGCCGGCGGGCTTGCTGCTACCTCCCTTCGGCGCGCCCGTCTGGACGTTCGCCACCGGAACGATCACGGCGGCGGAGGCCGGTGCGGCAGCGAGGAAGGCCGCCCCGAACCACAGCACGACCACGGCCCCGGCCAGTGCCAACGTCCACCGCACCATCCGCCAGAGAGCCTCCCGCAGCGACAGGCGCAACCGCACGGGGGCGCCGGCACGCACAGCGAGGCCAGTGGCCTCACCGTCATGCAGGGACACCACGTCCATGTCGGAAGCTCCAGAGTTCGCTACGTGAAGAGCGGGCTATCGGCGGGTGAAACGGAAACGCGCAGCTCACAGGCCGTGCACAGGGCGTGATGAAGAGAGGTGCATCGCACGTCGCGCCTGAGGCAGCGACCCACATCCCCGACCGGTAGGTACTCACGATCGGCGGCACCTGCGGCGCCCGGTTCGCTTCCCGGTGCGCAACGTCAGCATCAGGAGTGGAACCGTCACCACAACTCGACCCGAAGATCAAGCGAACGGGAGGTTACCAGACGGCTCGCCGAGTTGACCAGATCGACACCGGGAGTCGAGCCACGGAGCCCCTCGACCCCCACGGCCGGCCGGCTTCGAGGAGGCACCGGAAGACCTGCCCGGCCTGTCGTCGGCTGGGACGGCGATCCCGATACGACCTCGCAGCCGGCCGGAAATCCGCGATACAGCCGCGGTGGGTGCCGCCTGCAGCACGATGCGCCCGGGAACGGCATCGGACGCCGTAGCGACAGTCGAACGATTTCCGGACCCGAGGAGAAGCGCCGGAACGAACCGCACGACGACGTGAACGCCAAGCATCTGGTGAGCCCCTCCGAGCCTTATCCGCTCCATGGCATACGCGGATCCACGTCCTGCGTGGACGAGTCGCGGCCCGGCCAACGCCTCCCCGGCCGAAGTTGCTCGGCTCCATCTCCCGTGTATTCCGGCCCGCGCAGACCGGCGAGCGGAAGGGATCACACATCGTCCGACCGGGCGGGAACAGCGGGGAAGCACACGACCCCTACGCCACGGCATCGTTCACCCCCGGACCGGGTCGCGGGCCGACAGATCAACCCACACATGGCGCTGTATCGCAGACCCGCCGACATCCTGCGCGCTGCCCTCGTGGGTTGCAGGAGCTCCCACGACGAACAGGAAATCGATCGCAGCGCATCCGCACGCCACTGAACCGTCCGATCGTCCTCGCCGGGTTCCGGGAAGTGGAGTTTCGGCTTTCGCGCCCGCGGGTGCTGTACCCGGCGGGCGACCAGCGTGATGCAACTGCTCCAGGCCTGCGACCGAGACGGCTGGGCTCGCGGGAGTCACGATCACCAGCCTGTGCTGTCGCGCGCCTGCCGATGCATATCGGCGATTCGAGCCGGACAGTGCAGTGAACCGTGTTTCCCTGCGGCGTACCCATTCCCGCGCGGGGGCTGCCCGTATCGACGCGCACGGGTCGCGCGCAGCCGTGAGAGGCAGAACCGTGTGAGGCGCGCCGGATCGCATCGCGCAGCGACCCCGGGAAACGGCGCGATCGACGATATTCGGGGCCCGCTCACCCCGCACGACACGTCCCGCATCGTCGTGGCCCTGCCGCCACGAGACCGGAGCGGTAGCGCGTCCCCTCGATCCCCTGCAACTACCCAGCGTCACTGAGCCTTGGGGAGCCGCTCCCTGCTCCGGCCGGTGTTGTCGAGCGCGTCGCGTTGTGCGCTGGTGAGCCGGTCGGGCCTGGCGATGACGGTGCAGGCGCCGGCAGGGGTGCGCCGGAGCGCGACGGGATCGGCGATCTCCGGGTGGTCTTCCGCGTCGCGCAGTGCGTCGGCGACACGGTCCAGGGGCCAGTCGAGCGCGGCGGCGAGATCGTGCGGCGTGAGCGGCTCGGCAGAATGCACGAGGGCCGCGAGGACGGTCAGCGCGTCCGCGGCGTCGAGCATCATGTCGCCGCCGAGCATGCCGTGGTAGATGCGCTCGAAGAACCGGCCCAGCGCTTCGAGGCGGGAGCCGGCGGGTGTGCCCGCGCCGAAGACCTCGACTCCCCGCCGGGCCGTCTCCACCCACATCGCGTTCGCCCGGACGTTCGCCGACCACGACCGGGACCAGACGTCGTCGTCGATGATGTACCGCTCGCGCCGCTGCGGGGCATCGCGCTCGCGCCGGACCAGCTCCAGACCTTCGAGGTAGCTGATGGCGGTGGAGATCGACGCCGGGCTGACCCGCAGCCGCGCCACCAACTCGGCGGCGGTGAGGCTGGCGGAGTCGCTGACGTAGAGGCTTGCGAGCACCCTCGCCGCCATCCTCGGGAGCCCGGTCTGGACCACCATCGTCACGAACTGCTCTTCGAAATCGCGTGCCGTCTCGCCCTCACCCGCCTCGGCGTTGGTGATGGCCAGGGCCCCGCCCGGCGAGCCGGACGGACGGCGGCGGGCGCGCCGGGTCGTCAACCGGCTCGCCTCGTCGGCGCGATAACCGCCGACCCCGCCGTTCCGGGCCACCTCGCGGCTGACGGTCGACGTCGGACGCGCCAGGCGCCGGGCGATCTCGGCGTATCCGAGCCCCTCGGCCAGACCATCCGCGATCAGCCGGCGGTCCTGGCTCGTCAGCCTGCCTCCGGGCATCCACACTCCCCCCGCTCGTCGATCGTCGCGCCCAGTGTGCGTTCGCGATCAGCACATTGCAATTCGGACACATCCGAGAGTTGCATTCGCCGGCAATCTCATTGCAACGAAACACATGAATATGCCGGTAGATGTAGCGATCGACGTTGACGATCTTCAAAACGCAACGTAGCCTTCGGCACTGTCTGAAAGATCGACGACTGAGGGCCGAGATGACGAAACTCCTTTCACTCCCCACCACGCGGCCGGCAGGGCGCCCCTTCGACCCGCCGGAGGAGCTCGCCCGGATCCGCGAGCAGGAGCCACTGAGCCGGCTGGTCTTCCCGGACGGGCACGAGGGCTGGCTGGTGACCAGCCACTCCCTGGTGCGTGCCGTGGTGGGCGACTCCCGCTTCAGCGCGCGGCACGAGCTCCTCCACATCCCGCTGCCCGGGCCCGGTGCCATGCAACAGCCCCCACCCGCGCCGCCGGGGTTGTTCATCGCGATGGATGCGCCCGAGCACACTCGCTACCGACGCCTGCTCACAGGCAAGTTCACCGTGCGGCGGATGCGCCTGCTCGCGGATCGGGTCGAGGAGATCGCCGCCGAGCAGCTGGACGCGATGGACCGGAACGGCCCGCCGACAGACCTGGTGGAGGCCTACGCCCAGCCCATCCCCGCGCTGACGATCTGCGAGCTCCTCGGCGTCCCGTACACCGACCACGAGTCGTTCCAGCGCCATGCGGCCACGGTGAACAACCACGACGCCACGCTGGAGGAGCAGTACGCGGCCATCATGGCGGTTCAGGAGTATCTGCAGGGGCTGGTCTCGGCCAAGCGCGCGAAGCCCACCGACGATCTGCTCAGCGACCTGACCACCAGCGATCTCACCGACGAGGAACTCACCAACGTCGGCACATTGCTGCTGGGCGCCGGCCTCGACACCACCGCCAACATGATCGCGCTCGGCACCTTCGCGCTGCTGACCCACCCCGACCAGCTCACCGCCCTCCGCGACGACCCCGCCCTTGTCGACCAGGCGATCGAGGAGCTGCTGCGCTACCTCTCCATCGCGCACACCGGGGCACGGTCGGCGCTGGAGGACGTCGAGCTGAACGGCCATGTGATCAAGGCCGGCGAGACCGTGGCCCTCTCGGTGCAGGCCGCCAACCGCGACCCGGAGAAGTTCCCCGACCCCGACACCTTCGACATCCGCCGGCAGGCCGGCGGGCACCTGTCCCTCGGCCACGGCATCCACCAGTGCCTCGGCCAGCAGCTCGCCCGCGTCGAGATGCGGGCGGCCTTCCCGGCGCTTCTCGCCCGGTTCCCGACGCTGCGTCTCGACGTCGCGCCCGAGGATGTGCCATTGCGCCACAACTCGGACATCTACGGCGTCGACCGGCTCCCGGTTGCTTGGGAGGCCTAGCGCGCCTCTCGAATTTCCGGGCCGATGCGCCTAGCGTCGCGGGCTGGAAGTGCACACGGGGGGCGTCCATCGTCTCGGGGACCGGCATGGGTGACCGCTGGTCGTGGCCCGCGGAGGAGTCGCCATGGCCTCACTGCTGTCCGTCAACGTCGGCATGCCGAAGGACGTGCCGTGGGAAGGCAGGACCGTCCACACCGGCATCTGGAAGTCACCGGTGCCCGGCCCCTGCATGGCGCGCCGTCTCAACCTCGACGGAGACGGCCAGGGCGACCTCGCCGGCCATGGCGGCGAGATCCGGGCCGTGCTCGTCTACCAGGTGCAGTCCTATGACTACTGGCGCACCGAACTCGACCGCGACGACCTCGAGTTCGGTGAGTTCGGCGAGAACCTCACCGTCGACGGGCTACCGGACAGCGAGGTCTGCATCGGCGACCGCTACCGCATCGGCCACGCCGAGTTCGAGGTCACCCAGCCACGAGTGACCTGCTACCGCGTCGGCATGCGCATGGGCCGCCCGGACATGCCTCAGCTGCTCGTCGCCCACCACCGTCCCGGCTTCTACATGCGGGTGATCACCGAAGGCGTCGTCGAGGCAGGCGACGAGATCGTCAAGACGTCCTCCGGCCGGCACGGGATGAGCGTCGCCGACATCGATGCCCTGCTCTACCTGCCCGACCGCGACGTCGAGCAGATGCGGCTCGCGCTCGACATCCCCGCGCTCAGCCCGGGCTGGCAGGGCTCGTTCCGAGAGCTCGTCGCCGCCGCCGACTCGCCGGCCGCCGCACGGGCTGCGGTACACGAGCCCGCATGGCCCGGGTTCCGCACGCTGCGTGTCGCCGATGTCGTGCCGGAGAGCGGCACCGTCATGTCCATCTATCTCGCCGCCGACGACGGACAGCCGTTGCCCCCGGCGCTACCGGGGCAGTACCTCACGGTGCGGGTCACCGGCGCCGCGAGCCCCGCTCCCGTCCGCAGCTACTCGCTCTCCTCTGCCCCAGGGGCGGAGGAGTACCGGCTCAGCGTCAAGCGCGAGAACCACGGCCTCGTCAGCGGCTACCTGCACACAACGCTCCGACCCGGCGCCGTTCTCGACGTCGCCGCGCCGCGCGGCGACTTCGTCCTCACCGACCGCGACACCCCGGTGCTCCTGATCTCGGCGGGGATCGGCGTGACTCCGGTGGTGGCCATGCTGCACCGCCTCGCCGCGGAGCACAGCGATCGCGAGGTCTGGTGGCTCCACGGCTCCCGCGGACCAGCCGACGACGCCCTCGCCCGAGAAGCCCACGGCCTCCTCGAGACCCTCCCCAACGCGCACCGGCACCTCTTCTACAGCGCCGCCTGCCCGGACGACCTCGCGGCCGCTCACGCCGTGAGCGGCCGCCTGACACCCCAGGCGCTCGCGGACCTGGACCTCCCCACGGACGCCTCCGCCTACATCTGCGGCCCCTCGGGGTTCATGGCGGACATGCAGGACGCGCTCAGATCGCTCGGGCTGTCTGCCGACGACATCCACGTCGAGCTGTTCAGCGCGCTCGACGCGATCACCCCGGGCGTCACCGACCACCAGCGCGTCCCGCCCCATCCGCCGCAGGGCCCGCCAGGCATCGGTCCGCTGACCACCTTCGCCCGCAGCGGCATCTCCGTGCCCTTCGACACCGGGCGAACGAGCCTGCTCGAGTTCGCCGACGCCTGCGACGTCCCGACGAGGTGGTCGTGCCGCACCGGCGTGTGCCACACGTGCACCACTCCCCTCCTCTCGGGAGAGGTCGACTACTCGCCCGAGCCGCTCGAGCCACCGCCGCCCGGCGAGATCCTCATCTGCTGTTCGCGCCCCACCACGGACGTGGTGCTGGACATGTAGCGGCCTGCCGCCGGGTCACGAGCGCGAGCGCAGGATCTCGACGCCGTCACCCGTGAGGTCGTCGCAGTACGCCACGCGCCCGGTGGTCGCCATCGTGATCGCCAAGGTCGTGCCGGACACGAGCGGACCCTCACCTGTGGTGAACGGGCCGTCCGTCGCGACGAGGCGTAAGCCGGCCACCCGGCTCTTGCCGACGAGCATGAGGTCCGAGCTCGTGTAGAAGTCGGCCAGCTGCGTGACCAGCTCGATCGGGTAGTCGTGATCGATTCCCAGGGGACGCCGGATGTCCTCGCCGTGTACGACGATCTCGCCGAGCAGCGCGACCTTCGGCAACGGAGGCGCCGTCGTGCTGCGAACGACACCACGGAAGCGGGCGAGGGTCTCGGCAGGCGTCGCACCCAACTGCTCGGCCAACCGCATCGCCACCTGCTTTTCGAAGTCGAAGCGGCAGCGGACCACTCCCACGAACCAGCGCAGGGCGTTCAGGCTCGCTCCCGCGGTGAGATGAGCGAGAACCTCGCGCACCGACAGGCCAGGGCACAGTGACGGTGTCGTCCACTGCTCATCGGTCAACCCTGTGAGGTCAGCGACCAAGGCCGCCCGCTCGGCATGGACAGCCGGCCAGGTCGGCCGTCCGGTCGTGCTGGAAGGAACTGCGTTGCTGCGGTCACGGAACAGTGCCATCTGAGTCCTCACGCCGGGAGCGGGTCGCGCACAACCGGAGACTGAGACTCCCGCCGTGGCGCGGAATCATCGCCGGGCTGAGCGGGACTCACGCAAGGACACGCAGTTCGCTGGGTACGCTCACGTGTGTGGGGATGCGTGTGGCTCAGCGGGTGGGGGCGAGCTTCCGCACCCTGCGGACCCGCAGTGTCTGACCCGCCGCGGCCGGGCGCTCCACCACGCCGCGTTTCTCGCGCAGCGCCGGCGACCGATCCATGTTGGCGGTGAGGTCCGTTCCGAGCGCATCCTCGAACGCCGACACCTCCCGCGCGCCTGCCCCGGAGCACACGATGTCGATCAACCCGTTGACGAGGTCACGGTTGTCGATCAGTACAGCCGCGGCGTCGATGGTGGGGCTCAGCGCGCACACGATCGTGTTCTCCTGATAGGAGTGATCGCCGATCTCCACCGCACGCGAACGGATCACAGCGACGGTGCCGTTGAGCGCGGCGGCGGTCGGTGTGCGTGCCACGGCGCCCGTGGCCGAGTACGCGGCCTTCGAGTCCCTCCTCGACTGGGAGCGCAGGCCCGCCACGGCGTCGGCGGCAGCCTCCCGGAGGTCGGTGTTGGCCGGGTCGCGCGCCAGCGCGGCGAGGGCCGCCGCCACCGCGGAGTCCCCGAGAACCCTGCCGAAGTCGATGCCCGGGTTCTCGACCGTGTGGAGGAAGACGTCGCGCTGCTCACCGGCGGCGCGGCCGACCGACGACCCGTCGACCTGGATCGCGACGATCCGGCCGGTCTCCTGTACCTGCTCGGGTGAGCCGACGTCGGACGCCCGGGCATCCGGGGGTTCCCACACGGTCCACCATCGTCCCGTGGTCGAGTCCTGCGACAGCACGACATGGTCGGGCGGGCGGCTACCGAGCGCACCGAGCCTGCGCTGCAACGACCAGACCTCCTCGCGAAGCGTCGAGTCGTCGACCACGCGACACACCGTGAGCTCGCGGCGAATCACGTCGAGATGTCGGTCCGTGTCCCAGCCGAGCCGGTTCACCGACTTGTAGGCACCCGGCGCGGTGTTGCGGACCGCATCGGCGAGGCCCGCGTACGGGACGTGCGCACGGACGGCCTTGTCGAACGTCTCGACCGCGGCTTGGATCAGCTCCGGCGTCAGGGGCTCCTCGGCCAGGGACTCCGGGACAGAGGGCTCGCTGTCCCTCACCGGGCGCGGTGGTTCTCCGGTTTCGGACAAAACGCACGCATGGATCCAGTGGGTGCCCGCCTCGAACCGTCCGATACTGATCCGCGCCACCGCCGCTCCGCCGGGCGCGATCTCGTCCGACTGCCACTCGTCGAAGAATTGATCATCAATCGTGACCTGCACGCGCACGGGACGTGATTCGTCGCCGATATTGCGAACTTTGAACGAGATCAACACCCCGGAGTCGGTGTGCGGGACGCCGTGCTCGCCCGGGTTGTCACCGGGGTCCGGCATCACACTGATCCCACCGCTGGCGAACTCGAAGACCGCACCCATGTGCCATACACCTCCGCGCCTCTACCGGTTCACCGAAGGTGCTGATCAGTGCGTTGCTCGCGGCCAGTGGCCCCGCCTGCCGAGAGACGACCCGGCGGTCGGACCGCCGTACCGGAGTCCAGGCAGCCCCCCGCCGCCGGCTGCACAATGACGTTACTGGCACCGTTGCGCGGACGCACCGTACGACTGCGAGGCACTCGCCCTCCTGGTTCGACGGACAGGCAAAGATCGAACTACAAAATCACATTGTCATGACAGATCTGGGCGTCAAACTTTCAGGTGTTTCACGGTGGACCCCGATCACCAGGAGTGACAAGCGGTCCGCAACTTCGGGATCGGCCCCCGTCGGAACCGCCGTTCGAGGGAAGCCACCTCGAAACGCCCGAGTATCGTCCTCGTCCTACGCACAGTCTCCGGGCTGACCGGAGAGACCAGCGGGCATGTCCTCGGACGGACGTGCCGAGTCGTCGTCCGGCGGGTCCTCGGGCAGTGCCGCCAGAGCGTCGCGCAGGGCCGCTCGCGAGGTGATCCCGAGCTTCGGATAGATCTGGTAGAGGTGGGCGCCGACGGTGCGGTGGGACAGGAAGAGCCGCTCGCCGATCTGCTTGTTGGTCAGGCCCGAACCCGCCAGCTCGGCGACCTCGCGCTGCTGAGGGGTGAGGACGGGCGACGTCGTCGTGCTCCGCCGGGCCTTGCTGATCCCGGTGGCCCGCAGCTCGTTGCCCGCCCGCTCCAGCCAGGGCTGTGCGCCGAGCCGCCCGAAGATGTCCGCGGCAGCAGACAGCTGGACGCGCCCCTTGGCTGTGGCGCGTGCGCGGCGGAGCCGTTCGCCGTAGGCGAGGCGCACACGGGCGAGGTCGAAGGGCCAGCGGGCGTTGCCGGGGAGGGCGAGCGCGGCGTCGAACGCATCGACGAACCGGTCGTCGTCGGCAACCATGGCGCCGGCGCCGGCGGTGAGCAGCGCCAACCGGGTCGACAGAGCGGGTAAGTCGGCCTCACGCATCGCGCCGACATGGGCGCGGGCCTGGGCCAACCGGTCGGTCTTGAGTGCCGCTTCGACCAGATCGAAGCTGGTCCACATCGCGTGCGGGATGTGCGAGGCGATGGTGCCCGGCTCGTTGTGGACAGTGGCTTCTCGGTAGGCGGCCTCGTAGTCGCCCTGTCCGATGTAGTTGAGCGTGCGGGGGTGGACGACGAACCACTCCACCCCGCGGGCACCACGGGCCCCGGCCCAGCGGATGAGCTCGTCGGTGATCGCCTGGCTCGCCTCGTGGTCACCACGGACCGCGGCGTGCAGCCCGCGCATGTGGCGGAAGTACCAGATGAAGAACCGGTAGCCGCGCTCCTCGCACAGACGCGCGCCCTCGTTGGTGAGCTCGGCCATGGTGTCCCACTGGCCGGTGTGGAACGTGTCGTGACACAGGTGCATGAGCGCGGCGACGTAACGGCGCACCGCGATGCGTCCCTCGCGACCCTCGCGCACGATCCACCAGTGCACGTCCCGGGTCGCAGTCAGCCGGTCGAGATACACCGACGCGGCGCCCAACCGCACGATCCGCGTCGGGTCGGTCTCGTCGCATGCCCCGTCCAGCAGCGCATCCAGGACAGGCACAGCGGCATGCGCTGTGCGGGCAGGGTCGGAGTACGTCCGGCAGAGGATCCACAGCAACTCCGGCGCGTTCGGCGTCAACCGGTCGACGGCGGCGAAGGCCGGTTCCCACAGCTCGCGACGACCGGCGAACCAGCACAGCAGCAGCAACGTGTACAGCGCCTCGACCAGCGCCTTGTCGGGTTCGTCGGCAGTGTTCTCGCTGGTCTCGATCGCCTCGGCCAGCAACTTGTGCGCGGTCATCACGTCACCGTCGCCGTCGATCAGCAGGATCGCGGCCGCGGTAACCGCATGCAACGACGCGCCCCCGGCCGGGCTGGTGCGGCGGGCCTCGTCGAGAAGGTGCGACGCACCCACCAGTTCCCCCACCGAATCGGCACCCAGATAGGCGGCCTCGGCCAGTCGCGACGCCCGGTCGACCGATTTCGGGCTGAGGTCCGCCGCACGGGTGAGCGAGGCGATCGCGCCGACGGCGTCGCCGCGCGACTGCGCCAGATGCGCCGCCTCCTCCAGACGCTGCGCGACGTGCTCATCCGGACCGACCACACCTTCGCCCAGGTGCCACGCCCGACGCTCCGCGTGCTCGCTCAGTACGTCCGCCAGACGCCGATGGGCGCCGCGCCGCTCGACGGCAGTGGACACCTCGACCACAGCGGAGCGGATCAGAGGATGTCGGAACTCGAAGCGCCCGGCGATCTCGTCGACGTGGACCAACTGGTCGTGCTCGGCAGGGGCAAGGCTCTCCAGGCCGTAGCACGCCGCGGCAGCGCGCAGTGCATCGTGGCCGCCACTGCGATCCAGGGCGCCCAGCAGCATGATCCCCCGGCAGGCTTCCGGCAGCGCCGCGATCCGGGACGCGAACAAGGCCTGCAGCCGCTGCGTCAGCGGCAACACTGCCGGCAGCGATTCCACCGCCTGCTGCTGGGGGCCGGACAACGCCTGCGGCAGCTCCAACAAGGCCAGCGGATTGCCGCGCGCCTCGCGCAGCAATCGCTGCCGCACGCTCGGTGCCAGTGCGGGAAACTGCCGCGCCACCAACTCGCTCGCCGCGCCGCCGTCCAACGGCCGCAGCTCGTGATCCGGCAGGTCACCACCCTCGAACGAGCTACCCGTGTGCGACCGCGCCGCACCCAGGAACCCCACCCTGCTCCCCGCCAACCGGCGGGCCACGAAGCCGAGCACGGTGGCGCTCGTCCGATCCAGCCACGGCAGATCGTCCACCACCAGCAACAACGGACGCTGTACTGCGGCATGGCGAACCAGCAGCAACGCCGCGTTGGACACCAGTAGCCGATTCGGCGGCTGACCCCCACCGAACCCCAAAGCCACCTCGAGAGCCTCGCGATGCGCAGCGCTGAGCTCACCGAACAACTCACGCAGGGGGAACAGCAACTGGTTCAGACCCGAATAGGCGACCGAAGCCTCGAACTCCACTCCCCCGGCCCGCAGCACACGGATACCCCGGGCAGCGGCCATGGTGACCGCCTCCTCGAGCACCACCGTCTTCCCGACACCCGGCTCCCCGACCAGCAAGAGAGCCCTGCCGTTGACGGCAGCGTCGTCGACGAACGTGCTGATCAGGCAGAGGTCGTCATGGCGGCCGACAAGCCGCGCAGGGCACCCGACACCCACGTTCACATCGCCCCCCGCTCGCACATCCATGACCTGATCCAATGCTACGCATTACTTTTCGGCGCAGCCATCATTGTGCAGATTCTCGCGGGTCGATGTTCTCGACACCCACTCCAAATTCGCGGATCGTCACATCTGGTCGAATTGTCGGGACGGAATCAATTATTCCGGTCCACCGAAAAAGCGTTTCGAAAGTCAGGCGCTCCGGTCGTCGACCTCGCCGGAGTAGCCGAAGGCCGGCTGCATGAGCCTCGACCGCGAGGAGTGGGCCGGTCGGGCTCGGCCTCATGGTCGACCGACGGCGCGCGACACCACAGTCTGCCGGGTCTCTTCGGATCCGAGCGATGAGTTCGACATGTCCGGTTGGTCCCAAGCTCTGACGGAGCTCGACAGGGGCGGACACAGGAGACCTCATGAACACGCAGCACAACCCCCCGGCCACGACCACCGGCACGGGGCGCGGGCAGGCGCCGGGGCGGCGAGTGCACTGGGCCCTGTGGGTGGCCCAGGTCCTGCTCGCGCTGGTCTTCCTCGCCGTCAGCTACCCGAAGGTGACGCTGGATCCGGTCGCGGTCGACGGCTTCGCGGCGATGGGCTTCAGCGTGGCAGGCACGATGATCATCGGCTGCCTGGAGATCGCCGGGGCGATCGGACTGCTGGTGCCGCGCCTGTCGGGGCTCGCCGCTCTCGGCCTGGTGGCCCTGATGATCGGAGCCACGGTGGCGACCGTTCTCACGGTGAGCGTGGCAGGGGCGCTCATGCCCGTGCTGCTCGGCGTGGTGGCGGCCCTCGTCGCCTGGGGTCGCTGGTACCGGACGGTGGAGCTCACCCACTGGCTCCGCACTCTGGCCGGGCGATGACCCCACCTCGCTCGCGGCCCTGACGAGGCCGCAGGATCACGGGAGCGCCGGGAGCGATACCGAGGACGACATCCGCATCTCGCGTGCGGGGTTCCCGGCCCACCGCGCGCCCTCCGGGACGTCCTCACCCTTCATCAGGAACGCGTCCGGACCGAGCACGGAGCCATCGCCCATCGTCACTCCGTAATGGACGAAGGCCCCGACCCCGAGCGTGCACCCGGCGCCGATCGTGATGCGGTCGGATTTGAACGTGCCGTCCTCCTGCGAATGGCACTGGAGCACGCTGCCCGCGTTGAGCGTGCAGCCGTCACCGATGGTGGTGAGAGTCCTCTCCGTCATGGCGCAGCCGTCGTCGAAGACCCGCTTGCCGATGCGGACGCCCAGCACCCGAGAAATGATGTTCTTGAACGGGGTGCCGGCGAGCATCCTGTCGATCTGTGGCAGCACGAGCTTCCAATAGCGTTCGTGCCACCAGAAGTAGGGGTCATAGATCGAGCAGAGCTGCGGGCGCAAGCGCCGGAACCCCGCAACGCCCCGTTCGAGCAGCACGAAGTAGATCAGGCTGAACAACAGCACGATGATGAGCTGCACCGCCACCGCTTCGGCGCCGAACATCTGATAGTACCCCGCTGCGGCCATGGCCAGCAGCGTGAGCGCGAAGATGAAGACCCAGCGCGCTACCAGAACCACCCCGACCGTGCGCAGGTTGTACCGGTTCTTGGCGCTGAGGTTGCGGCGTAGCTCCTCTCCTTTGGCCATGTGATCGAACCGGCCGTCGCGTTCGACGGACCGCGGGATCTCGAAGCTCGGCGACCCCAGGAGCCCGACCCCCTCCCGGATCTTCCCGTCGATCGGGACCATGACCTTCGTCGCCAGCAGGCAGTTCGCACCCGTGCGGCCCTGCGACGGATAGGCGATGTTGTTGCCGAGGAAGTTGTGCGGCCCGATCGACGTCGGTGAGGCGCGGAAGGATGTGTTCGAGTAGTCGGCGTTGATGACGGACAATCCGTCGGCGACCATCGTCCCGCGCCCCACGGTGGTCAGGTATGGGCTCTCGTGCGCGACCGTCATGCCGAAGTTCGAGCCGGTCTGCTCCGCCCGGGACAGCTTGAATCCGAGCCCCTGCAGGTAGTGGACGATGTAGGAGCTGTCGCCGAAGAGATACATGTAGAACTTGAGGTTGGTGATTCGTGCGATGGTCCGGTGGATCGAGTAACGGATACCGTAGAGCGGATAGGTCGCGCCCGGCTTGATCGCAAATCTGAGAAGGCGCGGCACCGTGTAGACGAAGACGATCCCGAAGATCGCGGCTCCGAAGTAGAGCGCCGTGGAAAGGATCAGCACCTCGCGCCAGAACGCCCAACCCGTGGGGTGCAACAGCTCCTGGCTGAAGTTCTCGCCGATCTTGGGGATGCCGGTCAGAATGATGTTCACCCCGGCGAATCCCAGTGGCACCCACAGGAGCAGGACGCTCACCAGTTGCCATGTCGAGTAGGAGATCCTGCGCAAGAGACCGCATCGGGCCGGCTCGACAACCTGATAGTCGACATCTGCTTGCTGCGCAGGTGAGCCGTGCCAGTGCTCGCCGTCGGGCACGACCTGGCCGGAGTGCAGGGACGAGGCGTGGCCGATCTGCGATCCGTCACCCAGCGAGCTTCCGATGTCGAGCACCGTCTTCTCGCCGACGAAGGCGCCCTTCCCGATCGTGACCGTGCCTGTCTGGATCCGGCCGGCGTGGGCCCGGTAGCCCGGGAAGATCGCCTCCTTCCGGATGACGGTGCCCTCGCCGATGGTGAGCAGGTCGGTGCAGACGGGCACGCTGCGCGAGAAGATCGCCACACGTTTGCCCACCTTCGCGCCCAACGCCCGCAGATAGAACACATACAGCGGCGAACCGATGCACACCAGGACCAGCGGGTTCGCACGGACCAGCGTCTTGACGAACCAGAAGCGGACGTACGCCAGGCTCCAGACGGGGATCTCCTGCGGCTTCCAGCGACCGATGAGCACCCATTTCATGATGATCGGAAGGATGGCCGTGGTGAGGAAGAGCGCCCCGCCGACCACGACCGAGCGCAGGTACTCACGCAGGATGCCGACGTCCGCGGACACCCAGTCGTACGCCCTGGCAGTGATGAACGAGGTGAGGGAGATGTACGCCACGAAGAGCAGGAACTGCAGTGTGCCGCAGAGGATGTAGGCGAACTTCCCGCCCGCACCCTGGGTGTCGTCCGGCTCCGGCGGCGACGGCTCGGCCGGGCTCTGCTCGCTCTCGCCGAGCGCGGCCGCGAGCTTGCGGATCGTCGGCGTCGCGTAGATGTCCTTCATCGAAACCGATGGCAGATCGGGGCGTTTCCTGGCCCGTGCACAGAAACGTGCCATCACCATCGAGTCGGCGCCCAGGTCGTCGAAGAAATGATCGTCCACGGACACACTGTCAACGGACAAGATCTCGGCCAAGGCCTCGACCAGGGCTTGCTCGATGCTGCTCTTCGAAGCGACTTGGAACGTCTGCGAGATCGCGGACGCCGCCGTACCGGCCGCCGGAACCTCGACAGCTTTCTTCATCGAACCCCCCATCTCCTTCCGTTCGAGATCGGCCGGGCAGCGGCCCGTGAAGTGCGCTCCGACGATCTCGCGGTGCACGCACAAATGCGACGTCTCCGTTTGAGGTGACGTCGCCGCCAGTTCGAATACATGACTCGGAAAGAGACGGGGTGGTCGTTGCGGTTTCTGCTCGGAACCACCTGAACGGAGTGTGACGGGTCACTCGCCTGGCGAAGATTCAGAACTCTCCGCAACCGCGCTGCTCCCGCACGACCAGCTATTACTCCAGGGTGGAGAAACGGAGGAACCTTCGGCCACGGGTAGCGGTTTTCCGGGGTATCGTCACACCCGTCGGGAAAATGATCGGTTCACGCACTCGTCTTACGCGGTGGCATCGGGAGGAACCCGCTCGTGCGGCGCACGTAGTCGGCGTAGCCGGGGCGGCGCTCGCCGATCGTCGACTCGAGCAGCTTCTTGCCGGTCCCCTTCACCAGCAGCCACGTCATCAGCGCGGTACCCAGGAGCCCGATGAGGCCGGCGTAGTGGTGCAGAGCGAGCACGGTCAGGCCCCACCAGACAGCCGCGTCGCCGAAGTAGTTCGGGTGACGGGTGTAGCGCCACAGTCCTCGGTCCATGACCTGGCCCCGGTTCCCGGGATCGGCACGGAACGCGGCGAGTTGGGCGTCCCCCACCGTCTCGAACGTGAAGCCGATGACCCAGAGAGCGACTCCCACCACCGTCACGACGACCGAGAGGACGCCGGAGGCGAACCCGTACTGGCCGAGCTGGACCGGCAACGACACGATCCACAGGATCACGGCCTGCGGGAGATAGACCTTGCGGACCATGTGCAGAGTCGGGTTGCCCCTGGCTCCGGCGATGATGTCGGCGTACCGGGGGTCCTCGGGCCTACCGTGGTTGCGACGGCCGATGTGCCAGGCCAGCCGCAGCCCCCACACGCAGGTCAGCACGGTGATGAGCCATCGGCGCCACGAATCGCCCTCACCGGCGGACAGCAGCAGCGTGGTGAGCGCGACGATCGCGAAACCGCCGCCCCACACGACGTCGATCCCGTCGTGCCGCCCGCCCCGCACGACCACGGCGACGACGAGCGCTACGGCGAACACCACCGCGACGACGATCGCGGTGACCGCGAAATTGGTGAGGGCCGCGCTCCACGGGTAGGCCGTCACGCGGGCCTCGGGACAACGGGATGGCCGTTCACCGAGCCGTTGTCCGCCACGGAGTGGGAGGCCGCGGCAGCGGACTCCATGCCGAGCACCGCCTGCCTGCGCCGCGGGAGGCCGGTGCTGCCCCTGGTGTCGGGACGCACCATGAGGAACTGGTGCACACCCATCCGGTTCTCCTCGAATGCCAGAGCTGCTCCTGCGAGGTACAGCAGCCAGACCCGGTACTGCTCCTCACCGATCAAGGCGATCGCTTCGGCCTTGCGTTCCTGCAGGGTCGCGAGCCAGGGCCGCACGGTCCAGACGTAGTGCTCGCGCAGCGAGTGGACGTCGACGACCTCGAGACCGGCTCCCTCGAGCATGTCCAGTGTGGAGCCGAGCGGGCGCATGTGCATGTCCGGGGCGACGTAGCGCTCCATGAACGGACCGCCGCCGGGCGCGCTGTTGCGGCCGGACGCCCCGCGCGACATCTGCTGCACGAGCACCCGGCCCTTCGGGCGCAGGAGAGTGTGCAGGGTCGCGGCGTAGACCGGGTAGTTGTCCTGCCCGACATGCTCGCCCATCTCGATGGAGGCGATCGCGTCGAAGGAGTCGTCCGAGCCGGATCCGGTGGAGATCGCGCGGTAGTCCTGCATGCGGATCTCGACCTGGTCGGTCAGCCCGAGGTCACGCACGCGCGCGAGCCCGTATGACTGCTGCTGCGCGGAGAGCGTGACGCCCACGGCGCGCACCCCGTAGTGCTGCGCCGCATGGATCAACAGGGCGGCCCAACCACACCCGACGTCGAGCAGTCGCATCCCCGGCGCCAGGCCGAGCTTGCGGCAGATCAGGTCCAGCTTGTCGCGCTGCGCGTCCACCAGGCCGTACGTGGGCGAGCCCTCCTGGGTCCAATAGCCGCAGGAGTACGCCATCTGAGGGTCGAGCAGAAACTCGTAGAACTCGTTCGACAGGTCGTAGTGATGCGCGATCGCCGCACGGTCGCGGCGGCGGGTGTGCAGGCCGCCGGACAGCCGCGCCTCCGACGCCGGAGGCTTCGGACGGGGGCCGATCGCTCTGAGCCGGGCCGCGACACCGACGGCGTCCACGATGTCGGCGCGGGTGAGGCGCACACCGGCCAGGCCCTGGGCCTCCGCGAGCGTCCAGAACCGGGAGAGCCCCTCGGCGATGTCACCGTCCACTTCGAGCTCACCCGCCACGAACGCCCGGGCCAGGCCCAGTTCGCCGGGGTTCCACAACAGCCGCCGCAACGCCCGGCGGTGCCGGATGACCGCGACCGGCGCGTCCGGGTCGTCGGCCGGACCGGCTTCGGTGCCGTCCCAGGCACGGATACGGATCGGCAACGGCGCGCCGATCAGGCGTTCGACGAGTCCGGCGAGCTGCGGGGCCACGGCACGGGGCATGGGGTTTCTCCTGTCCTGGAGTCGGGAGGATGCGGACGCGATCCCGAACGTCAGCGGCGCTGCAGCGAGAACTGGAAGACGTCGAGGTAGCCGACGCGGAACCCGGCCTCGCAGTAGGCGAGGTAGAACTCCCACATCCGGCGGAAGGTCTCGTCGAACCCGAGCGCGGCGACGGACTCCCAGCGGTCCAGGAACGTGGTGCGCCAGTGCTCCAGCGTGCGGGCGTAGTCCGGGCCGAGGCTGCGGCGCTCGACGACCCGCAGACCGGTGTGGTCGCGCAGGTTCTGCTCGATCGCCTCCACCGAGGGGATCAACCCGCCCGGGAAGACGTACTTGGAGATCCACGTGTAGTCGTTCTGCGTCACGAGCATGCGGTCGTGCGGCATGGTGATCGCCTGCAGCCCGACGCGCCCACCCGGGCGCAGCAGCCGGTCCAGCGCCGCGAAGTAGGTGGGCCAGTACTGTGCGCCCACTGCCTCCACCATCTCGACGCTGACCACGGCGTCGTAGCTGCCCTGCGCCTCGCGGTAGTCGCGCAGCAGCACCTGCACCCGGTCCGCCGTGCCGGCGGCGTCGATCCGTTCCTCGGCCAGACGCGCCTGCTCAGCGGAGATCGTCATGGTGGTGACCCGGGCCCCGCGCTGCGCCGCGCGGATGGCGAGCCCACCCCAGCCGGTGCCGATCTCCAGGACGTGCATCCCGGACGTCACCCCGGCCAGGTCGAGCATGGCGTCGATCTTGCGGCGCTGGGCGTCGGCGAGGTCGTCGCTGCCGTCGGCGAACCAGGCCGCCGAGTAGGACATCGTCTCGTCGAGGAACACGCTGAACAGCTCGTTGGACAAGTCGTAGTGGCGGTGGATGTTCTCCCGGGCACCGTCGACCGTGTTCATCTCGGCGCGCGGCCGTCGGGCCTCGGCGATGCGTCGCCCGACGCGTTGCAGAGCCGGGGGGATCAATGTGGACAGCTGCGCGGCAAAGGGCGTCAACAGGTCGGCCGGGCGGGTGCAGGTCCAGTCCCCGACCATGTACGACTCCCCGAACCCGATCTTCGATCCGGCGCCGAGCCGGTGGAAGAACGCCTCGGGCCGCACGATCCGCATCACCGGGGAGTCGCTCCCGCCCGCCCCGATCCGTTTCCCGCCGGGGAAGACCACACGGACCGGAACAGACCGCACCGCACGCCGGAAGAGCGCCTCCGCCACGAGCGCCCTCATCGGCGCGTGTGGTGGGGTCGCGAGACCGGGCCACACGCCCTCGTTCGGCCTCGGCACATTCCTGGTTCGGCGGATGGCGGTGTCGGGTGCGCGGTGCGCCCGAGACCTGCTCATGGGATCAGCGATCACTGGACGCCCTCCTGAGGATCGTGCTCGGGTCGGCGGACCACGGGCAGCCTGCGCAGCCACAGGGCGATCCCGTGGCGGCGGATCAGCGCCGTGATCCGGTGCGTGACGAGAGGCCTGCGCAGCAGCATCCGGACCAGCGACGCCGAGGTGGCCGGCCGGCGGACACCGATCAGAGTGGCGGCGAGGGCAGTGCTGCCCTGCTGACGCAGCGACACCGACACCGCCAACCGCTCGCCGGGCACCGGCAGCGACATCGAGTAGTGCCCGTCGACGGACAGGAACGGCGAGACGTAGAAGTCCTTGACGGTTCTCGCCCGGCCCGCGGCGTCGGGCCGAAGCAGATAGCAGTGCCGCTGCCCGTAGGTGTTGTGCACCTCGGCCACCACGCATTCGAGCGCGCCGTCGGGCTGGTGGCACCAGTAGACGGAGATCGGGTTGAACACGTAACCGAGCACCCTGGCGTTCGTCAGCATCAGCACCTGCCCACCACGGAGGTCGACATCGTGCAGGGCCAGGAAGGCATCCAGGTTCTGCCGGATCGAACGCCGTGGGTCTCCGAGGTGATCTCGGGCACTGAAGCGGGCGAACGGCCGCAGCCACCGCGGCAGGTCGGGCAGCGCGTCGAGGTCGATCAACCACAGATAGATGCCGTGCCGGAAGGAGCGTTCCATCCGCTGCCTGCGGACGTGGCGCACGCTCGCCTCGTACAGGGCCGGCACCACCACCGTTGCCGACGTGTCGGTCGCGGCCGGACGGGTCGCGCTGTTCACCACTCCACGCCCAGCGCCGCGGCCGCGCGCACGCCCGAAGCGCATCCGTCCTCGTGGAAACCCCAGCCGTGGTAGGCGCCCGCGAAGGCGACGGGACCGTCGTTGAGCTGCGGCAGCCGGCGTTGCGCTGCCAGCGACTCCGGGGTGTAGACCGGGTGCTCGTAGGTCATCCGTGCGATCACGCGGTCGGGGTCGATCCTGTCGCCGCCGTTGAGGGTGACGACGTAGTCATCCGGCTCGGTGAGGCGCTGCAGCCGGTTCATGTCGTAGCTGACCAGCACCGGCGCGCCCGTGGAGGAGCACTCGGGCTTCAGGTAGTTCCACGAGGCCCGCGCACCGCGCCGCCGGGGCAGCACCGAGGTGTCGGAGTGCAGCCACGTCTGGTTGTGCGAGTAGGTGAACGCCCCGAGGACGGCCCGCTCGGCCGTGGTCGGATCGGCCAGCAGCGCGAGAGCCTGGTCGGGGTGGGTCGCGACGACAACCCGGTCCGGTCGATGGACGACGTCGGCATGGTCTCGGATCTCGACTCCGTCGCCGGCACGCACGAGCGCTCGGATCGGCGTCGCGACCCGGACCGCGCCGAGGTTCTTCGCCACCCGCTCCACATAGCTGCGCGAACCTCCGACGACCGTGCGCCACTGCGGCGATCCGCCCACCGAGAGCAGCCCGTGGTGGTCGAGAAACGTGAAGAGGTATCGCGCCGGGTAGGCGAGCGAGACCTGCTCTCCCGCCGACCACACCGCGCTGACCACGGGAAGGAGGAAGTGCTCGGTGAAGTAGCGCGAGTAACTGCCGACCGCGACGAACGCACCGAGCGGCACGTCACCCGCCCGGTCGTCCGCCAGCAGTCGCCGCGCGTGCCGGTGGAACCGCAGAACCTCGGCGAGCATCCGGCCGTAGGCCGGGCGGGCGAGGTTGGCGGCCTGCGGGAAGAGCCCGCCCAGCCCGCGTGCGCCCGCGTACTCCAGGCCGCAGCCCTGACAACGCACGCTCATCGACATGTCCGAGGCCTGGGTCGCCACCCCGAGCTCGCCGAACAACCGGATCAGGTTCGGGTAGGTGCGTTCGTTGTGGACGATGAATCCGGAGTCGACGAACGCCGTGGCGCCGTCGGAGCTGACCACCTCGTGGGTGTGCGCGTGCCCGCCCAGGCGCCCGTCGGCCTCGAAGAGAGTGACCTCGTATCGGCGTTGCAGCAGGTAGGCAGCGGTCAATCCGGCGATACCGGAGCCGATCACCGCGGCGGTGGGACGGCTCATCGTCCGTCTCCTGTGGAGCGAACACGGGTGGCGGAAGTGAGGATCATGATCGACTCCAGGTCATCGCTGGGAGACGGGAACCACGGTGCGAAGCCCGCCGGGGGCGGGTTGTCGCAGAGCGTTCGTGATCACGGGGTCCTCCGGTTCGATGCCGAGTGACCCGAGCACGAACCGGCGCACCAGCGACTGCCACGCGCGGGCGCGGTGGAGCATGTAGTGGCCTGCGCCCGGCAGTTCGAAGCGTGCCGTCCGGCCGGTCACGTGCTTGGCACGCAGCGCATAGGCGTAGGACTCCGCGGGGTCGGTGTATCGCTCCCGGTCTCCGTGCGCGATCAGCACCGTCCGCCCGGCGAGCTGGTCGACCGGGTCGGAGTCGTCGAGCCACGGCGCGAGGGCACACACCGCCACCACATTCGGCGCGCCCGCAGCCGTCAGCGCCGCGCGCCCTCCCATCGAGTGCCCGACCAGCACCACCGGGACGCCGGCGTGCCGCTTCGCGATCTCGCCCAACGCCCAGTCGGCGTCGAGCACGGGGTCCTTGAAAGGTGCGTTCCAGCCCCGGTAGCGGTAACGGAGCATGTACACCGTGGGACCCGCCGCCGCGAGCGTCCACGCGAACGGCAGCATGCGCGCATACGTCAACCGCTTCCGCTCGCCGCTCTCGCGACTCCTCGACCGGCCACCGTGCAGCACCACCACCACCCCGGGCGGGGCGGCGGCGGGACGGCCGACGACGTCCAGACGGGGTAAATCCTGATTCTCGGGCACGCAGGGTCCTCAGCAGCGACGGAACGGTTCGCATGGAGTTTCGGATGAACGGCCTCGGCGGATCACCGTTGCGATCGACGTCACAAGTCGGCCGCGGCCGTTCCCATCGCTATCGGATGCGAAAACCTCTTCATGCCCGTTTGTCCACGACCCGACCACCGACCCGGCAACGGGCCGCCGTTCACGGCCGAGCACTGACGTCGGTGACCCGCAGTCCGGTGCAGACTTTCCATTCGTCAAAATATTCAGTTGTGGAATGACGACGAGCAGCGCATACGCCGGCGACCCGCCGTCGCCACGCTCGAGCCCACCGCACCCCTGGCGGCTAACTGTCACCATTACTTACAGCAGTTTTTCCACCCGCATTCTCCCGACATCCTGCCGTAATAAAAGGGGCCGGCTTTCACGATCGACATGACTACATCGCTCCAGTAATGTTGAGGACCGTCCGGCAAGCACTGTTGGCCGAACACGGAACGCCGCTGAATGGTCATCGGCCACCAAAGAAATCCAGTTCTTGCCCCGATCGCCGCCGCAGCTCTCGCGGACAACGACATCCGACGGCAGGCCGGTGATCCATCGTGCCCGCATATCATCGAGTCCGTCGGGAAGGTCGCAATGAGCAGCACAGCTGTCATCCACAGACTCGTCGAGCTTGCCCGCAGTGCGCGGCGCGGCCCCCGGCCAGGAGCACGATCAGCGTCGCGGCGAAGCGCATCGGAGCCGCGAAGACCCTGCCCCCCGACGCCCACACGAGGCGCACCGTGCATATCCGACATAAGAACGTGGTGGGTCCGCCAGTGGCCGTTCGACGAGGATCTCGACATGCTGCCGCCGGATGCGTTCGTGCAGTCGAGCCACAATGAGATGCACTGGATCAAAGTACGCGGGCGCCTGCTGCTGAGGGGCTCGCTGCTCCCTCCCGACGTACCCGGCGACGAGCATCTCGACTGTCTCTGAATGTCGGCGCATACAGCAGCTGGAGACTTCGCGGATATGCGATCTTCTCCATCAGCAGCCGCCCGGCTCATTGCGGGACGCGGCGCGTCAGAACGTGCGCAAGGAAGGGTTTTCGCCGCCCGACCAGCTGTTCGAGAAGCCGACCACGAAAAGGACCGTTTCCGTCGTATCCACCCTGCAGGGCATCCTGCACGACGATCGATGACAGGTCCGGCACCCACCCGCGGTTCACCTCACGCATGCACCTCTGACTCTGATTCCGGGCGCCCCGCCTGCCCGTCCGGTCACTCAGATCGGACCGAGCGGCGCCCGAATCAGCAGCGACGTGCCACGTGCACCCGCGGTATGACTGCGGCGGGAGCGGGATGCCGCCCCGCGGCAGCGCGTGACTCCGCACCAGCCATGTGACGCCGTCGGCGCCGCTCCCGGCCTGGCTCGCCGATCTCAGCGGCGATCGTTCCGCAGGCCCGGGTTGCGAGCCGCGGGAGGCGCCGGCGTCCGAATGCTGGTCATGGAGACGGGTACGGGTCACTGGCTCGTGCCCGAGCACGCGAGAAGGAGATCCAGGTGGCGACGATCACCGGTCCGGATTCCCCGGCGACCCAGCCCCGAAAGCGCTTGCGCGCCTGGCTCCTCGAGGGCCTCGTCGAGCGTCCGGGTCAGCAGATGGGACCGCACGCCCGGCCGAGCCCCGAACACGTTCGCCACCAGTGGTGGAAGGTCATGTGCCTCACCGGGCTGGACTACTTCTCGACACTGGGCTATCAGCCGGGCATCGCCGCGCTGGCCGCAGGATTGCTGTCGCCGGTAGCGACCGTGGTGCTGGTCCTCGTGACCCTCGCCGGAGCGCTGCCGGTCTATCGGCGGGTCGCTTCGGAGAGCCCGCACGGGGCAGGGTCGATCGCGATGCTCGAGCGGTTGCTCACGTTCTGGCAGGGGAAGCTGTTCGTCCTGGTGCTGCTCGGCTTCGCGGCCACCGACTTCCTGATCACGGTCACGCTGTCCACGGCGGATGCCACCGAGCACCTCGTCGAGAACCCTCACGTGCCGAGCGCGCTGCAGGGACACGAGGTCGTGATCACGCTCGTGCTCATCGCTCTGCTGGGTGCGGTGTTCCTCAAGGGCTTCACCGAGGCGATGGGGCTCGCGGTCGTCCTCGTCGGGGCCTATCTCGCGCTCAACGCGGTCGTCGTGGCGGTCGCGATCTGGCACGTGGTCAGCGCGCCCGCCGTCGTCGGGACCTGGGCCGAGGCGCTGACGACCGAGCACAGCAACCCGCTGCTCGTGGTGGGCCTGGCGCTGCTCGTGTTCCCGAAGCTCGCTCTGGGCCTGTCCGGGTTCGAGACGGGTGTGGCCGTCATGCCGCACATCCAGGGCGACCCCACCGACACCGAGGAGCGCCCGCTCGGCCGCATCCGGGGCGCCAAGAAGCTGATGACCACCGCGGCCATCATCATGAGCGTCTTCCTGGTCACCAGCAGCGTCGTCACCACGCTGCTCATCCCGCATGCCGAGTTCGAGCCGGGCGGCCAGGCCAACGGACGCGCCCTCGCCTATCTCGCCCACGAGTATCTGGGCGACGGGTTCGGCACCCTCTACGACCTGTCCACCATCGCCATCCTGTGGTTCGCCGGGGCCTCGGCGATGGCCGGCCTGCTCAATCTCTTCCCCCGCTACCTGCCTCGCTACGGGATGGCTCCGCACTGGGCTCGTGCGGTGCGCCCGATGGTGCTGGTGTTCACCGCCGTGGCCTTCCTCGTCACGTGGCTCTTCGATGCGGACGTGAACGCACAGGGCGGCGCCTACGCCACCGGCGTGCTGGTCCTGATCACCTCGGCCGCGGTGGCCGTCACCATCGCCGCCCGGCGGGCCCGCCAGCGCGGCTGGACGATCGCCTTCGGCGTCATCTCCGCGATCTTCGTCTACACGACGCTGGCCAACGTCATCGAGCGCCCGGACGGGGTCAAGATCGGGGCCTGCTTCATCGCCGCGATCCTGCTCATCTCGATCCTCTCCAGGCTCCTGCGCGCTTTCGAGCTGCGCGTCACGGCGGTGAGCCTCGACGACGTGGCAGCCGGCTTCCTCGACAACGGCACCGGCGAGACGCTGCGGCTCATCGCCAACGAACCGAACAGCCGGGACGTGACCGAGTACGAGGAGAAGCTGGAGGAGATCCAGCAGGACCATGACATCCCGCCGAACGCCGACATGCTCTTCGTCGAGATCACGCTGCGGGACCCGTCGGAGTTCGAGACGGAGCTCAACGTCCGCGGCGAGCTCATGCACGGCCGCTACCGCGTGCTCGCCCTCGAGAGCGCCGCGGTCCCGAACGCGCTCGCGGCGCTACTCCTGCACCTGCGAGACCGCACGGGGCGTCGGCCGCACATCTACTTCGAGTGGACCGAGGGAAACCCGATCACGCACTTCGCCCGATTCCTGATGTTCGGCCAGGGCGAGGTGGCCCCGATCACCCGCGAGGTGCTGCGGGAGGCAGAACCCGACAGGTCACACCGCCCACACGTCCACGTCGGCTGACGCGCCCCCGCTCGGGCGGTCAGCCGGGTGGGACCTGTCCGTTTCCCTCCGGGCTGCCGGCAAACGCAGGCAGGGTCCGCACCAGATCGGGTGGCAGCCCGATGCCGTCCTCGCTCGTGGGGTTGACCGCCAGCCAGATGTCATCCGACGGCCAGTTCGCGGCGAGCTGCGCGATGGGCATACGAATCGCGGTGCCCACCTCCGCCCCCGCCGACCGCAGGGCCTCCTCCGAGGTGAAGACGGGGACGTAGCGTCTGCCGTCATGCTCGATGACGGGCAGCGAGATCGCTCCTTCGGGTGGCTCCTCGCCGTCGGGCGACGGCGCTTGCGGCAGCAGCCCGATGGTCGTCGCGAGGCCGCGCAGAATTTCGGTGGTATCCGCGGCCCGGCCGGCAGCGGTGTCGTTCGTCGCGGCATCATCCGGGGTCGACGTCATCGTCTCGTCCTTTCCTGAGAAGGCGCTTCACGTCGTGCAGCAGAGACGATTTGTGCGGTCACGTACGCAGAAAGAGAGTACCGCCGACGATCGCGGGCTCACCTGCAGGCGGAATACGCGTTGGCCGAGTTTCTTTACGCCGGACGGCCCAGTGGCCGCGTCGACGGGCTCCCGCCCGATAGCGGCGCGGGAAGCGCGCCAAGCGGTCGCCAGGGCCTCACAGGACCCCGGCGACCGCTGGGACAACGGGCCTAATGGCTCACGCCGCGACGGCTGTACGCCCCCACGGCGATCGCCACGCCGATCGCCGCCACGACGACCTGCAGAATGATCTGTATCCACGGGATGCCGCCGTTGGCGTTGCTGTAGCCGAATGCCTGGGCGATGAAGCCACCGATGAAGGCGGCGATGATGCCGATGACGATCGTCAGCCAGATCGGAATCGGCTGACGGCCAGGCACAACGAGGCGCCCGAGGGCGCCGATGATGAGCCCGACAATGATGGCAGAGATGATGCCGGTGATCGCCATTTTCACTCCTGTCGTTGGAACCGACGGGATACCCGATCCGCTGATTCCTACTCACGTTCACCGACCGGCACCGGCAATTCCGGGGACGAACGGGACAGATGTGCAGGAGGTGGGCGATGGTGGGGTCAGAGGTCAGACGGCGCGCCAACCCGTGAGCGGGAACGTCCCGCCGCCACCCACGACGACCGTGCCGGTGAACCGGTCGCCGTCGACCGCCCCCTCCACGGTGAGGTCGATCCGAATCGGCTCGGTCATCCGTGCGGAGAAGTCGAGGTGGCTGCCCTCCACGGTGCCGTCCACGATCGGGACGGTGGAGCCCTGTTGCTCGTTGGTCATCGATCCGGTGACCGTGCCGTCCGCCGTGTGCAGGCGCAGGACCACGGACTGGCTGCCGGCGGGGTGCTCGAAGGTGAGGTTCCAGGTGCCGTCGGCGCCGGTCCGGCCGCTGCTCTCGCGAGTCGGGCCGGTCGACGGAGTGGTCAGGTTCGGCCGCAGGCCGGCGTGCCGGCCGAGGGCAGGCATGCCCGCCCTCACCTGAACGCCGACGGAATTCAGGAAGCCGGCCATCATCCGGTAGTAGCCGATGACGAACAGGAGTTCGATGATCTCGGGGTACTCACGGGTGGCCGTGAGGTCCGCCCACGTTCCGTCGGAGACGAAGACGTCCGCGCAGACGTCGTCGACGGCCCGGAGCACAGCGTCGTCAGTGGGCGCCCAACCCGAGTCGGGGTCGGAGAGGGCGTCGATCTCCGCCTCGGTGGCCCCGGCACCGAGGGCTGCAGGCACGTGGTTGGCCCACTCGTAGGGCGCGTCGCACCTCAGCGCGACCCGCAGGATCGCCAGCTCCCGCGTCCGCGGATCCAGCAGCCCGTCGAAGAGCAGGAATCCTCCGAGAGGTTGGGAGGCCTTCAACAGCTGGGGATGGCGCGCGAGCACCTGAATCACGGTGTCGGCGCCGATCCGGGAGATGGCGCGCTGTTCGTCGTCCATGTGCTCGAGGTCGAGGGGTGGCACTCGAGGGTTTACGGCGTGGGGCATGCCAACTTCTTCCGTTGAGGTCCGGCGGGAGCGGGTCGGTGTGGTCGGGCCGTGTTCACGCGACCCTCACCCCCTATACACGCGTCCGGTTAGCTTCACCGACGGATAGCAGCCTACACAGGCGTGTAGTCAGGCGATACGGAAGCAAGGATGTTCCCGAAGCCATTTGCGGCCGAGCGTTGCGCGAGCACCGCGGCCTGGGCGGCCCGAGCTCAGCTCCCGAGAAGCTTCGCCTTGGCGGCCGCGAACTCCGCGTCGTCGAGCAGCCCGGCCGTCTTCATGTCGGCCAGGCGCTGCAGCTGCGACGTGAGATCGTCCCCACCTCCGGCCGGAGCGGGCGTGGGAGGCGCTGCAGGAGGTGCCGTGCGCGTACTCGCGAGCTCGGCCTGCGCGGAGGCCTGGTCGGCCGGGGTCGCCTGCTGGTCCTGTTCGGCCTGTGCCTTGGCGTCGGCCCGGCGTCGCACCCGTCCCGAAACCGCCGTGGCGGTGCCGGCGATGACGGCTGTTCTGGCCATGGTCCCCAGCAGCCCGGGGCGGCCGATCCGTCCACGCATGATCTCTCCTGAGGTGAAGTCGCTCGGTCGGGCGTCAGGGCTGGTCCGGGACCGTCGCGAGAACCTCCTCGACGACGGCTCCCGGGATCCGGAGGTTCGCGGCGAGGACACCCCCTGACGCAACCACGGCCTGGCGCAGCGGCAGGGCCCAGGTGTGCTCGAACGCCAGGATCGCGGCGGAGTCCCCAGGAGGCAGGGACTCGGTCAGCTCCGCGATGTCCTCGTCGGAGACCAGGCCCTCTGCGTGGTCCAAGATCTCGAGTAGCGGTGCAGCGTCGTTCGCTGCACCGAGCTCGGCGAACTCGGTGAAGGAAGTCTTGCCCTCGTCGTCCTTGCTCACCAGAAGGCCGTCGATGACAGTGATGGTTCGCGACTCCACGAGCCTGCGCAGCTCAGGCATGATTCCGCCGGTGAACCTGCTCCCGGGGAACTCGATCACGAGCAGTTCGATGGGGCCCATGCCTGCGAGCCTGCTGTCGGCCCGGTCCTGCCACATCCCTCGCCGCGGGTGACTGCGCCTCGTCAGCGGGGACCGCGTGGCGAGGCAGCGCTGCACGCGGTGATCAGCTCGACGAATCCGGGTGGGGCAGGTCGACGAGCTGGTCGACGAGCCGCCGGTACTGGCCGTCCAGGTGATGCTGGACCTCGTGCAGGTGGAGTCGGTCCACCTCGAGTGCGGCGCGCAGCGGCTCGGGCAGCAGCCGGGCGAACGCGGCGGAGACGGCATTGCGTACCGGCGTGCCGATGTCGACCCCAGCCTTGTGCCCGTCTTCGTGATGCCTGGTCGAGTAGGGAGCGGTGGCGGTGGACCAGTACAGCAGCCGGGTGGCCAGCTCGATCAGCTCGGGCACGGGCAGCGGCTGCCCGGCCAGGTAGGCCGCCACCGCGAGTCTCTGGGCCACACCGCGGACGTGATGCGGCACTCTCGCGTGCTTGTTCAGAGCCCGCTTGCCCCAGTAGTAGTCCAAGCCCCGCTCCAGGTCCCGGTGTGCCGTGCGGCGGTCCTTCCGGGACAGCCGCACGTCCTTGATGATCGTGTCGAGCTCCTCCTCGGCGGCCGTGATCACCGGCGCCAGCGCGTCCTTGGTGACCGTGGGTTGCGGAGCACGGGCCAGCGCGGCCAGGTAGTGCTGGTCGAGGTAGTGGGCCACCAGGCCCGCCCAGTCCGGCCGGTCGGTGAACATGCCCACGACGCGGGCCCGCTCGCGCTCGTGATCACCGATGAGCCGCCACCCTTCGTCCCAGTCGCGCTTGCCCAGCTCGTCGAGCACCCGAGTGGGCACCCAGCCACGAGCGATGTGTCGCTCCAGGAAATAGCTGCTTGCCGGTGGGCCGGCCGCGCGTTCGGCCAGCTCGGCGATCAACCAGCGCTGCTCGCCGGCGAAGCCGTCCCAGCCGGCGAACAGCGCCTCGGTGAGCACGTGCAACGCCCCGAACGGGTCACCGGCGTAGACCACCAGCGCCTCCGCCTCGGTGCGAGCGAGCGCGTCCACCTCCCGCCCCGCCGGGTCGAGGATCGGGGCTTGCAGCAGACGGAACCACACCGTCGGGACCGGCTGCTCGGTCGGTAGCGGCCGGCCGCGCAGCAGCGCGACGGTGTGCTCGACATAGCCGCGCAGCGTCGCGTACTGCTGGTCGAACCCGGCCGGTGCGGACACCTCCCTGCCCAACTGCTCGGCCCACTCGTCACGAGTGGGCTCGTTCAGCTCGCCGGTGTTGGGCAACTCGGCCTGCCGGTCGGTCGCCAGCGGTGAACCGAGCGGGATGCGGGCGGCGGCGAACAGGTGCGGGCGCAGTGCCCGGAAGGCCACCCACCCCACACCCGGCGCCGCCGGTTCAGCGCGCACGGTCGGCGCAGGCGGCTGTCGGTCGGAGGGCACCTCGACGCGAACCAGCCGCTGCGCACCGCCGTAAGGCGTCTCCGCCCGCAACAACGCGCTCAGCTCGGGCGACGCGGTGCCGACCACGGCGGCGGTGGCCAGCTCGCGGACCCGCGCCAGCTCCGGCGACTCGGTATGGCGGCCCCAGGTGACGTTGCGGACCGTGAGGTAGATCAGCTCGGTGTCGGTCGGCCACACCCCGGCCCGCTCAGTGGCGGCCCGCAGATAGCGCAGCTCGACCTCGATCTCCCAGCGGCGCGGGCCGCCCGCATCGCGTTCGGCCCGGCGCAACGCCTGCGACAGCGACCGACGCTCGTCCTCGGTCACCCCCTTCTCACCCGCGAGCAGTTGGTGCAGCCCGGCCAACGCGTTGTCGAACTCCGCGCGCAGGTCCGGCTCGGGCAACTCGGGAAGCCGCGCCTCGTCGATGGCAGCGGTGTGGAACTCCGCGGCGTAACGCAGCGCCAGCTCCCGCCACGCCGGCAGCTCGGCGAACCGCGCGATGATCTCGGCCTGAACGCGCTGGTAGTCCCACCCCAGAATCACCCGCGCGGACGGGTTGTGCACCGCCAGCTCACGCAGCTCGCTGCGGGCACGGGCGCTCAGCCAACCGGGCCGGTCCTTCCACGCCTCACCCGGATGATCCGGGCCGTCCACCATCCGCTCGGCCAGCACCGCGAGCACATGCGCCTGCGCCGGATCGAACCCGAGGGCCGGGGCCAGCGCCGACTTCACGACCTCGTGCAGCAGCCCGACCTCGTCGCTCGCGAAGACCTCACGCACCCCGTCACGCTCGGCGTGCCCGGCATCAGCGGCCAGCCCGAAAACCGGGTCGACCGACAACCCGGCGGCCACATCGGCCAGCCAGTGCAACCGCACCGGCCCGACCTCGCGCCACCGCTGCCCCAGCGGCCGCCCACGCAACAACCCGATCGTCGCCCGCACCATCTCCCCGAGCAGCGCGGCCTGCTCGGACGCCGACGCCGGCGCCGAGGTCTCGCTCAGCCGACGCTCCAACCGCTCGGCCAGCTCCCCACGGGCGACCATGGACATCTCATCACCGGTCAACAGCGCGCCGTGCCACCACGCCTCCAGCTCGCTGCCGTGCGGCTTGCGCAAGCCCGCGCCGGACCGCAGCGTGTCCGTCCAGCCGAGCCATTCCGCGGCGATCGGGGCGGCGTCCGCGTCGTGCCGGGCCCCGGCGTGCTCGGGGTGCTCACCGAGGTGGAACTCGACCTCGTGGGTCAGCAGCCGTTCCCACCACCGCTGCACGCTGTCGGGGTCCAGCGCGTAGCGCGCCGCGATCTGCTCCGCCACGGAACGGGTGATCACCACGACACCGCGCTCTGCCCAGCCGAACGCGACCACGCCCGCCACCGGGAACTCGCCGTCGCGGACCTGGACCCCGACCGACATCCCGGGCGGAGCGCGAGGCATCGCGAGGGTCAGCTCGTCCAGCGGCGTCATCCGGTCCTCGGACGCCCGCAACGCCTCGACCACGCGCTCCCGCGCCTCGTCGGTCAGCGGGTGCTCGGCCACCGCGCCGCCGCCCCGGCCCGCATCCGGAATGCCGGCGAGGAACGCGGCGATGAGTTCGGGGCTGAGGAAGTGGGCAGGGCCGGAGGCGCTGCCATAGCTCTGGATACCGGCCACCGCGCCGTCGGGGTCCAGGACCGGGCCGCCGGACAGCCCGGGAGGCCCTGCCATCGCCGCGGTCAGGTGCACGTCGTTCTCGGTGACCGGACCGTGGTTGAGCATCCACCGACCACCCGGGTAGCCGGCGGTCGTCAGTGGGGTGCCCGCCGCAACCGGGGTGTCGCGCAGCCGGGCGGCCGGGCGCCCGAGACCGGGCACCGTGAGCACCGACAGATCGACCAGCCCATCCTGCACCGGAACACCCGCCTGCAGGGTGTGGGCCAGCGACTGCTGGGCAAGCTCGGCGTGCACACCGAACTCGCTCGCCCGCAACGTCGCGACTGCGCTGACGGCCAGCCCGTCCACGCGCAACGTGGCCGGGTCCACGTCGAACACGGTGTGCGCCACGGACAACACGGTTTCCGGGGCGACCACCACGCCGCTGGCCACGGCGTCCAGCTCGGTGTCGCGAACCTGGCCGGTGACACGCACCACCGAGGCGAGCGCCTCGGCGATACGGTGCGGCGCCGGCTGGGTCGTAGTGGCCATCCCGCTGGGGTAGTAGTTGACCAACTCGCCGTGCGAGGTCACCAGCGTCAGCCCGTGTCCGGCCACGTCACCGCGGTAGACCCGCAGGTCGCCGATGTCGTGGACGGGGGCGCCGGATGCGTGCCAGGCCGTGGCGATCAGCTGGAACGTCGGGATCTCCCGCCATACCGCAGGCTCTTGGTCGCGGTGCAGCCGCCGCAGGTCGGGCAGGCGCCGCACGGCGTGCCCCAGCGGGTCGAGACCCGAGTCCCGGCTCGGCCCGATATGCAGCCCCATGATGAACAGCTCGGGGTCGCCACCCGCAGTGGCCCGCGTCAGGCTGATCACCGGGCGGCCGTCGCGAAGTGCCGGACGGAACCCGGCCTCGGCCGGGGCGGCGAGCACCGACGTCCATGGGACCAGGTGCGGGTGGGCCGCTATGGCGGCCGTCAGGGCCTCCGCGTCCACCCCCAGCCGGTCGACCATCTCGAACAGGCGGCCGCTCCAGCGTGGCTGGGTGGCCAGGTACTCCACGATCAACGCGCCCAGCTCTCCGGACGGACCCGCCACCGCGCCGGGTTCGACGACGCCGGGACGGTAAGGACGGGCCGTCAGCCGCAGCAGCTCGCGCCGCGCGGGCAACGGCATCGCCTGCACCGCCGCCTCGGGCAGCTCCGGGCTCACGATACGAACCAACTCCCGCTCCGCGATCAATCCACGGTCCGAGCGGGACAGTCGGCGCGCGGCGGCCAGGGTGGCGGGGTCGACGAACACCGCGCGAACCCCGTCCCGGTCCCGGGTGACGAAATACAACAGCGCCAGCTCACGGGCACCCGGAGCGCGGATCAGCTGGTCGAACCGGCGCCGCAGCCCGGGCAGCACATACACGCGCACCCCGTGTGCAGCCCAGCGACCGCGCGGGTCCGCCCGCCGGTAGTCACGATCGCCAGGGCTCAACGGGGCACCCGGGCGCTCGCGGTGCAACTCCCGCACCGCCTGCTCAGCCGCCACCAGCTCCCTCTCGTCCAGCGCGGTGGGCTCGGCTTCGTGCAACGTCACGGCAATCGCGCCGTCCCGGTGGGTGTTCGGCCCGGTGGCCGGGGGCAGGGCCTGCGCAGGCAACCGGAGGTCGGCAGGTATCGCGAAGCGGATCAGCCGCGTCGAATCGCTGTACTGCCGTTCCGGGCGCAACAAGAGACTCATCTCGGGCGACGCGGTGCCGATCAGCACCTTGGTGGCCTGCCAGCGGACCGCCGCCAGCTGCAGGGAGTCGGTGTGCAGGCCCCAGGTGACGTTGCGGACCGCCAGGTATACGAGCTCGGGGTCGGTGGGCCAGACCCCGGCCCGCTCGGTGATGACCCGCAGAGAACGCAGATCGACCTCGATCTCCCACCGGCGCGGACCGCCTGCTTCGCGTTCGGCCTTCCGAAGCGCCTGGGACAGCGAGCGACGCTGTCTCCAGGTCAGGCTCTTGTCCCCGGCGACCAACTGCTGCAGCCCGGTCAGCGCACTGTCGTACTCCGAGCGCAGGTCGGGTTCGGACAGCTCGGGAAGCCGCGCTTCCTCGATGGCGGCCGTGTGGAACTCCGCGGCGTAGCGCAGTGCCAGCTCGCGCCACTCCGGCAGCTCCGCGAACCGACTGCTGATCTCGGCACGGACCTGCTCGTACCTCCACACCAGCAACACCCGCGCCGGCGGGTTGCGCACCGCCAGCTCGCTCAGCTCGGCCTTGGCGCGGGCGGTCAGCCAGCCGGGCCGGGCCCTCCACCGTTCACCTCGATGGTCCGGACCGTCCACCAGCCGCTCGGCCAGCACTGCGAGCACGTGCGCCCGTGCCGGCCGGAACCCGGCGGCCGGGGCGAGCGCGGCCTTGACGACCTCGTGCAGCAGCCCCACCTCGTCACGCGCGAAGACCTCACGCACCCCGTCACGCTCGGCATGTCCGGCGTCGGCGGCCGACCCGAAGATCGTGTCGACCAGCCTCCCGGAAGGCGTGTCGGCCAACGAGTGCAGCCGCGTCGGCGCGACCTCGCGCCAGCGCTCACCCAGCGGCTCTCCGCGCAACAAGCGCAGGGTCGCCTGCACCATCTCGCGCAGTAGTCCGGCCTGCTCCACAGCCGACGCCGGTGGCGTGGTCCGGTTCAGCCGCCGCTCCAACCGATCGGCCAGCTCCCGGCGGGCGACCATGGTCATCTCGTCGCCGGTCAACAGCGAACCGTTGAACCACGCGTCGATCTCGCTGCCGTGCGGCTTGCGCAACCCTGCCGAAGGGCGCCGAGCCGTGACCGGCCGGGCGAACCATTCGGCGGCGATCGGGGCGGCGTCCGCGTCGTGCCGCGGCCCGGTGTGTTCGGGGTGCTGACCGAGGTGGAACTCGACCTCGTGGGTCAGCAGCCGCTCCCACCACCGCTGCACGCCGTCCGGGTCCACCGCGTACCGCGCCGCGATCGCCGCAGCCGTCGACCGGGTGATCACCACGACACCGCGTTCGGCCCAGCTGAACGCGACCACACCCGGTGCCGGCAGCTCTCCGTCCCGGACCTGAACCGACACGCCGGGCGGAGCACGAGGCATGGCCGAGGTCAGCTCCTCCAGGGGCGTCATCTGTTCGTCGGACGCCCGCAACGCCTCGACCACCTGCTCCCGTTGGGAATCGGTCAACGGGTGTCGCGCCACCGCCCCGCCGCCCTGACCGGCGGCGGGAACACCGGCTGCGCGCAGGAATGCCTCGATCGCGCCGGCGCCCACCGCGGCCTGGATCGGTGTCCGGATCCGCTTGTGGCGGATTCGAGCGTGGTAGAGCCCGGCCACCCGTTCGACGAGGACACCCTCGTCGTCCTGTGTGCGGGTGATCAGCGGACCACCCGAGTTGCCGGGGCCTGCCCACGGCCCGACGAAGAACAGATCGAGCTTGCGAGCGGGTCTCATCGGTACGGCAGGCGGCTTGGCCGTCAGACCTGCGCCGATCACCAGGTGCCCAGCCTCGGTGCGGAGGTTGTCGACACCACCGGCGGACGAGCGGACGGGAAGCTGCCGCCTCGGGAAACCGATCAACGTCACTCGTGCGTCCCGGCCGTCACGGTCGAGGTCCGGTGCCGTGAGCCGACGGGACTCAGCAATGTGGACGATCGCCAGGTCCAGCTCGTCGGCCGCCTGCACCAACTCCGGGTCGGTCAGGCCGCCTGCCGCGCTGCTCGCCCGCAGGTGGGCCGCGATCGTGTCGGCCGACGGACGGGGCGCCACGCTGCCGGGTGCGGACCGCACTCCGGCGGGCGTGGAGAGCTCGACCCACAGCTGCTCCGCGTCCGCGACGACATGCCGGTTCGTCAGCACGACACCGGTGCGGCCGTCAGAGGACCAGAGCAGCCCCGAGCCGACGTGCTCGTACCCGTCCGAGCCGTGGATCACGATCCGAACGACCCGCGACAGGATGCCCGGCGCCACCTCGAGTTCCGGCGCCAGCCACGCCGGCCGCCCGAACGCGTCGCCTACCGGCGTGAAGGCCGGTACCGGGAAGTCGGCGGAGTCGCCGTACAGGTGGCTCAGCGGAGTCAGGTCGGGCAAGGGCGAGGCGGCATGGATCTGCGATTCCGCCAGGCCGGGCATCGCGGCGTGCAACAACTCGTGGTCGAACAGGGCACGCCGGGCGTCGAGGTCCAGCACGTCGGCGCGCAGGGCGGCCAGTACCCGGGTGTCGGTGTAGAGCCAGCCGTCGCCCGAGGTCCAGACCACCAGACCGCCACGGATGCCCGAGGCGTGGGTGGCCTCGATCAGCCCGTCCAGCGCTCGCAGGCCGTTCGCCGGGTTCTGCGAGAAGTAGTTGCCGGTGAAGCCGCTGATCCGCACAAGATCCGGGTCTCCGGCCGCGAGCTCCTCGACCACCGGCAGACCGGCGATGCGATGTTCGACCGTCACGTGGTCGTCTGCGCCGAGGCTGCCGTGCGAGATCAGTGAGGGCCCGCCGGTCATCGTGCGGATCGGCAAGCGCGCTACGTCGTACTCGGCAGCCAGCGCAGCTGCGTGGGCGTCGTGGCGATGCCCGGTGTGCTCATCACCATCGATGTGGAAGCCCAGCTCGTGGCCCAGCAGCCGAGCCCACCAGTCGGCGAACGCCGGGTCGGCCGCGATCAGCTGTTCGACGATCCGCGCCACCCGGACCGGGACGACGATCACGCCCTCGGGGGCGTGCTCGCGGTGACGCCAGCCGAACGCGATCAGCGAACCACCGTCACCGAGGTCGTCCTCGGTGATCCGCACCAGAGCCGCACCCTGCGGCGGGCCGCGGGCCAGGTTCGGGAACTCCTCCCCCGACAGTGGACGGGCATCCCACAGCGCGGCCGGCAACCGCGCGATCACCTCACCGCGAACCCGGCCGTCCATCCCGCCTGCCGCGACCGGCCCGCCGCCACCGCGGCTGACGATCCGCTGCCCGGACCCCTCGGTGATCAGCTCCAGATCCCCGGCGCCCTCGACGGCGTCGTTGACCAGTGTCGGTCCGATACCCAGGGCGCCCAGCGCGGCACCGAACGGGATCGAGTCCTGGTCGCCGGCCGCGATCAACGCGCGCAGCTCGGCGGCGAGCTGGTCAAGGGCCGCGGCCCGGTCGGCCTCCGCCGTGGCGTGCAGCCGTTCGAGCTCGGCCCGGGCCGCATCGGCGCGTTCGGCGAATGCGGTGATCTGGGCGGTCCGCGGAGCCTCGGCCAACAACTCGAACACGTGATCCAGGAACTGGGTCAGATCACCGCCGAGGGTGTCCAGCACCGCCCACACCCTGGAGCGCAGCTCGCCGGAGAGCTCGTCGATCAAGCCCTCCACGTCGGCCAGGCTCTCCTCCAGGGCGCGCGCCACCACCGCCGGGGACGGGGTGGGCCTGCCGAAGTGCTGTCGCCGCCACTCCGGCGGCACCGCACGGCCAGCCTCGCTCCAGACCCGCTCACCGAACCGGACGGTCAGCTCCGGCCCGACCCCGTGCACCCGGCCTGCTCGCTCGGCGACGATGGTCATGACGACCCGGCCATGGGCGTCGAACCCCGGCCCGCCGGACGCGCCGCCACCGAGCATCGCGATCGTCTCGAGCAGCCCCCGCCGCGCCGACGCGACCGGGCCTCGGCTGACCAGACCGATGCCGCGGGGGAAACCGATGAACGTCAGCAACTCCCCCGGTGCTACCGGGCTCGCCCGCACCGGCACGGCCGGGCGATCCAGCCCCCACACCGTGAACTCCGCGACGTCGAGGGTCGGCAGCCGAGTGCTGCTCGGACCGAGATCGAGGTAGCTCTGAGCCGCCGTCGCCAGCTCGGCGAGATCACCGTAACCGGCCAACGGCACGCTGCGGACCTCGGCGATGGCCGACCGGCCGCCGGCAAGCCGGTCGACCGTGTAACCCGCGCTGATGAGCTCGCCGACGTGGTAGGCGGTGCGCAGCCTGGCCGGGCTGGACTCCGTGGCCGCTTCGACCACCCAGCCGGTGCCGACGATGTCGCCGTTCGCGTCGCGGATGGCGACCACGCCGCGCCGGGACGCGGCGAGCACATTCGGGTCCACCAAGCCGGCCGGGCTGTCCTGGGCGACCGGGTAGAACCCGACCAGCAGATGCCGGCCGGCGTCCGCCTGCCAGGTGACCAGCTCGACGTCTCTGGTCCGCACGCCGCCCTGCCACTGCAGCACCGCGACCGGTTCGTCGAACCTCACCCGGGCCACCCGCAACCCACCGGACTCCTGCAGCGCGATCGGTGCCGACCGGGTGGCGGTGGCCACCATCTCCAGCAACCGCGCCGGCCGATCGCTTTGAGGTAGCGCCGCAGGCAGCCACCACCGCGCGCTCGCCACCAGCGCGGCCACCGCGTTCGCGGCCGGGGACAGCACCACGTTCCCGTCCCGGCTCAGCTGCTCGCCGGTGATCACCACCGTGCCGAACGTCGTGTCCAACCGCCACACCGGCTGCCCGTCAGCAGCCCGGGCCGCGGTGAAGCCCACCTCGCCCGCAGCGGACAGGTCGGTGCCGAACCCGCGAGCGAACTCCAACCGCTCCACCAGCCGCTCGGCCGCCTCCGGGCGGGCCGCGCCGTCAAGTCCTGGCCAGAAGTCCTCCGCCAAGCGACCAGCAGCCAGATGATCCTCGATCTCGTCGAGCATCCCTTGGGTGACCACGAGCGCCCCGCGAGCCCGCCAACCGAAGACCACCAATCGGCCGAGGGCGTCACCGAGCCCGTCGAGCAACGCCCCCGCGGAGTCGACGTCCAGCACCAGCACCGGCCGCCGGGTCGCCCCGAACGGCCACAGCGGGTTCACCTCCGCCAGCGGCCGGAGGTGTCCCCGCTCCGCGAGCACCGGCAGCTGTGCCTCGACGACATGCCGCGTCGCCCTCGACATTCCGCCGACAGCCGCCACGAAGCTCCGCGCGTCGACGTACTCCGCGGCGAGATCAGCAGCGTGGCTGTCGTGGCGATGGCCGATGTGCTCATCGCCGTCGATGGGGAACTCGAGCTCATGGAGCAGCAGCCGCGCCCACCAGTCGGCGAACGCCGGATCGGCCCCGATCAGCTCCTCGACGCTGCGCGCCACCCGCGCCGGGACGACGATCACGCCATGGGGGGCGTGCTCGCGGTGGCGCCAGCCGAACGCGATCAGTGAGCCGTCACCGAGGTCGTCCTCGACGATCCGCACCAACCCCACGCCCTGCGGCGGGCCCCGCGCCAGGTTCGGGAACTCTTCCCCCGACAGCGGACGCCCACCCCGCAACGCGGCCGGCAACCGAGCGATCACCTCACGGCGCACCCGCTCGTCCAGCCCACCCACCGCGACCCACCCATCGCCGTGGCCGGAATCGGGAGCGATGGCGTTCCGGCGGGCGCGTTCGACGAGCTCGTCGTAGAGCCGGTCGTCCAGGCGAAGCAGGTTCACCCGGACCTCGTGCAGGTGCAGCCGGTCCAGCTCGAGGCTCTCGCGCAACGGCTCGGGCAGCAGCCTGGCGAACGCGACGGTCACCGCGTCCCGCACGGGTGCGCCGACGTCGACCGCAGGCCGGCGGACGTCCTCGGTGTGCCGGGACCGGTAGGGGGCGGTGGCGGTGGACCAGTGCAACAGCCGGGTGGCCAGCTCGATCAACTCGGGCTCGGGCAGCGGCCGACCGGCCGCATCGGCCGCCACGGCGAGACTCCGGACCAGGTTCCGCACGCCATAGGGCACGTGGACGTTCCTCAGCGTCAGACCCCGCCCACCCCAGTACTGGGCCGTGGCCTGCACCATGGCGCGGCGCGCCGCCCGGCGGTCGCGACCGGACATCGGCATCGCCCGGATGACCTTCTTCAGTTCGGCCTCGGCGTGACCGATCGCCGGCCCGAGCACCTCCTTGCCGACCTCGGGTTGCGGCCTCGGGGTCCACCGGCTCACCGGTGTCGTGGACGGGTGCCACACCAGCGCGGCCGCCAGGCCGGCGAAACCCACGCTGTAGAGCAGGTCGAGGACGTCGGGCGTCGTCTCCGGGAAGATCCGGTGGCCGAGAACCGCCAGTCCCCACCGGGTCTCCGTGACGGCGTTGACCGCGGTGGCGGCCGCAAACACGGCCGGGATCCACCGGCGATGGAACGAGCGCAGCTGTTCGCGGGTCAGATAGCCGCTGCCCGACCGGGCGATCTCCACGGCCCGCCTGGCGTAGACCGCTGCCACCGCGACGAACGCTCCGCCCTTGAGGTTCTTGGCGTGCGAGAAGAGATCGAACGGCTCCGGGAGGTGGCCACGCAGCTCAGGGACGTTGGTGACCAGCACTTCCAGTGCCAGCCACGCGGCGGTAACCGCCACGACCGCCCGCGGGCGGAGCTCGAAGCGCCCGCCGCCTCGTCTCGTGTCCTCGCGCACGGCGCGGATCGCCCGCACCACCGCCGCCACCCCGACAGCGGCGACGGCCGCGCCGACGGTGACCGCGAGCACCGGGGCCCACCCCGCGACCGGCTTGGCCGCCACCGTCGACGCCGCTGCCGCGGCCCCACCCAGCGGGCCGACCAACAGCATCAGGGCCGCCCCGGCACCGACGGTGATCGAGCGCAGGACATGAGGCACCGTCGTGGTGCGGGTGGCGCGCAGACCACGCAGGGGAAGACCTGACGGCGGGGCACGCGGTTGCGCGGAGTGCTCGCGGGTCCGCGGCGCCGCGGGACGGGACTCGGTGGTGCCCGTGGCGCCGACCCCCGCCAGGCCGCGCGCGTCGAGCAGTGCGGCGGCGAGATGGTCGGTGTGATCGGCGTGGCCGAGTCCGCGCAGCCGCGTGCGGCCGCTGATGTGGAACGCCATCTCGTGCGCCAGCAGTTCCCGCCACCAGGTCCTGGTGAGCTGGCCTTCGGCCAGATGACCAGCGATTTCGTCCAGCCGCGCCTTGGTCATCACGATCGCGCCCCGCTCGGCGCCCGAGCCCGCCGGGCCGTGCCAGCCGAACGCCACGAGCCGGGACAGCACCTCGTCCAGCCGGGCGAACTCGTCGCCGGTAAGAAGCGCCGGCAGTACCCGCCGCAACGCCTCGACGTCCAGGCCGAGGATCGGTGCGGTGCGCAGCGGGCCGCGCGGCAGCCGCACACCCAGCGCGCGCGGCGACGTCAGATGCGGGGCCAGCTTCGCCAGCACCGCCTCGATGAACAACGTGTCCGCGTCGCTCCAGTGCGAGGTGGCGACCGGTCCGTTCGGGCCTGCGGTGGCCGGGCCCGCAGGCCCGAGGGGGACGGTCAGGCTCGGCAGCGCTGCGACCGTGAGGTCGTCGAGGCCGCCGGCGGCGATGACGCCGGCGACGCCCTTCGGGTTGTCGAGGCCGGCGACGGCACCGTCGACGAGCCGGGTGACGACCGTTTTGGCGTCGGTGAAGGCGGCGGCGTCGAGCTTCTTGGCGAGGTCCTCCGGCTCGGGCATGTACCGCCAGAGGCCGTCGGTCGCGAGTACCAGCAGCCCCGGCATGTCGGGCCGGAACGTCGTGATGGTGGGTTCGGGCCGGTAGTCGCCGGCCGCCCAGCGGGTCATGATCCCGCCCTCGGCGAGGGATCCGCCCCGGCTGTCGTCGGTGGTCATCCGCGCGCCGCGCGGCGTGGCGGCGTCCCGCTTGAGGTAGTAGGCGCGGGCGGTGCCGACGTGGATGATCGTGATCGTGCCGTCGGTGCTGTAGTAGGCGGCCGCGTAGGCGACGGCCCCGTGCCCGGTCTGCGGGGTGTAGTGCTGCACGAGCGCGGCGATGCCGGCGTCGTGCGCGTCGCGCAGGGCTTGTGTGGGGGTGCGGCCGAGCCCGCCAGGGCGGGTGATCTCGTTGTGGAAAGCGGTGGCGAAGCGGTTGGCGGCCAGACTCGAGTTGGGGTAGCTGAACACGCCGTCGACCACGGCGGCGACCCGGTCACCGCCCGGCAGCGTGACGAGGGTGGCCGCGTCCTGGTTGGTGGGGTTGCCCCGGCCACGTCGGGTGGCCGCGGCCAGCATGTGACCGCCACGGACCTCGTCGCCGTAGGGGTGCTCGAGCCGCTCGTGGTGCGGGATGACCGGGGAGAACGCAGGGTCGGGCAGGGTGACGGTGGCGAACACGTCCTGGTGCTGGGCACGCAGGTTCTTGGCCGCCACCCGCGCGTCCTCCATGACGTTCCAGCCGCCGATGGTGCGGTAGAGCTTTCTGCGCCACGCGTACTCGCGGTCGATGGCGTAGCGCGCCAGGGCCAGCCTGGCCTTGGCCAGCACCTCGTCGCGCGCGGAACCGGACAGCCGTTCGAGCTGCCCACGGAAGCCGTCGAGTTCCTTGGTGATCTCGCGCAGCCAGTACTCGGCGGTCGGCGGGAACCGGTCCGCACCCGGGGCGTATTGCCGGGCAGCGATGGCGGCGCTCAGCGTGCGGTCGATCTGGTGCAGGTACGCCCCGACCTCGGTGAGCCGGGCGGCGGCGTTCTCGCGGGCCACGGCAAGCGCGGCGTGCGCCTCGACCTGCACGGCGCGGGCGGTGTGCAGGAACTCGGCCGCCTCGTCCGGCAGCCGACCATCCACGCGCTGGGCGGCAAGCAGCTCGCCGGCGCGCAGAGCCCGGTAGTAGAGCCGGTCGGCACGGTCGGCCGCCCGAAGCAGCACCAGCAACCGGCGGCGCTCCACACCCGGGACCACCGCGTGCCGCCAACGCGCCACCACCAGGTCACGAACGCCGGCGGCGAAGCGGACCGGGGCCGCGGGGTGGTCGGCGGGCAACGGCCAATCCCGACGACCGGCGGAGTGCCGCAGCTGGTAACCCAGCCCCGTCAGGCGCCGCCACGTGATGCCGGCGTCGTCGATCCACCCGTCGCGCCAATGCCGGAACGCCAGGTCCCCGTTGCGCAGAACCTCGCGCAGCGCGGCGTAGGCGTCCTTTGCCTTCGCCTTGGCCTTCTTCTCGGCCTGGGTGTCCCCGCCCGACGGAAGCTGCCCGACGGTGAGCGCGGCCAGCTCCGCACCACCGGGCAGCACCTCGGGGTTGGCGCGCACCGCGTGGCGCAACCGCGGGCCGGCCGCCCGCCACAACTCAGCCAGCTTCTTCTCGGCACGGTAGCCACCCGCCGCGTCACCGCTCAGCGCACCCAGCTCGGCCAGCGCAGCCAACGCCGTGTCCCAGCCGGTGCCGCCGTACTGCGCGGCCAACCGCTCAGCGGTGACCGGACCCTTGCGGCCGGCGATCACCAGCAGCCGCTGCAGCAGGGTAGCCGGCGCAGCGTTCGGAGCAGTCCGAGTGGCGGTGGCTATCGCATCGGCCCAACGCCGCTGGTTCCACTCCCGCTGGATGGCGCTCAGCTCCACCTCGATGCTGAGAAGGCCCGCGGCCTGCAACAGCTTCATGGCAGCAGCCAGCTGCCGCTGCTCCTGAACGCGCTGCTGGGTAGCACCACGCTGACCGGCCGCAAGCGCCCGCTCCTCCTCAGCCGCGACATCAGCCGCGCTGCGGGCGCGCTGTTCAGCGAGCTGGGCAACCGCCTCCAGCGGCTCGCTGCGAGGCTTGCTCATGCCCTCCACCTCGAACTCCAGCGAGCGCAACGCAGCCCGCGCCCGCCGCAGGTTCGGGTGTCTGAGCTCCTTCTTCTCCAGGTGGTACTGCTTGATCTCCTCCAGCAGCGCGCGTCGCGGGCCCTCCAGGTACTCCTTGCGCAGCGTGTTGCGCTCCTTGAGCGCCTTGGCCAACCGATCCGTCCAGACCCGGCTCGCCGCCGCGTGCTCCGGCGCCGGATCCGCCTTCGCCCACAGCGCCAGGCTGAGCATGCGCTGGAACTCCACGACCTCGGCGTCGGTGGTCTTGCCGACATCGCGCAGGTGCTTCGCGACCCGGGTCAGCGCGTCGGGATCGGCGGCCAGCACCGGAACGACCAGCTTGATCGTCCCCACGTGGTCGGCCCGCCGGTCCCTGGCCGCCGCCCGCTCACGGGCCAGGGGCAGGTCGATCTCCTGGGGCAGCGGCTCCCACTCACCCAGCGGTTCGCGGATCTCCGCCGACATCCGCGCCCACAGCCGCGCCGCAACCTGCTCCGCGAGGTTCTGGTTCAGGCGGCCCTTCAGCTCGAACTGATCGAGCAGTGCGTCCAGGTCCTTGCGATAATCCATGACCCGGCGGTGCAGCCGGTCGCCGATCCAGAACCACCGGGACGGGCGGGCCGGGGACCGCAGCGCGCGCTGACCCCGGTAGCCGTAGTAGCCGTTGCGGTGCTCGTCGGGGTCACGGAGCAGCCTCCCGATCAGCCACACCGACACGGCCGCGACCCCGAACCGGGTCAGCATCGCAGTCAGCGAGTCGTTCGCCTCCACCCAGGGCCGGGCCACCCAGGCCAGGTTGATCGCGAGCGAGGCCAGCCCGGCCAGGACCGGGTCGACCGACTTGCGCCACAGCAGCCGCGTGTCGACCGGGGAGAAGTTCTTGTAGTCCAGCCAGGCGATGAGCCGGTTGCGCTGCCGCTTCGCCCTGTCCTTCGCGTTCGGGTCGGCGGCGTGCTTCTGCTCCTGCTTCGCCTTGCGCTTCGAGTACGGGGCCATGATCCGCCCGACCCAGACGTTGACGTACTCCGCAATCACCGTCGGCATCGCGTAGACGATCACGGCCACCACCACCGCGTTGGCCAGATCACGCACCGCGGCCGGGGCCACTCCGCCGGCCAGCGTGCTGATCACCAAGGCCACCCCGGCCGACAGCAGTCCGGACACGAACGCCTTGTTCGTCCTGGTGCGCGCGAGGTCCTTCTGCTGCGCAGCCGCACCGGCGATCCCGGCCCCGATGGCCACGATCCCCGGAACCAGCCATACGGGCGACGTGGGATAGAGCACGCGCAGCAGCCCGAGCCCGGCCGCGAAGAAGTAGGCGAACCCGGCCGAGAGCACAGCCGCCCGCCGCGGGCGGGTCTGCATGCCCGACTCCTGGTTGGCGTGCTGCCGCCGCAGCACGTACCGGTAGACCAGCCCGGCCGAGACCAGCGGCACCATCACCGCCTTGAGCCCACGCAGACCCGGCCGCGTCAACCACGGCCACACGGTCGTCGTCCAGAGCTGGAGCAGCGGGCCCACCACCACCGGGCCGCCGAGCCCGGCCGCGAGGCCAACGGCCGACCAGATCCCGATCCGCACGCCCTGAGCGCGCAGCCCACGGGCGATCGCGCCCCACGGCGGACCGCGGGTCTGCCGCGGCGTCCACACCGCCCGCGCCGCCGCGACCAGCCCCGCCGCGGCCACGACCGCTCCGATCGGGCCGGTCACGACGCCCGCCCCGACAAACCCCAGCTGCGCACCTCCGAACAGCCCCACACCCACACCGACGCCGAACCCGGCCATCCGGGCCAGAACCGTCCGGTTCCGCTCGGCGACCGGGACATCCAGACCCGCCCGAGCCTTGAGCCGCAGGCGGTACCCGGCCAGGCCCCGGCCCCGCGCGGCCCGGTCCAGTCGGCCGGCCGCCCGCGCCGCCGCCACGCCCGCGTCCGCCGTGATCCGCGTCGCCTCCGCCCGCCCGGCGGCCAGCGCCTGCGCGGCGGCCCCGTGCGCGGCCACCGCAGCGGCCAGGCCGGGGAACGCCTGGGCGAACGTCGCCCGCACCGCGGTGACGGCCTGCCCGAACGTCAGACCCGCGGCAGGAATGCCACCCGGCGGCATCGTCTGGGTCGGGTCGAGCCGGGCCGCCCGAGCCATCAACCGGCGCGCGGTGTTCTCGGGCAGCCCCAACGCCTCCCCGACCCGCTGGTCCAGCTGTTCGCCGGACAACCGCGCGCCCGCCGGTGCGGCCGAGTTCACCACCGACAGCCACCCGACCCAGCCGAGCTGCTCGTCGGTCACCCGCCGCGCCGCGGCCCGCTGCTCGCGGCCCATCAGCCGCGCAGCGCTCCCGACCGCGGCACGCAGCCGCGCCACCGCGCGGACCTGCGCGCGCAGCGCCTTCGCGGCCCGCCACCGCTCGACGACCGACTGCCGCGCGGTGCCGACGGCGCCGCGAACGGCCTGCCACCGGTTCACCACCCACTGCCGCGCCGTGCCAATGGCGCCGGCCACGGTGTCCCGCGCCGTACGCAGGGCGTCCCGGACGGCCCGGAGACCGTCGGCGATCCGCTGCCAGACCGCGCGCAGCGCATCGCGCACCGTGGGCGGCGTGGCGGGCAGCCCCTTGACGTCGAGCTTCGACAGGCCGGTCGCACGGCGCACCGGCCCGGTCCGCACGCCCGCGTTCCGGGCGGCCACCGCCGCCTCCCGGACCTGCTGGTCGCGCTGCGCGCGCGTCGCGGCCACCTGTTGGGCCGCGCCGTCCAGCGGCACCAGGGCCTGGCCCAGCGCCATGGACCGCACGGTCACCGCGGCGCGGGCGGCGTCGAGCAGCTCGTCGGCCGAGACGCCGGTATCGGCCACAGCCTGGCCGAGCGTCGCAGGCAGGGCCACCGACCCGGCCAGCGCGGGGTCGGCCAGCCGCGCGCGTACCCGCTGCGGGTTCACGCCCAGTGCGTCCGCCAGCCCGTCGGCGATCTCATCGTCGGTGCGGCCCAGCTCACGCAGGCGCTCCGCGACCGCAGGCACCCAGCCCAGCCGCTCGCCGAGACCCTGCTCGTGCCGGCGGACCGCCTCCCGCAGGAGGTCCTCCGCTGCCAGCGCGCCGGTGAGCGGCTCGTTCGCCTCCGCGACCTTCTCGCGCAGCTGCCTCGCAGCCTTGCGCTGACCCGGCCACCAGACCATGCCTGCGGCCAGCACGCCCGGCTCGGCCACGCCGTAGCGGACGGCGGCGAGGCTCGCCACCAGGCCGCCCGTCAGCAGCACGACCGTCCACACGGTCGTCCGGTCGGAGGGGAAGCGCATCCACCACGGCGGGCCACGCGGCTGCTGCCGCGGTTCGATCCTGCGCGGCCCCGACGCCCGCGACTCCGCGACACCACTGGAACCGGCCGGCGGAGTTGGCCGCCGCTCGGGTCCACCGGCGGCCGGCTGCGGCCCGCCGCCACCGGAGCCCGGCCCACCACCGGACGCCGAGGGACCCGACCCACCCGGGGTGTTGTCGAGGATCTCCTGCACCTGCTCGCGGCCCAGCCCCGTGGCCGCGGCGATCCGGTCGACCGGCACCCCGCCCCGGGCCGCCGCGCGGACCGCGGCCTCCAGCGTCGCCTGCCGCTCCGCCTGGCGGTCGACCAGCGTGCGGCCGGCCTGCCGGATGTTCCCGGCCGCGTCCCGCAGCCGCCCGTCCAGCGCGGCCAGGGCGGCGACCAGCCGGTCCTGCCGCTCCTGGAACGTGCCCGTCGGCTCACCCAACCCGGCCGGGGCCGGACCGCCGGCGTCACCGGCGAAGAGCCGCACCTCCGCCGGGTCGACCCCCAGCGCCCGCGCCACCGCACCGTCACGGGCAGCGGCCGCCCGCGGGTCGGCGAGCGTCGAGTCCGATCCACTGTAGAGCCAGGCCACACCGGTGCGCTGCAGCCCTGCCAGCTCGGTGTCGGCCGCGGCCACCCCGCCGCGCGCTGCGGCCAGGTCCGTCCGGGCCGTCGCGACAGGCCCGTCCAGCCCGGCGACGACCGACCGCAGCACCCGACCCGCCGACCGCCGCCGGCCGACAGCCGCCAGCGCCTCCCGCCGCTCGTTCACGACGCCGGTGACCCGGTCTCGGGCCGCCCGCAGCCCGCCCGGTACAGAGGCCGCCCAGGCCCGCGGGCGGCTCGCCGCCCAGTGGGCCTTCAGTGCCGCGGGCCAGCCCCGGACCGCACCGGTCGCCGCGTCCCGCCGGGCCCCCACGAAGTCACGCGCATTCCGCAGGCCCACCGGCACCTGCCCCAGCCACGCCTTCGGCCGGCTCGCCTGCCACGCCGCCGTCAACCCTGCCGGCCAACCGCGCACCGCGTCCCACCGGGCACGCAGGAAGTCGCCGGTTCGGCCGCGTGCACCGCGCAGCCCGTCCGGCACCTGGCCCAGCCAGGCCCGCACCCCACTCGCCTGCCAGCGGGCCGTCGTGGCTGCCGGCAGGCCACGGATCGATGTCCAGTGCTTGTTCACCCCGCGAACGGCCGCCCGCATGCCGAAGAATGCGGCGACGGCGCCGAGCGCGATCAGTCCGCCGACGCCCAACCTCGACCACGGGAGACCCGGCCCAGGCTGCGGCGCCGGCGGCGTCGCCGTGGGAGTCGTGCTGGGCGTGGGCGTCACACTCGGCGTCGGCGTCTGGCTGGGTGCGGGTTTCGGCGTCTGGGCCGGCCGGCCGGAGTCGCCGGGCTCGGGGGTGCCCGGTGTGCCAGGAGTACCGGACCTGCCCGGCGTGACGAACCGCTCGCCCACGTCGATCTGGTCGCGGCTGCTCACCGTCGGGAACCGGTCGCCCTGCGCGCGCGCCAGCCGGTCCGGGTCGATACCCAGGCGCGCCGCGATCTCGTTGAAGGTGTCACCGGTCTGCACGCGGTAGGCGCCGTCCCAGCCCGCCGGGACCCTCAACCGCTCGCCGACGTCGATCCGGTCTCGGCTCGCCGTGGTGGGGAACCGGCCCGGGTTCGCATCGACCAGCGCCTGAACCGACACACCGAGAGCGCGCGCCAGGCGGGTCAGGTTGTCGCCCGCCTGCACCCTCACCTGCTGCACCGGCGCCTGCACCGCGACGACCGTGCTCGGGGCGCGTTCTGCCGCCTCCGCCTGGTGGGCCAGACCGCCCATGAGGGACAGACCCAGCACGCCGAGCAACGTGACGGTCGCCGCGCCCACGCCGACCCTGCGGGCGCGGCCGTTCGGCACGGTCGGGCCCCTCGGGGCTCCCTGCCGCAGGAACCGGTGCACCGCCGCGGCCGTGATCGCCGCGAGCGTCGCGCCGGCCAGCACCAGAGCGCCGACGGTGAGCGGGCCCGCACCAGGCACCCCGAACGTCAGGAGCTGCGAACCGAGCACGCTCGCGCCGATCAGCGCGACCAGCGCCCGGCCGCGAGTGACGAGGGTCGTCAGCAGCGGTGCGCCGATGACCACTCGGTCCATCCACCGCCGCGCGGCCAAGCCGGTGGCGGTGGGTTCAGTGGCGTTCGCGACGGCCGGCGGGCCGCGGTTCCGGACCAGGCGGCTCACTGCGACGGCTGCGCCACCCAGCGCGGCGCCGGCGACAGTGAGCACCGCGACTCCCGGCGCGGACGCTCCGCCGAGGACGGCCAGCGCGCCGCCGGCAGCTCCGGCGATCGGCGCGGCGACGGCGAACATGCGAACCGGGAACCCGCGCGGAGCGGGGGCGGCCGGGTCCACAGGCGGATCGCCGTGCGTGGCCCGGACGTGCGCGTCGAGCATGAGCAGCGCTACCTGCTGGGCGAACCGGCCCGCGGACCCCGGCGTCCGCAGCGCACCGGAGCCGTGCGCGACGAGCGTCGCCAGATCGCGCTCGGTGAGCCCGCCTGCGCGCGCCCGGACCAGCAGGTCGAGCGCCCCGACGGGCAGCAGCGCGCGCTCGGCAGCCGTGAGCGTCCCGGCCTGGGCTCGGGCGATCAGCACGTCGGCGGACACGGCGAGCCGGTCGATCCCGGTGATCGTCCGCAGCTCCTCGATACGGCCGAAGGTCGCTGTCGCGCCCGGGTCCCGGGGCAGCCCGGCGGCGATACGCAGTGCCGCGAACAGGTCGTCGTGGGTCCAGTCGGTGGTGCGGGCCAGCTCGGCGGCCACGTCCCGGTCCAGGGTGTCGACGCGCACCGGCACGGTGACGTCGGCGAGCGCCGCGCGCACCGCACGGGTCGCCCCGGCCGGCATCCCGAGGTCGGCGAGCCGGTCGACGGACAGCGCGGCAAGCTGGGCGAGCGAGGTGACGCCGGCCTGCCGCAGCGTTCGGTACACGGGCTCGCGGTGCCGGCTCGGCAGCCGGTCGACGAACTCCTCGATGCGGTCGGCCCGCTGCCACAGCGCGGCCCGCTCGGCAGGGTGCACGCCGTGGAACTCGACGGCCCTCAGCGCGTCGCGGACCTGTTCCCACGACGCGTCCGGCGCCGAGGCGAGGATCCGGTCCCGCTCGGCCACCTCGGTCCGCACGTCCCGCCCGGCCGGCTCCCGGGTGCCCAGCAGCGCGTTGTTCTGGGACGCCCGGGTCAGCTTGTCGAGCACCGTGCCGGGGTTCGCCTCGTCCATGCGTAGGAACCAGTCGAGACCGGCGGGCCCCTCGACCGGAACGCCCAGCCGCTCGGCGATCTGCTCGCGCGGCAGGCCGGCGGCGTAGTCGAGGAACGCCTGGAGCTGGCGGTCGCTCAGGCCGGCCAGGCGCAGCCGCTCGGCCGGGTCGGCCCGGACCGCCTGCACCGATCCGGCCTGCCGCCGCTCGGCCAGCACCTGCGTCGCCACCGCCACGGTCGCGGCGAACGTCTCGTGGTCCATACCCAGCCGCGCGCGCAGCTCGTTGCCGCGTTCGAAGGAGTTCGCCTGAGTGGCGAGCGCCTGGAACTGCGCGGTCGCGTTCGCCAGGTCGGCGGCGGTGTACTGGTACGGCTGGAAGGAACGAGCCGGGATGAGCGCCGCGACGGCGCGAGCGGTGCGCTCGGCCTTGCGCGACTGAGGAGCGTGCTCGACACCCCGCGGCGCAAGAATCTGCAGCGCCGCGTTCTCCCGGTCGGTCAGCCCGGGGATTGCGTCACCACGCCGGGCGGCGGCGAGCTGGGCCAGGTCGATACCGGCCGGGTTGGTGGGCAGCGCCAGGTCGATCCCCGCGCGCTTGCCGAGCACGCTGCGGGCCGGCGGGCCGCTCTGGCGGTTGCGGCTCGAGCCGGACCGCTCGGTGGCGACCCGGGCCGGACCACCCGCACCCCGCTCCTGGCGGGCGACGAGCTCGGCCTCGTGACGGGCCATGCTGAACAGCGCGTCCACAGCGGTGCCGTCCAGCGTGACGTCCAAGGCCTCGGCCCTGCGCGTCGTCGCGGCGTACTCGCCGCGCCCTGGCTGCTGCAGGATCGGGTCCTCGAGCGAGCGGTGCAGCGTCGAGGTGCCTTCGTCGGTCTGCCGCCCGGCCCGGCCCCGTGCCTGCATCTCGATCCGCAAGGACGCCGGGAACTCGGTGAGCACGACGTGCAGGCCGCCGGCCTCGTTGAGCGCGGCGTGCTCCGCATCGACCTGGGTCCGGGCCTTGACGCGGGCCTCGTCGAGCCGGGTTCGGTAGGCGGCGCCGTCCCGGGCGGAAAGGCCGGGGTGCTCGCGCCCCAGGATCCGGTGGGCGAGGGCCTCCACGTCGCCGCCGAGCTTGATGTCGACGCCCCGGCCGACCCGGTTCGTGGCCACCGTGACCTGGCCCCGCTTGCCGGCTCGGCCGATGTACTCGTCCTCGACCTTGACCGGGGTCTTGGCGGTGATCAGGTTGTGCTCGATCCCGGCGGCGGCGAGGCGCAGGGAGAACAGCTCCGCCTCGCGGATCGACCCGGCCATCACCAGGATCGGACGGTCGGGCTGGTTCCGCATGGTGTCGACGACGTCCTGGAAGACGCCGTCCCACTTCTCCTTCGCGGTCCGGTAGCCCACGGTCGCGTCGATCCGCTTCTCGCTCCGGGCCCGGATCTCGACGACGTTCTTGCCGTAGTTCTCGAGGAACGCGGCACGACCCGCGGCACCACCGGCCGTGCCGGTCATCCCGGCGAACGGGCGGTCACCGAGGAAGTCGGCGATGGTGATCGAGTCGGACATCCGGGACGGGCTGCCCACCATGGAGGGGCCACCCTCGGCGAACTCGATCGCCTCCTGGAGCCCGTCGTTCCAGCGCCGGCCGTCCAGCCGCTGACCGTGCTCGTCGACGATGACGATCTCGTCGCCCTCGCGGATGTAGTGGACGTCCTTCTTGAGGATCAGGTCGTGCATGAGGGCGTTCTCGACGCGCCGGACCAGCGGTCGGTTGCGCCACGAACGCAGGTTCCGGCCATCGTCCATGGACCGGATGACGTCGAGGCCGGCGTCGTTCAGCCGCACGCCCTTGCGGCCCACGGTGTAGTGCTCCGGCTCCAGCACCGAGGCGACCCGGGCCGACCACGCCAGGTCCGCCAGCGGCGCCTTGCGCCCCCTGCCCGCCGTCGCCAGCACGTGCGGAGTCAGCGCCTCGTCGAGCAGGACGAGGTCGACCTCGTCGATCAGTCGGAACCCGCCGCGGTCCTGGTGGATCGGCCGGCCGAAGCCCCGCCGGCTGCGCAGCGCGTCGAACAGGTACTCGCTGACCATGCCGACGGAGATGTCGGCGTTGTAGGCGTCCCGCTTGCCCAGCAACGACCGCTCCGGCAGCACCTCGCCGACCGTCAGGCCGAGCCGGTCGGCGATCGGCTTGAGCTCCTCGACCACCTCGCGGACGAGCCTGCGGTTCAGCGTCATCCACTGCACGCCCTTGCCCTCGACCGGCCGGCCCAGGGCGTCGCGCGCGTCCAGGCTGCGGACGACGGATGCGAGGGACCCGGTGAGTGACTTGCCCTCACCGGTGATCATCTGCAGGAAGTCCCCGCGGACGATCGCGAGGGCACCGGCTATCTGCTCGTCATGAGGCGACTTCCCGTTCCGTCGAGAGGCTTCACACGCGATCGCCGTGCACTCGGTGACGACCTCGCCGATCTTGCGCTCGTCCGTACGCACCTGGCGTGCGAGCTCGTCGTACCGCGCCCGCAGACCGTCGTCCGTGAGGGACCGGAGCCCGTCCCAGAAGGAGCGGACTTCGGCGACCGCCGACGCGGACGCGTCCTGCGTCCGGGCCGGTGTCCCCGTGCCCTCACCCGCACCCGTGGTCCGGACCGGCTCGCCGTGCGGCGTGCCTTGACCGGCGCGTGCGGGATCCGTCCGGGTGGGCTGCTCGGACGCCGTGGCGCCGCGCGTGCCCGTGGGACCGGAGGTGCTCCTGACCGTGCCGGCGGTGCTACCGGCCGTGTCCGGTGTCGTCGCGCTCGTGGCTCCCGTGCCCTGAGTGCGGTTCGTGTTGATCGTGTCGTTGCCTGCTCCTGGCTGTGGCTCCTCTCGGCTCGTCGAGCGGGTGACGTCGTTCGGTCGGGTCTCGCCCAGGCCGGTCCGCGGACCGCCCTGCGGCGTGCCCTGCGCGGCAGGGCCCTGATCCGTGCGGCCGGCATGATCACCGGTCCGGACGGAGGTCGCCGCGTTCTCCGGAGGCGACAGGCCGAGGTGGTCCGCGGCCGGGTCGAGGTCGGTCCGATGCCCGTTTCGTGTCGGCTCTGGTGCCGACTCGTCCATGTGCGGGCGCGGCCCGCCGCTCGTTCCGGGTCGGCCCGGGAGCGGATCGGCCCCACCCGAGCCCTTCGGCCGCGCCCCGTTACCGATCCGCTCGCCGGTGGGCACCTGTGCCGGGGGCGCCGGCTGGCTCGGGTTCGGCGCGGGCCGGCCCGGAGCGGTTCCGCCTCCGGGCCCCTGGCCCGACGGCGCCGAGCCGGGCTGCTCGGCGGTCTGCCCGGCCCGCGCCCCGCCGCGGGGTGCAGCCCCGACGTCGCCGGTCGCCGGGGCCCTGGCACCACCGCCGTTGACGGTCGGGGCGTCGCCGAGCAGGGGGTTCACCGCACCAGTCGGGTTGACCTCGCCCGTCAGCGGTTCGCGCGCACCGACCGAGCCGACCTCACCCGCCACCGGACCCCGCGCACCGACCGAGTTGACCTCACCGGGCAGCGAGTTACGCGCAGCGATCGAAGTGGTCTCGCCCATCAACGGATCGCGCGCACCGACCAGGCCGACCTCACCGAGCAGCGGGTCCCGCGCACCGATCGCATTGACCTCACCTGCCACCGGACCCCGCGCAGCGATCGAAGTGGTCTCGCCCATCAACGGATCCCGCGCACCAACCAAGCCGACCTCACCGAGCAGCGGGTCCCGGCCACCAACCGAGCCGACCTCACCCGCCACCGGACCCCGCGCACCACCCGGGTTGACCTCACCCGTCAACGGATCCCGCGCGCCGACCGGGTTGACCTCACCCGTCAGCGAGTTGCGCGCAGCGATCGAATTCGTCTCACCCGCCCACGGATCCCGCGGACCAACCGAGCGGACCTCACCGAGCAGCGGGTCCCGACCACCAACCGAGTTGACCTCACCCGCCAACGGACCCCGCGCAGCGATCGAAGTGGTTTCCCCCGCCAACGGGTCCCGCGGACCAACCGAGTTGACCTGGCCGACCAGCGGGTCGCGCGACCCGCCCTGGTAGTTGGCGACGTCGTCGGCCAGCGGGGAGCGGCCGGGAAGCGGGTCCTGCTCCGCGCGGCCGCCGCGGTTCAACTCGCCGAGCTGAGCAGGCGTCAGCTCCTCGATCGGGGTGCCACGAGTGACGACCTGCTCGCTGCCGGACCGCTGTGCCGGGGTGACGTCCGCGCCAGGCGCGAGGGCGGGCCTGACGGGAGCGATCCCGCCGCGCAGGACCTGGTCGGCGAGGACCACGTCGTATGCCTTCGCGACGCGGTTCTGCCGAACGGCGTTGGCGGTCTCGTGGCCCAGGTAGCCGAGTGGGGTCAGTCGGCCGGGCGAGGTGGGGAGGTCGATGCCCCAGGCCCGGACCGACGCGCCCTGGCGGGCCGCCTCGAGCCCCTCGGCGCTGACGGTCCGGCCGAAGGGCAGGTCCAGCGTGCGGTAGGCGCGCGCCGTGTTCAGCAGGCCGGAGAGGCGCACGGGATGGGCGGCGGTGAGACGCTCCGGGAGGGAGCCGACGTGGATCGTGCGACCGAAGATCCCGCCCTGCTGGATCACGCGGCCGGCGTAGGCCGAGGTCTCGAGCGCGCTCCCGACGCGGCCGAGCGTGCTCGCCCCGGCCATGTGGTAGATCCCGGCGGCGGGCCGGCCGTTCTCGACGGCCGCCACGCCGCGGTTGCGCAGGGCGGCGGAACCGGCGGACGCGGCCCGTGCAGCCGGTGCGACCACGCCCTTCGAGACTCCGCCGACGACGGCCCGCCCGACGGCGAAGTTCAGCTTGTAGGGGGCGAAGGCGACGTTGCCCGTCGCGTTGGCGACCCGGAACGTCCTGGCGGCAGCGACGTCCAGCTTGGGCACGGCGCGCTCGGCCATCCGGCCCGCGGAGGTCAGCGCGCCACGGAGCCCGGTGGTCGCGGCCGAGTCCGCGGCCAGCGCACCAGCCGCCTTGGCCCCCAACGAGACGCCCTTGATGATCGCCCCGGACCCCGCCGCGACGAGCGCCACCGTGCCCACGTCTTCGAGGAGCGTCGACACCGGCGCGAAGTAGTAGTCGTCCCCGGCCTTGCCCGGGTCCCCCCCACCGCTCCAGCGGTCCCAGAAGTTGACCGCACCCTGGGCGATCCCACCGGTGAACGGCCGTTTCTCTGCATACCCGCCGAGTCCGTCACCCAGTCCCTCCGCGGTGACCCAGCTCTTCAGCTCGGTCCCGACCGAGGTGACCAGCCCGGGCACCGCGTGCACGACGACCGATCCGGCGTCACGGCCCAGGTTCTTGAAGAACCCTCCGGGGGACTTCTTCGTCTCGACGTCGAGGACGGAGTACTTGCCGCCCAGCTCCTCGACCCACGCCTCGCCGCACGGGGATGCCTTCGAGCACTGCGTGTTCTCCTCCCGGCCCGGCGCCTTGGAGTGCAGGTAGAGGGTGCCGCCGTCCTCGACCTCGCCCCCGGATCGGGCCGTCTTCGGGGTGGCGAACCCGAAGCACAACCCGCTGCCGGATGAGTGGCAGTCCGCGAGGGTGTCGCGGTTGGAGTCGACGTGTGTGCGGAACTCCCCGGAGCAGGAGTTGTTCGAGTCCTCGCAGAATCCGGAGGCAACGGCCTGACCCTGCCGCTCCTGATCCCCACCCGCGGCGAAGGCGCTCACGCTCAACGAGCAACTACCGGCACTCGCCTGCCCGCAGCTCTTGCCCGACGCGGCGTTGCTCTTGCCCGACTCGTGATCCGCCGACGCCTTCCCCGAGTACGAGCAGCTGATGCCCTCGCTGCCCTGGCACCAGGTCACCACATCGACCTTGTGCTGCTCGGCGTTGACCTTCACGCTCGCCGCCACCGAGCACGCGCCGGATCCAGTCGAACCGGAGTCGGAGCAGTTGGCCCCGGCGGCGCCGCTCAACCTGCCGTCGTCGCCGGTGGCCTCCCGCTTCCCGGTGGCCGAGAAGGTGTAGCTGCACGCTGCGGCACCACCATCGGCACCACTTGCCTCGCAGCCGGCGCCGGACGCCACCTGCTCCGGAACGGTCGTCGGGGGCGCCTGGAAACATCCGTTCGGGCTGGTGCACTTCGGGGGGTACTTCGTGTACTCCGCCTGGTACTTGGCCACCGACACCGACGAGCAGCTCCCGCCCCCGCCCGGCTGCACGCAGTCGGACTTGCCGGTCCCGGTCACCTTGCCGTCCGGCGACTGCGCCCATGCCTCGGTGTGGGTCTCCGAACGCGAGCACACCGCGCCGTCCGCAACGGAGCAGTCGGTGAATGCCTCGACCCGCCCGGTCTCGGCGTTGTAGGCCACCGACCCGGTCAGCGCGCACGTCCCACCGGCGCCGGCGCAATCGGCGATGGCGCGCCCGGTGTGCTTCGCGTCCTTGCTCTGTTGCGTCACCTCGCCGGAGACGTGCGCCTCCTGGCTGCACCCCGCACCCTTCGGGTAGCAGCTGGTCTGCACGTTCACCCGGGCCGGGACGAGAACCTGCTTGCCGTCCTTGTCCTTCTCATAGCCCGCCGGGACGTACTTGAACTCCCCGGAGACCGAGCACACCCCCGAGGTCTTCACACAGTCGGCGCGGCCGTCACCCGACACCGTGCCGTTCGTCGGGCCGTCCGGCGTGGCCTGCCCCGGCCCGGACACCTGACCCGTGAAGTGCGTCTCGGACTTCGAGCACTTGCCGGCGCCGCCCCCCGTGCAGTCGGCGTAGGCGTCGATCCGCCCGGCCTCCTGGTCGAACCCGCCGCCGACGACCGTGGAGCACCAGCCGGTGGTGCCGGCGCACTGGGACGTCGCGGTGCCGGTGATCTTGCCGTCCGGGGAGGCGATCTTCGCGTCCGCGCGCGAGGTCTGCGTACACGACCCGCCGCCCGTGGTCTCGCAGCCGGTGCCGATCACCAACGTCGGCGGGACCGGGTTGCCCTTCGCGTCCTTGCCCGCCGGCTCGTACTTCGCCACCCCCGCGATGCCGCACGAGCCGACCCCGCCCGAGCAGCGCACCTGACCCTTGCCGGTCAGCTCCCCGTTCGGCGACGCCGCGTCGATGTCCAGGTTCGCGTAGCGGCTGCAGGAGCCGCCCTTGGTCGCGCAGTACGACGTCAGCTCGAGCTTGCCGGTCTTCGGGTCGTAGTGCGCCGTCGAACCGGTGCCACAGAACCCACCCGACGCACCGCCGCCCGAACAGTTCCCGCCCGAGTTGCCACTGATTCCCGGGCCGGCCGCAGACGACGCCGACCGCGTCGCGTAGTGCGTGGAGCACGCCCCGGTACCCGAACACCCGGCCTGGGCCGTCGCGTGCTCGGCGTCGACCTCCACCGTGGCATACGAGCCACACGACCCGCCCGAACCGCCACCCGAGCAGTTCGCCCACGCCTCACCGTGCTGCCCACCCACCGTCTTCGACGCCTCGGCGTGGCTGGAGTAGGACACCGCACAGTTCGCCGCGCCCGAACAGCCCGCCGACGCGTTCGCGTACCCCTTCCCGGCGCGGGCCTGCGCCCACACCGACAGCCCGCCGCCACCCGGGCCCGAGCCCCCGCCCGAACCGCTCGCCGAGGCGTGCGCCCAGCTGCGGTGCGTGCCGTCGTCATAGGACGCCGAGCCCGACGCACTGGCCGAGTACGAGTAGCGGCAGTTCGCCGCGCCCGAACAGGACGCGCCCGCCGACGCGTAACCGGGGCCCGCCGACGCCTGCGCCGACACCGATACCCCGCCGCCGCCCTGGCCCCCGCCCCCGGAGCCCGACGCGTTGGCATACGCGCGGTTGCTTCCGTAGGCGGCCGACGCGGACGCCCGCGCACTGTAGGAATGGCGGCAGTTCGCCGCACCCGAACACGACGCGCCCGCCGTCGCATACCCCGGACCAGCCGACGCGTGCGCCGACACCGCCACGCCACCGCCGCCCTGGCCCCCGCCCCCGGAGCCCGACGCGTTCGCGTACGCACGGTTGCTTCCGTAGGCGGCCGATGCGGACGCCCGCGCACTGTAGGAATGGCCGCAGTTGGCCGCACCCGAACAGGACGCGCTCGCCGTCGCATACCCCGGACCGGCCGACGCGTGCGCCGACACCGCCACCCCACCGGCGCCCGTGCCGCCGCCGCCCGAGCCGGACGCACTCGCGCTCGCCCGGTTGCCGCCGTACGCGGCCGACGCGGACGCCCGCGCACTGTAGGAGTGGCTGCAGCTGACGCCGGCGCTGCCGGTGCAGGACGCCGAGGCCTGCGCGCTGCCGGGCCGCACCGACACCGCAGCGCTGGTCGCGACGTACCCGCCGCCGACCGTTCCCGAGCCCGACCCGGACGCGTGCGCACGGGCACTCGCGCCGCCCGCCGCGCCGGAGGCAGAGCTGCTCGCCCGGTAGCTATAAGTGCAGTTCGAACCCGCGCTGCCCTGACACGCCGCCGCGGCGATCGCCCCGCCGGAGTCGGTCTGTGCCGACGCACTCGTGGCGCACCATCCGCTGCCGGCCCCGCCCGTGCCTCCGCATCGGGCGTTCGCCGCGGCGCGGTTCCCGGCGGTTCGGCTGCTCGCGCTGCTCGTCGAGGAGTAGCTCTGCCGACAGGTCGAGCCATCGCCGCCCTGGCACGCGGCGGACGCCTCCGACCCGTCAGCGGTGGCGCCCACCCCGCTGGCGCCGGTGCACCGGCCGCCTGCCCCGGCCGTGCAGTCGGTGCGGGAGGTGGCCGTGGTGGTGCCGCCCGGCGCGGCCGCCTGTGCGCTGCCCTCGGTGTGGGTGCGGCACGCGATGCCGGTGCAGTCGGCACTGACCTGGGCGACGCGGTCCGCGGCGTACCCGCTGGTGCCGACCTGGCAGACGCCGGCCGCCGCGCAGGTCGCGCTGGAGTTCGCGCGCACCGCCGGGCCGCCGACGGCCGTGGTCTCGCTCGACGCGCGGGTCGCACAGCCGGTCGCGGTGCCGTCGTCGCAGGCCGCGGTGACCGAGGCGGACGTGACGGCGAACCGCTCGCCGGCCTTCGCGCCCGGCGCGGTGGTCGAGGTCTCGGTGGTTGCGAGGATCTGCGCCTGGCACGCGGTGGTGCCGACGCAGCGGGTCTCGCCGGTGGCGCTGCTCCGGCTCTGCCGCCCGTTCGGCCCGGAGGCGACTGCCGTGGTCCCGGTCGCGAAGCCGGTGCAGCCGGCTTCCGGGCAGACGATCTGCGAAGCGGCCTGACCGGCACCCGAGACGCCCGGGATCGGCTTCGCGTTCTTGCCCGTGCCGGTGCTCTGGCCGGAGTCGCGCTGGGCGGACGCGGTCGCGTCACTGCTCACCAGACAGCCGCTCTCGGCGGCCGCGCAGCCCGCGGTCGTCTGCGCACGTCCCGGCGTGCCGTCCGTGCCGCCGGTCGTGACGGCAGCACACCCGATACCGGCGCACTGCGCGCTCGCGCCCGACTGCGACAGGGTCGCCGGCGCGTCCGTGACCGGCCGTGCGGCCAGGTCGGCGGCGTCGGTGGCGGCCTGGCGTGCCTGTATCGCTGCCTGGGCAGCGTCGGTGGCGGCCTTCTTCTGCTCGTCGGTGGCATCCGCTCGCCTGACGACACGCGCGGCGTCGGCGGCTGCCTGCTCCGCCTGCTCGGCCTGGGTGGCCAGCTGCTCGGCGGTGGTGTTCTGCTTCTCCGCGATGATGTCGGCCACGACCTGGCCGGACCCCGCAGAGGAGTCGGTCTGGACATGGCAGCCGCTCTGGTCACTCGTGCAGCTGCCGCTGGAGCTGGAGGTGCCGGTCGCCGGAGGACCGCGCGCCCCGCCGGCCCCGTTCAGCGTGTTCGGGCCATCGGTACCCGACGCGGACGTCCGTGCGGTGCCGGTGCAGGTGATCCCGCCACCGGCGCAGTCCATGGTGGCCGAGGCCATCGTCCAGCTCGACGCACCCGGCACGGTCGGACCACCGGAGTTCGCGCTCGACCCCGGCGCCACCGGTGCCGGCAGCGTCGCCGGCTGGTCCTGTCCCTCCGGGGCACCCTGCTGCGGGTCATCCTGCTGCTGGTCACCAGACCGGCTCGACTCGTCGGACGGCCCGATGCTGCCCTCGCTGACCGTGGCGTTCGCGGTCGAGCGGGCATGCACCAGCGGCGCAATGATGTTCGCGTCCGGGCCGGATGAGGCGCCCGAGTTCGTCACCGCCTGGCAGACGCCGCCGGCGACGCCCTCGCAGGTGCCCTCGCTGTGCGAACCGCGGGGATCCGGCGACACCGACGGATCGGTCGCGGTGGCCTTGCTGGTTACCTTCCCGTCGCAGCGGGTCTCACCCTCACAGGCCAGAGCCCCACCGGCGGCCGAGGCCGCGGACGGTCCCGGGGTCAGCCTCGACGTGTTGACGGGCTTCGGGTCGCCCTTCGCGTCCACCTGCGGTTGGTCACCGGCCAGCGCCAGCGCGGCACCGGACCCGGTCGAGGCGGTCGACACGGACCGCACGTCGCAGCCGCCGGTGCCGCCATCGCAGGTCGCGCTACCGGTCGAGACACGCGGCGCTCCCCCGTTGACGGCGCCGTCCCAGGCCTCGGTGCTGGTGTTCACCGCACCCGAGCAACCCGCGTCCGCACACTGCAGGCTCGCGCTCGACGACGCCGTCGAGCTCGGGCCGCTGGTCGGCTGGCCCGCGACCGGCAGCCCGGTCTCGGGGTCGGTGACCACGAAGTCCGGGGCGGAGGACGCGGCCGAGGTGGCCTCACCGGCACACCCACCGTCCGTGACGGTGCAGTTCGTGGTCGCGCGGGTGCCGCGAGCCTGCGGCGACACCGCCGTGTCCCGGGCGCTCGTCTCGGCCACCGCCGTGCCACCGCAGGTGCCGTCCGCGCCGTCGCAGCGCACCTGCGCCGAGGCGTGGGAGACGCTCACCGGTCCGGACACCGCGGTCACACCCTCGGCGGCATCGGCGGGGTCCCGGTCGGCGACCGTCGTGTCCGTAGCAGTGGAGCAGTTCCCGCCCGCGCCGTGCACCGTGCAGTTCGTGGTGGCCGTGCTGTCCCGCACGCCGACCACGTCACCCGAGGCGGCCCCGGTCGTCGTGCTGGCGGCGGCACCGCGGCACTCCGCGGCGGCGCAGTCGGCCTGCGCCCCGGCCGTGCTGGACGCCGCCAGCTCCCGCCCGGGCGCGCCATCCACAGCGGCCCGCAAGCCCTCGGTACGGGCGGCGGTGTCACTGACCTCGGAGACCGACTCGGCACCACAGGTACCGGCCGCGGTCTCACACGTCGAGGAGCCGCTCGTGGTCCGCACCGCCGGCTTGGCACCGGCAGCCACCGCACCGGTGACCTTGCCGTTGGTCTTCGTAGCCGCCTTGCCCGTGCACGCCGCGCCATCCCCGCAGTCGACATTCGCACTCGCCGTGCTGGCAGCGAAACCGTCACCGTCGGTCGTGACACCCGGCGCGCCGTCATCGAAAGAGGCCGACCGGACGGCGGCCCGCTCATCGGTGGCGCTGCCGACCCGGGTGCCGCTCTCAGCCCCGCAGTCCCCGCCGGCCGCCGCACAGGTGGCCTCACCGTTGCTCGTGCGCTCGGCGCCGGCCGCAAGGCCCGTCGCGGTGCCGGTGGTGGCGGCCCGCCCGTTCCCGGTGCAACCCGCGCCATCGCAGTCGAGCGCGACGGCCGCAGTGCTCGCGCCACCGGCATCCCGGTTCCGGGCGGTGCCGCCGTGGCCCGAGCCGGACTCCGACGAGCAACCCCCGCCCGTCACCGTGCAGTTCGCGCTGCCGGTCGTGGTCGCCTCCGGCGCGGCCGGCTTGGCAGCAGCCGCCGCGGTGCCGGTCGCGGCACGCTCGGTGTCGGCCCGATCGGTCGCACTGGTGGTGGAGGCCGCGCGGCCGGTGCAGCCCGTCGCCCCCTCGACGCACCGGGTCTCAGCGCGCGCCTGCGCACCGTCGTCCGACCGACGGTCGCCGACGTCCACGGAGCTGGACGTCCCGCACCCCCCAGCAGCCGCCTCGCAGTGCGCGGTGGCGCTCGCCCGACGGGTGTCCTCGCCCTTCACCTCGTTGCTCGGTGCCTCCACGGCGTCCTGCGCCCCGGTGGTCTCCCGTGCCGCGGTGGTGGAGGCGAGCCGGACATCCGCCCGGTCGGTCGCCGCACCCGAGCTGGAGGTGTCACACACCCCAGCGCCGGTCGCACACCCTGCCTCGGCCCCACCGGAGTCGGCATAGGTGTTCATGTCGCACCGACCGGTGCACGAGGCCGCCGACGCGGTCTTCTCCCGTTTCACCGTCGCCGGCGCGTCCACGTCCTCCCGGGACGGGCCGCTGCTGTCCCCCTGGCAGGCCCCGGCGCCGGTCCGGCAGGCGGTCGCCGACCCCTCCGGCGTCGCGCGGCTGCTCTGCCCACACCCGGACACATCACCCGTGCAACGCGCGGACGCGGTGTTGACAGTGCCGTCCTCCGCACGGCTCGACGTGCTGCTGCCACAGCCCTGCCCAGCCCCGGTCAGAGTGCAGGACGCCGAACCCTTGGACTCACCCGACGAGGTCTGCACCCCACACCCGGACGACACCCCGGCCAACGCCACACACCGATCAGAGTCCTTCGCACCATCGGCGCTCTTACTCACCGAGCCGCACTCGACGAACGCCCCACTCGACCCACACCCCGCCGCCGAGCCCTCACCACGAACACGGCTCGGCACCGAACCCGACACATCGTTATCGGTCGCCGCCATCAACTCATCGGTGGCCTCATACACCTCAGCACGCTGCGCCTCGAACTTCGCAACGTTCTGCGCATGCGCCTTCTTCGTCACCGTCCCCGCGGCGACCTTCTTCTCCTCCGCCGCCAACCGCTTCTCCCCAGCAGTCAGCGCACGATGCCCATCAACAACCTCATCAACCAGCTCAACCCGATCCGGCGACAGCTCCGCGCGATCCGCAGCGACCTGCTTCACCAAATCCTGATGCTTCTTCTCATCCTTCGCATACGCGGCCTTGGTCACCTCACCCGAAGCAACCTTCTTCTTCTCCGCCGCCAACGCCGCCTTGCTCTGATCCACCCTGATCCGGCCCTCGAGCACCTGCTCGGTCTGCTCCGCCGAATCCTCGTACTCCCGCTCACCGAGCCGACCTGAATACCGGTCGTCGGCCTCACCCGACGGCGGAGCACGCGACCCCACCACCGAAGACACACCCGACCGCAACAACGCCGCCTCGGTGCAACCCCGAGCACTCCCAGCCGCACACTCCGCCGGCGACGACTCGGCACCCCGCACCACACCCGCGGCCTTCCCCGCCGTAGCCGTCTTGGCCATCGCGGCCGTCTTCCCCGCCGCCGCGGTCTTCGCCGCCGCGGTCTTCGCCGCCGCAGCCGTCTTGGTCGCCGCCGCGGTCTTCGCCGCCGCCGCGGTCTTAGTCGCCGCGGCCGTCTTAGCCGCCGCGGCCGTCTTCGCCGCCACGGTCTTCGCCGCAGCCGACTTCGCCGCAGCCGTCGTCTTAGCCGCAGCGGTCGTACCCGCGGCGACCGTCGTCGCCCCCGCGACCGTCTTACCCGTCGCCGCAGCACCGGCCGCGACACGATCCGCCGCCGCACCCTTGACAGCCTTGGCAGTCGCCCCCACGGCACCGACTCGAGTCAGCTCCGCGGCCGCCCCCGTCACCGGCTTGGCCGCGGCCCGACCGTCAACCGCCTTACCCGCCCCCGCAGTCCCGACACGCTTCGCCAGACCCTCAATTTCTTGCCGCGCGGCAGCCGAGCCCTTTTCACCCGGCTGCACAGAAGCCTTTCCACCCTGCGTGGCCGAAGTCGTACCCGCCGGCTTCCCGACGGCCGTCGTCTCCACCGCCTTCTTCGGCGTGACCTTCCCCGCCGCTGCGATCGCCGGCGCTGCCTTCTCAGCCGCTGCCTTTGTCGACGTTGCCTGCTTAGGCGCTCCCGGCTTGGGCACCGCTTTCCCGGTGGCAGCGGCGTTCTCGACCCGCTGATTCGTCCCTCGGGGAGCATCGCTCGAACCCGAGACACCATCCTGCCCACCAGACGTCTTCTCCGACTGAGAGTTCGACTTCGGGGCTGACTTCGACTTGGGAGCCGGCTTCGAATCCGACTTCGACGTGGGAGCCGACTTCGGCTCAACCTTCTCCCCGCCGGACTTCGCCTCCACCTTCGGCGCCGACTTCGAGTCCGACTTCGCCTTCGGGGCCGGCTTCGACTTCGGGGCCGACTTCTCGCCGCCGGACTCCTTCTCCGACTTCGGCGCCGGCTTCGAATCCGACTTCGACTTGGGAGCCGGCTTCGACTCAGTCTTCACCTTAGGGGCCGGCTTCGAGTCCGGCGTCGACTTGGGAGCCGACTTCGGCTCAGCCTTCGTCTTGGGCTCAGCCTTCGTTTTCGGCTCAGCCTTCGTCTTCGGAGCCGGCTTCGACTCGACCTTCTTGGTACTGGACTTTTCCGCCGTCGACCCGGACTTCGAACTCGACGACTTCGCGCTCGACGACTTCGCACCGGACTGCTTCTCGGACTTGCTCTCCGACTTCCCCGTCGACTTCCCAGAACCAGAGGAGCCCGAAGAACCAGAAGAACCCGAACCACTACCACCCGCAGATTTGCTTTGACCTCCCTTCGACACAACCTGCTGAGCAGCTACCGGAACAACCACCGCCGCAGACGCAGGCGACGCCGCCAAGAACGCCGCCCCCACCCACAGCACCACCACCGCACCAGCCAGACCCACCAGCCAACGCAGCACCCACAACAACCGCTCCACCGGCGAAAGCCGCAACCGCACAGGCGCAGCAGCACGCACAGCAGGGCCCACGGCCCCACCATCGCGCACCGACACCACACCCATGACCAACGACTCCTGACGTCACCGACGAGACAGCCACACAGACACCCGCACCAGCAGGCACATGGCAGAAAAAGGGGAAGACACACAGAAAACCCGCACCGAGGGGACCGCACGTCGCGCCCGAGGCAGCGACCCGCGAACAACCCCTCACCACCACTTCCACGCTGGGTCCGGCCCGTCGCGACACGTCAGCAACCGGCACGAACCCCGTGAAGTGATCGACAAGGACGATGTCGTCCCAAGGTGAACAACAGGGGACGTCCCGGCTGCCATCGCGGTGACACGACGATGACCATTCGGTACCGGCACCACCGGACGCAGTGCCCGACCGACCGATCGTCCACGCAACATGGATGGCGACAGGTCGCCCGGCCGGCCCACTGCGGACCACGGTGGGCGCGGTCAGCCGGGTCGTGCAGCTGCGTGATGAGCTATGGAAGCCATCCGAGTAGGAGCCGTAGTGAGCGGAGGCTGAGGCCTCGGTCTTCATCGCCGCACAAAAGGTTTCCGAGGGTCGGCGTGCGTTCCGGTCGAGCTCTTGCTCAGCAGGATCCGACGCCGGTCACATCCCCGTTCGGCATTCTCTGCCGCGCTCGGAGTTCCCCGACTCCGGCCTCGGCAAGGCGCCTCGATGCGTTGCGCCGACAACCGGCGAGCGCGTGGACGAATGCGGCGACGACCGACGGCCACGCATCGCGACCGTTCGACAGCGACTCGACAGCAGCCGCGAAACCGACGTCGCCGACCAGTCCCGCACCGATGCGGACCGGACACAGGAGCGCGAAAAAATGGCCCGACTCGTTGTCGCCCGAGTTCCCGATCATCTCGCCGAGGGTCGCCGGGGGGCCGGCGCCGCCCGCGCTGAACTCCGCAGTCATCTCCGAAGGAAACCGACGCTGAACGCCCCGCCGCGCCACCCCTCGTCGCCTGCCCGGGCGTTACCCGGTGCGCACGTTCGTCCGCCACCAATTATCCGGCAGGCTCATCCGTCCTGAATCCGTAGGCCACCGGCCCAGGCGCAAGTTGAGCCGGCCCTCATCGCTCGTCCGCTCCGCGTCCCGAGACTCGACGTGGCCCATTCGACGAACGTGGCGGCCTCGATCTCGGTGATCTCGACATGATCCTCGTCGTTGTGGCCGAGATCGTGCAACGCGAGATATTCGGTCGGCTCCCAGCGGAGATTGCAAGGTGATCTCGCGTCCAGTGCGTCCAGTGCGTCCAGTGCGTCGAGGGTCGTGGGACGGAGCGTGAGGAATGGCGTGGCGGAGGCATTGCTCTCCACGTCTCCCAGCCGGATCATCACGCCGTTGAGATCGACGAACTCCTCGATGTAAACCCGCCGCCTCGTTCGTAGAGGATGACCAGCGTTCGTAGGGGTCCGGCAGATCGTCCTCGTCCCTGGCCGGGAGCGCCGCCCAGCGCACAGCCGCCCGGCACGTCCTCGCGACGGAGGAGGGGCTGACCTCCTGGACGAACTCGTCGAGTTCGGCGGCGACGTCGTCGGGCGGCCTTAGCGTCGGGTCGACTTGCTCCGCGATGTCGAAGAACGGCCACGCGACCTCCACCCCACAGCGCCGTGCCCAGAGCGCCGCCCGGCGGAGGTACTCCCGCATCAGCAGCCCGCGCGAGTTCGCGTGATCGAAGGCCATATCCACATCGGACGAGTCGACGGCACGCAGCCGATCGAGCACCACACGCGAGGGAGACGTCACCAGAGGCCCAGCCGTCGAGTCACCGGTACGGACCCGTGCGGCCCGGATCCGGACGTGGCCGAGCCTATCCGGTGGCGGCTGCGGGCTCCGCCTGGTCGGCGGTCACGGCCGCGATCAGTCGGCGCTTCAGCCAGGACGTCGAACCACCATGACCGCCTGAGGCTGCGGCCGATAGAACGACTCGATCTCCGCCAACTCATCGTCCGTGCAGTCCATGACGATTGTGAGCTCCGAATTGCGCTTGACCGGATCGAACGTGCACAACACGGCCGTCACGCCACGGCGATGAGCGGCTCCTCGCCAGACATCAATCCCCGACCCGTCGCCGCAATTCGTGTCCTCCACGGTCAGCTGAGCCGGGCCAGATAGTCGTCCTCGGCGGGGTAGTCGAAACAACCGGTGAAGGAAGCCGCGTCGAGCCCTGGGGGCAATTGGGCGTCACCGTCCATGTGGGACTCCTCAACCAGCCAGTGCACCGAGTCGGCGACGCTGGTCGCGTAGTCCCCGACCGGCTGATAGCCCAGCGCGTATGCGGCGCCCATGTCCAGGACGATCGGCGGCAGTGTGTGCCAGGGGTGCTCGCCGAGGCCACGTGGCGCGGCCTCGTCGAGCAACACCTCCCGCCACTCGTGGCCGACGAGGCCGGCGACCGCGCGGGAGATGGCGAGCCCATCAGGTGCGTCCGGGTCCGCGGCGTTGAGGATCCGTCGCCCGGGTCGTACGGCCACCGCCTGCACGAGCGCCGCGAGGTTCGTCGCCGCCGAGGTGTGGTCCGTGCCGGCGCCACCAGCCGCCAGCAACACGACGGGCCGCCGGTCCAGGGCGCGCTTGACGAAGTACCACTCGCGCGGCATCCGACTCCCCTGGCCGTGGATCTTCGACGGCCGCAGCACGGTGACCGGCAACCCGCTGTCGAGCAGCACATGCTCGGCGGCGACCTTGTTCGCGCCGTACCCCTCGCGGGAGTTGTAGTCCATGCAGCCCGGCGCCATGGTGGGCTGCTGCTCGGTCACCGGCCCGGTGAACCGGGGCGGCATGTCCGAATTGGTGTGACGGCCGGCGCCGTCGACGTACACCGCCTTGGTGGAGATCATCACCGTCGAGGTCGCCTGACGCGCCAGCGGGACGAGCAGCTCGGCCTGCGCGGCGGTGTAGCAGATGCAGTCCACGAGCAGGTCCGCCCCGTCGCCGGCCGCCGCCGCGAGCGCGTCGGCGTCGTCACGGTCGGCCGCGACGAAACGCGCTCCCGCCGCGGCGAGGTCGGATGGGAGGTGGCACGGATCGCGACCCGTGACGCTGACCGTCCACCCGTCGGCGAGCAACCGTCGCGCCACCGCCCGACCCACCAGACCGGTCCCACCGACGATCAGAGCCTCCGGCATCCGATCAACTTATCCAGCCGGCGGGACGGCCCACGCCTCTCGTCATCCGAACTGGCCGGGCTGGTAGTCGCCGGCGGGCTGCTGGACGATGACGTTGAACCGGTTGAAGGCGTTGATGACGGCGATGATGGACACCAGAGCGGCGAGCTGGTCCTCGTCGTAGTACTTGGCGGCATTCGCCCAGACCTCGTCGGTGACACCCCCCGCCGCGTCGGCGATGCGAGTGCCCTGCTCCGCCAGCTCGAGGGCAGCGCGCTCGGCATCGGTGAACACGGTGGCCTCTCGCCAGGTCGCCACCAGGTTGAGGCGCACCGAGGTCTCCCCGGCCTGCGCGGCGTCTTTGGTGTGCATGTCGGTGCAGAAGCCGCAGCCGTTGATCTGGCTGGCACGGATCTTCACCAGTTCCTGCGTAGCGGCCGGCAGCGTCGAGCCCTCGACCGCCCTACCTGCTGAGGTGATGTGCCTCAGGACCTTGGCTGCGACCGGGTTGCCGAAGAGGTTCAAACGAGCGTCCATGGTGCACTCCTGTGCCGTTGCTGCTGGTTACACCTCCATGACAGGGCAGCTCGGCGACTTGTGACGGGAGCTGGCGTGACGTGCGTCTCCCCCGTCGCAGAGCGTCTATTCGCGCAGACGGTGGCTGTGGAGCAGACGCTGAACGGCCGCCCGAGACAGCAACAGCGCGAGGATCAACAGCGTCACAGAGAAGAAGCCGCCGAGGCTGACGCTGTCGCCGAAGACGAGGTCGACGGCCTCGAGGACGAGGAATTTGCTCCCGAAGAGGACGACCCAGAGCAGGACCGCCGCGATCACCTTGCCGCTCAGAGTGGACGCTGCCCGCAACCGTGCCTTGACCCGGTTCTTCGCGGCGACGACGACCTCGAGAACCCCCTTGAGAAGGACGGCCGTGAGCAAGGACAGGGTGAACGTCTCGGTGAGCACCTGGGGGAAGTACTCCACGAAGAGGTTCAGGACCACCACGTAGACGAGGACGTCGACCACTGCCGCCGCAACGCGTGGCTCCAGAGGTGTCGCTGCGTCCTCATCCTGGACAAACACCGGAGCACACTAGCCGTCCGGCAACTGGCAGGCAGGCGAGCGCGAGACGGAAGACTCGTGTCAGATGCTGCGCAACACCGAGACGATGACGCCCAGCACAACGGACTCGTCACCGTCGATGACGTCGTAAGCCGGGTTGCGGGGCTCGAGGTAGACGTGTCCGTTGCGTCGGCGGTACACCTTGACCGTGGCCTCGCCGTCGATCATTGCGGCGACGATCTGGCCCGAATGGGCCTCGGCCTGCTGACGCACCACGACGGTATCGCCGTCGCAGATCGCAGCGTCGATCATCGAGTCTCCGCGGACGCGCAGAGCGAAGACGTTGCCGCGCCCGGCGAGTGCGCGAGGCAGCGTCAGATAGTCATCGACATGCTCCTCGGCCATGATGGGGGTCCCCGCCGCGATATCGCCCACCACGGGCACCGGCACGGAGTCGTCGCCGCTCCTGCGCTCCTCGGGCTCCTGCAGGAAGATGCGCACGTCGATCGGTCGGCACAGCGCCGCACCACGCCGGAGGAAGCCCTTTTCCTCCAAGCTCGCCACGTGCTTCGACACCGACGACTGTGACCGCAGCCCGACGGCATCGCCGATCTCGCGCGTGCTCGGCGAGTACCCGTACCGGACCACCCAATCCCGGATCGCGACCAGGATCCGCTGCTGGCGCGGCGGCAGCGTCGAGGTGTCCAGGTGCTCGAACGCATCAAGATCATCGGAGACGGGCATCTGCGGATGGTAGAGGCGGGCATTCGACGCAGCGGACACCAGGCGCGCCGCTCGTAGTCGGACCGGCCGTGCACCTTTGTCCAGTGGTCTGCTGACCGATGACTAATGCCGCCATGCGGGGTCTTCAGCACAGTGAAACCAGTCCGGATCGAGACCGCAGGAGATCGAAGTGCCGGCTTCAGTGCTGTACATGTCGATGTCGCTCGACGGATACATCGCGGCTCCGAACGACGAGCCGGGCAATCCCGGGGGCGACGGCTTCGGCCGGCTGCACGAGTGGGGCGTCACACCCGACGGGGAGGGTTTCCGGACGGACGGGCCCGCCGGAGAGTTGATGGATGAGATGAACGCGACCGGCGCGATTGTCGCGGGACGACGAACTGCGGAGCAGGTCGATCACTGGGGCGGTGATCATCACGGCAGAGGTGTCCCGATCTTCGTGCCCAGTCACCGGCCGCCCGGCACGACCGTCGCGGACTATCCGCTGGTGACGTACGTGACCGACGGGATCGAAAGCGCGATGGCACAGGCGAAGACCGCAGCCGGGAACCGGAACGTGATGGTACATGGCGCGTACACGGCGCAACGGGCGCTCGAGGCCGGAGTCCTGGACGAGTTGCAGATCCATCAGATCCCAGTGCTGTTCGGCGCCGGCCGCCGCGTGTTCGACGTGCTGCCATCGCGCGTGGAACTGAAGATCGTCCGGGTGATCGACACGCGGGAGGCCACCCACATCCGCTATCAGATCCGCCGCTGACGGCGAGCCGCATCGTGATCGTCAGTGGTTGTCCCTCCGGTGGTCGAATCACCGGCTCCATCGAATGATTCTGCTACGGGCAAGGAAGATCGTGTGCGCACAGTTCTCGCGGATGTGTGCGTAGAGCTGATCGCGGAGGCGCTCGCCGCCTACACGACTCCTTGACATGGGACGGTCCTTGATGCGCGTTCGTGGATTCCTGGCTACGACGGTTGTAGTGGGCGGCGTACTCGTGGGTGCTCCCGCGACCGCATTCGCACAGACTCTCGTGCCGTGCAACGGGCCCGCGCTGCAAAGCGCGGTCGCCGCCGCCAACACGGCCGGTGGGGGCACACTGAATCTCACCGCCGGCTGCACCTACACGCTCACCACACCGGACGACGGCGAGAACGGTCTGGCGGTCATCACCACCCCGGTCCGGATCAACGGCAACCGCGCCACGATCGCCCGTTCGTCGGCCACGAACTTCCGATTCTTCCAGGTCGAGGGATCAGGCAACCTCACCCTGGACACCCTGACGCTGAGCAACGGCCGCGCCCGCGAGGGTGGCGCGATCCACATCTCGGACTCTGCTCGGTTGACCCTCTCGGCCAGCACTCTCACCGGCAACACCGCCCGACTCGAGGGCGGCGGCGCGATCATCATCACCTCGAGTGAGGCGACGGCGATGATCAGCAACAGCACCCTGAGCAACAACACCGCTACCGATAGTGGAGGTGGCGGTCTCTCCAATGTCGGCGGCACAGTGACCTTCAGCGGCGGTGCCGTGACCGGCAATCATGCGGGCGTGGGCGGTGGAATCAGCAACTCCCGAGGCTCCGTCACCCTGAACAGCACCCGCATCCAGGGCAACGATGCGACTTCCGATTTCGGGACCACGTTCGGCGGCGGCGTGGTGAACGAGGACGGCACCATGACCTTGATCGGCAGCCACGTGCTGAACAACACCGCCAGCGGCCTGGACGCCGCGCTCGGCGGCGGCGTGTGGAGCGCCGGATTCTTCGCGAAGCTCAACATCAGCAACAGTGTCATATTGGGCAATTCCGCGACCGGTGGGGACTCTTTCGGAGGCGGTATCTACTCGGATGGCACCACCGCCCTGAACGGCACCGTGGTGCTCTCAAACCGAGTAGTGGGCAGCGACCTCGCCGACGCCGGTGGCATCTACCGGCTCGATGGCACAGTCACGCTCACCGCCACCGCCGTGGCCAACAACCAGCCCAGCAACTGTGGCAACCCCAGCACAGTTGCCGGCTGTTCCTGAGAGCGGGTCGGGGCAGCGCGTCGTGCTCAACCGCGGATCGCCTCGATCGCGCTGAGTGCAGCAAGGACGATCAGGACGGCTGCCGCCACGCGGATCACCCAGCGCACCGGCACCACCCGCTGCAGGCGGTGGCCGCCGAACACCGCGAGCGCGGACACCGCCCACAACGCGAGGAGGGCGCCGAGCCCGACGGCGAGCGGGTCGTCGTACCGCGCGGCGAGCGTGGCGATGATGATGTGCGACGGGTCGCCCAGTTCCGAGAGCAGGGTGACCCCGAAGCTGGTGGCCACCACGCGCCAGCGCGTCCCCCGAGTCTCCCCGAGGGTCGCGGCGTCATCATCGTCATCGTCGTCCTCGCGGAGCAGCAGTACCGCGCCGACGAGGAAGGTCACGGCGACCGTGGCTTCGAGGACTCTCTCGGGCAGCAGCGCAACGAGGCTCCCGGCTGCGACCGCGATCCCCACCTGCACGGCAAAGGCCGCGGCGACGCCCAGCAGCACCAGTCGTGCCGGGTATCGGCTCGCGAGGACGAGCGTCACCAGACCGCTGGTGTCTGCCAGCTCGGCAAGGGCGACGATGCCGAAGGTGATAGCGATCACAAGCACGGTATTCAGCTACTCCCTGCGCGCGGGGACCACAACCGGGCTCGCCACCGTGGCCCAGCCGGGGGCCGGTGGTGACACACCTCCCCTACCGGGGACTGCGCAGGCTAGCCGCCGTTGTCGGCCGGCGGGGCGACCGGGATGGCCGGGGCCGGTGCGTCGTCGTCCGGCGCACCCGGCACCGCCGGTGCCTCGATACCCGGCTGCTGCGCGTCATCGTCGGCACCTGGGGCGTCGTCGACCGGAACCAGCCCGAACACCGAGAAGCTGACGACCCAGTAGGCGATGTACCCCGCCAGCAGCACCACTCCGTGCCAGCGCCGGAGGTGCCCGGTGAAGAGTACGTACGCTGCGAACCCGTTGATCACCACGAGAGCCGGCAGATGCCAGGTGAAGATCTCCGGGGTGATCAGGAGCGCGCCGCCGGCCAGGGCGATGATGCCCACCTTCGCGGTCACCGAGAACACGACGCTCCCGATGACGTTGCCGACACCGATCGCGGGGGCGCCCCGCCGGGCCGGCTCCGCGGTCAGGAAGATGTCCTCCAGGGAAAGCACCACAGTCGCGATCGTCGCCCCGAACACAGTGCCGCTGATCGCGAAGTTCTCCAGGATGCCCGCGGTGCCCTCGGACATGGCCCAGGCACCCACCACGAGGCCGATGAGCGCGAGCAGCGCCAGCAAGAGCAGCATCCACCCAGGCCGGTTGACCGCCTTGGCCTTGCCTACGTCGCCGGTCTCGTAGAGATCACCGGCGCCATGGCCCCCGGTATGTCCGCCACCCCCGGACTTCCCACTGACGCCGGCGCCGACGAGCTCGGGGCTGTCCACCGCCTCGAGCACTTCCGAGCTTCGGAACGTGGGCACCGCCCGCCGGGACTCGCGGTAGCCGATGTAGGCAACGAAAGCCACGAACAGCAGGATGAGAACGATCGCAGAGCCGACCCCCAGGCCTCCCAGCAGTGCAGGCCCGATCAGCACCAAGGGAGCGATCGCGAACAACACGATGTAGTCCTTCGGGATCTCCACCCTGCTGGGCGCGACGATGGCTGCGATCGCGAGCACCAGGCCGGTCATCGAGATGACGGTTCCGAAGACGACGCCGAGCGCAACGTCTTCGAGGCCATCCAGATTGAGCACCACACCGAAGGCGAGGTCGTCGAACTCGATCCCGGTGAACAGGATGGCGAGCAGGAAGAGCGAGATCGCCAAGCCGCGTGCAGCGCCGACCAGGTAGGTGATCAGCTTCTCGGCACTGTAGATCAGCAGCGCCGCCCCGGCGGCGAAGATCAGGATGGACGTCATCCGGTTGCTCCCCCTTGAGCGAACGGACAGGCCGGTCCCCCGTGCCCCGGCCTGTGACAGTCAGTTGTCGATCATCTCGTCACCGGGAGTGAGCAAAGTTCCGGCGCCGCATCTTCGATCGTCGCAAAGCATGATCCGCCGAGCGACCGCCATTCGAGGTGTCGGAACGGCCCGTTCGTGGACTTGCGTTCTCGGTTTTGCAGGCCACTTCGCGGCCTCGTTTCAAGGTTCGAGCGCCGTGCTGCCGGCCAGGTCAGCGGCCTGTCGCACGGAGGGCAACGGCCGCGAATCCGGACCCTGGATCAGATCGGCATCTCCGGTTGGAGGCCGAGCCGGATGCGCCCGACATTCTCCCACGTGCGCTCGTACTGAAGTGTGACGTGGGTGCGGATCATGTTGAGGTCGCGGAAGTAGCGCTCGATCCGTTGGCCCTTCTTCGAGGCGCTCGATCCACTGGTGCGGAAGACCGTCTCGACCGCCTTGGACGCGAGCTCGACGATCTGCTGCTCGATCATGACGAGACGGCGGTCGTCCTCGTCGCTCACGAGTTCACCGGTCTCCATCGAGCGTCGCGCCAACTCCGTCCACTTCTGTCCGACCTGGTGCAACGTCGCCTCTGCGGTGTCGGCGTACGCCGTCGCCTCTCCCAGCAGCCGCTGGAACACCGGGAGCTCGGAACGCCGTGGCGACATCGGACCCCACTGGTGCCTCGTAGTGAGGTTCTCGATGTACTCGTCGATCGCCGCCTGTGCGATGCCGACGCAGACCGCGGTCGGCTCGGAAATGAGCAGGGACGCGAGCGACCCGTAGAACGATGGGCTGGAGTGCAGGCCGCGCCCGGGGAACGCGGCGACGGGGTGGAAGGCGTTCGGCCGCGGGGCCGTGTGGCGCTCGGGGACGAAGAGGTCCTCGACGACGACCCGCCGCGAACCCGTGCCGCGCATGCCGAGCGTGTCCCAGTTGTCGATGATCTGGTACTGGTCCCGACGTATGGCGGCGGAACGCGTCTCCACGACCTTGCCGCCCGGCTCCGTCACGACGGCCACGTGCCCGTTGAAGTGGGTCGCCACGTCACAGCCGGACGCATAGTCCCACCAGCCGGTGATCCTGTACCCGCCGTCGACCTTCAACGCTGAGGTCGGGATCGCGGAGCCCGGGCAGCGGACGTCGCCGTCCCCGAACAGCTCGATCTGACCCAGCTCCTCCAACGAACCGATGAGGACGGTGTGCGTGGCCGTGAGTGCGTAGACCCAACCGCTCGAGGGGCAGCCGCGCGACAGCTCGACCGCGACATGCAGGAAGGTGTCGAGATCGAACTCGTAGCCGCCGAATCGTCGCGGCTGCATGACGCGGTAGAAGCCGGCGTCGAGGTAGTCCTGCAGCGTCGAGTCGGGAAGCCGCCCGAGTCGCTCGCACTTGTCCTGGCGCTCGCGCAGCTTCCCGCGCATCGCCGCCGCCCTGGCGATCAGCTCACCCGGCGTGAGGTGGGGCTCCGGCGGATCGATGGAACGACGATCGGCGTCCTGCAGCGTCATCAGCTTCTCCAAGGTCGGTCATCGCAGGCCAAATTCGCTACCGGGTAAATCCGGCGCCGTTATGAGCGCGTGTCACCAACGCGCTTTTTCTGCGCGGGAGGGCCGGGATCGTCCGAATCCGTTCCCTTCCCTCCCTACCTAGCTACCACCGACATCCTAGGCCGAGTTGCACTCCGCACTGCCCGCAAGCTTGGGGTTATGGATATATTCAATCAGGGCGCGTCCTATTCGCCATCATGACTGTCTCGGCGATGCTGGCGAGGTTGTGCACATTCCTCCCCGCCCCCACCGAATCGAACGACCGCGCGCCGGCAAGGGGAGCGAGCGACGTGGAGGAGGTCATCTCCGCAGGTTGCGCGGCCCCGGCGCGCGGTCTCTCAGTCATCCGGGGAGTCTCTGCACTGATCAACGCGTTGCACCCCGCATGAGCGCTAGGGATTCCGTGGACATCGTGCACGCCTTCTGGGCCCAGGTGTGGAATGCCCACGACGCAACCGCAGCAGACCGCTTCGTGGTCGACGACTTCTTCATCGTCTCCGGCGCAGAGACGATATCCGGCCGCGAGAACTTCAAGCAGTGGATCGAGGAATTCCTCGAGAGGGTCCGCGAGCTGCACTTGGAGGTCATCGAGTCGTTCCAGAGCTCCGACGGCAGCCGGGTGGCGTCGCGCTTCTTGTTGACCGGGAAGAACAACGGAGCGCTCGGCACGACGCCCGACCAGCGCGACATCGCGTTGACCGGCACCGCGGTCTGGGCGGTGCGCGAGGACGGGAAGCTACTGACCAACTGGGTCGAACGCTCCTCGTGGCACTACATCGACGGCCGGTAGGAACCGCCACCCTGGCTACCGTGAGGCTGCTTCAGCCCTCTCGGGACAGGGCATCCCGCACGGCCTCTTCGGTGCGCGCGACGACGGCCGTACCGTCGTCCGCGGTGATGATCGGTCGCTGAATGAGCTTCGGATGCTCGGACAGAGCCTTCACCCATCGCTCCCGCGAACCCGCGTCCCGGGCCCACTCCTTGACCCCGAGCTCCTTGGCGACGGCCTCCTGGGTCCGGGTGATATCCCACGGTTCGAGCCCTAGCCGGTCGAGCACCTCCCGGATCTCGTCCTCGCTCGGCACGTCCTCCAGATAACGGCGCACGGTGTAATCGGCCCCCTCGGCATCGAGCACCGTGATTGCACTCCGGCACTTGGAACAGGCCGGATTGATCCAGATCTCCATGCGGCCCACGGTATCCGCGGCATGACCTCTGCCCGCATGCCAGACCGTGCGAGGTCGATTCCTTCGGTGGGCCGTCAGGGCCGTTCGTCGAGGAAGGCCATCACGGCGTCCAGGAACTCCGCCGGCCGTTCGACGTTCGCCATGTGCACTGTGGGCAGGACGGTGAACCGTGCGCCGGGGATGGCAGCGGCGAGCTCTTTCCCATGACCGGCGGAAGTGACGGTGTCGTGCTCGCCCGCGATGACCAGCGTCGGGGCGCAGATGAGCGTAGCTGTGCGGCGCAGGTCGTAGTCACGAACCGCAGCCCAGCTGCCGGCCACGCCCTCGCGCTGCGTGGCGAGCAGTGTGCGGCGGAAGCCCTCGACAACCTCGCTGTCGGCTTGCAGCATCCGGGCCGGGAACCAGTTGTGCAGGAACATGTCCGCGGTAGCTCGCATGTCGGGGGCCTCCAACAGCTCGGCGATCGGCCGTTCCCACTGTTGCGGCGGGCCGAGGTACGCGGCGGTGTTGGAGAGCACGAGGCGGTCGACGCGCTCCGGCACATGGATCCCCAACCACTGCGCGACGATTCCGCCGAGAGACAGTCCCAGCACGTGCACCCGTTCCAGGTCCAGCGCGTCCAGCAGCTCCACCACGTCGCGCCCCAGCCGGTCCAGCGAGTACGGGCCGCTCGGGACGTCGGAGCCGCCGTGGCCGCGCGCGTCGTAGCGCAGCAGCCGGAAGTGCTCGGTGAGAGCCGGCACCTGGCCGTCCCACATGTGGAGGTCGGTTCCGATGGAGTTCGAGAGCAGCAGCACCGGCTTGTCCTGCTCACCGTCGAAGCGGTAGGCGATGCGCACGCCATCACCAGTGGTGATGGAGGTGACGGTCCGAGAGTCCATGGCAGTCAGCCTATGAACATCCTCGCAGACTGCTATTACAAAGATCAGACGTGCTCTGTAGGCTGCGTCGACAATGTCCAGCTTCACGCTTCACGAGTTGCAATGCTTCGACGCCGTCGTGAGCGATGGCGGCTTCCAGGCCGCCGCCGAGCGGCTGCACCGCTCGCATCCTTCGGTCTTCGCGGCAGTGGCCAAGCTCGAGCGCCAGCTGGGCCTGAGCCTGTTGGACCGCTCGGGCTATCGAGTGCACCTCACCGAGGCAGGGCAGGCCTTCCACCGCAAGGTGCGCTTCCTGCTGCACGAGGCCGAGGAGCTGCAGACGTACGCCACGCAGTTGGCGATGGGCGAGGAGGCAGAGCTGCGCGTGGTGCTCGGGGACCTGTGCCCATTGCCGCCGGTGCTGGAGCTGCTCAGCCGCTTCTTCGCGCAATACCCGCAGACGCGACTGCACCTGCAGTTCGAGACGGTGACCGGCCCCTGGGAGCGGCTGCTGGAGGACGAGGCCGACCTCATCGTGCACCGCGTCCCCAAGAGCGACGTACGGATGGAGTGGATCGATCTCGGCCGCGTGGCGATAGTGCCGGTGGTGGCGCCCGGTTTCCTGCCCTTCCCCCCGGCCACCGACATCACACCGCAGCGGATGCAGGCCTTCACCCAATGCGTGATCCGGGACTCGGCCCGGCACCCGTCCGAACCAGGCCATTTCCTGGTCGAGGGCGCGCCCCGATGTTCCGTGCCGGACCACCTCATGAAGAAGGAACTGATCCTGCACGGCATGGCGTGGGGGCACTTGCCGCGGTTCATGATCGAGGCGGAGTTGCGCGACGGACGCCTGCTGTCCGTCGCCGGACGTCACTTCCCCGGCGTGGTAGAGGAACTTGCGGCGGCGCGCCGTCGCGACAGGCCCCACGGCCCGGTCGCGGACTTGCTGTGGGACTTCCTGTCGCTGCACAGCAGCATTGTGGAACCCTAGTGCTGCCGCAAAGGGGCTTTGGACAGCAGTACGGCTCCACACTTCGTGGGCTCAGCCGATTCCCAGGTCCGTGCGCATGGCCTTGCGCAGATCGAAAACGTGCTCTTTCGCCTTCCGCAGCATGGAAGTAGCACTCTCCAGCGACTCGCCGGGCTCCCCATGGCCACGCTCGATTCGGCGCACCATCTCGTAAATCTTCCAGAGGATGTGGTTGGCCTTGGTCGCCAACGGCAACAGGTCGTCCGGCAACACGAGCTGCGCTTCGCCCCATTGCTCCCGCATGGCATCACGGGCGGTCTCCATGGCGTCATTCGTCCGGCCCGTGTCGACACATGTGCGGAGGGCGTCAACATGGAGCATCAGCGTCGAATGGAACTGCCAATCGGCCATATTCAGTGCGACGTAGCACGCATGACGTTTCTCGAAAACAGCCTGCTGTCTGTTGCGGCCCTCTTCGGCCCGCCGGGTGCGATGATCGTGCTCCAACTCAGCCATCCGGGCACGCGCGCTGACGTGCTGGGTGAGTAGCCCTGAGAGCAGAGTTCCGATGACGCCAAGGGCAGCGATAATTGATGCAGCGAGCGGACTTCCCACACATCCTCCCTCGTCAAGATCGGGCCCATAACCCAGCGTGCGCCGACCGGCACAACCTCGCGGTCCGAGCCTGTCGCTCGGGGGGAGGCTAGCAACCAAGGGAGATCAAGGCAGTCTTCGCCAATGGAGTACGGGACAGTCGTCACCGCTCAAGGGAGAGATTGGTGTCGTGCTCCTCGATCAGGCCCGAGGCACCACTCATCACCGCCCAGAGATTCGTACTGCACGCTTACAGTGACAACGCGAGAGCGACGAGGATGAGCGCGGCCTGGCTGATTAACGCGATCGTGAACTCGATCTCACCCTGCGTGCCTGCTCGATCCGGAACAATCACACGCCCTGTTCGTCCACACCGCAGTGCCATGCACCGAGAGCTACGACAAACTGCAACTGCGCTCGTATGTCCGCGTATCTGCGCGGTCGTGCACGCGGTCAGTTCGCCGCCAGTGCCCGTTCGAGCGTGGCGTAGCCTGCCGGTTCCCAGGTCGGCTTGCCTCCGGGCAGACCGAGCCTGCCGTTCCGTCCGATCCCGATCAGGCCCAGGGCCCGGAGTACAGCCCAGCCGCGGGCCCGGGCGATCGTCGCCTCGTCGGCCTGCCCATAGGCGTCGAAGAACCGACTCGCCGCGCCGGCAGGCAACAGGATCCAGGCGGCCGAAAGATCAGTCGCGGGATCGCCTGCGCACATCTCGCCGAAGTCGATCACCCCGGCGAGCATCCCGTCCCGGACGACCACGTTCGCCGGATGCAAGTCGCCATGCAGCCAGAGCGGTGCGCCCGGCCAGACGGGCGCTGCTACGGCCTTCTCCCAGACTTCCCGCGCGCTGTCAGCGCTCGCGTGGTCGGCAATGACCTCGAACCCGCGGTCGACCCCTTCCTGCAGTCCAGCCAGAGGGATGCCGCGCGTGGGGTTGGCCGCCGCGCCTGCGGGCGCCTGGTCGTGCAGCGCACCAAGAAACTCCGCGAGGATCTCGGCCGCATCGATGCGGGTGATCGGCGCGTGATCGGCCGGCTCACCCTCGACCCAGCGCGCGATCGTCCAGGTGTGCTCGAACAGGCTCGAAGGTTCACCGATACGCACCGGGGTGGGCGTCGGCAGCGGCAGGCGCTTCGCCAAGACCGGCAGCCACGTCTGCTCGGTGCGCAGCAGAGCAGGCGCGCGCTCGGTGCGTGGTAACCGCACGGCCAGCTCTTCGCCGAGTCGCCACAGCTGGTTATCCCAGCCTCCGTTGACGTCTCGGAGCTCGAGGTCTGCGAGATCCGGATGCTGATCCTCTAGCAGCGCCCGCACCAGGTCCTGTTCGAACGTGGCCTCGTCCACGAGCCTCCGATCGCTGCATGCGCGGGCACGCTAGCACCGGTCGATCACGCGGACGGAAGTCACGCACAGCCCCGACCTCCACTCTGCCGCTCGGTTGACATCGCTGACACGCCCCCGCCTGGCGCTGGTAATGGCGTACACGGGGGTCCAGATCAAGTTTCTGCACGCCCACGGACGTGAATGTCAAATTGCCTTCGCCTGCGGAAGCAATTCTACCGCAAGATCCAGTGTTTCTTGTCGTTCCGGTGGCAACGCGCTGAGGTGCACCCGATCGACACCTAGCTGCGCCAGCCTCGTCATCACGCGAAGGAAATCCTCTTGCGTTCCAACCACATAGAGCAAGTCTTCCGCGAGAGAGGACGGAGAAGATTGCGAGAACGATGCAAGAGCCCGACGCCGCTCTCCGATCTCCGTTACGTCGTTCGATAGCGACACGAAGACGGTCGCCGAGAATTTCACAGTATTCTCCGCCTGTTCCGCCGAGCGGAGCGCAGTCTCGATCATCGCGGAAACTCGCTCGTCGTTATTGCAATAGGCACCGCCTAAGACCGGGCGCCCCGCACGAATCGTATGCAGCAGGTCGACCCGATTGGCCACCGCGCCGGCAAGCGCGAGGAGGCGCGGCCCCGAACCCCCGATGACAATATCGGGGATGGTCGGCACTTCGGGCCATCGCACGTCCGAAGCCACTCTGTAGTACTTTCCTTCAAAGTCTATTCCGCCATTGGATTCGAGCATCTTCCGGCAGATCACGGCCGCTTCGGTCAGCTTGTCCACACGATCCCTCGGGGCCAGAAATTCGTAGCCGAACGCCTCGTGCTCGGGCTCGTACCATCCGGCGCCTAGCCCTAGCTCGGCCCTCCCGTTGGAGATTCGCTGCAACGTCAAGATGGCCTGGGTCAGCTCCGCGGGGTGGTGAAACCCGATATTCATGACGGTCTGAGTGATGCCAACCACTTGGGTCGCTGCGGCTACTGCGCCTAACGTGACAAGGCTATGTGGTAGCAGATACTCCGTCCCCAACGTGTTCGGAACAAAAAAATGATCAACAGCGCAGACTCCATCGAATCCGAGACTTTCCGCACGCACCGCTTCGTCAACAGGATCCCAAAGAACTGGAACTCTGTAAATCTTCACGTCTTGCGCCTCCTGTCGCGCTCCTCGTTCGACGGAAAACGGGCCCTGGATGTCGCTGACGACAATCGCCTTCAATGGCTGCGCGAGGCGTGGACGGTCGACAGGTCATGGCGGACACCGGTAGGCACTGGAGTATCGATACAGTTGCTGCGGTCATCCCCAGGCCGAGTGTATAGGACGACCAACGTCTCAACACTTCTGGATTTCGATGGCAGCTATTGACAATTTCGAAGCGTCGAAACCGTCAGACCAGATCGCGTCATGACCGCCGTCCGGCCTGCGCTTGGTATGAGCGACGGTGTCGACCCGGAACCCCCGATCCATTCGAGAAGATCGGCGAACCGACAGACGTGACGACGTCGAAGCGCACGAGCTGACGAACCGACCCCGTCCGCCTCGCCTCCATGCCGCAACTTGACGAAGGCGCAACGGTCATGGACAAACTGTTCCCGCTAGGTGACGCGGGATACCGCCGTCAGACCCACCGTAAGATCGGTGATCATATGTCTGACCTGGGTGGAGCTGAGGGGATTCGAACCCCTCACCCCTTGACTGCCAGGCTCGGCTGGGACGTGCGGGGCCGTCTACGACCGTTCCTGACCTGCGCGGCGATCCTCGTCACTGTCGTTGGGCGCGTGCCGTCGTCCCGGTCCGCTGCTATCAGGAGTGGCTGTCAAGTCTCGACTACGCGTCCGCCTGCCAGCTGCCCAGCTCTGCCGGGCCAGTCGATCGCGTCCAGGAATCTCTCCATCTCGACGAGCACCCGGCCGAGTACGGCGACCGAGTCGGTGAGCGGACCGGGAATCTGCAAGCCGTGGTCAGCCCCTTCGATCTCCAGCACGTGCCGCGACAGCCGGCGCGCCTGAGCGCCGTCCCACATCGCGTCCGCGGTGCCACCCACGACCAAGAAAGGTGCGGTCGCACGACTCAAGGCGCGGGCTATCCACGGCAAGGTCAAGACCGGCGTGAGCCACACCGCCGGTATATGACGCTCGGCAGCGAGCGTCGCGGCGTTGGAACCGAGAGATTTCCCGATCAGGAGCGGGTTCCCGCCGACCGCGTCGAGCCGAGGACCGACTTCTGCCCGCACCCAACCTTCGATCTCTGGCTGGAACGGATCCGGCGGTTCCTGAGACCACGCCAGTCTGTGGACCGTCGCTCCCCGCCTCTCGGCGACAACACCGGCGTACATGAGGAGCCCAGCCGCCGGCCCGTACCTTCCGCCCGGTACCACGACGGCGTCGGTCATGTCAGCGACCTTACGACCATGCGAACTGACGAGGCCAGCTCGTCCACGCGACCGCTTCGGCGCCTCTCTGTGTCAGCACCGGGGCTACTTTCCCTCGGTCGTAGGCTGAGTCGTGGTGGGTCCGGGAAGTGACTTGTCCGAAGAGTCGGCTGTCGGGGTTGAGCCGGCCGCGCTGGACTGCAGAGTCGCCCCCGGATGTCCTCCCGGGCCTGCCGCGAGCGCGTCACGCACCAACCTCCGGTAGACCACATCGGACAGCCGTCGCTTCAGACACCGCAGCGCTTCCTTGTGGCTCTTCCCCGCCGCCCGCTTCCGCCGGTAGTAGGCCCTCCCCGGGGTGTCGTGACGTATCTGAGTGATCGCCATGACATGCAGCGCGTAGTTCAGTTGCCGATCCCCAGCGCGCGAGAGCCGGTGCCGAACGACGTCGCCGGAAGACACCGCGATCGGCGCGGTGCCGCTGTAGGAGGCCAACGCCGCCGCCGAGGCGAACCGGCGGATCGATCCAACCCGAGCCAAGATCTTGCCGGCCAGCATCCCGCCGATCCCGAACAGCTCGGTCAGCCTCGTTGCCGACTCCCGGACCGAGGTGATGATCTGCTCACCGGTCGCGGCGATCCGACCATCGAGCCGACGGACCTCACCGACCAGCTCGACCGCGAGCCGCCGCCGGGTGACCCCGAGAACATCACGCTGCCGGACCCGGCGTAACAAGCCGGCAGCCTCATCAGCGATCAGTCCCAGGTCAGCGCCACCCGGGAGCAGGTGCGCGAGCAGCACATGCAGCCGATTCACCGTCTGGGTGCGCATCTTGACCAGGTCGTCGCGGTGCTCGGTCAACGCCCGCAGCGCCATTGCGAGCTCGTCGAACTGCACCGCCACCAGCCCGGCCGCCGTCCACGCAGCGACACCCACCGAGACGGCGTCAGCCTCATCAGTCTTCCGGCCATGACCCGTCGAGAGCACCCGCACCCGCGCGGCCAGCTTCGCCGGCACGTCCAGCACCGCCAGCCCATCAGCCAGCAACCGCGTCGCCAGCGGCGCACCCAACCCGCCCGCACCCTCGATC
>NZ_BAAAUS010000033.1:0-7756 GCF_039534065.1 Pseudonocardia yunnanensis | reverse complement strand
GGATTCCCGCTGACAGGCGCCGCCAGAAAGCCGGCACCGCGTCCGGATGCCGCCGCGCGCGCCGTCGCCGAGGCGTCCACGGACACGGTCGACGAGTCGACGACGATCCGCGGCGCCCGCTGATGAAACTCCTGGGCTATGACCGGTACGTGTCCCAGGGCGGGGACTGGGGCTCGGTGGTCTCCGAGGTGCTGGCGTCGATGCCGCCCTGGACGCGACCCGCTGGAGGACGGATTCATGGCTCCCGCAGCTGCGGATGCGTTACGTCGGCTACTGGATCCAGCGGGCCGAGGACCCTCGGTTGCTCGCTGGGCGCGCGCTACGTCGCCGATATCGCCCGGCCGGGAGCGGTGGAGATCGCTGTGCTGGCGGCCGCACTCGCTGGCCCGCGCACCGCCTTGCACTCGCCGTCGCCGCCCGCAATGGCGCTGCTGCCATAAGCCCAGGAGTGGCGGCTGGACCGAAACGGGCACGCAGCCCACGTCGACCGGGAGCCGGTACTGCCCGCCGAGCCCAGGCGCAGCCTGCGCGGCCCGGCTCAACACGGGTTTGATCCACCCTGAAAACGGATGAGCCCCCTGACAACGGGGTTGGCAAGCACCGCCCTGGCGACCCACCTCCAGTTCACAGCACGATACATCGGGCACGTCACCGCTCAGACGGATCCGGCAAGCGGTGCGTGTGTTCCGAACGACCGCATGTGGTAGGTCAGCGGCTCGACATGAGCCTTGTCGACGGCCAGCACCGCCCCGATCACGATGACGTGATCGCCACCTTCGACCAAACCCGCGACGTCGCAGGCGAGCCAACCGGACGCGCCCACCAACCTCGGGACCTCGCTATCCACCTCCCAATCGACCCCGAGAAACTTCTCCGCACCCTTCTGCGCGAAGCGGGCCGCGAGCTCGGAGTGCGACGAGCCGAGCACATTAACGCCGAACCGGCCGGTGCGCCGCACCCGGGCAAGGAGATCCGATCGTCGATCGAGACACGCCATCACCATCGGAGGCTCCATAGACAACGAGGCGAAGGCCCCCACCGTGGTCCCGTGCGGCGTTCCCCGCTCCAACGCAGTCATGACCGTGACCGGCGTGGCCACCCCAGCCATCACCTCACGAAATCGCTCCTGAAGCGGTGTGGTCACCTTGGTCCTCCCGGACAAGCTTGGGTCAGTCGGCAAATACCCGCAGCTGATCATGACTCCCACCGTCGATCCCCCCAACCTGCACAACCAGCGCCATCACGACACCTCCGGTCACGATGAAGCAACGTGCGCTGCCGAGTCACGGCGAAGCCCCGGCTGTGACAGCCGAACGCTGCAACTAGCTGGCTGCAGTCTGTCCGCGTCCAGCCTGTACCCAAAGAACGGCGTCCAACGCTATTGGACAACGAAGGTGCCATTGGGCCAGTGCCCGTTAACATTGCGGCCATGACCACTTCACTGGTAGCCCCAGAGGGGCATGAACGCTGACGCGGCATCCCACGACCTGGTCGTTGCGACGGTCTCTGCGCTACAGGGTCAGCTCCGGGCGGACGCGGCGCAGCAGAACCGCGAGCGTCTACTGACGGAATGCACCGTCGCTGCGCTGCGAGAGAACTGCCTGCTCCGGCTCACGTTCCCGGTCGTGGTGAACAGTTTCGAGACAGCAGCCGATCCCCGACTCAGGCAGTTGATGCAGGGCCCGGTGCACCACCTGCATGCCTATGTGCGAGAGATGCGGCCAACGATGGCGAAATGGGAACGCGCGATCGCGTTTCTGACCGAGACAGGACAAACCTGTAGCAACACTCGAAGGAACCATGACGAACGCGCAGCGAGTCAACATTGGCAAGCAGCACCCGCACGCCTACAAGGCCCTGATCGCCCTGTCGACGGAGGTGGAAGAGAACGCCGCCGCGGCAGGCCTCGACCCGCTCCTGGTTGAGCTGTTGAAGATCCGCAGCTCCCAGATCAACGGCTGCGCGTTCTGCCTGCGCATGCATACCCGCGACGCCCTCAAGAAGGGCGAAGACCCCGACCGAATCGCTGTGCTGCCCGGATGGGAAGAGACCGGCTACTTCTCCGAGGCCGACCGCGCTGCCCTCCACCTGACCGAGGCGATCACACGTGTGTCGGACGGGCACGTCAGCGACGAGGAGTACAACGCCGCCGTGGCCGCGCTCACTGCAGACCAGGTCTCGGCGGTCGCCTGGCTGGCCACGGTGATGAACGCCTTCAACCGCGTCGCGATCACCAGCCGGTACCCTGTCGCTGGCTGACCTCGCCCTGAGTGGCGGCTGTTGCCAGGCGCCAGCAGGCTGGTGACCTCAGCAAGGACCTCCGGAGAGGGTTTGAGTAGCGGCGAACGCTCTCCGACTTCTTGTGCCAGGACTTCAGCATCAGCAGCAATGACGCGCCTTGCTCACCGAGGTGGGTCTCCACGCGGTCGATCCACAGGTCGTCGCTCACGTCTCGGGTCCTCTCAGGGGGCGGGCCGACCCCGGGCTGGTTCCAGCGGGACCCTGTGCTGAATGCCTGGGGGTCTCCCCATCAACCTCGTGCCCTGTGCACGGTTATCTTCCAGCGGCGTTACTGAACGGGTTCACGGACGGTACGCCGAGGTCAACGGAATCCGGTTGCACTACGTGATCGGCGGGGCATGAGACCTGTGTGCTCCTGCCCGGATGGCCCAGGACGTGGTGACAGTTCCACAAGATGATGCCCGCGATCGCAGAGCGGTATAAGTTGATTGCCGTCGATATCCGGGGCATGGGCGATTCAGACAAGCCCGCGAGTGGATACGGCAACAAGACACTGGCCTCCGACGTCTACGAGCTCGTGCGCGCGCTCGGCTATGACAGGAGAGATCGTTCATACTGCCGCGTCCCGCACCGTTGGACAGCGTTCTAGCTGAAAGCAGTTCGGCCGATTACGGCTGGGAGACATGAGCGGCGTGCTTCAAACACTGGTGGCGAACTCCGACCTCACAGACGTGCTGGCCGCGACCATCGCTGCCCTCCTCGACGGACTCGCATGGTGGAGCGACTTCGTGACGTTCCTACTTCACTAGCAAGTCGTCGCAAAATACATCGTTCCGTCACGCGAGCAGTGCTCCCGGTCGGCGGTGGAGTCTCAACCCCCGCACACCGCCATGCGCCTTCTCCGGGAGGTGATCGACACGCTCCGGCCTCCTGCGACATCGTCCGCGCTCGATATCTCCCGGCCGGATCGCGGGAGCCCCCGATGGGCAAGCGTGGTTGCCTCTCGCAGCACACCAGAGGCTGCAGACGGCAATGCATTCGCCAGTAATGTCTCGATACGCGCAAAGACAGCCACGATACTCCTTAAATCAGTCCTGACTCGGTGCGAACCGGCTCACACGAGGTAGGAGCCGCGCATGAGCGCTCACACATTGTATGAATCGACCGCTCCGGCGGTGCCGGTAGCGATCTGATCGGCTGCGAAGGCGCGAACTGGCCCGGCTGATCGAGGCAGGACTACGCGTGCCTCCCGCGTCGTCGTCTCGCCGGCCTTCCGCGCGGCCGTCGTTGCCGAGCTGCTGCCGGAGATCCACACGCTCCCCGGCGGGATGGTGCGCGATGCCGCTGCCGAGGAGCTGGAGGTCGTCGGCAGTCGGTACCGGCAACGCCCTCGCCGCGACCAAAACCGGCCAGCGCGTCCGGGTCGGTGGTGACACGGGCGGGGTCACAAAGGCCGGTCGTCAAGGCCGTCGACACGACCTGACCTCGCAGCAGAACATCACTCAGCCGTGTCGGGTGCGGCGGCCAGGCTCGCGCAGGGCCAGGACGAGTACACCGTCCGGTGCCCTCGCGCGGCTCCTGCTCCGCGAGCGCGACCGTCCCGTCCAGGACCTGGTCGATATGGTCGTGGACACGCTGGCCCCCGAGGCCCCGACGACGACGTCACCTTCGCCATCCGGTTCCCCGAGAAACCAGCGCCGACGGGGCCGGTGCGGGCCGCAGCGCGTTTCGCCGCCCCTCGTACGCGGCTACGTACGACAGGTGAGCAGCGCGGCCGGAAGCCGAGGTCTCCTCGACCCGGCGCCTTGAACGACAACAGCGAGAATCGGCAACTTGAGCACTTCAGTGCATATGGATTACGATCTACGATTCATCGGTTTACGTTCCGGCGTGTTGCGAAGAATTCAGCGTCCAGTAGGGCCGGACGTGATCCAGCTGATCCCCAGGGATGGGTGAAGACTGCACGCCATGACTACACCTCTCCCACCCATTTCGCCCGAGGTCGGCACCGAGGCCCCTGACTTCACGCTCAAGGACCAGAACAATCAGGACGTCACGCTCTCCTCGTTCCGGGGAAAGAGCGCTGTGCTCCTGGTCTTCTATCCGTTCGCCTTCTCCCCCATCTGTCAGGGCGAGCTCTGCTCCGTACGGGACGACCTCTCCGAATTCCAGAACGAGAAAGTGCAGATCCTGGCGATCTCAGTCGACCACCCTTACACGCTCAAGGCATGGGCGGACGCGCAGGGCTACAAGTTTCCCCTGCTGTCCGACTTCTGGCCGCACGGCGAGCTCACCAAAACCTACAGCGTGTTCAATGACACGCGGGGCATAGCCGTGCGCGGCACGTTCCTCGTCGACAAGGAGGGCATCGTGCGGTTCAGCGAGGTGAACCAGCCCAGTGACGCCCGCAACCTGGACGGCTGGATGAAGGCGGTGTCCGAGCTGGCCGCCTGACGGTCCCGGTCGATTCGGGTCCGGGAGACCGAACCTTGGGCGCGTAGCTCAGTGGAAGAGCATTCGGCTTTGAGCGGTCGCCGGTCGACCCCTGCCGCGCCCCCACCAGCACAGGTCCCCGCTCCTAATGGGGCTGCACCAGTGGTAGGCCAGGCTGGTGTCCGAGCCGCCAGCCGGTGAGCACTGCTCGCTCCGGATCCGATGGTCGAGGTCCAGGTCTAGATCGTTCCCCGGCTGGTGGGTGAGGCGCCTGCAGGGCTGGTGGGATGTCGTGCCCTGTGAGCACTGATCCATTAGGTCGACCCGGTCTCCTCGCAGCTCACAGCGCGGCTCGCTGGACTGGTCGGAGTGAGGGGGACGGGTCAAGGGTGTCGTTCGTCGGTGACGACTGGGCTAAAGATCATCACGACATTGAGATCGTCAGCGAGCACGGTGACCGTCTGCGCGATGCCGGCTGCCCGAGGGTGTGGCTGGGATCGCCGCGCTGCACGCGGTGGTGGCGGATCACCTCACCGAGGATGGCGAGCCGGATCAGGTGATGGTCGGGATCGAGACCGACCGCCGCCCCTGGGTCCAGGCCTTGCTCTGTGCCGGCTACCTCGTCTACGCAGTCATCCGCTCCAAGCGGCCCGCTACCGCGAACGACACGGCACCTCGGGCGCGAAGAGCGACCCCGGGGATGCGCACGTATTGGCCGAGCTGGTGCGACTGGACCGGGGCCCATCACCGCCCCGTCGCCGGGGACTCCGCGATCGCCAAACACGTCAAGGTTGTGGCGAAGGCGCACCAGTCGATGGTGTGGTCGCGCCAACACCAGAGCAACACGCTGCGCTCGATGCTGCGCGAGTACTACCCCGGCGCACTGACGGTGTTCGGAAGCGATCTCGCCGGACGTGACGCGCTCGCGGTGCTCGCCCTGGCCCCCACCCCCGCCAAGGCTGCCCGACTGACCGAGCACCAGATCGCCGCAGCGCTGCACCGGGCCGGGCGGCAACGCAACATCACCACCCGCGCAGACGAGATCGTCGCCGGGCTGCGCGCACAGCAGCTGCCCGCCCGCCCCGGGGTGGTCGACGCGTACGCCGCCGCCGCGCAGGCCTTGAGCGCCGTGATCACCGAACTGGCCCGCCAGACCACCATCCTGCAGAGCGAGGTCGAGGCAGGTTTCGGCCGGCATCCGGACGTTGAGATCTACCTGAGCCAGCCCGGGCTCGGCAGGATTCTCGGTGCCCGGGTGCTTGCCGAGTTCGGCGACGACCCCCACCGCTACCTCGACGCGAAGGCCCGCAAGAACTACTCCGGCATGGCCCCGATCACCAAAGCCTCCGGCAAGTCCCGGGCCGTGCTGGCCCGCCACGCCCGCAACCGGCGTCTAGCCGACGCCCTCTACCAACAAGCCTTCGCCGCCCTGACCAGCTCACCCGGCGCCCGGACCTACTACGACACCCACCGCGCCCGCGGCAACGCGCACCACCAAGCCCTACGCACCCTGGCCAACCGCCTCGTCGGCATCCTCCACGGCTGCCTCCGCCACCACACCCCCTACAACGAAACCCTCGCCTGGGCAGCACACACAAACCCGACCGCCACTGCAGCTTGACCACCTACGCCCGTGGGATGTCTAGATCGGAGCCCGCGGGTCGTGGAATCACTCGTTGTGTCACGGTCACTGCTGTCGCAGCCGTCGGTGGGGTCGGGAGCACCACCACGACCTCGTCGATGACCCGCCGGCGACCACGCTTCGGGCGATCCTCCAGACCGCCCAGACCCTCGGCCGCATAGCGCGTCCTCCAGCCGATCACCGTTGGCTTCGACGCCCCGACCCGCTCGACGATGTCCTTCACCGCCGCCCCGTCCGCGGCCGGCAACACAATCCGCGCACGCGCCAGACCCGCCCGCAGCGAGGGGGGAACGCAGCCACGACGCGAGGACCTCGCGATCATGGGGCGGCACGTCCACGGTCACAGTCAACGGCACGCACCTTGATCCCCAGAAGCAGGAACCCAAAGCAAATCAATCTAGTTACCGCGGCACCAGCTGCTATACACGCCGTGTCGAGGAGTAATTGATCTCGGTTATAGCGTCGGCAAGGCTGCCCGCAGGTCGAGTTTCGGAGGTTGAGGGTGGCTCACAAGCCGAGTGTGGTCGTGCGGGCTCTGTTGATGGACGAGTTGCGCATCGTGTCCCCGTCGGGAACTCTTTGCGCAACCGATGCGAGATCTGCTGCGTGCTCGAGGTCTGCGCCCGCCGTCGGTCCTGGCTCTAGCCGTGCCGCGCCTGATCCAACGGATCTCCGGCGGTGTTCCCGCAGGTAGTCGGCAGCGCTGGCATCGCTAGCGGCTCGCATCGAACCGGAGACCCGGAGTTCAGCGAGCGGATCGATGGCCCGTTCCAGCCCAGGTAAGCTCCCGGTCAGCAGATCCCGCAACCTGTCGAGGCCGCGGCCCCAGTCGGCCGTCAGGTCTTCGCGTGGACGTATATTCGAGCCCGCTCGACCACACCAGGGCGTCGCCGGCCGTCAGCTGGGCTCCGGTCAGCGGGTTGCGGGCTGATTCAACACTCACCCGAGCATCTTTGGCATCCAATTTCGCTTGGCCCCCGGAACATCCCGGTCATCCGGTTGGGCCACCTGAAACGGCGCGCAAACGACGCCCTGCAGCTGACCCTACATGTCGGTGAACGCGACAAGCACGGTTGTCGATCGATCCCTCGTCCACGCCGACGTGCAGCTGGTCAAGCGTGAGCATCCCGCCTGGTCTCATGGGTTCGAGGGTCTCGAGATACTTTTCGTTTCCTGTGATCGAGGATCTCACGGCGTATCGGTAGGCAGCTGCCGCTCAAGGCTGGTGGGCTCCTCTCCGGTGCCCGTTTCACGCACCGGCCCGGTGAACCAGCGACGCGCGGACAGCAGGTACCAGCCACCGAAAAATACCAGCGCCCCACCCACGGTGAGCGGCGCGTAGTTGACCACGTTCCAGTCGAAGTCGGCGGCCCCCGGGATGCCCTTGGGGGAGACCGGCATCAGGAAGAGCAGGCAGACGATGGCGATCCAGGCGACCGC
>NZ_BAAAUS010000032.1:0-65062 GCF_039534065.1 Pseudonocardia yunnanensis | reverse complement strand
AAACCAATTCATGATAAAGCTCGACACACTGTTGAGTTCTCAAAAGACACCCGCACACCATCCACTGCGGTAAAGCAGTGAGCCGGGGCTGTGTTCTCGTCTGTGTTGCCCGACCAGCGCCGGAGCAACTTTTCTACAGTACATGGTCCTGGTCGTGGAGTCAAGCTCCACCAGGCCCACAGCTTGGAAGTTTACACCGAGTGGTGCAAGGCCTTCCTAGGTGGCCGCCTGCTCGGGGGGCTGACTCTGGGCCGGAGGATCTCCGTCCCGGTCTGTCGTGCTGCCCGCCGTGGCGACGAGGAGAAAGTTACACAGGTGCTTGAAGCATAGTCAAATCGGGGGTCCCTCTTCGGCGTTCTCGCAGGTCAAGCGCTGTTTCCGGCCGAACAGGCCCGAACCGCCCCTGAACCGTGCGAGGCGCCTGCTTCCCGCACCTGCCACTTCTCCAACGGCCGGGAGGCGGTGCGTGTTCCCGAAGTGCTCGCCGTCTTCGCATGCCGGCGGGCGCCCGGCTGCTCGAGCCGGGATCGCCGGCACGCGAGGAAGATCGCCAGCACGGGTCTCGAACCCCGGCGACGCAGGTTGTTCCCAGCTTGTTTCCGCTGGTCAGACGTAGCGGAACACGCCCTCCACCGGGCGTCCGGGCTCGCAGCGACGCCGGGTCCGTGTGTGTTTTCCCGGTCGCTTCGGGATGGCAACTCGGCGTCGGCACGGCGCCGAGGCGACGCATGTCCTCCCCGCAGGGTGTCGGACATTCCCGCAGGTCGGACCGGCTACGACGAGCCGGCCGGATTTCCAGATCGCCCCGTTCCGGGTCGACGCCGGTTCCGGCCGGCCCAGCAAGGCCGGACCCCCAGTCCACACGTACGCCCGCGGCGCTGGGTACCGCCGACGACGTCGTTGAAACGTTCTCGCAGGTCAGGCGCGCTCTACGCCGCTCAGGCCGGAACCGCCCGCGCGCCCGCGAGGTTGCGCTTCCCCCGCCGCAGAACGAGCCAACCTCCGGGGAGCAGGTCCTGCTCCCCGGGCGTCCACTGCTCGTCGGGCACCTTGGCGTTGTTGACGTACGCGCCGCCTTCGCCGACGGTGCGCCGAGCGGCGCTGCGACTCTCCACGAGACCAGTGGCAACCAGCAGGTCCACGACCGTCGGCCGTTCGTCGAGCCGGACGGTGGTGGTGGGGACCTCGGCGAGCGCTGCGTCCAAGGTGGACGAATCGAGTTCCCGCAGGTCACCACGCCCGAACAGGGCGCTGCTCGCCGCGATGACCTGTTCGGTGTTGCGTCGGCCGTGCACGAGGGTGGTCAGCTCCTCGGCCAGCCGGCGCTGTCCGGCGCGTAATTGGGGCCGTTCGGCGACGGTTTTCTCCAGCTCCTCGATCTCCTCCCGTGGGAGGAACGTGAAGAGCCGCAGGTACCGGCCGACGTCGGCGTCCGACACGTTCACGAAGTACTGGAACCAGGCGTACGGCGAGGTGAGCTCCGGGTCGAGCCAGATGCTCCCGCCACCGGTGGACTTGCCGAACTTGCGTCCCTCGCTGTCGGTGACGAGTGGCGTGGTGAGCGCGTGGACCGTCTCGCCCTCCACCCGCCGCACGAGCTCGACGCCGCCGACGATGTTGCCCCATTGGTCCGACCCGCCGACCTGCAGACGGCAGCCGTGACGCCGGAAGAGGTGCAGGTAGTCCTGGCTCTGCAGCAGCAGGTAGCTGAACTCGGTGTACGACATGCCGTCGGTGGCGAGACGGCGTTTGACCGTCTCCCGCCCGAGCATCACGTTGATCGAGAAGTGCTTGCCGACGTCCCGGAGGAACTCGAGCACGGACTGCGGCCCGGTCCACTCCAGGTTGTTGACGATCAGTGCGCCGGTGGGCGAGTCGTCGAACTCGACGAACCGTTCGAGCTGTCCACGAATGCGCTCGGCCCAGCCAGTGACGGTTTCGGCGCTGTGGAGGGACCGTTCGCCGATGTCACGAGGGTCCCCGATCATGCCCGTCGCGCCGCCGGCGAGGGCGATCGGCCGGGCCCCGGCCTGCTGGAAGCGCCGCAGCGTCAGCAGCGGTACGAGGTGACCGGCGTGAAGGCTCGAGGCTGTCGCGTCGAACCCGCAATAGAGAGTGAGCACTCCTTCGGCGAGGTCACGCCGCAGGGCGTCCATGTCGGTGCTCTGCGCGATCAGGCCGCGCCACTCCAGCTCGTCGAGGATGTCCATGCCCACGACACCGATCCTCCCCCACGGCGGCCAGGGGTTTTCAGGTGCCCAGGTGCGCGGTGAACTCGGCGGGCAGTTGGTCGAGCAGCGCGGGCAGGCTCAGCACGCTGCTGAACGACAGCGCGACGCCCTGCTCCTCGGTGAGGCCGACCACTCGGCCTTCCCGACCGACGCGCAGTGCGGGAAAGCCGGGCTGTTGGTCGAGGCCGGAGTTGTCGGTGCCGGGGATGGTGATCCATCCCACGAGGTCGTTCTGGTCGAGCAGGCCGAGCTGCTCGGTGCTGATCTCTGCGTAGAACTTCTCCCCCGCGAGCTGGTCGAACTGCGCGGGCACGGTGAAGCCGAGCGAGCTCAGGAAGCGTCCGCGGTTGTCCTTCGAGTTCCAGACGAAGTAGCTGCCCGTACCGGTGGAGCTCGCCGCAGCGAGCGCCGCTTGCTTGCCGGCGAACTGCGGGTACTGCGCGCGCACCGCCACGAACCGTACGTCGAGATCCGTCACCAACTGCTCGGCCTCGCCGGTGCGTCCGAGCTCTCTGCCGATCAGGCGCGTCGCGTCCTGCCAGGGGGTCTGGTAGGCCGAGAACCCGACGGGCTGGGTGATCGTCGGGGCGATCCGGGAGAAGACGTCGTACTGCTCCTGGTCGAGCCCGGCCGACACGGCCACGATCAGGTCCGGCCGGAGGGCGGCGATCTTCTCCGGATCGATATCTCCGGCGAGTACCTCCGGCTGCCGGCCCTGCAACCGGTCGGCTGCCCACGGCCAGGTCGCCGAGGGCCTGTTGCCGGTGAACTCGCGGATCGCGACGGGGATCACCCCGAGCGCGAGGATCGCGTCCTGGTCACTGAAGCCGAGCGAGACGACGCGCTGGGGCGCGGCCGGCACGACAGTGGCACCGAGGGCGTGCTCGACCGTCACCGGGAACGCCGCATTCCCCGTCGATGACGGTTGCGCGGTGTCGGCGCTCGTTCCGCCGCCTGCACACGCGGTGAGCAGGACGGCTGCGGTGAGGAGGGGCGCGAGCGTGCGCCAGGGCCGGAGACGCAAAACGGTCACGAGAAAAGAGGTTAGGCTAAGCTACTTTCTCGGCTTGGCCTGCCCCACGGATGCACCGCGGCCCGGCCGGTAGGGGCTCACGCCCGGCGATCCGTCCAGCCAGAACCGCCACGGGAGGTCGTGGGCGGCCGCCACCCCGACACGGGGCCCGGAGCGGACGAGAGCCGGGTCGACGGGCGGCGCTCCCAGCAGTCGCACGCGCGAGCCTGCGTCGGTGACGTCCACACCGTTGTCCTCCCGGCCGAGCCCCAGCAGGGACGCGAGCCGGGCCGGCCCGCGCGCCAGGTCGGCAGCGCGCCGCGCGGTGGGGCGGCGGGCATGGGCAACAGCCAGATCCGACACCACCTCGCCGCCGCGCAACAGCACCGCACCCGCCTCCCCGTCGCGCAGGCAGGTGATGTTGGCGCAGAAGTACATCCCGTAGATGAAATAGACGTAGAGGTGCCCGGCCTGCCCGAACATCACGCCGTTGCGTGGGGTGCGGCCCCGGAAGCTGTGCGAGGCCGCGTCGTCGGCGCCTCGATAGGCCTCCACCTCCACGAGCCGCACGGCGACCGTGCCTTCCGGGGTATCTGCCTCGACCGTGCACCCGAGCAACCGCACGGCCGCGCGGAGAACGTCGTCCGCGAGTTCCTCGCGGTCCAGCAACGTCACGATGCCGTCGACGCTCCCCGCTGCGCGAGCGCGAGGCGAACGCAGTCGGTGACCCCGTACATGGCGCGCTCCACCTCGGCCAGCTCAGGGAAGGTCGGGGCGAGCCGGATCGTGCGGTCATCGGGGTCGACGCCGTAGGGATGTGTGGCACCCGCCGGGGTGAGCGCGATCCCTGCCTCACCGGCCAACCGCACGACCTCGGCCGCCGTGCCGTCCGGCACGATCAACGTCACGAAGTAGCCGCCGGCAGGCCGCGACCAGCGCACGCCGGGCACCGACCCGAGGCGCTCGGTCAGGATGCGGTCGACGGCAGCGAACTTCGGGGCGATCAGCTCGCGGTGTCGCCGCATGTGTTCACGCAGGCCGTCGGCATCCCGCAGGAACATGACGTGCCGCAGGTGGTTGGTCTTGTCCGGCCCGATCGTGCGCTTGGCGGTGAGCGCCAGCCACCACGAGACGTTGGCAGGCGACGCCCCGAGAAAGGCGACGCCCGCTCCGGCGAACGTGATCTTGGACGTCGATCCGAACACGAAGGGGCGGTCGGCGTAGCCCGCCTCCTCCGCCAGCGTCAACACGTCGGCGATCTCCACCTCTTCGTCCGTGAGGTGGTGCACCGTGTAGGCGTTGTCCCAGAAGATCCGGAAGTCCGGGGCGGCCGCCGGCATCGAGGCGAGCCTGCGCGCCGTGTCGTCGGAGTAGACGGCCCCGTCGGGGTTGGAGTACTTCGGCACGCACCAGATGCCCTTGACCGACGGGTCGGTGGCCACGAGCTCCTCGACCACGTCCATGTCGGGGCCGTCCGGCGTCATCGGCACCGGCACCAGCTCGACACCCAGGCGTTCACAGAGTGCGAAGTGCCGGTCGTAGCCGGGGATCGGGGCGAGGAACCGCACCCGCTCCTCGTCCACCCAACGGCGCTCGGCGCCCGGGAGCGGGCTGAGCAGCGCGTGCACGACGGTGTCGTGCATCAGCTCGAGGCTCGAGTTGCCGAACGCGATCAGCTGCTCGACCGGCACCTTCAGGAACGGCGAGAACAGCTCGCGGAGTTCCCGGAGGCCCTGCAGGCCCTGGTAGTTGCGGGTGTCGATGCCGTCGGCGGACCGGAACTGCTCGCCAGGAAGGCTCAGCATGGGGTTGGCGAGATCGAGCTGGGCGCTCGACGGCTTTCCGCGGGTGAGATCGAGTGACAGGCCCTGGGCACGGAACTCGTCGTACGCGGCACGGGCCGCGTCGAGGTCGAGCAGCGGCGACTCCAGGTCGGCCGGCGAGGTCATGCGGGTCCTCCGCTCTCGGCACTCCGCGCGGGAGCGCTCGTCACGACTGCCGCCAGGGCTCCCCTGGCGGCCGCCGCGGCGGCACGCACCTCGTCGAGCTGCTCGGTGACGCGTTCCCCCGCCGTCCCACCACGGGCGTTGCGCGAGGCTATCGAGCCCGCGACCGTGAGCACCTCCCGGACCTCCGGGGTGAGCGCCGGATGTACGGCGGCCAGCTCCGCGTCGGTCAGGTCGGCGAGCCCGACGCCCCGGGCCTCGGCCGCCCGGACGCAGCCGCCGGCCGCCTCGTGCGCGATGCGGAACGGCACACCGGCCCGCACCAGCCACTCGGCGACGTCGGTGGCGAGGGTGAACCCTGCCGGCGCCAGCTCGGCGAGCCGGTCGGTGTGGAAGGTCAGGGTCGCGACCATCCCGGCGACCGCGGGGAGCAACAGCTCCAGCTGTTCGACCGAGTCGAACAGCGGCTCCTTGTCCTCCTGCAGGTCACGGTTGTAGGCGAGCGGCATCGCCTTCAGCGTGGCCAGCAGCCCGGACAGGTTGCCGATCAGCCGGCCCGCCTTGCCCCGGGCCAGCTCCGCGACGTCCGGGTTCTTCTTCTGCGGCATGATCGAACTACCGGTGGAGAAGGCGTCGTCGAGGGTGACGTAGGAGAACTCCGCGGTGGCCCAGATGATCACCTCCTCGGCGATCCGGGAGAGGTCCACCGCGATCATCGCCAGCACGAACGCAGCCTCGGCGGCGAAGTCGCGCGACGCCGTGCCGTCGATGGAGTTCGCGCTGGAGGAGTCGAAGCCCAGCTCCGCTGCCACGGCCTCCGGATCGAGACCGAGCGACGAACCGGCCAGCGCACCCGAGCCGTACGGCGACACCGCGGCACGACGGTCCCAGTCACGCAGCCGGTCGACGTCACGCAGCAGCGCGTGGGCGTGGGCGGCGAGATGGTGGGCGAGCAGAACGGGCTGCGCGTGCTGGAGGTGCGTACGCCCGGGCATCGGGGCGTCCGGGTGCGCGTCCGCCTGTGCGACCAGCGCGTCCACGACGTCCAGCACACCTGCGCCCACCCGGCGGGCGGCATCGCGCAGCCACATCCGGAACAGCGTGGCGACCTGGTCGTTGCGCGACCGGCCGGCCCGCAGCTTGCCACCCAGCTCGGGACCGGCCCGCTCGATGAGGCCACGTTCCAGCGCCGAATGCACGTCCTCGTCGTCGGGCGCGGGTCCGAACGCGCCCGACTCCACGTCGGCCTCCAGCTTGGCCAGCGCATCCAGCATGCCGGCGAGCTCGTCGTCGGTGAGCAGGCCCGCGCGGGCGAGCACGCGGGCGTGCGCCATCGAGCCACGCAGGTCGTAGGGAGCCAGCCGCCAGTCGAACTGCGTGGACTTCGACAGCGCGGCCAGCGCGTCGGCCGGGCCGGAGGCGAACCGACCACCCCAAAGCTGGGAGCCCGTCATCAGTCGTTTCCCGCTTCCAGAGCGGCGGCGTCGAGGGACGTTCCGGAGTCGCGCTCACCAGTCTCGTCGGTCGCCGCGATCTGGTCGAAGCCGCCCGCAGGCAGCTCGCCGAAGAGGGTGCCGTGCTCGACGAGCACCGTCCCCTGCTCCTGCGGCTGCGCGGCGTAAGCCTCCAGCTTGGCGCGGGAGTCGGCGATGTCGAGGTTGCGCATGGTGAGCTGGCCGATCCGGTCGGTCGGCCCGAAGGCGGCGTTCTCGACCCGCTCCATGGAGAGCCGGTCGGGGTGGTAGGAGAAGCCCGGCCCCTCGGTGTCGAGGATCGTGTAGTCGTCGCCGCGGCGCAGCCGCAGCGTGACGGTGCCGGTCACGAGAGAGGCGACCCAGCGCTGGACCGACTCGCGCACCATCAGAGCCTGCGGATCCAGCCAGCGCCCCTCGTAGAGCAGCCGGCCCAGCTTGCGGCCCTCGTTGTGGTAGTTGGCGACCGTGTCCTCATTGTGGATCGCGTTGAGCAGCCGCTCGTAGGCGGCGAACAGCAGCGCCATCCCGGGCGCCTCGTAGATGCCGCGCGACTTCGCCTCGATGATCCGGTTCTCGATCTGGTCGGACATGCCCAGGCCGTGACGTCCGCCGATGGCATTGGCCTCGAGGACGAGGGCGACCTTGTCGTCGTACCGCGTGCCGTTGATCGCCACCGGATACCCGGCCTCGAAGGTGACCGCGACGTCCTCGGTCTCGATCTCGACCGACGAGTCCCAGAACCTCACCCCCATGATCGGCTCGATCGTCTCCAGGGACACGTCGAGGTTCTCCAGCGTCTTGGCCTCGTGAGTCGCACCCCAGATGTTGGCGTCGGTGGAGTACGCCTTCTCGGCCGCATCCCGGTAGGGCAGCCCGTGGGCGGTGAGCCACCTGCTCATCTCGTGGCGCCCGCCCAGCTCCTGGACGAAGTCGGCGTCGAGCCACGGCTTGTAGATGCGCAGCTCGGGGTTGGCCAGCAGGCCGTAGCGGTAGAACCGCTCGATGTCGTTGCCCTTGAAGGTCGAGCCGTCGCCCCAGATGTTGACGTCGTCGGCCTGCATCGCCCGTACCAGCAACGTTCCGGTGACGGCGCGGCCCAGCGGGGTGGTGTTGAAGTACGTCCGGCCCCCGGACCGGATGTGGAAGGCGCCGCACGCCAGCGCGGCCAGGCCCTCCTCGACCAGCTGCGGCCTGATGTCGAGCACGCGGGCGATCTCGGCGCCGTACTGCTTGGCGCGCGCGGGCACGCCGGACATGTCCTGCTCGTCGTACTGGCCGAGGTCAGCGGTGTAGGTGCACGGAATCCCGCCCTTGTCGCGCATCCAGGCGACCGCCACGGACGTGTCGAGGCCTCCGGAGAAGGCGATGCCGATCCGCTCGCCCTTGGGGAGGGAGGTCAGGACCTTGCTCACGAGTTGGTTGCTCCTTGGTCAGAGTTCGCGCAGGCGCGCGACGAGTTGGGCGCCGGTGAGGGGCTCGCGGGCGACCACGAGCAGGGTGTCGTCCCCGGCGATCGTGCCGACGACGTCGTGCAGGGCGGCCCGGTCCAGGGCACTGGCCAGATAGTGCGCTCCCCCCGGCGGGGTGCGCAGGACGGCGAGGTTCCCGCTCGAGTCCGCGGACACCAGCAGGTCACCCAGCAGCCGGGCCAGCCGAGCGGTACCGCCCTCGATACCGCGCACCGGGCTGCCGTCGTCCGGGATCACGTAGACAGGCGTGCCGCCGTCGGCTCCCCGAAGCTTCACGGCGCCCAGCTCGTCGAGGTCGCGCGACAGAGTGGCCTGCGTGGTGCCGATGCCCTCGGCCTCCAGCAGCGCCAGCAGCTCGGACTGGCTGTGCACCGCCTGCTGCGTGATCAGTTCGACGATCCGGGCCTGGCGCCCGGCCCGCGTCCGGCCAGGCCCCGGTGCGGGCACGCCCGACGTCACGGCGTCGTCGCCCACCGCTGTCATCGGCCCGCTCCTCTGGTCCCTGTCATCGTCCCGCCCCGGTCATCGCTTGCTGGTGTTCACCTCGATCAGCGCAGTAACTCGGTCAGCGCCGCATCAGCCATGTGAGCAGCGCTTTCTGCGCGTGCAGCCGGTTCTCGGCCTCGTCCCACACCACGCTCGCCGGCCCGTCGATCACCTCGTCGGTGATCTCGTCGCCGCGGTGGGCCGGCAGGCAGTGCATCACGATCGCGCCGGGCGCGGCGCGGCGCACGAGAGCAGCGTTCACCTGGAGCCCCCGGAACGGTGCCGCACGGTCCAGGCCGTCGTCCTCCTGCCCCATCGACACCCAGGTGTCCGTCACGATCACGTCCGTGCCGTCGACGGCCTTGTCGACATCGGCGATCAGCTCCACCCCACCACCGGTGGCGGCCGCGCGGTTCGTCGCGTCGCGCAGCACCCCCGCATCCGGCTGGAAACCCTCGGGCGCACACACCCGCACGTGCAGCCCGGCGGTGGCGCCGCCGAGCAGCAGCGAATGGGACATGTTGTTGGCGCCGTCGCCCAGGTAGGTCAGGGTCAGCCCGGCGAGCCGGCCGAAGTGCTCCCGGACCGTCTGCAGGTCGGCGAGCACCTGGCAGGGGTGGAACTGGTCGGTCAGCGCGTTGACCACAGGCACGGTCGCGACGGCCGCCATCTCCTCGATCCGCGACTGGTCACCCGTGCGCCAGACGATCGCGTCGACGTAGCGGGAGAGCATCCGCGCGGTGTCGCTGATCGTCTCGCCGCGTCCCATCTGGCTGGACCGGGCGTCGACGATCAGCGGATTCCCGCCCAGCTGCGCGATCCCGGCCTCGAACGACAGCCGCGTGCGGGTAGATGGCTTGTCGAACAGCACGGCGACCGGGCGCGGACCTGCGAGCGGCCGGTGCGCGTACCGGTCGGCCTTCATCGTGTCGGCGAGGTCCAGCACCTCCCGCTGCTCGTCGGGGGTGAGGTCGTCGTCGCGGAGAAAGTGCTTAACCATGGCCGGCGTCCAGGAACGACGGGAGCGCGGAGAGGAACTCTCCGGCCTGCTCCTCGGTGATGATCAGGGGCGGAACCAGCCTGATCCGGTCGGGAACCGCGTTGTTGATCAAGAAGCCGGCGTCGCGTGCGGCGGCGGCGACGGCGGCGGACACGGGCGCGGTGAGACCGATGCCGATGAGCAGGCCCGCCCCGCTCACCTCGCGCACCAGCGGGTGGCGCAGCTCCTCGATGCCTGTGGCGATGCCCTTGCCGACCAGCGTGACGTGCTCCAGCAGCCCGTCGGCGGCGATGGTGCGCAGCACGGCCACTGCGGCGGCGCAGCACACCGGGTTGCCGCCGAACGTCGTGCCGTGCTGCCCGGGTTCGAGCAACGACGCCGCCGCCCCGATCCCGATGCACGCCCCGATCGGAAGCCCTCCACCGAGGCCCTTCGCCAGGGTCACGACGTCCGGGACGATGCCCTCGCGCTGGTGGGCGAACCAGGTGCCGGTGCGGCCGATGCCGGTCTGCACCTCGTCGAGCACGAGCAGGGCGCCACGTGCCGCGGTGATCTCCCGAGCGGCCTTGAGATACCCCTCCGGCGGGGTGATCGCGCCGGCCTCGCCCATGATCGGCTCGAGGACCACGGCAGCGGTGTCGGGACCGACAGCGGCATCCAGCGCGGCGACGTCGCCGTAGGGCACGTGCGAGACGCCGGGCGGCATCGGCTCGAACGGCGCGCGCTTGGCCGGCTGACCGGTGAGGGCCAGCGCGCCCATCGTGCGTCCGTGGAAGGCGTTCTCTGCCGCCACCAGGTTCGGCCTTCCGGTGCGCCGGGCGATCTTGAACGCCGCCTCGACCGCCTCGGTGCCAGAGTTGCAGAAGAGCACTCGCGCGTCGGGCTGCTCGAGAAGCTCCTTGAGCCTCTCCGCGAGCTCGAGGCTGGGCTCCGTGATGTAGAGGTTGGAGGTGTGGCCCAGCGTGGTCAGCTGCTGGGTGACGGCCTCGACCACGGCCGGGTGCGCGTGCCCGAGGGAGTTGACGGCGATGCCGCCCACCAGGTCGAGGTAGCGGCGGCCGTCGGCGTCCCAGACCTCGGCGCCCGCACCGCGCACGAGCGCGAGCGGCGGCACGCCGTAGTTGTTCATCAGGGACGCCTGCCAGCGGCCGGCGAAGTCGTTCTTCGTCACGTTGCCCTCGTTCACGGGATCACCATCGTTCCCACTCCCTCACTGGTGAACACCTCGAGCAGCACCGAATGCGGCACCCGCCCGTCGATCACGTGCGCTCGCCCGACCCCGCCGCGCACGGCACGCAGGCAAGCCTCCATCTTCGGTGCCATCCCACTCTCGAGTTCCGGGAGCAGCGGCTCCAGCTCATCGGCCGTGAGCGCGCTGATCACGGACTCCGGGTCCGGGTAGTTCGCATACAGGCCCTCGACGTCGGTGAGCACCACGAGCTTCGCTGCACCGAGAGCGGACGCGAGCGCGGCGGCCGCGCTGTCGGCGTTGATGTTGTACACGGTGCCGTTCTCGTCGGGTGCGACACCCGCCACCACCGGGATCCGGCCCGCCTCGACGATGTCGAGCACCGCATCGGGGTTGACCTCCACGACGTCCCCGACGAGGCCGATGTCGACCGGCTCCCCGCCGACGAGCGCGGTGCGCCGCTCCGCCCGGAAGAGCCCGGCGTCCTCCCCCGACAGGCCCACGGCGTAAGGGCCGTGCTGGTTGATCAGCCCGACCAGCTCCCGGCCGACCTGCCCGACCAGCACCATCCGGACGACGTCGATCGTCTCCGGAGTGGTGACGCGCAGGCCGCCGCGGAACTCGGCCTGCATGCCCAGGCGGCCCAGCATCGCGGTGATCTGCGGCCCGCCGCCGTGCACCACGACCGGATGGATACCGGCGAGCCGCAGGAACATCATGTCCTGCGCGAACGCCTGCTTGAGGTCGTCGTCGATCATGGCGTTGCCGCCGTACTTCACCACGACGATCTGGTCGTGGAAACGCTGCAGCCACGGCAGAGCCTCGGCCAGCACGCCGGCCTTCTCGGTCGCCCGTTTCAGACGCATGGCCGTGGACCCCTCGTCGTCGCCCGCGGCGTCGGCGGCCGGGGAGGCGCCCTCAGGTGGGGTAGGCACTGTTCTCCTCCACGTAGCCGTGCGACAGGTCCGTGGTGCGGATCTCCGCGGTGCCCGTCCCGATCCCCAGCTCGATCTCGACGAGGACGTCCTTGCCGGACAGATCGGCGTCCGTGCGGCCACCCGCCGCGACACCGCCCTTGCACAGCAGCGCATCGTTGATCGTGACGTCCAGCCGGTCCGGGTCGACCTCCGCGTCGGAGTAGCCGACGGCAGCCGCGATCCGGCCCCAGTTGGCGTCCGAGCCGAAGATCGCGGTCTTGACCAGGCTGTCCCGGGCCACCGTCCGCGCGATCGTGACGGCGTCGTCCTCGTCGGCTGCGCCCGTGACCCGCACCGTGATCCGCTTGGTGACGCCCTCCGCGTCGGCCTGCATCTGGCGCGCGAGGTCCTGGCAGACCGCGGTCAGCGCGGCGGTGAACTCCTCGGCCGCAGGGGTGACGCCCGAGGCGCCGGAGGCGAGCAGCAGCACCGTGTCATTGGTGGACATCGAACCGTCGACGTCCAGGCGGTCGAAGCTGACGCGCACGGCGGCCCGCAACGCGGCGTCGAGCGCGGCGGGCTCGAGCACGGCGTCGGTGGTCAGGACGCTCAGCATCGTGGCCATCGACGGCGCGATCATTCCCGCGCCCTTGGTGGTGCCGCCGATGCTCCAGCCGGCCTGGTCGCTGTGCACCGCCTGCTTCGCGACGGTGTCGGTGGTCATGATCGCGGTGGCCGCGGCCAGCCCGGCCGCGGCGCTGTCGGCCAGCCCCGCGGCGGCTTTCTCGACCCCCGCCAGCACGAGGTCGCGCGGCAGCTGGCGGCCGATCAGGCCCGTGGAGCACACCGCCACCTCGATGGCGCCGCAGCCGAGCAGCTCGGCTGCCTTCTCCGCCGTGGCGTGCGCGGTCTGGAAACCTTCCGGGCCGGTGCACGCGTTGGCGCCGCCGGAGTTGAGCACCACCGCGCGCAGCTGTCCGGTGGTGAGCACCTGCTGCGACCACAGCACCGGCGCGGCCTTGACCTTGTTGCGCGTGAACACACCGGCCGCGTCGAACCGCGGCCCGTCGTTGACCACGAGCGCAAGGTCGGAGGCCCCGCTGGTCTTGAGGCCGGCGATCACGCCTGCCGCGCGGAACCCCTTCGGGGCGACGACACCCTGGCTCACGGAGCCACCCCCGTGAACGGCAGCCCCGTGGTCTCGGGAAGCCCGAGAGCCAGGTTCATGCTTTGCACGGCGGCGCCGGCCGTGCCCTTCGTGAGGTTGTCGATCGCGGCGACGGCGACGAGTCGCTGTGCGTCGGGATCGACGGTGACCTGCACTTGCGCGGTGTTCGCACCCAGCGTGGCCGCTGTGGTGGGCCAGCTGCCCTCGGGGAGCAGCGCGATGAACGGCTCGTCGGCGTAGGCCTTCTCGTACACCTCCCGGATGCCGGTTCCGTCACCGGTCAGTGCCGCGGTGCACGTGGCCAGGATGCCGCGCGGCAGCGGGGCGAGCACCGGCGTGAAGCTCACCGTGACGGGAACGCCGGCCGCTCCCGACAGGTTCTGCACCAGCTCCGGCGTGTGGCGGTGCGTGCCGCCCACCCCGTACGCCGAGAGCGAGCCCATCACCTCCGCACCGTGGAGGTGGGGCTTGGGCGCCTTGCCTGCGCCGGACGTGCCGCTGACGGCCGTGACCACCACGTCCGGCGCGACGAGCCCGGCGGCCAGTGCGGGGAAGAGCGCAAGGGTGGCCACTGTCGGGTAGCAGCCCGGCACGGCAACCCGCCGGGTGCCGCGCAGCGCGTCCCGGGCACCGGGCAGCTCGGGGAGTCCGTACGGCCAGCTCCCGGCGTGCTCGCTGCCGTACCAGCGGGTCCAGGCGGCCGGGTCGGTGAGCCGATGGTCCGCGCCGCAGTCGATCACAACGGTGTCGTCGCCGAGCTGCGCGGCCAACCGGGCCGAGCTGCCGTGCGGGAGCGCGAGGAACACGACGTCGTGGCCCGCGAGGGTCTCCGGCGACGTCTCCTCCAGCACTCGGTCTGCCAGTGGCAGGAGGTGCGGCTGGTGCACGCCGAGTGGCGTGCCCGCGCTGTCGCCTGCCGTCAACGTGCCGATCTCGACCTCCGGGTGCGCGAGGAGGAGCCGGAGCAGCTCCCCTCCCGCGTACCCGCTCGCACCCGCCACCGCGATCCGCTTCACGTGAATGACTATGCACGAGAGCGCAAGTCAATGCAATCGAGTTCGGATCACGGCGACGATCAACCGCGGCGACGATCACCCCATCGTCTTCTGCCCGTCCAGGGACTCCCTGATGATGTCGGCGTGCCCGGCGTGCTGGGTGGTCTCCCCGATGATGTGCAGGAACACCTGCCGGAACGACCAGCGCTTGCCCTTCTCGAACCAGGGAGCCTCGGGCAGCGGGTGGGAGACGCCGAGGTCCGGGAGGGTGCGCACCAGCTCATCGGTGCGGCGCGCCACCTCCTCGTACTCGGCGAGCACGCCTGCGAGGGTCTCGTCGGGGAGCAACTGGAACTTCGCCGTCCACGAGTCGATCACTTCCTGCGTCGGCTCCTCGCCGTCCCAGCCACCGCCGGCCGCGGCGGACGGGCCTTCGAGGATGAAGTCCGCCCACCCGCGCTCGACCTCGGCGACGTGCTTCACCAAGCCACCGAGGCACAGCGCGCTGGCCGTGGTGCGCTGCCGCGCTTGGTCGTCGGTGAGTCCCCGCACCGTGTAGCGGAGGAACTGGCGACGCGTCGCCAGGGCCTCCAGCAGGTCGGTGCGCTCGTCGATGGTGGTCGTCCCGGTGGTCGTTTCAGCGCTGGTCATCGGTGTCGTCCTTCGGTCTCGGGGTCCGTCGAGAAGTACGTTACGGAGCATTGGTGTCACTTTCTGACCTCAATTGCCCGAGAATCTCCACCATGGCCAACACGAGTTCGCGGACGCTGCGGCTGCTCTCGCTCCTGCAGACCCACCGGTACTGGCCGGGCACCGAGCTGGCGGAGCGGCTCGACGTCTCCGTGCGGACGCTGCGCCGCGACATCGACCGGCTGCGCGAGCTGGGCTACCCGGTCGAGGCGAACCGCGGGGTCGACGGTGGCTACCAGTTGGCTGCGGGCGCGGCGCTGCCCCCGCTGGTGCTCGACGACGAAGAGGCCGTCGCCCTCGCCGTCGGTCTGCAGGCCGCCGCACAGGGCGGAGTCGCGGGCATCGCCGAGTCATCCGTGCGCGCCCTGGCCAAGGTGGTGCAGGTGATGCCGCCCCGACTGCGCAGGCGGATGGAGGCCCTGCGGGCCATGACCGTGCCCGCCGGATGGAACGGCGCTGGTCCCAGCGTCGACCCCGGCGTGCTCACCGTGCTCGCTCAGGCCTGTCGCGACACCGAACGGCTCGAGTTCGGCTACACCGCGGCGGGCGGCGAACGGACCGATCGCCACGTGGAGCCCCTTCGCCTCGTCCCGCTCGGCCGGCGCTGGTACCTCGTCGCCTATGACCTCACCCGGCACGACTGGCGCAGCTTCCGCCTGGACCGCCTCGACCGGCCGCGTAACACGGGGGCCCGGTTCCGGCCGCGCGAGCTCCCCGCCGAGGACGCCGCGGCGTTCGTGCGGGCGGGACTCGGCAACCTCCCCACCTTCCACGCGGTCGAGGTGCTGGTCGCCGCACCGGCGACGGTGGTCCGACAGCACCTCGGCAGGTGGGCCGACGTGGAGGAGGCCGACGGCGGCCGGTGCCTGCTGCGGATGCGGGCCGACTCGCTGGACTGGCCGGCGATGGCCCTGGGATCGCTGGGTGCCGACTTCACCGTGCTGTCGCCGCCCGAACTGCTCGACCACGTCCGCGGCTGGGCGCGGACGTTCGGCCGGGCCACCGGAGCGACCGATCGTGACTGACGGCCGAACCCGTAGCGTCACCGGCGTGCTACCGATCGTCGAGCGTGCCCGCCTCGGCCTCGCCGAGCTGGCTGATCCCGTCGTCGCACCGCAGATGCAGCGGTACATGAAGTCCGAGATGCCGTTCCGGGGCGTCCCCAAACCCGCGCGGATCCAGCTGGTGCGCACGCTGGTGGCCGAGTGCCCGCTCCCGGACGCGGCAGCATTGCGCACAGCAGCCGAGGAGCTGTGGACCGGCGCCCGCTTCCGCGAGGAGCGCTATCTCGCGCTCGCGCTCGTCGACCACAGCCGCTACCGGCGCTGGTCCGACCCCTCGTGGGTGCCGCTGCTGCAGGGCTGGATCGTCACGGGCGCGTGGTGGGACTTCACCGATGACATCGCGAGCAGGCGGATCGGGCCGCTGTTGCGGGCGCATCCGGAGCAGCTCACGCCGGTGCTGCGCGCGTGGGCCACCGACGAGGACAGGTGGCTGCGTCGCACGGCGGTGATCAGCCAGCTCGGCTCCGGCGCGGCCACCGATCTGGGCCTCCTGCGCTACGCCGTCGAGGCGAACATCGCCGATCCCGACTTCTTCCTGCGCAAAGGCATCGGGTGGGCGCTGCGCCAGCACGCTCGCGTCGACCCGGTCTGGGTACGCGGCTTCGTCGCCGACCATCCCGGCCTCTCGCCCCTTTCCCGCCGGGAAGCGCTCAAGCACCTCGGGGAATGACGAACCGCGCACCGGAGTTGGTGGCGGCGTGGAGATCGGAGTGCACACCTTCGCCGACGTCAGCCTCGACCCCGCAGGTGTCGGGCCGGCGCAGCGGGTGCGCGAGGTGGTCGAGGAGATCGCGCTGGCCGACGAGGTCGGCCTGGAGATATTCGGCGTCGGTGAGCACCACCGCCGCGACTACGCCGCGTCCGCTCCGGCGATGATCCTGGCGGCCGGCGCCGAACGCAGCTCCCGGATCCGGCTGACCAGCGCCGTCACCGTGCTGAGCTCCGACGACCCGGTGCGGGTGTTCCAGCAGTTCTCGACGCTGGACCTGCTCTCCGCGGGCCGCGCAGAGATCATGGCCGGGCGCGGGTCGTTCACCGAGTCCTTCCCCCTCTTCGGTTACGACCTCGCCGACTACGACGAGCTGTTCGCCGAGAAGCTCGACCTGCTGCTGGCCGTCCGTGACGCGGAACGGGTCACCTGGTCGGGACGGCTGCGCGCGCCGCTGCACGACCAGCCGGTGTACCCGCGGCCGGTGCAGGACCCGCTGCCGATCTGGGTGGCCGTCGGCGGCAACCCGCACTCGGTCGTGCGGGCCGGGGCACTCGGGCTGCCGCTGGCGCTCGCGATCATCGGCGGTGAGCCGGAGCGGTTCGTGCCGCTCGCGCAGCTGTACCGGGAGGCCTTGACGCGCAGCGGCCACGGGCCGCTTCCGGTCAGCCTCAACCTCCACGGCTTCGTCGCCGAGACGTCGCAGGCGGCCGGGGACGTCTACTACCCGGCGCACTCGGAGGTCATGAACCGGATCGGGCGCGAGCGCGGCTGGGGACCGACCAACCGCGCCGCGTTCGACGCCCAGGTCGCGCTACGCGGGGCGTACGTCGTGGGTTCTCCCGAGCAGGTGGCCGAGAAGATCCTCTTCCAGCACGAGCTGTTCGGGCACCAGCGAACGGCGATCCAGGTCGCGATCGGCAGCGTCCCGCACCGGGAGGTGCTGCGTGCCATCGAGCTGCTGGGCACCGAGGTGGCGCCGCGGGTTCGCGCGGAGGTGGCTCGCCGCGAGGCAGTGGTGGCCCCGGCCACAGGCTGACCCATCCCCACAGCCCGTGAGGCGCCCGCGAGTCGCCTCTTGTGCCGAACGGCCCCGCGGTAGCAGGTGGCCCGGCTACGGTCGCGTCTCGTGCGACGCTCGTGGCTCGGACCGGCAGCCGGAGTGCTGGCCGTGGTCGCCCTCGCGGCCACGGGCTGCACGGTCACCGTCCCCGGCAGCGGGGTGGGCACGCCGCCGGGAGTCGAGGCGGCGGAAGCGCCCGTGCCGACGACGCCGCCCGGTCCGCGCAGCGGCCTGGACGTCGATCCGCTCCCTGACGAGTGCCTGCTCAACGCCGCCGAGTTCGGGCAGCTGGTGGGTGCCACGGTGCGGCCGCCGATGCAGGGTTCGGTTCAACGCGACGACGGATCCCGCAGCGCCGCCTGCGTCGCTGTGGACGGCACGGAGCCGGTCGCCATGATCAACGTCTACACCGTGCGCTCGGGCACCCCGGCCGACTACGTCCGAGCCGGGCCGGCGAGCCGCCGCGACCTGCAGGACGTCGGTGATGCCGCCGCGGTGATCGACACCGCCACCGGGCCCACCATGCAGCTCGCGAGCCCCCGCTACCTGGTGACGATCCTCGTGGCCGGCCGTGCGCCCTCCGACGACGCCTGGCGCAGCGCGGCCGCGGCCGCGCTCTCCCGCCTGCCGGCCTGACGCGGAGTCAGCGCAGGGTCGCCATGTGCCGCTCGGCGGCCACGGCCACGGCGGAGTCGCGGGCGGCGTTGGCCTCCTCGCTCGTCAGCGTGCGGTCGGCGGCGCGGAAGCGGAGGGTGAACGCCAGCGAGCGGCGACCCGCCCCCACCTGCTCGCCCGTGTAGACGTCGAAGAGCCGGACGTCCTCCAGCAGCTCGCCGCCCCCGTCGATGAGCGCGTCGGCCAGCTCGGCGGCGGGCACCGACGCGTCGGCCACGAGGGCGACGTCCACCGCGATCGGCGGGTACGGCGACACCTGCGGCGCGGGGCGGCGGTCGTCCAGCGGGAGGAGGTCGAGGTCGAGCTCCATGGCGCAGGTGCGCTCGGGCAGCCCGAGGGCCTCCACGACCTTGGGGTGCAGCTCCCCCGCGTGCCCGACGATCCAGTCGCCCACGCGCAGCGCGGCGCAACGTCCGGGGTGGAACGGAGGGAGCGACGCCGCCGTGACGCGCAGCTCCACGCCTGCGGCCTGCCCGACCAGGCGTCCGGCTTCCACGGCGTCGGCCCAGTTGGCGGCTCGACCCTGGCCCCACCAGCCGCGCGCCTCGCGGTCACCGGCGAGCACCACCCCGACGTGCACGGGCTGGGCGGGCAGGGCGGCCTCGATCTGCGCGAGCTCCGCGTCGGAGGGGCGGGCGTCGACGCCGGGATCGGGCATCGGCACCGGCTTCGCGTGCGGCAGGACGACCTGTCCGATGTGGTAGAGCGCCAGGTCGGTGGCGCCGCGGGAGCGGTTGCGGATCAGCGCGTCGAGCAGGCCCGGGAGCAGCGTGCCGGCGAGCTCGGCACGCTCGGCGTCGAGCGGGTTGAGCACGTGCACGGTGCGGCGGCGGACGTCGTCGGCGGCGAGGCCGAACGCGTCCCAGACGGCTGGGTCGACGAACGGGAACGGCAGCACCTCGACGTACCCGTCCTCGGCCAGCGCACGCGAGACGACACGACGGCGCAGCTGAGCAGGAGTCAGGCCGCGACCGGGCGGGGCTGCAGGCAGCACCGACGGGATGACGTCGAGCCCTTCGAGCCGCAGCACCTCCTCGACGAGGTCGGCAGGCTGCACGAGGTCGGGTCGCCAGGACGGCGGCAGGGCCACCACATGCCCGCGGCCGTCGTCGCCCGTGACGAGCTCGACGCTGCAGCCGATCTGCGTGAGCCTGCGCACGGTGGCGCCGGGCGGGTAGGCGATGCCGGCAACGCGGTCGGGCAGCTCCAGCGGCATCTCGACTGGGACGGGCCGCGGTGCGGCGCCGGCGTCGGTGCGGCCGGGGGCGATCGTGCCACCACCGTGCTCGACGAGCAGCTGCGCGGCGCGTTCGGCGGCTATCGGCGGCAGCAGCGGGTCGACCACCCGCTCGAAGCGCCGGGACGCCTCGCTGGGCAGCTTGTGGCGGCGCGCAGCCCGCGCGATCACCGCGGGGTCGAAGTGCGCGGCCTCGATCAGTACGTCGATCCGGCCGTTCTCGTTCGGGCCGGCGATCTCGGTGGACGCCCCGCCCATCACACCGGCCAGCCCGATCGGGCCGGAGTCATCGGTGATCAGGAGGTCGTCGGGGTTCAGCGTGCGCTCGACGTCGTCGAGGGTGCGCAGCTTCTCCCCCGCCAGGGCCCGCCGCACGACGATAGGACCGGTCACGCGGGCGGCGTCATAGGCGTGCAACGGCTGACCCAGCTCGAGCATCACGTAGTTGGTGACGTCGACGATCAGCGAGATGGGTCGCATGCCGGCGGCCAGCAGACGCCGCTGCATCCACCACGGCGCCGCAGCGGTGGGGTCGACCCCGTCCACCCGGCTGGCGACGAACCGTGGGCACGCAGGGTCGGCGAGCACGACCGGCCAGGCCTCACCCTGGGCCGGGGGGACCTCGACCCGGGCAGCCGGGTCGGTGTAGCCGACGTCCAGCGAGCATGCGAGCTCGCGGCCCAGCCCGCGCACGGAGAAGCAGTAGCCGCGGTCGGGCGTGATGTTCAGCTCGATCACGTCGTCCGGGTCGTCGGGCGCGAGACCCAGCAGCGGGCGAGCGTCGTCGCCGGGCATCGCGGTGCCCTCCGGGAGCACCAGGATGCCGGCGTGGTCGGCGCCGATGCCCAGCTCCCGTGCCGAGGAGATCATGCCGTCGGAGACGTGGCCGTAGGTCTTGCGGGCCGAGATCTCGAAGCCGCCGGGGAGCACGGTCCCCGGCAGCGCGACGACCACCAGGTCGCCCACCGCGAAGTTGCTCGCGCCGCAGATGATCCCCCGCGGCTCGGGCTCCCCCACGTCGACCTGGCACCACCGGATCGGTTTCTTCAGCCCGGTGAGCTCCTCGATGCCCAGCACGCGGCCGACGACGACCGGGCCGGTGAGGTCGGGTGCCCGGTGGATGTCCTCGATCTCGAGGCCGACACGGACGAACGCCTCGGCGGTGTCATCCGCCGGTGGGACGTTGCCGGCGCCGAGCAGCTCGGCGAGCCAGGACTGGGAAACGCGCACGGGGTTGCTCCTGGGGGATCAGATGCCGGACTCAGACGCCGAACGCGCGGCTGAACCGGACGTCGCCCTCGACCATGTCGCGCATGTCGGGGATGCCGTTGCGGAACTGCAGCGTGCGCTCCAGGCCCATGCCGAACGCGAAGCCGGAGTAGACGTCGGGGTCGACGCCGCAGGCGCGCAGCACGTTGGGGTTGACCATGCCGCAACCGCCCCACTCCACCCAGCCGGCCCCGCCCTTCTTCTCCGGGAACCACACGTCCACCTCGGCGGACGGCTCGGTGAACGGGAAGAACGACGGGCGCAGCCGAGTGCGCGACGTGGCGCCGAACATCGCGCGGGCGAAGGCGTCGAGAGTGCCCTTGAGGTGCGCCATCGTGATGCCCTTGTCGACGGCGAGGCCCTCCACCTGGTGGAACACCGGGGTGTGGGTGGAGTCGAGCGCGTCGGTGCGGAAGGTACGACCCGGGCAGACCACGAAGACGGGCAGCTCACGCTGCAGCAGCGCCCTGACCTGCACCGGCGAGGTGTGGGTGCGCAGCACCATGCCGGAGCTCTCGGAGTCGTCCCCTGCCGATCCGGCGAGGTAGAAGGTGTCCTGCATGGTGCGCGCAGGGTGGTCCTTGCCGAAGTTCAGCGCGTCGAAGTTCAGCCACGACGACTCGACCTCGGGCCCCTCCGCGACCTCCCAGCCCATCGCCACGAAGACGTCCGCGATCTGCTCGGAGATCTGCGTGAGCGGGTGGCGCGCGCCGCGCGGGATGCGGTCCCACGGCAGCGTGACGTCGACGGTCTCCTCGGCGAGCACGCGCGCGTCGCGCTCGGCGACCAGCGTCTCCCGGCGGGCGTCGAACGCCTCCTGCGCCCGCTGACGGGCGGCGTTGACGCGCTTGCCTGCCTCGGCACGCTCGGGACCGGGCAGCGAGCCGAGCTCGCGGCGCGCCAGCAGCAGCGGGGCGCGATCGCCCAGGTGCGCCGGCTTGACGGCGGCGAGCGCGGCCAGGTCGGAGGCCCCCGCGAAAGCCTGGACCGCGGCGTCGACGGCGGCGTCCAGCGAATCCGGGTCAAGCGGGCTCATCACGTCCGTGCTCTCACTCATGGTGGCTCGATCCTAGGGTCCGGTCGGGGACGGCTCGCCGACGGCCGCCGCCGACGGGCTTCGACGACGTCGCGCCGCCACGCTCGCGTACAGACACACCGCCGCGGCCGTGGCGAGGTTCAGGCTCTCCGCCCGGCCGTGGATCGGCACCCGGACGCGGTGGTGAGCCCGCTCTGCAACGGTGGCCGGGACGCCGTGTGCCTCGCCACCGAATATCCAGGCGACGGGCCGCGCGAGCACGGCGTCGGCGGCAGGGTCGTGCAGGTCGAGCTCGCCGTGGCCGTCGGCCACGAGCAGCGTGAGCCCGGCCGCCCGACAGGCGTCCAGCACGGCGCCGGCGTCGCGGTCGCGAGCCAGGGGCAGGTGGAACACGCTGCCGGTGGAGGCCCGGACGGCCTTGCCGTTGTGCGGGTCGACCGTCTCGCCCGCGAGCAGTACGGCATCGGCGCCCGCTGCGTCGGCCACCCGGATGACGGTGCCCGCGTTGCCGGGATCGGCGATATCGGCGCACACGGCGACCAGCTCGGGCCCGTTCGACAGCGCGGTGGCGAGCGGAACGTCGAGCAGGTCGCAGACGGCCACCAGCCCTTGCGGGGTGACGGTGTCGGACAGCGACTCGGCGACCGGTTCGGGGACCGGGCTGAGACGGGCTCCGGCGGCCTGCGCCGCCGAGACCAGCTCAGGGTGACGGGTAGCGGCCGCGTCGGTGACGAACAGCTCGTGCACCCGGCCCGATCCTGCGCCCGACCACTCCAGCGCCTCGCGGACGGCCTGTGCGCCCTCCACGAGAAACCGCCCGGCCCGATCGCGGCCGGCGCGGCGGAGCAGCTTGCGTGCTGCGACGACGCGCGGCGTGCGCTGCGTCAACGCGATCTCCGCTGACGCTCGGATCGGTGTACCGGGCGGTTCGGTCACGGCGGTGCCGGACGGACGGCTCAGGCCGCGGTCCCGTCCTGCGAGCCGCTCTGGGCCGGCACGTTGGCCTTGGCCAGCTCGACGAGGGCGGTGAAGGCGGCCGGGTCGCTGATGGCGAGCTCCGAGAGGATCTTGCGGTCGACCTCGACGCCCGCGGTCTTGAGGCCCTGGATGAAGCGGTTGTAGGTCATGCCGTTGGCGCGGGCGGCCGCGTTGATACGGGTGATCCACAGCTGCCGGAAGTCGCCCTTCTTGGCGCGACGGTCGCGGTAGGCGTAGTTCAGCGAGTGGAGCATCTGCTCCTTCGCCTTGCGGTACAGCCGCGAGCGCTGCCCGCGGTAGCCGCTGGCGAGCTCCAGGGTGGTGCGGCGCTTCTTCTGAGCGTTGACCGCGCGCTTCACGCGTGCCATGGGGGTGTCCTTACGTCTTGGTCAGGCGGGGAAGGGGGGCGTGCGCCCGCGTCAGCGGCCGAGCAGCTTCTTGACGCGCTTGACGTCGGCCTTGTTCACGGGCACGACGCGAGAGAGATCGCGCGTCTCCTTGCTCGACTTGACCTCGAGGCGGTGCCGCAGGCCGGTCTGCTGGCGCAGGATCTTGCCCCGGGCAGTCACCTTGACCCGCTTGGACATCCCACTGTGCGTCTTGTTCTTGGGCATGACAGTTCCGTTCACCGGTGACGCCCCGGGGGCGGGGCGTCAGTTTGGTCGTGCTGGCGTTGCTGCCGTCAGGCCTGCTGCGCGTCCGCCTGGGCGACGGGGCGCGGGCGGGATGCCGGCTTCTTGTTCGGAGCGATCACCATCGTCATGTTGCGGCCGTCCTGCTTGGGGGCAGCCTCGACCGTGCCCAGCTCCGCCACGTCCTCGGCGAGGCGCTGCAGCAGCCGGAACCCCAGCTCGGGGCGGGACTGCTCACGTCCGCGGAACATGATGGTGACCTTCACCTTGTTGCCACCCTCGAGGAAGCGCACGACATTGCGCTTCTTGGTCTCGTAGTCGTGGGTGTCGATCTTCGGTCGGAGCTTCTGCTCCTTGATCGTGGTGAGCTGCTGGTTACGGCGGGACTCCCGGGCCTTCTGCGCGCTCTCGTACTTGAACTTGCCGTAGTCCATGAGCTTGCAGACCGGCGGGCGGGCCTGAGCCGCGACCTCGACAAGGTCGAGCTCTGCCTCCTGCGCGAGCCGCAGGGCGTCCTCGATACGCACGATGCCGACCTGTTCGCCGTTGGGTCCGACCAACCGGACCTCGGGAACTCGGATGCGGTCGTTGATGCGCGTCTCTGTGCTGATGGGGTCTCCTCGTATCGACGTCGTGTGGCGCGACGGAGCGGAGACCTGAACCCGACGATCACAGCCGACGAGCATGCGGCTCATCGACGGACCGGACCCGGACGCCTGAGGCGGCGGGTGGGAGCGGGGCTCCACTTGATCGCCCTGACGCCTTGTGCAACGCGCGACAGGGTGGTCGCATTCCGCAGGATAGCAGCCCGCGGCCACGCTCCGTGCCCGCACCCGGTAACGGTTGAGGAGATTGGGCTGTGAACCCCCGGCGAGGCGCCGGCGCGACGTCGAGACTACGGGTGCGCGGGCCGATACCGATCGCAGGGCGGGCGCCGCAGGAAGACCGCGGCCGAGCCTCTGGCGCCCTCCATCCGGACGCGACCTGCGGTTTTCGCGTGAACGAAACACTGCCCGGCCCAGGGCCGACGTTCGATCAGGGCCTTGCGACCGGGCGGCTCACTTCCGCCGAATCGGACCGCTCAGGCGTGCCCGGTCATGCACCATTGGCGTCGCGGGTCGTCGCCGCGCCGGTGATGGCCACGGCGGAACAATGAACGCAGACCAGTGATGAGGCGCAGCGAAGAGTCCGCTTCGCTCGCCCTGCGCGCACCCGTCCCGGCGTCGCTCGGGGTGCGGGTTGATGACGTCGGGTTGCCCTGCACCCCCTTAGCGTGCCGAACGATCGATGCAGATGCAAGAGTCGCCTGCACGTGCACCTGTACGAACCGCGAGGTGGAGCCTCGGCCTCCCCCGGCCTGCCCAGATAGCGCTATCCCCCATTCTGGCGCTCTGACCAGCCGAAACCGTTGCAGGCACGCAGCGATTCGGACATCTCCGCAGCCATGAGGCGCAATCAGGCCCATCAACCCGTGCAAATGCACGTGCAGGTGCAACTGATAAGGTCCGTGCAGAACGAGCGCCACCAACTCAGCACGAGCGAGGATGATGACGTGCCCGACACGAATCACGAGGGCTGTTCAGCAGCACTGCTTCGGGGCGCCGTCTGGCGCAAGAGCAGCAGGAGCGGCGCAATGGGCAACTGTGTCGAAGTTGCCGCACTCGACAACGGCGAGTTCGCGGTCCGCAACTCGCGACACCCCAGCGGTCCCGCACTCGTCTTCACCCGGGCCGAATGGCTCGCCTTCCTGGGCGGGGTCGAGCACGGCGAGTTCCGTCCCGCTTGATCACCTTCTGAGCAGGGCGTTCCCGCTGCTCAGAGGTCGGTCAGCACCTTCGCCAGCAATTGGCGCGATTCGTCGGGAGTGAGCGCGTCGACCGTCAGGCGGTCGACCGCCCTTCCGTACAACTCGATCTCGTCCTGGCGGTCGAGATAGAGCGCGCCACTGAGATGCTCGACGTACACCACATCCGGCAGTTCCGCCTCGGCGAACCTCAGCATCGTGAACGATCCTTCTGCGCCGTATCCGCTCAACTGCCACGGCACGACCTGAATGGTGATGTTCGGCAGCTTCGAGAGTTCGAGCAGCCGGTCGAGCTGGTCCCGCATCACCATTCGGCCGCCGATCGGCCGGTGGAGAACGGACTCGTCCAGCACCACCCACAGTTTCGGCGGGTGCATGCCGCCGAGAATCTTCTGCCGCCGCATGCGCAGCGCGATCCGCCGCTCGCCTTCCTCCGACGCGGAGCCGACGCGCCCGCGCGTGGCGATCGCCCGCGCATACGCCTCGGTCTGCAGCAGCCCGGGCACGAACTGCAGCTCGTAGCTCTGGATCCGCGACGCGGACTCCTCCAGGCCCACGAAGTCGTGGAACCAGCCGGGCATCACGTCGCTGTAGCGGCGCCACCAACCCGGCTCGTTCGCCTGCTCGACCATCTCGAGAAACGACTCGCGCTCTGCGGCGTCGGCAATTCCGTACAGGGTGAGCAGATCTGAGATGTCCCGCGCCTTGAGAGCGACGCGGCCGAGCTCGATACGCGACACCTTCGATTCCGACGAGCGGATGGCGTACCCGGCGTCGGCTCGCGAGATGCCGGCCGCTTCCCGCAACCGCCGCAGCTGGGCGCCGAGCACGATTCGCCTGGCCGTGGCTCCCCTGGCGGACTCGCCTCCCGGAGAATACGACGTCACGACTGTGGTGACGTCCCGCCGCACGCGGGCCGCTCGCCGTGGTGGCGAGCGGGCCGGGGGAGCTGTGGCGCCACCTTGCCGACAGGCGCTTCATCGACGGGCGTCTGCGATGCGTCCGACGTCACGATGATCACCGTACCGGACGGTATCTCCGACGATCACCGCGAGTACGGGTACTGGCTGAACCGTGCAGAGCCCGCGCGTGGAAATACCATGGGTATGCGCGCCGGTCTCACTGCGGCCGTGGGTGCAGTGACAGGGCGCCGACAGCAACGCGACAGGGCGCGCTCCCAGCGTCGCCGTCGGACACACCGCATCCAGACAGGGAGCACCGATGACCGAGACGACCGCCGCCACGACCCCCGATACCGAATCGGCCACCGAGGCTTTCGTCGAGCGCCTGTTCGGCGCCGTGCTCGGCGCCCAGCTCGTCCAGGCCGCGTACCTGGGCGATCGGCTCGGCTTCTACCGGGCTCTCGCCGAGGAGGCGCTCACCCCGCCCGAACTGGCCGCCCGCACCGGAACAGCGGAGCGGTACGCGCGCGAATGGCTGGAGCACCAGGCCGTCGCCGGCGTCCTCACCGTCGATGACGCCACTGCCGCACCCGATGAGCGGCGCTTCCGGCTGCCGACCGGCCACGCCGAGGCGCTCACCGACGTACTCAGCCCGAACCACGTGCTGCCGCTGGCCCGGATGGTGGCCGGCATGGGACAGCACATGGACGCGCTGGTCGACGCGTACCGGTCCGGCGGCGGGGTGTCGTGGGCCCAGTTCGGCACCGACGCCCGGGAGGCGCAGGCCGCTGCCAACCGGCCGCTGTTCCTCGGGGCGCTCCCCCGCGAGTACTTCCCCTCGGTGCCCGCCATCCGGGACGTGCTGGAGCGGGGCGGCCGGATCGCCGACGTCGGCTGCGGGTTCGGCTGGTCGGCCATCGGCCTCGCGCTCGCTCACTCCGACGTGACCGTCGACGGCTACGACGTGGACGAACCCTCGATCGAGGCTGCCCGGCGCAACGCGCAGGAAGCCGGGGTGGCGGACCGCGTGCGATTCCACTGCGCCGACGCCGCCACCGCGGACGGACGCTACGACCTCGTGACCGCCTTCGAATGCATCCACGACATGCCCGCCCCGGTCGGCGTGCTCGACACGATGCGCCGCATCGCCGGGCCCGACGGGATCGTGCTGGTGGTGGACGAGCGGGTGGCGGAGCGATTCCACGCGCCCGGCGACGAGACCGAACAGCTCATGTACGGCTGGAGCATCACCTGCTGCCTGCCGGACGGGCTGGCGCACACGCCGTCGGTGGGCACCGGCACCGTGATGCGCCCGGACACCCTGCGCCGGTACGCCCAGGAGGCCGGGTACGCCGACATCGAGGTCCTCCCGATCGACGACGCCTTCTTCCGCTTCTACCGCCTCACGTGAGCCGTGCCGGTGGTCAGCCGGCCGCCGCAGCCTTGCGGCGTCGCCGGACCGCCACCGGGGCCACCGCCGGCTCCTCCGGAGTGACCAGACCGACGAGGAACTGGCCCGTGTAGCTCTCCGGGTTGGCCGCCACCTGCTCCGGCGTTCCCTGTGCGACCACCGTGCCGCCACCCGAGCCGCCCTCCGGCCCCATGTCGATGATCCAGTCGGAGGTCTTGATCACGTCGAGGTTGTGCTCGATCACGATCACAGAGTTGCCCTTGTCGACCAGACCGTTGATCACCTGGAGCAGCTTGCGGATGTCCTCGAAGTGCAGGCCCGTGGTGGGCTCGTCGAGGATGTAGACGGTGCGGCCGTTGGAGCGCTTCTGCAGCTCCGACGCGAGCTTGACGCGCTGCGCCTCGCCACCCGAGAGCGTGGGCGCCGGCTGGCCCAGCCGGACGTAGCCGAGCCCGACGTCCACCAGCGTGCGCAGGTAGCGTGCGATCGAGTTGATCGGCGCGAAGAACTCGGCCGCCTCCTCGATCGGCATGTCCAGCACCTCGGCGACCGTCTTGCCCTTGTAGTGCACCTCGAGCGTCTCGCGGTTGTAGCGGGCGCCCTTGCAGACCTCGCACGGCACATACACGTCGGGCAGGAAGTTCATCTCGATCTTGATCGTGCCGTCGCCGGAGCACGCCTCACAGCGGCCGCCCTTGACGTTGAACGAGAAGCGTCCGGGCTGGTAGCCGCGCACCTTGGCCTCGGTGGTGGCCGCGAACAGCTTGCGGATCTGGTCCCACACGCCCGTGTAGGTGGCCGGGTTGGACCGCGGGGTGCGCCCGATCGGTGACTGGTCGACCCGCACCAGCTTGTCGAGCTCGTCGAGACCCGTGATGCGGGTGTGGCGGCCGGGGACCTGCCGAGCCTTGTTGAGCTTGTTGGCCAGCACGGTGGCGAGGATGTCGTTGATGAGCGTGGACTTGCCCGACCCGGACACCCCGGTGACCGACACGAGGCAGCCGAGCGGGATGTCGACGTCGATGCCGCGCAGGTTGTGCTCGCGCGCACCGACCACCGTGAGCTGGCGCTTCTTGTTGATCGGCCGGCGGATGTCGGGCACCGGGATCGAGCGACGGCCCGACAGGTACGCCCCGGTGAGCGAGGTGTCATGGGACTCCAGCCCCGGAACCGGCCCGCTGTAGACGATCTCACCGCCGTGCTCGCCAGCGCCCGGACCGATGTCGACGGCCCAGTCGGAGGCGCGGATGGTGTCCTCGTCGTGCTCGACGACGATCAGGGTGTTGCCCAGGTCGCGCAGGCGCACCAGGGTCTGGATCAGGCGCCGGTTGTCGCGCTGGTGCAGGCCGATGGACGGCTCGTCGAGCACGTACAGCACGCCGACCAGGCCGGAGCCGATCTGCGTGGCCAACCGGATGCGCTGGGCCTCCCCGCCGGAGAGTGAGCCGGCGGCGCGGTCGAGCGACAGGTAGTGGAGCCCGACGTCGAGCAGGAAGCCCAGCCTCGCCTGCACCTCCTTGAGGATGCGGCCGGCGATCATGGACTGCCGGGCGTCGAGCACCATCCCGTCGAGGAACGCCGAACACTCGGCCACCGACATCGCCGACACCTCGGCGATCGAGCGCTCGCCGCGGTCGCGATGGGCGAGCGTGACGGCCAGGACCTCCGGCTTGAGCCGCGCCCCACGGCAGGCGGGACACGGCACGTCACGCATGTAGCCCTCGTAGCGTTCCCGCTGCGACTCGGACTCCGTCTGGTCGAGGCGCCGCTCGAGGAACGGGATGACGCCCTCGTAGCTGGCGTAGTACGAGCGCTCCCGGCCGTAGCGGTTGCGGTAGCGGACGTGCACCTGATCGGTGCTGCCGTGGAGGATCGCCTTCTGGGCGGCCGCGGGCAGCTTGCGCCACGGCGTGTCCATCCGGAACCCGATCGCCTTGGCCAGCCCGTCCAGCAGGCGCCCGAAGTACTCCGCGGACTGCCCACCGGCCCAGGGGGCGATCGCGCCGTCGGCGAGGCTCGCCTCGTGGTCGGGCACGACGAGCTCCGGATCGACCTCCTTCTTGATCCCGATGCCGTGGCACTCGGGGCACGCGCCGTAGGGCGAGTTGAAGGAGAACGTGCGGGGCTCGAGGTCGTCGAGGCTCAAGGGGTGGCCGTTGGGGCAGGCCATCCGCTCGGAGAAGCGGCGCTCACGCTGGGGGTCGTCGTCGGGGAGATCGACGAAGTCGAGCACGACGAGCCCGTCGGCCAGCCGCAGCGCGGTCTCCACCGAGTCGGTGAGCCGCTGCTTGGCCGAATCCTTGACGGTGAGCCGGTCGACGACCACCGAGATGTCGTGCTTCTCCTGCTTCTTGAGCGTGGGAGGGTCGGTGAGAGTGTGCACCGTGCCGTCGACCATCACGCGGGAGTAGCCCTGCGTCTGCAGCGTGGAGAACAGGTCGACGAACTCGCCCTTGCGGGTGCGCACGACCGGCGCCAGCACCTGGAACCGGCTGCCCTCCTCCATCGCGAGCACCTGGTCGACGATCTGCTGCGGTGTCTGCTTCTCGATGACGTGGCCGCAGACCGGGCAGTGCGGAACGCCCGCCCGCGCGTAGAGCAGGCGCAGGTAGTCGTAGACCTCGGTGATGGTGCCGACCGTGGACCGCGGGTTGCGGTTGGTGGACTTCTGGTCGATCGACACCGCGGGCGAGAGGCCCTCGATGAAGTCGACGTCGGGCTTGTCCATCTGGCCGAGGAACTGCCGCGCGTACGCCGACAGCGACTCCACGTACCGGCGCTGGCCCTCGGCGAAGATCGTGTCGAACGCCAGACTCGACTTGCCTGACCCGGACAGCCCGGTGAAGACGACGAGGCTGTCGCGCGGCAGGTCGAGATCGACACCACGTAGGTTGTGCTCACGGGCCCCGCGGACAACGAGACGGGGAGCGTCGACACGGCGCACGGCGTCGGCGGAACGCCCATCAGTGCTGCGGTCGGCCACGGTGGGGAGCCTCCTGTGAATCCGAACGGCGAACAGGTCTGGCAACGAGCAGGGTCTGGCACGAGCTGGGCCTGACACGAGCAGACTCGACACGGCCGGGGCATGACAGTGTGCCCTCATCCATGCTAAGCGCGGCCGCCGACAGTTCTGTTCCGGCAGCTAGCTCGCCCGGCGGGCGGCGGGCCGGGCGAGCCGAACCGCCATGACGAGGGTCGCACAGACGTTCGAACAGCCGTGCAGCGGGGGTCGAGGACCGCCTCCGGCATCGCGTCGCCGAGCGCGAACGACACGGGCCGGGAACTGGCCGGCGAGTCCGCGACGACGGTTACGCTCGACCGGGTGGGAGAGTCCAACGTCTGGTCCACCGCTCGTCTGCCCACCGGGGACGGCCGGGCCGCCGGCGTCACGGTCAACGGGCTCGAGCTGAGCTGCGAGATACCCGCCGACCTCGGTCCGGAGCCGGCGGGCGCCACGCCGTTCGGCCTGCTTGCGGGTTCGCTGTCGGCCTGCACGGCGATGTCGGTCCGCACGTTCCTGCAGCTCTGGCACATCGAGCCCGGCGAGGTGACGGTGCACGTCGGGTTCCGCACGGGGTCGCCGCCGATGATGGACCGCCGGGTCACCGTCGAAGCAGAGGTCAACCCGGACCTGCGCGAGCAGCTCGCGGCGGTGGTCGACCACACCCCCGTCACGGTCCTGCTGCGCGACGCACTGACGATCCGCACGGAGCTCACCACCGGCGCTTCCTGACCTGGCGGCCCACCGCCACCCGTCGTCAGAGAAGGACGATGCCGCTGACGATGGCCAGCGCCACCACCGACCAGCCGATCACCGGCACCGAGACGACGGGGGCCACGCGAGCCGGGAGCGGGGAACGGCGCAGGACGGTCGCCCGGTGCCTGCCGACCGCGACCGTGACCAGCGCGATGAGCATCGCCATGGTGACGGGCACCAGCGCCACGGTGGGTCCCGCCGCACCGATCTCGCGCACCGAGAGCAGCGCCCCGTTGGCCAGCACACCGAGCGCCGTGCGGTTCCAGGCGAGCCTCGTCCGCTCGGGCTGGAGCCCGGGGGCTCCCGGGGGCGGACCGGGACGCAGGGGCCTCATCCGTCAACCCCTTTGACGATCACCAACGCCAGTCCCAGCAGCGCCAGCACGACGAGACCGACGGCGAGCACCCACGGGGCCCGCTGCCGTGGGAGTGCACCGTCGCGTCGCATCGCGTACTCGACCCGCTGCCAGCGCAGCACACCGTTCGCGGCGCACAGCACCGCGAGGACGACCAGGAGCCCGCCTGTGATGGTGCGCACCCCTGGCAGCGGGAAGGCGGGCACGAGCTGCACCACCGCGATCCCCGCCGCCAGCAACGACAACGACGATCGGATCCAGGCGAGGAAGGTGCGCTCGTTGGCGAGGGTGAACCGGTAGTCCGGTTCGTGCTCGCCGGCACCGTTCCCCGAGTCGTTGTCCTCGGAGGAATCGGCGCCCTCGGAATCGGCACGGCCCGACGCGGCACTGTCCACGGAGACAGCATCGTCCTCGGGAGCGGCCCTGTCCTGTGGAACGGCCCCCTCGTCGGAGTCGACCTGACGGCGCATCGGATGATCGCGACGAGCCGGGCGTTTCTGCAGCTCAGGCCACTCCGAGGAGCCGGTGCGCGGTGTCGGGATCGCGACGGAACTCGGCGGTCGGCACCCGGTGCACGAGCGTGCCCTTCTCCATCACGGCGATCTCGTCCGCCACGCTGAAGGCCAGGTGCAGGTCCTGCTCCACCAGCACGACGGTGACACCCTCGGCGCGCATGGTGGTGACCACACCGGCGAGCTGGTCGACGATGGCCGGGGCGAGCCCGTCGGACGGCTCGTCGAGCAGCACCAACCTCGGGTTGGTGAGCAGGGCCCGGGCCACGGCGAGCATCTGCTGCTCGCCGCCGGAGAGCTGCCCTGCAAAGTGGCGGCGACGCTCGGCGAGCCGGGGCAGCAGGTCGAGCACGGCGTCGACGGTCCAGGTGCCGGATCGCGACCGCGAGCGCGCCAGTGCGAGGTGCTCGGCCACCGTGAGCGTGGCCCACACCCGGCGCCCCTGCGGCACCAGCGCCACCCCGGCCCGGGCGATCAGGTCGGGCCGCTTCCCGGCCAGCTCGGCCCCGCCGAGGCGCACCGATCCCTCGCTCACCGGGACGAGCCCGGCCAGCGTCATGATCAAGGTGGACTTGCCGACGCCGTTGCGGCCGAGCAGCCCGAGCACGGCACCGGCGTCGAGGGTGAGATCGACGCCGTTCAGCACCCTGCCCCGGTCGTACCCGGAGACGAGGCCACGTACCTCGAGGAAGGTCATGGCAGGAACAGCTCCTCACGCCGGCCGGTGCCCAGGTAGGCCTCGCGCACGGCGTCGCTCGCCCGGACGTCGTCGGGCGTGCCGGAGAGCAGCACGCGGCCGAGATGCAGCACCGTCACCGCGTCCGCCAGCGAGAACACCAGGTCGAGGTCGTGCTCCACGAACAGCACGGTGATCTCCGGCGGCAGCCCGCGCAGCAGCTCGACCAGCCGCGCGCTCTCGCCGGGCGACATCCCGGCCGCGGGCTCGTCGAGCAGCAACAGTGACGGGCGGCAGGCCAGCGCGAGTGCCACCTCCAACTGCTTGCGCTCACCGTGCGACAGGGCGGAGACACGCATGCCACCACGACCGGCGAGGCCGACGTCGGACAGCAACTCCTCCGCCCGTGCGACCACCCGGGGCTGCCGTCGCGGCAGCAGGGAGATCCGCCCGTTGTCGTGGCGCTGCACGGCCAGCGCGACCGTCTCGACCGCCGTCATCGAGGCGAACAGGCTCGCGTGCTGCATCGTCTGGCTCATCCCGAGCCGGCAGCGCTTCACCTCCGACAGCCTGGTGACGTCGCTGCCCGCGAGCTCGACGCGGCCTGCGTCCGCTCGCATCGTGCCCGTGGCCAGCTTGAACAGCGTCGACTTGCCAGCGCCGTTGGGACCGATCAGCGCGTGGCGGGCCCCCGGGGCGACCGCCAGGTCCACGGCGTCGACCGCCTTCAGTGCGCCGAACGACCTGGTCAGCCCGGTGCAGTGCAGCGCGGTCACGACGAACCTCGCCGTCGCCACAGCTGCAGGCCTGCGGCGCCCCGCGGAAGCAGGTAGACCACCAGCACGAACACCGCACCGAGCACCAGGGTGCCGTGACCGTCGAGGCTGGGCCCGAGCGCATCCCGGACCAGGATCACCAGCGCCGCACCGATGCACGCGCCCCACAGCGAGCCCGCCCCGCCGATGATCACGGCCAGCAGCGCGAACGAGGCGGTGAGGAACCCGAGATCGGCCGGCGTGACGAGTCGTTGCTGAGCCACCAGCAGCGAGCCGGCCAGGCCCGCGACGCCGCCTGCCACCACGAAGACTCCGTACTTGTACAGCGCCGTCGGGTAGCCGACGGCACGCATGCGTGGCTCGTTGTCGCGGATTCCGCGCAGCGCCGCGCCGAACGGCGAGCGCGCCACGAGCCAGACGAGCACGAAGCCGATGACGAACACGGCGAGCACGTACCAGTACAGGAAGCCCGGATTCGCGAGCGGAGCGCCCGCGACCCGCACGGACGGGACGCCGGTGAGCCCGTTGGCCCCGCCGGTGACGCCCTCCCACGTGTTGGCCACCTGTTGCACCATCTCGCCGATGGCGAGGGTGAGCATGAGGAAGAAGACCCCGCCGGTGCGCACGGTGATCCATCCGGTCAGCGCGGCGGCGACGGCGCCGACGGCAGCACCGACCAGTAGCGGCACCGGCGCCGCAGCGGTGACGTTGATCGACACCCAACCGGCGGCGTACGCGCCTGCGCCGAAGTAGGCGGCGTGGCCGAGCGACGGAAGGCCGGTGACGCCGACGAGCAGGTCCAGGCTCACGGCGAAGAGCGCGAACACCAGAATGCGGGTGAGCGTGGTGGTGGCGAACGGGGCGAGGAACAGCGGAGCCGCGGCGAGCACGACGAGCACGGCGGCCGCCACGAGCCCGCCCCGGCCCCGGGGCACCCGCGGGGACATCGCGGCCGCTCCTCCGGGCACCGCAGGTGCGTCCAGCGCGGTCATCGGGCGCCCGCCGATGCCGGACTCCCGAACAGACCGTGCGGGCGCAGCACGAGCACCAGCGCGAGCGCGGCGAACAGGATGAACGAGGCGAACTCCGGCAGCAGCCAGCGGCCCAGCGTGTCGACCTGCCCGATGATCAGAGCCCCGACGAGCGCTCCACGCACCGAACCGAGCCCGCCGATCACGACGACGACCAGCGCCAGGATGAGAACCGTCGCATCGAGCCCCGGGCGCGCGCCGTAGATCGGGCCGCCCAGCACTCCGGCCGTGGCGGCGAGCAGCGAGCCGACGGCGAACACCGTGGCCTGGACCATCCTGTTGTCGACGCCGAGCGCGGCCACCATCTCGCGGTCGGCCACGGTGGCCCGCACGAGCGCACCCACCCGCGTCCGCTCCACCACGAGGTACACGGCCAGGGCGAGCACGGCACCCACCCCGATCAGCACCAGCCGGTACGTGGGGTAGGTCGCTCCGAGGATCGACACCGAGCCGTCGAGCGCGGGCGGCGCGGCCACCGACAGCGGGTCGTCCCCGAACGCGATGATCAGCAGTTCGGCCACGACGAACGCCACGCCGAGCGTCAGCAGGGCCTGGTCGAGGTGCGAGCGTTTGCGCAGCGGCTCGGTCATGAGCGACAGCAGCGCACCAGCGGCGAGGCCGCCGACCGCCGCCAGCGCGAGCGCGGCGAGAAAGCCGCCCCAGCTGCCGGCGAAGGCGGCGCCGAGATAGGCGCCCCCGAGGAACAGCGCGCCGTGCGCGAGGTTGAGGACGTCCATCATCCCGAACACGAGCGAGAGCCCCACGGCCAGGATGAAGAGCAGCGACCCGATCGCGAGGCCGTTGAGGACACTGACGAGCATCAGGCCGCCGGCTGGCTCTGCGGGCCGAGGTCCTGCACCACAGCGTTCACCAGCGTGCCCCCGGAGTTGTCCACCCGGCGCAGGTAGATGTTCTGCCGTGGGGTCTGGTTGTCGAAGGTCCATGGCCCGCGCGGGCTGTCGTCGACGGTGCCGATGCCGCCCAGCGCGGCGGCGAGCGCGTCGCCGTCGACCCCCGTGGCCGAGGTGAGTGCCCGGTTGAGGACGTTGGCGGCGTCCCAGGTCTGCACCGAGAAGCAGCTGGGGTTCTCGCCGTACTTCGCGCTGTAGGCCTGCACGAACGCGTTGTTGGCCGGGTTGTCGAGCTGGTCGGTGTAGTGCAGCGTCGTCTGCACGCCCACTGCCGCGTCGCCCTGCTGCGGCAGCACGTTGCCCTCGGTGAGGAAGCCCGACCCGTACAGCGGGATCGTCGACGAGAGCCCGAACTGCGCGTACTGCTTCACGAAGCTGATCGCCTCGGCTCCCGAGTAGAAGCAGAACGTGGCGCGTGCGCCGGAGCTCTGGATGCCGGTGAGGAACGGCTGGTAGTCCGAGGTGGTGCCGAACGGCGTCTTCGCCTGCCCGACCACCCGTCCGCCGCCGGTCTCGAACGCCTTCGTGAAGGCGGTGATGACCTCGGTGCCTGCCGCGTAGTCGGGGGCGATGGCGTAGACGCCCTCGGAGAAGCCCGACTGGGCGAGGTGCGTGCCCATCGCGGCCGCGATCTGGCCGTTGGTGAAGGAGCTGCGCCAGATGTAGGGCGTGCGGGCCTTGCCCGTGACGTCCTCGGCGCCTGCGTTCGTGACGATCAACAGCTTCTTCGACTCGGTGAGCGCGTCGCGCACGCCCAGCGCGGTGGCGGAGTTGACCAACCCGACCACCACGTCGACCCCGTCGCTCTGCAGGACCTTCTGCACGGCAGGCACGCCCGTCTGGGGCGTCTCGCCCTCGTCGGCGACGACGGTCTCCACGGTGTAGTTCCCGAACTTCTGCCCGTGGTCGGCCAGCCAGAGATCCCAGCCGCGCTGCATGTCGGTGCCCAGGGCGGCGTAGACGCCCGACTGCGGGACGACGAGGCCGACCTTCACCGTGCCGCCTCCGCCTGCGGTGGTCCCGCCGCCCCCGACACTGCTCCCGCACGCCGACAGCACCGGCAGAGCCCCGGCCGCGCCGAGGAGACCGAGGAACCGCCGCCGGTTGACCATGGGGTGTTGCACCATCTCAGAACGCTCCTCGTCGACCGGGCCCCAGCCGGGGTGCGATGTCGACGGATAGTTGTCGAGCGACCTTCTCAATGTCAACGATTCGGATCAACCGGGCACTTGCTCGCGATGCAATCGTGACGGGCCGTCGCTGGCTAGGCTGTCGCGGTGGACGTCCTCGACAGCTACTCAGGTCACACCGACCCCGGCGGCGCAGCGATCCGGCGCGACCTCGACGCCTTGAGCATCACCAAGCTCTCCGTCGGCCCGATGGACAACAACGCCTACCTGCTCGTATGCCGGGCCACGAACGAGGCCCTGCTGATCGACGCGGCCAACGAGCCCGACCGGCTGGCGGATCTCGTCGGCGCCTCCCCCACCCGGCCCGAGCTACAGCACCTGGTCACCACCCACCGCCACGCCGACCACTGGCAGGCCCTCGGCGCCGTCGCCGGCATGTTCCAGACCCGCCAGATCGCCCACCCGCTGGACGCCCCCGAGCTGCCCATCCCGATGGACGAGCTGGTGGAGCAGGGCGACACCGTGCGCTTCGGGGAGATCGAACTGGAGGTCGTGCACCTGCGCGGCCACACGCCGGGATCGATCGCGCTGGTCTACCGCGGCGCCGACCACCCACACATCTTCACCGGCGACTCCCTGTTCCCCGGCGGGCCCGGCAAGACGGCCGGACCGGCGGAGTTCACCTCGCTCATGAACGACCTGGAGGAGCGGGTGTTCGGCCCGCTGCCCGACGAGACGTGGGTGTACCCGGGCCACGGCGACGACACCACGCTGGGCACCGAGCGGCCGAGTCTTAAGGAGTGGCGCGCCCGCGGGTGGTAGGCCCGGCGGTGGCCGTACATATGGCGACAGCGTGTAGGTGTCGATCGCAGCCACGATCGACACGAGGCCGTGCACGTCGTCAAAGGCGCGGGTGGAAATCCTCGCCCAGGTTGTCAGGCACTCTCGAAGAACATGAAGTCTCCGACCTGAGTGCTCTCGAGCCGAATCCGGTCGGCCAGGTTCTCGCTGACCCAGGAGGCGGCCAGCTCATTGGCTTGCCGAGCCTGCTCGCCTGAGTCCCACAGGCTCACCGAGATCAGTTTGCCCTCTTGGGTCTCGGCCAGCCCGTAGGCCTTGAAGCCAGGCTGGTCCCGGAACGCGCTCAGCATTCCCTCCTGAGCGCGGTCACCGGCTTCCTTGGCTGTCCCGCTGGTCAGCGCGTAGACGCCGATACGAACGTGGCTCATGGCCTGCTCCTCTCCTAGCGGAGCCGCAATCCTTCGCACAGCTGGAGAGGCCGTCAAGAGCAGCAGTTGAAAACCTCGAGAATCGCGAAAATCGATCTCTGGCCCGACAACGTCTCGCGAGTTTTTTAGATCTTGCGCCGCGAGCACCGGCCAGGGATCCCATCCCATCTTGAATCCGGCGCCGGCGGCGAGGACGATTCGAGGAGTGCCGGACTGGCTGCACGGCCTTCCCCTGTTCTGGTTGGCCGCGTTCGTGTTCGGGGTTGCTGTTCTCATCACGGCGGCGATCTACGCGGTGGTGATCTCACTCTCCACCGGTGAACGCGGCCGCGCGTTCACGTCTGTTTCACCAGGGCTGCTCCCGCCGTTGGGAATCGTGTTCGCGCTGCTGGTGGGGTTTCTGGCCGCGCAGGTCTGGAGTTCAGGAGACAGCGCCGCGACCGCGGTGAGCCAGGAGGCGAGCTCGGTGCGCGCGGTCGTCCTGCTGTCCTCCGAGTTCCCGGGTGAGCCGGAGGCGCGGGTGCACAGCCTCGTTCACCGCCACATCGAGAACGCGGTCACGACGGAGTGGCCACAGATGGCCGAGCAGGGAGCGACGCTGTCCGTCGTGTCGCAGCCGCTCGCAGATCTCCAGGCGATGGCGCTCCGCCTGCGCCCCGAGACCCCCGGCCAGACGATCGCCCAGCAGGAGATCGTCACGTCGGTCGAGCAAGCGCTGGACGCCCGGCGCCAGCGGATCATCGTGAGCGAGTCCTCCGTCAACGGGGCCAAGTGGGGAGCCGTGGCCGCCCTGGCGATCCTCACCCTGATCGCGATCGCGTTCGTCCACAGCGGCAACCGACGCGGAGCGGCGATCGCGATGACGCTCTTCGCCTTGGCTGCGGCGGCGGCGATCTTCATGATCGCGGCCCAGGAGCGCCCGTTCGCGGGATACTTCTCTGTCAGTCCGACGCCACTCGTGGAGGTCGATCCCACGCTGCCGCACTAGCCCAGTGCGCTCGTGAACGCCAGGAACGCGCAGCAGGTTTGGCACCATCTCGGACATGGCGGACCTGCGGGTGGTGACGGGCGAGCACCGTCGGCCGGCCTTCGTCCTGCACGAGCACCGGCAGCCGCGCCACCACTTCGACCTGCGTCTGGAAGAGGATGGCGTGCTGCGCTCGTGGGCGGTGCCGAGAGGGCTGCCCGAGGTGCCCGGGGAGAAGCGGCTGGCGGTCGCGGTGCCCGACCACGAACTCGAACACCTCACCTACGAGGACGAGGACAAGTCGATCGCCGACATCGGCTGGTGGGAGGAACACGACCGCTCCGAGCGGCGCATCCTCCTCACCCTGCACGGCAGGCACGACGACCGGCGCTACGCCCTCATCCGGACATCCCAGGGCTGGCTACTGCACCGCCTCGCGGATCAGTAGCGGACGGCGCGCACCCCCGGATTCAGTCACGTCGCTGATCCGGGAAGTCGTCGTCACCGACACGATCTTCCGTACCGAAGAACTCGTCGGCCTCCCGACGCATCATTCGAGAGTCGACGCGTGGGAGCCTCCGATGCCGTTCCACCAGTTCCTCGGCGCTGAGCGCTCGCCGTCGGGGACCCGGACGCGGCTCGGCGACCACTGTTCTCAGCTCGACCGAGTGATGTTGACCATCCAGGGAACCCCGAACCGGTCGACGCACGCACCGAACTCGTCGCCCCACATCTGCTTCCCCAGTGGGACCGACACGGTGCCGCCGTCGGACAGCTTCTCCCAGTAGCCGCGCAGCTCGTCGGCGTCGTCGCCGCTCAGGCTCACCGAGATGGCATCCCCGGGGTTGTGCTGCATTCCCTGCGGGCAGTCAGCGCCCATGAGCGTGAATCCGCTGTCGGTCTCGAGCTGGCCATGCATGATCTTGTCGGCATCCGGGGAGCCCGCCGCACCGGCCTCTCCGAATGTGTGCAGCATCAAGGTGCCACCGAAGACGTTGTTGTAGAACTCCATGGCCTGCCGCGCATCGCCGGCGAAGTTGATGTAGGGGTTCAGGCGAGAAGGCATCAGACGCTCCTGTGTCGCTGGGACGAGAATAGTTGCAGATTCGGGGCATGGTCGAACCGCTGCGAGACGCGAGCGGCATCCTGGATCGCACGAGCGGCACTCCGGTCCGAAAGGATCGGACGGGCGTGCCGTTCATCTGGCCGGCGGCTTGTTCGGCGGTCGACCGCTCGGGACGTCGACGATGATCGTGACGACGGTGATGGGCTCGGCCGTCTCGATACAGGTCCGGAACACCTCGGCACGACGGCAGGAAGGTCATCGGCGCCCGCGGCGACCACACGGCCACCGATGGCCGTGGCATCGCGGGCGAGTTCGGCGGCGTCGGCGGCACCGATCCGGATGGCGAACATCGGCACGGACGACAGTGCACGGGCGCGGTGATCGCCGATGCGAGCTCGTAGGCATGATCCCGCCGTGTGGCGTCGAACGAGTCGGAGCCGACGAAGTCACCAGTTCGGCGAGGTCACCCGCCGTGCCCGGCACGAACTCGCGCTCCGCGAGCACCCGCCGCGCGGTCCTGCTTCCCCCACGATCGCCGTACGGTGGGGGCGGCCGTTAGGACGTATTTGTGCGTCCGTTCAGCGTAGTAGGGAGACGACCGGAGTGCCGGGTGGTTGCCGGATCAGAGGTTGTTTCGACCCCGGCCGGCGGGCTCCGACCCATCCCACCGACAATTCGCTTCGTCGTCGCTTCTCGAACTCCTTGTCGAGAAGCGTGGTTATGGTGGATCGGGGTCGCGACGGCGGCCGTTGAAATCCCAGGCGGTCGCGCCGCGGCCCGGTCCTGGCGCAGTCGACCGGAGAACGATGGACGCGAGACGGGCCCTTCGTGTGGGCGTACGCACGCTGGTGGCTCTCGCGTCCGTCATGGCGCTGGCCGTGGCGGGCCTCGCGTGGTCGCTGCAGCAGCAGCTCGACACGGCGGTCACCAGCAGGGCGGCGATCCCCGACGCGGCTCCGACCCCTCCCGGCCAGGCCTACAACGCCCTGCTCGTGGGTCTCGACGCCCGCACCGACGCCGCGGGCAACCCGCTGCCCCCCGAGCTGTTCAACGCCCTGCACGTGGGCCCGGACGCCGGCCAGCTCGACACCGACACGATCATCCTGTTGCACGTGCCTGCGGACCCCAGCCAGCCCGCCGAGGCGATCTCGATCCCCCGCGACTCCTACGTCCCCATTGCAGGCGGACGCGGGATGCACAAGATCAACTCCGCGTACGAGGCCGGGCTGAAGAGCGCCGAGGACACCCTTACCGCGCAGGGCATCACCGGCCCCGAGCTCGACCGGCGCGGCCGTGAGGCGGGGCGCGCCACGCTCGTGGCCACGGTCGAGCAGCTCACCGGGGTGCAGATCGACCACTTCGCTGAGATCAACTTCGTCGGCTTCGTCCAGCTCACCGAGGCCCTCGGCGGGGTCCCCGTCTGTCTGAACAAGCCCGTGCACGACTCCTACTCCGGCGTCGACCTCCCGGCAGGCCCGCAGACGGTCAACGGAGCAACCGCGCTCGCGTTCGTCCGGCAGCGCCACGGCCTGCAGGACGGCGACCTCGACCGCATCGCCCGTCAGCAGGCCTTCGCCGCAGGCTTGGCGGACCGGCTGATCTCGACGGGCACACTCACCAACCCGGTGCGGCTCGCCCAACTGGTCGGCGTCGTGAACAGAAACGTCGTGCTCGACGACGGCTGGAACGTCGAGCAGGCGCTCGCGCAGTTCGCGGGTCTACAAGGCAACGACCTGCGCTTCCTCACGATCCCCACCGGTCGCCCCGACCTACGGACGCCCTACGACGGCATCGCCATCCAGATCGACCAGGCCGCGGTGCGCACATTCGTGCGGTCGGTGATCGCGGGACACGAGGGCAGGACACCGACGTCGACCGGGCCGTCCGGCTCCGGCCCGTCGAGCTCCGGCCTGTCCGCCGAGGGAGCCCCCACCGGTCCGGCAGGGGGATCACGCAGGACGCCCACCACGACCCCGCCCCAGGTCATCACGGCCGACGGGATCCCCTGCGTCAACTGACCGGCCCCGCTGGTCGCGTCAGGTGTTGATGCCGACGAGGTCCACGACGAACACCAGCGTCGAGCCGCCGGGGATCGGGCCGGAGGAGCGGTTGCCGTAGCCCAGGTCGGGCGGGATCACGAGTACGCGCCGGCCCCCGACCTGCATCCCCTCGATGCCCTGCGCGAAGCCCGGCACCACGCCGTTGAGCGGGAAGGTGGCGGGTTCGCCGCGTGACCAGGAGCTGTCGAACACGCTGCCGTCGGAGTAGAGGGTGCCGGTGTACTGCACGTCGACGGTGTCGGCGGGTGTGGCGGCAGGCCCGCTGCCCACCACGATGTTCTGCGTCACGAGCTTCGACGGCGGCTGGCCGGTGCCGGCCTGCGCCTGGCTGGCCGTCGTCAGGTCCGTCGGGTTGCCGGTGAGCGCCGGGACGCCGGGCGCGGGCGCGGGGGCCGAGGCCGCCGGGGGCGCGCTCGAGGCGGGCGCCGCGGGAGGTGCTGCCGGCGCGGTGGGCGAGCCACAGGCGGCGACGACGGCCACGGCGACGACGGCGGCGGCCGTGAGGAGGGAGCGTTTCATGAAACAAGTCGAGCACGCCCGGCCGCAGGCCCGGCCAAGGGGGCCCGGAGGATGCCGGGCAGGTCAGGTGCCCGCCCCGAACGGTTGACGGGCAGACTGATCCATCGTGACGGACAGCTTCCCCCGCAGGCAGGCCCGTACCCGGCGGTTCACCCTCGGTGCCCCCCGCAGCATCACGGTCTCCCCCGACGGCGGCCGTGTCGTGTTCCTGCGCAGCCGCGGCGGCACCGACCCGGTGACGTGCCTGTGGACCCTGGACCTCGAGACGGGGGAAGAGCGCCTGGTCGCCGACCCCCGCGAGCTGGACGACAGCACCGCGGAGGACCTGCCTCCGGAGGAGCGGGCGCGGCGGGAGCGCAGCCGGGAGCAGGCAGGCGGCGTGGTGGCCTACGCGACCGACCGTCCCGTCACGATGGCGGCCTTCACCCTGTCCGGGCAGCTCTACGTCACCGAGTTCGCCGCAGGGCTCACCCCGCGACTGGTGGAGACACCCGGCGGGGTGATCGACCCGCGGCCCGACCCGACGGGCAGGCTCGTGGCCTACGTCAGCGGCGGCGCGCTCCACGTGCACGACCTCACGGCGCGCACCACCACGACCGTCGCCGCACCAGACGGCGAGGACGTGACGTTCGGCCTGGCCGACTTCGTGGCGGCCGAGGAGATGGGCCGGATGCGCGGGTACTGGTGGTCGCCCGAGGGCGATGCGCTCCTCGTCGCGCGGGTGGACGACGCGCCCGTCCGCCGCTGGCACATCGCTGACCCGGCAAACCCCGACCGCACCCCGGCCGTCGTCTCCTATCCCGCCGCCGGCACGGCCAACGCCCGTGTGTCACTGCAGATCCGCACGCTCGACGGCGCCAGCACACCGGTGAGCTGGGACGACGTCCGAGACGAGTACCTCGTGCAGGCGGTGTGGGACGCCCACGACCTGCTCATCGTCGTCCAGCCCCGGGACCAGCGCGCCCTGCGGGTGCTGCGGGTCGACCCGGCCACCGGCGCGACCTCGGTCGTGCACGAGCAGACCGACCCCGCGTGGGTGGAGATCGTGCCCGGCGTTCCCGCCCACACGGCATCCGGCGCGCTGGTGACGGTGGCGGATGTCGACGGCGCGCGCAGGCTCGTCGTCGACGGCGAGGCGGTCACCGCGCCGTCGCTGCAGGTACGCGACGTGCTGGACGTCGACGGCGACGTGGTGCTCTTCCGGGCGGGCGAGGACCCGACGTCGATCGGGCTGTGGACCTGGGGGCCGGGCGGGCCGGCGGAGCTCACCCCGCAGCAGGGCGTGCACTCGGGTCGGCTCGTGGCCGGCACACTCGTCGTCGCCCGCCAGAGCCTGGACGCCGACGGCACCACCACCACCGTCCACAGGAACGGCGCCGAGCGGACCATCGCGTCGTTGGCCGAGCTGCCCGGGTTGGAGCCACGCGTCACGCTGAGGATCGTCGGCGCGCGCGAACTGCGCACGGCCCTGCTCCTGCCTGCGGGGCACGAGCCCGGCACGCGCCTGCCCGTCCTGATGGACCCTTATGGCGGCCCGCACGCCCAGCGGGTGCTCGCCGCCCGCGGAGGACACCTGACCAGCCAGTGGTTCGCCGACCAGGGCTTCGCGGTGGTCGTCGTCGACGGCCGCGGCACGCCCGGGCGGGGCCCGGAGTTCGAGCGCGCGGTGCGCGGCGACCTGGCAGGCCCGGTGCTGGAGGACCAGATCGACGCCCTGCACGCCGTCGCGGAGCAGAATCCCGACCTGGACCTCACGCGCGTGGGCATCCGGGGCTGGTCCTTCGGCGGGTACCTGGCCGCGCTTGCCGTGCTGCGCCGTCCCGACGTGTTCCACGCCGCCGTCGCCGGTGCACCCGTCACCGACTGGACCCTCTACGACACGCACTACACGGAGCGCTACCTCGGCCACCCCGAGGAGGAGCCGGACACGTACGCACGCTCGTCGGTCGTCGAGGACGCACCACGGCTCACCCGGCCGCTGATGCTGGTCCACGGGCTCGCCGACGACAACGTGGTGGCCGCCCACACCCTGCGGCTGAGCTCGGCCCTGCTGGCCGCGGGCAAACCCCACAGTGTGCTGCCGCTCTCCGGCGTCACGCACATGACGCCGCAGGAAGTGGTGGCGGAGAACCTGCTCCTGCTGCAGGTGCGGTTCCTCAAGGATGCGTTGCGGTCGCCCGACCGGATCTGACGATCCTCGCGGTCAGTGCAGGTCGGGACAGGGCAGCTCAGCCTGCGGCACGGGCGTAGCGGGGAGACGGGCGCGCTTGCGGGACGTCCGCCACTCCATGATGCCGACGCCCAGGGCGACCACCTCCGTCGCAGTCGCCAGACCGACCGCGATCGCCACCGCCCGGTGGATGTCGCCCCCGGTCCGAATGAGCGCCGCGTAGTAGATGCCAACCAGGGTGGCAGTGCCGATGGCAGCGCCGATCCGCTGCCCAGTCTGCAGCGCGCCACCCGCCGACCCGGCCTTGCTGACGGGCACACAGCGCAACGTCATCGTTGTGTTGGGCGAGATGACCCAGCCGCCGCCGATCCCTGCCACCAGCAGGGGAGCCGCCACCAGGTACCCCGCCGTATGGGGCGGCGCGATCATCAGCACCACACCGGTCGCCGCCAGCCCGACGACGACGAGGCTCAGACCCATCACGGTGAGGAGCCGCCCGAGCCGCGCGACGAGCCGGCCGCCCACCACCGACGACACCGCGGAGCCGAGCGCGAACGGGGTGACCGCGAGGCCGGACTGCAGCGGGGTGAACCCGAGGCCGGTCTGGAAGTACAGCGCGAACACCAACCACATCCCGCTGAAGCCGATGAAGTAGACGGTGCCGAGCGCCACACCCGACGCATACCCGACCGTGTTCCTGAGCAGCCGGATGTCGAGCAGCGGCTCCTTGCCGCGGCGCTCCTCGCGCCGTTCCCAGAGGACGAAGCCCACCGCCAGCACCGCGGCGACGGGGAAGAGCCACCACAGCCGGGCGAGCCCGCCCACCCCCGCCTCGACCAGCGGCAGCAGGAGGGCGAGCACCACGCCACCGAGCAGCCCGGTGCCGACCACGTCGATGTGACCGCGCGACCTGCGGCGACTGTGCGGGATGAACCGGGCCGCGAGGAGCAGCGCGACCACGCCGATCGGCACGTTGACGTAGAAGATCCAGCGCCACCCGTCGGGACCGGCCGCGAGCGCCAGGATCAGGCCGCCGATGATCGGCCCCACCGCCGTCGAGATCCCGACCGTGGCGCCGAAGAAGCCGAACGCCCGCCCGCGCTCCGCACCGCGGAACATCTGCTGGATGAGCGCGGAGTTCTGCGGGGCGAGCGCGCCCGCGGCGATCCCCTGGGCCAGCCGCGCGAACACGAGCAACGTCGCGTTCGGTGCGGCGCCGGCCAACGCACTGAACAGGACGAAGCCTGCGAGCGCGATCAAGAACATGCGCCGGCGGCCGATGGCGTCGCCCAACCGGCCGGCAGGCACCAGCGCGAGCCCGAACGTCAACGCGTACCCGGAGACCACCCACTGCACCTGGGCGGGTGTCGTGCCCAGGTCGCGCTGCAGCGAGGGCAGCGCGACGGACACGATGCTGACGTCGAGCAGGCTCATGAACCCGGCGACGAGGGTGACCGAGAGCGCCTTCCACCGCCGCGGGTCAGGTTCTTCCGCGGTGAGGTCGGCTCGCCCCGAGGTGGGACCAGCACCGTGTGGGCTGGTCATGCCTCCTGTCTACCTCGTGTCACCCGCTCTGGCAGTCTGACGACCACACGAATCGGAGGAGCCGAAGTGGCATTGCAACGACCCGAGATCGACCCCGTCGACGGCCCCGCGCCCACCGACTTGGTCGTCGAGGACATCCAGACCGGAGACGGCGCCGAGGCCACACCTGGCAACACCGTCGAGGTGCACTACGTCGGGGTGGCCCATTCGACGGGAGAGGAGTTCGACGCCTCGTGGAACCGCGGCTCGACGTTCCGGTTCCCGCTGGGCGCCGGCCGCGTCATCGCGGGATGGGACCGCGGGGTGACCGGGATGAAGGTCGGCGGACGCCGCCGGCTCGTCATCCCGCCGCACCTCGGCTACGGCGACCGCGGAGCGGGTGGCGCGATCAAGCCGGGCGAGACCTTGATCTTCGTGGTCGACCTGGTGGGCGTGGGCTGACCTGCGACTGCTGCTGATCTCCGACACCCACCTCCCGGTGCGGGCGAAGGACATGCCCGCACCGGTGTGGGACGCGGTCGACGCCGCCGACGTGGTGGTCCACGCGGGTGACTGGGTGTCGGTGGATCTGCTCGACGCGCTCGAGGCCCGCGCGAAGCGGGTCGTCGGCGTGTACGGCAACAACGACGGCGCAGCGCTGCGTGCCCGGCTCCCCGAGGTGGCGAAGGTCGAGCTCGGTGGAGTCAGGTTCGCGGTGGTGCACGAGACCGGCGCCGCGGCCGGGCGGGAGCGCCGCTGCGCCGCCGCCTACCCGGACGCCGACGTGCTGGTGTTCGGACACAGCCACATCCCCTGGGACACCACTGCGCCCGGCGGCCTGCGTCTGCTCAACCCCGGCTCCCCCACCGACCGGCGTCGGCAGCCGACGTTCACGTGGATGACGGCCGAGGCCGCCGACGGCAGCCTCGCCGCGGTGGAGCTGCACCATCTCGGGCCCGTCGAACGCGCCCGACCGGGGCGCTGACCGCTCGCGGCCTGGCCGTGGCCCAGCTCACGTGGTAGGAGGTGACGGTGTCGCCGACCACGCCCGACGTGCCCGTAGTGAGCGAGCTTGCGAGCGAATCATCGACAGAGCGCCTTCGCACGGTGACGTCTCCCGATGGGCCGACCGAGCGCAGCGAGGGCGAGCGATGAGCCCCGCGAAGCCCGACGAGATCCGCGACGACGTGGAGCTCACGAGCCTCGACAAGCCGCTGTTCGACGGGGCCGGGGCCACCAAACGCGATCTGATCGACTATCTCGACGCCGTTCGCGAGCGCATCCTGCCCGAGCTTCGTGACCGGCCGCTGTCGGTGATCCGCGTGCGGCCCGGCCAGCAGCCGTTCATGCAGAAGAACGTGCCCAAGTACACCCCTGACTACGTACGGACCACCGCCGTGTGGGCCGAGGCGTCGCATCGGGAGGTGTCCTACGCGCTCTGCAACGACCGCCGCACGCTGCTCTGGTTCGCCAATCAGCGGGCCGTGGAGTACCACCCCACGCTGTTCCGCGTCGGGGAGAGCCACCCCACGTACATGGTGCTCGACCTCGATCCGCCGGAGGGCGACGCGTTCCCCCACGTCGTGCGCACCGCCCGGCTCGTCCGGCAGGCGCTGGCCGACTCCGGGCTCGCCGGAGTGGTGAAGACCAGCGGTGCGAAGGGGCTACACGTGTGCGTGCCGCTCGACGAGCACACGGGGTTCGAGGACGCTGCGGCGGCCACCCGCGCCCTCGCAGCACGGGCGGCCCGGCTCGACCCGGACGTGGCCACCACGGCGTACATCAAGGAGGACCGCGGCGGGCGCGTCTTCGTCGACTCCACCCGAGCCGGCGGCGGCACGATCGTGTCGGCGTACAGCCCGCGGGCGCGGCCCGGCGTCCCCGTCTCGTTCCCGGTGACGTGGGACGACCTGGACCACGTCACGCCTGCGGACTTCACCGTCCACACCGCGGTCGCACTTCTCGGCGACGGCGACCCGTGGCACGAGCGGATGCCTGCGCCGCAGGTGCTGCCCGCCGACCTGGTCGAGGAGGGGCACACCATTCCGATCGCCCGTGTGCAGGCGATGCACGAGGGGAAGCGGCGCGCCCGCGCCCGCCGGCAGTAGCGGCACGACCTGCCGGCGGGTGGCTCGAGCGACTCGCGGGGTCAGCTCGTGGGTGGCTCGTCCTTGCCCTCCGCCTCGGCCTTGTCGGCCTCTTCCTTCGTGTGGTGCACAACGCCGTCGGCGTGCTCCGGCGGCCCGTAGACGGTGTAGAGAACCAGCGGGTTGGGGCCTGTGTTGACGAAGTTGTGCTTCCTGCCCGACGGAACGACGACGAGGTCGCCCGCTGTGACGTTCTTCGTCCGCCCGCTGACCCTGGCCTCGCCGGTCCCGCTGACGAAGGTGAGGATCTGGTCGATGCCGTCGTGCACCTCCTCACCGATCTCCCCACCCGGCGGGATCGTCATGATGACGAGCTGGGTGTGCTCACCGGTCCACAGGACGCGGCGGAAGTCGGCGCTCTGCTCGGCGACAGTGGCGATCGTGAAGTGGTCCATGCGGAGATGTGCCCGCAACGGACCTTTCGCATTCCTCCGAGTACCGGAAGCCGTGCGAGGATGCCGACATGGTCTTGGAGATCGCCGACTTCGCCGTCCAACCGGGCACCGAGGAGCAGTTCACCGAGGCGGTGCGTGAGGGCGTCAAGTTCGTGTCGGACACGCCCGGATTCCGCGAGGCGCGGCTCACCCGCAGCGCGGAAACGCCCACCCGCTTCGTCCTGCTGGTGGAATGGGACAGCATCGAGGCCCACACGGAAGGCTTCCGGAAGTCGGAGAACTACACGCGGTGGCGCCAGCTCATCAGCCCTTACTTCGCCGGCAACCCGCATGTCGAGCACTTCGACGACGTGCTCTGAGCTGACGCTCCGTCGAAGCGACCACGGCCAGGTTCGTCACTGAGAGACGGCTGAGGGGTCGTTCCCGACCTTCGCATAACGTCGTCGTGTGCACCGAACCCTGCGCGCGCTCGCCGCGGCACTCACGCTCGCCACGGCCGCGCTGGTGGTTCCGACGGCCACGGCGTACGCAGCGCCGGAATCCTCGGTCCGCACGCAGGAGCAGCGCATCGAGGTGCCCGGCGGCCCTGGCACCACCGGCCCCGTCAGCCTCGACACCACGCTCTACCTGCCTGCCACCACCCCCGCCCCGGCCGTGCTCGTCGCGCACGGGTTCGGCGGCAGCAAGGCCTCGGTCGACGCCGATGCCCGCGACCTGGCCGACCGCGGTTTCGTCGTGCTGGCCTGGTCGGCCCGCGGCTTCGGCGCGAGCACCGGCCAGATCTCGCTGGACGCCCCCGACCACGAGGTCGCCGACGCACGAGCGCTGGTCGACTGGCTCGCCGCCCGCCCGGACGTGACGCAGGACGGCCCCGGAGATCCGCGGGTCGGTGTCACGGGCGGTTCCTACGGCGGCGCGCTGGCGCTGCTTCTCGCCGGGTACGACCGGCGAGTCGACGCCATCGCTCCCGTGATCACCTGGAACGACCTGGGCCAGGCCCTCTTCCCGAACGCCGCGACCACCACCGACCTCCCCGTCGATACCCCGGCACACGGCGCGTCCGGATCCGACGGGGTGTTCAAGCGCGGCTGGGCCGGTCTGCTCTTCTCCGCGGGTGCCTCCTCGTCCGACGACCCGGCGGACTCGGCGATGCAAGGTGGCGCCCCGACTCCGGCTGACGCGTCGCCCCCGGGTCCGGGATCGTCGGCCGGCGCCGCTGCGCCCACCGCCATGCCGGGCGCCCCGCTCCCCTGCGGGAGGTTCACCGCGGAGCTCTGCGCCGCCTACACGGACGCCGCCACGACCGGCAGGCTCTCTCCCGCCGTCGCCGCTCTGCTGCAACGCTCGTCGCCGTCGACGGTGACGGACCGGATCACCGCGCCGACCCTTCTGGTGCAGGGCGAGCAGGACACGCTCTTCGGGCTCGACCAGGCCGACGCCAACGCGCGGCAGATCGCCGCGAACGGCACCCCGGTGAAGGTCCTCTGGTACGGGGGCGGCCACGACGGCGGCGCTCCGGGCGATTCCGTGCGCGAGGCGATCGACGACTGGCTCACCTTCCACCTCGCCCACACAGGCCCGGACCCAGGTACCGGTTTCGCCTACACGGTCCAGAGCGGCGTGCGCACGGGTGGCAGCGCGCCCAACAGCCGCACCGTCGAGGCGACCGCCTACCCCGGTATCTCGAGATCCCCGGCAGTGGAGACGCATCGGCTCGGGCTGGAGGGCCCTGCCCAGCCCGTCGTCAACCCGGCCGGAGGCAACCCCGCCGCGATCACGTCCCTGCCGGGCGTCGGATCGTCGCTGGGCTCACTGGCCGGCAGGCTCTCGGCCGCCACGGCGGAGGTTCCCGGGCAGTCCGCCCAGTTCCGCACCGCGGCGCTCGAATCACCCACGCTGGTCGCGGGCGTGCCTCGGGTCGACGTCTCGGTGTCGCGCGTGCCCGGCCAGCCCGCGCCCACCGAGGCGGTGCTCTTCGCGAAGACCTTCGAGGTGTCCCCCGACGGACTGCGCACGCTGCTCGGCAGCGCGGTCGCCCCGATCCGAGTGCCTGTCCCGGCCGACGGCTCGGCGGCACGGGTCAGCGTCGCCCTGCCCGGCGTCGTGGCTCCGGTGGAGGCGGGAAACCACCTCGTGGTGTCGGTCAGCACCACCGACCAGGCCTTCGCGGGTCCCACCGAGCCTGCGGTCTGGCAGATCGGCCTCACCGGTGACGACGCCCTCACGGTGCCGGTGGTGCCGGGCGAGGCCGTCACCGCGAGCACTGTGCCACTCGCGCCGCTGATCGGTATCGGGGTGGTGCTGGCGCTGGCTCTGCTGGCCTGGGGCGCGTCGCGGCTGGTCGGACGCCGGGCGGCGGCGGGCGCCGAGGCCGCAGCCGACCCCGCGGCCCCACCGCTGGAGGTCCGCGACCTCGCCAAGACCTACCGCGGCGGGTTCAGCGCGGTGAAGGGCGTCTCGTTCACCGTCCGCACCGGGATGGTGCTGGGGCTGCTCGGCCCCAACGGCGCCGGTAAGACCACGGTGCTGCGAATGCTCATGGGCCTGATCAGGCCGAGCGCCGGGACGATCACGGCCTTCGGGCAACCGGTCGGGCCGGGCGCGCCGGTGCTCGCGCGGATCGGCGCTTTCGTCGAGGGACCGGGGTTCCTGCCCCACCTCTCGGGACTCGACAACCTGCGCCTCTACTGGGCAGCCACCGGGCGCCCGGCGGAGGAGGCGCACCTCGACGAGGCCCTGCAGATCGCGGGGCTCGGGGCGTCGGTGCAGCGCCGGGTGGGCACCTACAGCCAAGGCATGCGGCAACGCCTGGCGATCGCGCAGGCCATGCTGGGCCTCCCGGAGCTGCTCGTCCTCGACGAGCCCACCAACGGGCTGGACCCGCCCCAGATCCACGCGATGCGCGAGGTGCTGCACCGATACGCGGCAGGCGGGCGCACGGTGCTGATCTCGAGTCACCTGCTCGCCGAGGTGGAGCAGACGTGCAGCCACGTCGTCGTGATGCACCAAGGTCAGGTCGTCGCCGACGGCACCGTCGACGACATCATCGCCGGTGGCGGCGCGGCCACATTCGGAGTCGACGCCCCGGACCAGGCCGCCGCCGTGCTCAGCGCGCTCAGCGGAGTGCACGCCGTGGCGATCGAGGGCAGCTCGGTGCATGCCGAGCTCAACGGCACGCCGCGCGCCTCCGCGGTGCGGGCGCTCGTCGAGGGCGGGGTGGACGTCACGTCCGCAGGGCCGCGCCGGCGCCTCGAGGACGCATTCCTGCAGCTCGTCGGAGAGGACGCCGGAAAAATGGATGGTGCGCCGTGACGCTGAACGACGGTCCGTCCACCACGAAGGGCACGGTCGGCGCTCTCGCCGACGCCGTCCGGCCCGCCCGGTACCGCCCCGGCCGCACGCTGCCACTGCGCGTCGAACTGCGGCGTCAGCTGTTGCGCCGCCGCACGCAGGTGACGTTCGCGCTGGTCGGCCTGCTCCCGGTGATCCTCTGGATCGCGTTCGAGCTGGCCGACGACGGCACGACCACCGGCTCGCTGAACCTCGTCGACCTGGCGAAGGGCAGCGGGAGCAACTTCGCGGTCTTCGCGCTGTTCGCGTCGTCGTCGTTCCTCCTGGTCGTGGTGGTGGCGCTGTTCTTCGGCGACACGGTGGCAGCGGAAGCGTCCTGGTCGAGCCTGCGCTACCTGCTCGCCGCTCCGATCCCTCGGGCCCGGCTGCTGCGGCAGAAGGCGGTGGTGTCGGCGGCGCTGTCGGTGGCGGCCCTGCTACTGCTGCCCGTGGTGTCCCTGGTGGTCGGCGCACTGGCGTACGGCACCGGGGATCTGGTGAGCCCCACGGGCGAGTCCCTGACCTTCTGGACCGGTGTGGGGCGGGTTCTCCTCGCAGCGCTGTACATCGCGGTGCAGCTGAGCTGGGTGGCCGCGCTCGCACTGCTGCTGTCCGTGAGCACCGACGCCCCGCTCGGGGCGGTGGGCGGCGCTGTGACCGTGTCGATCGTCTCCCAGATCCTCGACCAGATCACCGCGCTGGAGGAGCTGCGCGACTACCTGCCCACCCATTACGACAGCGCGTGGGTGGGGCTGCTCTCGGAGCAGATCGACTGGGCCGGCATGACCCGCGGCGTCTTCTCCGCCCTCTGCTACGCGGCCGTGCTCAGCGCGCTGGCGGTGTGGCAGTTCCGCCGCAAGGACGTCACGAGCTAGCACGGGCGCTACGTCCTTGCCGGCGTGCTCCCGCTCTCCCCCACGTCCACGGCGGCGGGCAGGCTCACCGGCCGGGGCGTCCCGAGCAGCACACCCCCGACGATCACCACACCCGCCACCAGCTCCACCGCGCTGGGCCGTTCGCCCAGCGCGGCCGCGGCGAGCGCGATCCCGACCACCGGCACCAGCAACGAGTACGGCGCGACGACGCCTGCCGGGTAGCGGCGCATCAGCGTCGTCCAGATACCGGAGCCGAGCACGGTGGCGAGGATGGCGAGGTAAGCGATCGACAGCACCCCGGGCACTCCCTCCAGGGTGACGGCGCCGCGCAACGACGTCCAGTCCGCGGCCGGCCCTTCTGTCAGCAACGAGACCGCGAACAGCGGGATCGGCGGCACCACGGACATCCAGAGCGTCAGGTGCAGCGGGTTCGGCGGGTCGGCGAGGCGGGCGGCAAGGTTGCCGAACGCCCAGCCCAACGCGCCGATCAGCGTGAGTACCAGCGGGATCAGAGCTGCTGCCTGCGCCTGCGCCACGGCGATGGCCAGGAGCCCCACCACCGCGAGGGTGATCCCCACAACCTGCCGGGCGCTCATCCGTTCCCGCAACAGCACCGCCCCGAGCAGCACGGTGAACGGGGCCGACGCCTGCAGCACCAGGGATGCGAGCCCGGTGGGCATACCGACGTCCATCGCCACGAACAGGAACAGGAACTGCACCGTGCCGAAGCCGAGCCCGTAACCGATCAGCCACCGCAGCGGAACCCGCGGCCGAGGCACCAGCAGCACCGTCGGGATCGCGAGTACCGCGAACCGCAACGCGGCGAGGAAAAGCGGCGGGTAGTGCTCCAGACCCACGTGGATGGCAAGGAAGTTCGCGCCCCACAACACGGCGACGACGGCGGCGAGTAGGCGGTCGCGGGCGGTCACTATGTCACGTTCCGCGTTGCCGACGACGAAGACCAGCGAATGTGGCCGTCCTCGCGATCAGGTGGTCTGCGGGCGCAGCCGTTTGGGCAGCTTCGCGACCACCGCTGCGTAGGAGTCGTCGACGAGCTCGCGCAGCTCGTCTTCGGGGACCGTGCCGTCGACCGCGACGGTGTTCCAGCCGTGCCGTCCGATGTAGGGCATCACCGAGGCGGCCCCGGGGTAGCGATGGCGGAGCTCGGCCGCCTCGTCGGCGTCCCGGCCACATTTGACGCCGAGCCCGCCCGTTCCGAGGAACGCGAAGATCTTGCCGCCCACCTTCGCCACGAGGTCGCCCTCCCACGGCTCGTCGGGGGTGGCTCCTGGCTTGGCCAGGCAGTAGGCGACCAGCTCCTCGTGGTTCACGGCCGGCGCTCGGGCGCCGACCGCGACCGCAAAGCGAGCCACAGCAGCACGAACAGCAGCACCGTAAACCAGACATAGGTGCTGCCGATCACCTGCTGGAGCGGCGTCCACGCCAGCTCCCGGTTGTCGGCCCGGGGAAGGCCCTGCTGGTGGGGCGCGATCACGAACACCGCCCCCATCGCGACGGTGACCGCCGTCCACGCCCAGGACCTCGCCCGCCACGCCGTGGCAGCGGCGACCAGCAGCGCGGGCGCCACCCACACCCAGTGGTGCGACCAGGAGGTGGGCGACACCAGCAGCGCGACGCCGGCCGTGGCGACGAGCGCGAGCGGCGCGGAACCACGCCGGATCACCGGCACCGCGAGTGCGAGCAGCCCGGCGGACAGCAACAGCCAGCAGATGGTGCGCGCGGAGCCGTCGACATGGGCCCGCACGAGCACGGCCTCGAACGTCTGGTTGGTGAAGAACGGCGAACCGCTGACGCCACCCGCCGGATTGTCCAGCCAGAACGTCCACGACTGACCGGGCGCTACAACGAACCCGATGGCGGTGGCGACCGCACCGGACACAGCCGCGGTGGCAGCGGAGCGGTAGTCACGACGCAACAGGAAGTACAGGACGAACGCTGCCGGCGTCAGCTTGATGGCGGCCGCGATCCCGACGAGCATGCCGCGCGGCCAGCGCGGCCGCGCCACCAAGCAGTCGATCGCCACCAGCGCCATGAGCAGGAGGTTGATCTGCCCGAACTGGATGGTCTGCGAGACCGGCTCGAGGCTCAGCGGCGGCCGCGGCGACGCGTCCGGGGCGTTGAAGTCGATGATCTTGCCGGGCTCCACGGCGAGCGCCAGCGGCAGCGCGATCGACGCCACCGACAGGGCCCCGGCCCGCCCGCCCGCTTCCCACAACCGGCGCGCGACCACGTAGAGGGTGGCGCCGAGCGACAACGTCGAGAGCGCGAGCAGCCCCGTCCAGGCCACGACCCACGGCACGACGGCCAGCGGAATCATCGCCAGCGCGGCGAAGGGCGGGTAGATGAACGGGAGCGCGATGTGGGCCGCGGTCTGGGGCAGTGGCCCGTAGAGACCACCGCCGGACAGCCACGCCTGCACCCCGAAGCGGTAAACCTGCAGGTCGATGTGCCTGCCGCCGGTGTAGATCACGACTCCGACCAGCACCAGGGCCAGGAGCGGAACGGTGACCAGCAGAACGCGCCCGGGTGTGCGGAGCAGATCGAGGATCCGCTGCTCGGCCGAGGTGCGGGCGATGGATGCGCCGACAACCGTCACGCTGCTGCCCTCTCCTCCGCCGATAGATCGCCCGCCACGGTAGCTCCCGCCCGACCGACACCACCGAGCCCCCCTCCGGAGAGACCGGACACGGAGGCCCGCCCGCACCCGGGCGACCGCCGCCGCACGCACCGCAGAACGTGGGTGCGGCGGGCCGTCAGCGTGTGCGCTCCGGCGCGGACTCCGCACGCGGGCGGGGCGTCACCGGATGCCGGCGGCGTCCATCCCGCGCAGTTCCTTCTTGAGGTCGGCAATCTCGTCGCGGAGGCGGGCCGCCAGCTCGAACTGCAGGTCGCGCGCCGCGGCGAGCATCTGATCGGACAGCTGCTGCACGAGGTCGGCGAGCTCGGCGCGGGGCATCGTGGAGGTGTCGCGGCCGGCGACCACCCCCGAGCTGGCGCTGGCCCGGCCCGGCTCCCCCGCCGCGCGCTTGCCGCGGGACTGGTTGCGCCCGGATCCGCCCACCGGGACCTCGGTGTCCTCGGCCTCCCGATACACCTGGTCGAGGATGTCGGCGATCTTCTTGCGCAGCGGCTGTGGATCGAGCCCGCGCTCCTCGTTGTAGGCGACCTGCTTGGCCCGGCGCCGGTCGGTCTCGTCGATCGCGAACTGCATCGAATCGGTGACCTTGTCGGCGTACATGTGCACCTCACCCGACACGTTGCGCGCCGCGCGGCCGATGGTCTGGATCAGCGAGGTGCCGGAGCGGAGGAAGCCCTCCTTGTCGGCGTCGAGGATCGCGACCAGCGACACCTCGGGCAGGTCGAGACCCTCCCGGAGCAGGTTGATGCCGACGAGCACGTCGAACTCGCCGAGCCGCAGCTGGCGCAGCAGCTCGACACGCCGCAGCGTGTCGACCTCCGAGTGCAGGTAGCGCACCCGGATGCCCAGCTCGAGCAGGTAGTCGGTGAGGTCCTCGGCCATCTTCTTGGTGAGCGTGGTGACGAGCACGCGCTCGTCGCGCTCGGACCGGCTGCGGATCTCGTGGACCAGGTCGTCGATCTGGCCCTTCGTCGGCTTCACGACGACCTTGGGGTCGACCAGGCCGGTGGGCCGGATGACCTGCTCGACGAACTCCCCACTGGTGCGGCTGAGCTCGTAGGGGCCCGGCGTGGCCGACAGGTAGACGGTCTGGCCGATGCGGTCGGCGAACTCCTCCCACGTCAGCGGCCGGTTGTCGACCGCGGACGGCAGCCGGAACCCGTACTCGACGAGGTTGCGCTTGCGCGACATGTCGCCCTCGTACATCCCGCCGATCTGCGGGACCGTCTGGTGCGACTCGTCGATGACCAGCAGGAAGTCGTCGGGGAAGTAGTCGATGAGAGTGGCGGGCGCCGAACCGGGGCCACGGCCGTCGATGTGGCGCGAGTAGTTCTCGATGCCCGAGCAGAACCCGACCTGACGGATCATCTCGATGTCGTACTGCGTGCGCATCCGCAGCCGCTGCGCCTCGAGCAGCTTGCCCTGGCGCTCGAGCTCGGCGAGCCGCTCCTCGAGCTCCTGCTCGATGGCGTGGACCGCGCGCTCCATGCGGTCGGGACCCGCGACGTAGTGGGTGGCCGGGAAGATGCGGACATCGTCGACCTGACGGATGACGTCGCCGGTGAGCGGGTGGAGGTAGTAGAGCGCCTCGATCTCGTCGCCGAAGAACTCGATGCGGATCGCGAGCTCCTCGTAGGCCGGGATGATCTCCACCGTGTCGCCGCGCACGCGGAAGGTGCCGCGGTTGAACGCCACGTCGTTGCGTGTGTACTGGACGTCGACGAGCGCACGCAGCAGCTGGTCGCGATCGACGCTGCCGCCGACCTCGATCTGCACCGACCGGTCGAGGTAGGACTGCGGGGTGCCGAGGCCGTAGATGCAGGACACCGAGGCCACCACGACGACGTCGCGCCGGGAGAGCAGATTGCTCGTGGCCGAGTGGCGCAGCCGCTCGACGTCCTCGTTGATCGAGGAGTCCTTCTCGATGTAGGTGTCGGTCTGCGCGATGTACGCCTCGGGTTGGTAGTAGTCGTAGTACGAGACGAAGTACTCGACCGCGTTGTTGGGCAGCATCTCGCGCAGCTCGTTGGCCAGCTGCGCCGCGAGGGTCTTGTTGGGCGCCATCACCAGCGTAGGTCGCTGCAGCCGCTCGATCAGCCAGGCCGTGGTGGCCGACTTGCCCGTGCCCGTGGCGCCGAGCAGCACGACGTCCTGCTCGCCCGCCGTGATGCGCTTCTCCAGCTCGTCGATCGCAGCCGGCTGGTCGCCCGCGGGCTCGAACTCGCTGACGACCTCGAAATGCCCGCCGGTGCGGGGGATCTCCCCGACCGGACGGAACTCTGAGTGGGCGACCGGCACGTCCTGCTTCGCTGCGCTACCGGGAACCTCTGTCGCGAATGCCACGGTTCCAGGGTACGAGCCCCCACCGACACTTCGCGGATCCCGGCTGAGCCACCGAGCCGGAAGAGCCCGGAGCACCGGCGAATCGGGCATCGACGCCGAGCACGCGGCGAACATCGGCAGGACCTGACAGGATCGGGGCGGTGCATCCGCCGAAGATCTCCAGCTTCGACGTCCCGGCCCGCATCAACATCGACACCAAGGGCGTGGCCCGCGCGGTCGACGAGTACCGCGTCACGCCGTACGGGCTCTACATGAGCAGGGCCATGATCGATCGGCCCACGGCCCACTGGATGGAGTCGTGGCTCCTTCCGGATCTCGGCCTTTGCGTCACCGACTGGTGCTGGAACCCCGGCCACCACCGCGACCAGGACTTCTATCTCGACGTGTGCGAGATCGTGCGCCACGGCGAGCGGTGGACGCTCACCGACCACTACCTCGACGTGGTGGTGCAGCAGCGGCGCAGCGCGCTCGTGGTGGACATCGACGAGTTCGTCACCGCGGTGGCGCTCGGGCTGCTCGAGCCGCAGGCGGCCGAGACGGCACTGGACCGCGCCTTCCGCGCGGTGGACGGCCTCGCCTCGCACGGCCACGACCTCGACGCCTGGCTCGCGGAGCGCGGGATCGTGCTCACCTGGACACACCGCCACGACAAGCACTCGTGACGGGTGCCTCCGGCGTCCGGCGGCTCGCCGTCACCTGCGACGCCGCCGGCCGGACCCCCGCAGGCGAGCGGGGATCCGGGCGCCTGCACCGTTGCCTCGGCCTAGGCGATGCCGGAGGTCGAGGCGGCAGCCGGACTGGTGCTGGAGTCCGACGTCGTCGGTGACGTGGGTGACGGCGACGACGTCGTCTTGGGCGGGCTGGACGGGCTGGCGTTGTTCGAGGAGGACGGCGGCGGGTCATCCGGAGTACTGGGCCGCGTCTCCGTGGTCGTCGGTGGCGGCTCCTCCGTGGTCGTCCGCGGCGGAGTGGTAGTGCGTGGCGGCTGCGTAGTCGTCCGGGGCGGCGTGGTCGTCCGGGGCGGCTGCGTAGTCGTCCGCGGCGGCTCCGAGGTCGGCGGCTCCGGCGGCGGGGTCTCCTCCACTGGCGGAGGCGGCGGTGGCGGAGGCGGCGGCCCGGCCGGACCCGGCGGAACAACCACGGGCGGCGGGGCACCCGGAACGACGGGCGGCTGCTCGTGCGGGGCGACCTCGTGGGGTCGGCGGAACCTGTCGTCCGAACCCTCCGGGGCAGGTGCGCCCGCGTTGTCGTCCGGGTGGGAGACGGGCTGCGGCAGGTCGGGCGAGATCACCGGTTCGGTGCCGACATCGCCCTGGCTGCCGACCGGTGCGGAACCGGGGGCGACGGTGGAGGCGTCGGCCGACGATGCCGGTGCCGCGACCTGGAGGATCGCCGTGGTGGCACCGAGCGCACCGACGGTGAGCACTGCGGCGGCAGCGGCGGTGCTGGCACGGTTGAGCGTGCCGGCCCGGCGGATCACCGAATCCACGGCGGGCAGGGTGACGGCGGCTGCGAGCTGGTCGTCGAGCCGCCGAAACTCCCGAGTCACTCGGTCGAACTCCTCGGTCACCGCTGTTCCCCCCTCTGGTCGTCTCTGCCGGTCCGGCGCTCTGCGCCGCCGTACACGGCGTCGTACGCGTCGGACGCGAAATCGCCCGGCCGGTAGTCCCCGTACCCCGCGCCATGACCTTCGGATCCGTGCCCCTCGGATCCGAAGGTGTCGAAAGCGTTGTCGCCACTGATGCCGGCGCTCACGTTGTCGCCGACCACACCTCCCAGTACCTCGGGAAGGACGTCGGCCATTCCCTCGGTGACAACCAACCGTGCTCGGGCCAGCCGCGCCTGGACCGAGCCCATCGAGACCTGCTCCACAGCGGAGATCTCGGCCAGCGGAACGCCGGCCATGTGCGACAGGACGACAGCCCGCCGCTCGGCCGCCGTCAGCCTTCCGAGCGCGTTGAGCAGCGCGGCGGTACGCGCGTCGACGCCCTCGCCGACCGAGCGGGGCCGGCCGATACCGATGCGGGCCAGCATGCGTCGCCAGCTCCGGATGGTGGATCTGACCGCCACCCGCCGGATCCATGCGCTCGGATCAGGCGAACGGCCGATCACCGCCCAGTTCCGCCAGGCCCGCGAGTACGCGTCCTGAACGGCGTCGTGGGCCTCACCCGGATCGAGGGTGATCGCATAGAGCTGGGCGACCAGACGCTGGTAGTTGGCCTCGAGATGCGCCCCGAAGTCGACCCGCAACTGAGCAGGGGTCGCCACGGGACCGTGACGCACGACCTGCGTGGAACCTGACCTGGACTGCACGTGCGCGCTGCCGTGGCCGTCGTCGGAACCCGGAGGATGATCGACAGGTGTGCCCACCGTCACGTCCCCCCGCCCGCCGGAGCCGAGCTGGTCACCCGGATGTGGATTTTCCTGTCCCTCCATCGTGTCACGGTGGCGCACCGTTACGACGGAGCGACCGATCACTCCAACGAGGGAACCCACCCAGAGGATGCGGCCCATGCATCAGCTCGTGGAGCGGCCGCGTCGAACCATGGCTCCTTGACCTCGACGTAGCGGCGCGCGTCGCCGTCGCCCCCGTATCGCGCCTCGGCCTCGCGCTTGACCGCCAGGTACTCCTCGCGGGCCGCGGCATCGGACCGCAGCCAGTCGCGGAAGAGCAGCGCATAGCGCCAGCCAGGTGAGCCGACCTCGCGAACGTGCAGGTGGACGACCTGCCCAGGGTCGGCCGAGCCGTGGTAGCGCTTCGGCCAGGGCGGTGAGCCCGGCGGCTTGGCGTTGTCGCGGTCGATGTCAGGGCGCCACGGGAAGCCCACGTCCTGCAGCGCATCCCGCACGGCGTCGGCGTCGGCCAGCGACTCCACGCCGAGCTGCAGATCGATCACGTCCTTGGCAGGAAGCCCGGGCACCGCGGTCGAGCCGGTGTGCGCGACCCCACGGCTCCGCTCCCCCGCGGCTGCCGCCACCCGCGCGCACAGCCGTGCACCCTCGGCCGCCCACTCCGGGCGGGGTTCGACGAGCCGGGGCGCGCCGGCCTGCACCGTGCGCCGCAACCGCAGGTTCTCCTCGAACGGGACGAGCCGCTCGCTCCAGAGCCGGTCGACCGCGGCCTCGAGGTCGGCCGGATCGCCGCTGTTGTCGAGCCACACGTCCGCGGCGGCCCGACGTGCGGCGTCGTCGGCCTGGGCGGCGATGCGGGCACGCGCGTCGGACTCGGGCATGCCACGGAACTCCACGAGCCGCCGCACCCGCTCCTCCGGATCGGCGTGAACCACCACGACCAGCGGGAACAGCGGCGCCATCCGACCCTCGACGAGCAGCGGGATGTCCTGCACCACCACTGCGTCGCCCGGCGCCGCCGCGATCAGCTCCTCGGATCGCTGCCGGACCCGCGGATGCACGATCCCGTTGAGCCGCTCACGCGCGGCAGGGTCATGGAAGACCACGGATGCGAGCGCCGCCCGGTCCAGACCCCCGTCCTCGGCGAGCATGTCGTCGCCGAACTCCGCGACGATCTTCGCCAGGCCCTCGGTGCCCGCAGCCACGACCTCGCGGGCGAGGAGATCGGAGTCGACCAGCACCGCTCCGCGCTCCACCAGCCGTCGGGCCACCGTCGATTTGCCAGAACCGATCCCGCCGGTCAGCCCCACCCGCAGCACGGCGGCCACGCTACCCGGTCAGGACGGGGCAACCTGCAGGCCGGCCGCGTTGCCCGACGCGGTGGGCGACGGTGATGCCGGCGGCGGCGCGGTCCCGGACGTGCTCACCGCGGGGAGCACGCGCAGTGCGAGGTCGACCAGAGCGTCGCCGCGTGGACGATCACCCGGGAGCTGCTGGTTCGGGAGCACGAGCGTCAGGTTGGTGACCCCGTTGACCACCATGAGAACGGCCTCGTCCGAGCGTTCGACGAGCACCGCGGAGGCGCTACCGATGGGCAGCTCGCGACGATCGCCGGTCTCGGCGTCGGCGTTGACGCGCCACTGCTTGGTGGCGGCGTCCGGATCGGCGTAGGCCGACGAGTTGACGTTGAGCAGGGTACGACCGCGAGCCGGACCGCCCGCCGTGCCGTTGTACGAGCAGGCCACCCGTTCCGTGCGGCTGACAGTGGGCTCCGGAACACCTCTCGTGGTGCGCACGTCCACCGAGCCGAGCGGCAGACCCAGCACCGCCTCCAGGTCACCGACCGTGAGGATCCGGGTGCAGTCGTCGGGAAGGACGCCCTGGTCCGCGTTGGGCATCGCCGTAGCCATCACCTGGGCATCTGAGGGAAACGTCGGCACCTCGGTGCGCTCGCCGGACGACGCGCTGCACGCCGTCAGCGCGATAGCCGCAGCGGCCAGCCCGGTGCCGAAGCGTCCGTACCGCCGGTCTGCCCCCCGCATGGAACTACGGTAGGGCGAAATCACCCGGACCTCTCGCTACAACCCCCATTCGGCGGCCAACGCAGCCCAACCGTGACTGATCGGCTGAGGACACGGAACAGCCCCGGTGACGGACGGTCACCGGGGCTGTTTCGTTTGGTCTAACCGCTGGACGATCAGGCTCCGCCGGAGAGCTTCTCCCGCAGCGCCGCCAGCTGCTCGTCGCTGGCGAGCGATCCACCGGACTCGGCCGGCTCACCGCCACCCTGCGAGGAGTAGTTGGTGCCGCCGCCGTCGGCAGCCGCCTCGGCCTCGGCCTCGGCCGACTTCTTGATCTGCGTGATGTGCTGCTCGTAGCGGGCGTGCGCCTCGGCGTACTCCTTCTCCCAGGCCTCGCGCTGAGCCTCGAAGCCCTCCTGCCACTCGCCGCTCTCGACGTCGAAGCCCTCGGGGTAGATGTAGTTGCCCTGGTCGTCGTACTCGGCGGCCATGCCGTAGCGGGTGGGGTCGAACTCGGTGTCGACCGTCATGCCCTCGTTGGCCTGCTTGAGCGACAGCGAGATGCGCCGCCGGTCGAGGTCGATGTCGATGACCTTGACCATGCAGTCGTCGCCGACCTGCACGACCTGCTCCGGGATCTCCACGTGGCGCTCGGCCAGCTCGGAGATGTGCACCAGGCCCTCGATGCCCTCCTCGACGCGCACGAACGCACCGAAGGGAACGAGCTTGGTGACCTTGCCCGGCACGATCTGACCGATCGCGTGGGTGCGGGCGTAGAGCCGCCACGGGTCCTCCTGCGTCGCCTTCAGCGACAGGGAGACACGCTCGCGGTCGAGGTCGACGTCGAGAACCTCGACGGTGACCTCCTGGCCCACCTCGACGACCTCGCTCGGGTGGTCGATGTGCTTCCAGGACAGCTCGGAGACGTGCACCAGACCGTCGACCCCGCCCAGGTCGACGAACGCACCGAAGTTGACCACCGAGGAGACGACACCCTTGCGCACCTGGCCACGGGCCAGCTGGTTGAGGAACTCGCTGCGAACCTCGGACTGGGTCTGCTCCAGCCACGCCCGGCGGGACAGCACCACGTTGTTGCGGTTCTTGTCCAGCTCGATGATCTTGGCCTCGATCTTGCGGCCGACGTACGGCTGGAGGTCGCGCACCCGGCGCATCTCGACCAGCGAGGCCGGGAGGAAGCCGCGGAGCCCGATGTCCAGGATCAGGCCGCCCTTGACGACCTCGATGACCGTGCCCTCGACGGGCTCGTCGGCCTCCTTGAGGGCCTCGATCGTGCCCCAAGCGCGCTCGTACTGCGCACGCTTCTTGGACAGGATCAGACGGCCTTCCTTGTCCTCCTTCTGAAGGACGAGGGCCTCGACGTACTCACCGACCGACACGACCTCCGCGGGGTCGACGTCATGCTTGATCGAGAGCTCCCGAGAGGGGATGACGCCCTCGGTCTTGTAGCCGATATCGAGCAGGACCTCGTCGCGGTCGACCTTGACGATGGTGCCCTCGACGATGTCGCCATCGTTGAAGTACTTGATCGTCTGATCGATAGCGGCGAGAAAGTCCTCCTCCGACCCGATGTCGTTGACGGCGACCTGCGGCGTTGTGGTCGGGGCGGCGGTGGTGTCGGTGGACATGTAGTGGGGTGCTCCGGTTATGGATGGAATGGTGGTGCTGACCAGGTGGAGTACGTCTCGTGACGTGGTGCTGTCACCCTTGCTCATGGATCGTTGCTCAAGAACGTGCGTGACGTGGTCGGTCGAAGCGCGCGCTGAACCCGCGACGTTGACCACTTCGCTCCTACCATGCTACGCGCGACCCGATCAGCACGGCAATGCGGGTGGGCCCCGCTCAACTGCCACGATGCACCGGTGAGCGCGGAGGAGCGGCTGGGAACGGCCGGAGTGGCGCGGCGGCCCGTCGGCGCGGCGGAGTCACAACGGGCAAGCCGGATGTGGTGGGACGCCGACGCCGAAGACTACTTGGCCGAGCACGGACGGGACATCGGTGACGCCGACTTCGTCTGGTGCCCCGAGGGTTTACGCGAGGCCGACGCCCACCTGCTCGGCGACGTCACCGGGGCACGGGTGCTGGAAGTCGGGTGCGGATCCGCGCCGTGCTCGCGGTGGCTCGCCCGTGCCGGGGCGAGGCCGGTGGCGCTGGACCTGTCCGGCGCGATGCTGCGCCACGCCGCCCAGCTCGGGGCGGCCACCGGCACACCGGTGCCGCTCGTACAGGCAGGCGCTGAGCGGCTGCCGTTCGCCGACGGGTCCTTCGACGTGGCCTGCTCCGCGTTCGGTGCGGTGCCGTTCGTTGCGGAGCCGGAGCAGGTGATGCGCGAGGTCGCCCGTGTGCTGCGGTCGGGGGGACGCTGGGTGTTCGCCGTGAACCACCCCATGCGCTGGATGTTCTCCGACGACCCGGGACCCGACGGCCTCACCGTGCAGCAGTCGTACTTCGACCGCACCCCCTACCTCGAGGTGGACGGCGCGGGCCGGGCCACCTACGTCGAGCACCACCGGACGCTCGGCGACCGCGTGCGTGACCTCGTGGCCGCCGGACTCCTCCTCGACGACATCGTCGAGCCGGAGTGGCCGGAGGGCCGGGAGACGGTGTGGGGCCAGTGGTCCCCCCTCCGGGGCGCCCTGTTCCCCGGAACCGCGATCTTCGTGTGCCACAAACCCTGACCCCCCGCGGGCAGGGCCCGCACCGGACGAGAGTGCCCCTCGCCCAGACCTATCGAACGAAAGTGCCGCTCAACCCGCACGAGCGGAGCAAGGACCCCCCGCCGCGGGCCCGCGCCACCGGACGAGAGTGCCGCTCGACCGGACCTGATATGTAGCCGTGGTTGTCAAGTGGGCAGGGTGGAGCGGTGCCCACTTGACCACCA
>NZ_BAAAUS010000031.1:0-606 GCF_039534065.1 Pseudonocardia yunnanensis | reverse complement strand
CCGGTGTTGACCACCCCGAACGCCCGCGCCGACCGCGCCGCGCCGGCCCCGGCCACCGGACCCCCACCCCCGGCCGGGTCACACACCAACGACCCCCCCTCGAACAGCTCGCCGAACAACTGCCCACCGCGCTCGTCGAGCACGGTGACCTCGGGCAACACCAACCCCGCCGCCCGCACCGCCACCACCGCCAGCTCGACCTCCCGATACACCCCCGGGCCCGCACGACCGTCCGGCACATACACCCCCGCCGCCACCGGGTGCGCCGCCCCCGGTCCGGCCGGGTCGGTCCCCGCCGCGGTCCCCGCCGCGTCCGCCCCGGTGTTGCCTGTCGTGTTGTCTGCTGTGGTGCCTGTTGTGGTGTCCCCCCACTGGGTCATGCCGGGACCGCCGCCGCGTGATCACCCAACAGGTCCAACGCCCCACCCGCGATCAACTCCGCCGGGGACAACACCGCCAACCCGGTCGCCGCCGCGGCCTCCCGCGCCGCCAACGGACTCGCGGTCACCAACCCCGACACCACCCGCACCCCGACCCCCACCTCAGCCAAGATCTGCACCCCGGCCACCGCGGACAGCCCATCAGCCACCGCCAACACCGCACCAT
>NZ_BAAAUS010000030.1:156265-277132 GCF_039534065.1 Pseudonocardia yunnanensis | reverse complement strand
ATGCTCACCACGCTGTGGCGCCAGACCGCCACCGGGCTGCGGGTGCTGATCGCGTTCACCATCCTCTGCGGGATCATCTACCCGCTGGTGGTGTACGGGGTCGGGCACATCCCGGGGCTGGCAGCCAACGCCGAAGGCTCGATCATCTACGACGCCAACGGCACCCCGGTGGGGTCGTCGCTCATCGGGGTCGACCCGGTCCCGACCGATGCCGCCGCCGACCCGTACTTCCACGCCCGGCCCTCGGCCTCGTCGTCCGGCCCGCTGGGCCCGGGTGACACCACCACCTCCGGTGGCTCGAACAAGAGCGGGTTCAACCAGGACCTGCTCGACACGATCAACCAGCGACGCGAGCTGATCGCGCAGCGCGAGGGCGTGAACCCGGCGCTCGTGCCGCCCGACGCGGTGACCGCGTCCGCGTCCGGGCTGGACCCGGACATCAGCCCGGCCTACGCCGAGCTGCAGGTCGCGCGCGTGGCCCGGGTCACCGGGTTGTCGCAGGACGAGGTCCGCAACCTCGTCTCCGAGGCCAGCTCCGGACGGATCCTCGGCTTCCTCGGGGAGCCGACGGTCAACGTCACCGAGCTGAACCTCGCGGTGCAGGGGGCCCGGCACTGACCGCACGATCCGCTCCCCGTGCGCGGGGGTCGTCGCCACGGCGGCGCCGGCCCCCGCGGGCATGGGCTTCGGTCCGGCTCCGGCACGGGGGCGCTCAACCGCACATCTTCGGTGTTCCACGGCCACCAAGGGCAGAATCGATGCCGTGAGCAGGCGGGGAGAGTTGCGGATCTACCTCGGGGCCGCACCCGGCGTGGGGAAGACCTATGCCATGCTCGCGGAAGCTCGGCGCCGCCAGGAGCGGGGCACCGACGTCGTGGTCGGGATCGTCGAGACCCACGACCGGGCCAAGACGGCCGCGCTGCTGGAGGGTCTCGAGATCATCCCCCGCCGGCCCGTCGGCGGCCATCCCGGCCTCGACGAGCTCGACGTGGACGCCGTCCTCGCACGCGATCCCCAGGTCGTGCTGGTCGACGAGCTCGCCCACACCAACGCGCCCGGCTCACGCAACCGAAAACGCTGGCAGGACGTCGAGGCGCTGCTCTACGCAGGTATCGACGTCCTGAGCACGGTGAACGTGCAGCACCTCGAGTCGCTCAACGACGTCGTGGAACGCATCACCGGAGTGCACCAGCAGGAGACCGTGCCCGACGAGGTGGTGCGCCGGGCCGAGCAGATCGAGCTGATCGACATCACGCCGGAAGCGCTGCGCAGGCGCATGGCGCACGGCAATGTCTACGGTGCCGAGAAGGTCGACGCGGCCCTGGCGAACTACTTCCAGCCGAGCAACCTCACCGCGTTGCGCGAGCTGGCCCTGCTCTGGGTGGCCGACGAGGTGGACGTGGCGCTGCAGCGGTACCGCAGCGAGAAGAAGATCAGCGATACCTGGGAGACCCGCGAACGCGTCGTCGTCGCCCTGACGGGCGACAAGGAGAGCGAGACGGTGTTGCGCCGCGCCGCCCGGATCGCCAAGCGTGCGGGCGCCGCAGACCTGCTGGCCGTGCACGTGCTGCGCGGCGATGGGCTCGCCGGGCCTCCGGTGGGTGCTGTGTCGCGGCTTCGCACCCTCGCCGAGGACGTCGGCGCGAGCTTCCACACCGTGGTCGGTGGGGAGGACGTGCCCGCCGCCCTGCTCGACTTCGCCCGCGGGGCCAACGCCACCCAACTCGTGATCGGCACGTCCCGCCGGTCACGGCTCGCGCGCGTGTTCGTGGAGGGGATCGGGGCCCGTGTCGTGCGCGAGTCCGGCACGATCGACGTGCACATGGTCACCCACCACCAGGCCGGTCGAGGGCTGCGGCTCCCGGTGCTGCACAGCGGGCTCCCGGCAATCCGCAAGGGGCTGGGCTGGGCGCTCGCGCCGGCCCTGCCACTGGCGGCAACCGGCCTGGGCATCGCGCTGCGGAGCACGATCGGGATGTCCACCGACATCGTGCTGTACTTCCTCGCCACCGTCGTCGTCGCGATGGTGGGGGGCCTCGGCCCCGCCGTGGTGGCCGCGGTGGCCGGAGGCCTGCTGCTGAACTTCTTCCTGACCCCTCCGCTGTACTCCTTCACGATCGCGCAGGGGGAGAACCTCCTGGCGATCGCGGCGATGGTGGTGGTGGCGGTGCTCGTGGCGCTCGTCGTCGACCGGGCGGCGAGGCGTGCCCAGCAGGCAGCGCGTGCCCGTGCCGAAGGGGCTCTGCTGGCCTCGTTCGCCCGCACCGTGCTCACCCGCAGCGATCCGCTCCCTCGGCTGCTCGAGAAGGTGCGCGAGGCGTTCGGCCTGCGCTCGGTGTCGTTGCTGGAGCGCACCGGCGGGTCGGCGGCGGACGAGTGGACCTGCGTCACCTCGTCGGGGTCGATGGGCTGCATGGCGCCCGAGGACGCCGACGTCGACGTGGAGATCGAGGACGACCTGCATCTCGTCGGCACCGGCCGGTCGCTGGCGGCCGCGGACCGGCGGCTGCTGGAAGTGGTGGGCGGCCAGGCTCTTCTCGCGTTGCGCAGCCAGCGGGCCGCGGCGGAGGCCGACGCCTCGCGGGCCCGGGCCCATGCCACCGAGACCCGCAGCGCGTTGTTGTCGACCGTCGGTCACGACCTGCGCAGCCCGCTCACCTCGATCAAGGCCGCGGCCGGGAGCCTGCGCGATCCGAACCTCCAGCTGCCGGCATCCGACCGCCAGGAGCTGACCGCCACCATCGAGGAGTCCGCCGACCGGTTGACCGCACTCGTGGACAACCTGCTCGACTCCGCGCGGCTCGCCTCGGGCACGCTCACGCCGCTCCTGGCGCCGACCGGGTACGGCGAGGTGGCGGGCCGGGCCCTGGTGGGGCTGCCGGACGCGGAGAAGGTCACGGTGGACATCGACGAGTCGCTCCCCGACGTCGTCGCCGACGCGGGCCTGCTGGAGCGCGTCGTCGCGAACGTCGTCGACAACGCCCTGCGCTACGCCGCCGACGCCCCGATCGTGCTGCGGGCCAGTGCGCACGCCGACCGCGTCGAGCTGCGGATCGTCGACTCCGGGCCGGGGGTCCCGCGCACCGAGCGGGACGCGCTGTTCGCCCCGTTCCTGCGGCTCGGCGCCGCGTTGCCGAGCGACCGCGACGGAGCCACGGGAGTTGGTCTCGGGCTCTCGGTCGCCCGCGGGCTCACCGAGGCGATGGGCGGCACCCTGACCGCGGAGGACACACCCGGCGGCGGCCTCACAGTGGTCGTAGCGCTGCCTGCGTGGCAGAACGGAGCAGGCAGATGACCGAGCACCGCGTACTCGTCGTCGACGACGACCTACAGATCCTGCGTGCGCTGCGGATCAACCTCGCAGCGCACGGTTACCACGTCCTCCTGGCGCCCGACGGCGCCGCGGCTCTGCGTGCCGCCGCCGACGGGCACCCCGACGTCGTCGTCCTCGACCTCGGCCTGCCCGACATGGACGGCGTCGAGGTCATCGAGGGGCTTCGCGGCTGGAGCACCGTCCCGATCATCGTGCTGTCGGCCCGGACCGGAGCGCCGGAGACCATCCGCGCCCTCGACGCCGGGGCGGACGACTACGTCACGAAGCCCTTCGGGATGGCCGAGCTGCTGGCCCGGCTACGCGCCGCCGTCCGCAGGGCCGCGGTGTCGTCCGTGGACGGCGAGCCGGTCGTCGACGCCGGCGACTTCCGCGTGGACCTCGCCGCCAAGAAGGTGGTGCGCGCCGACGGCACCGAGCTGCACCTCACGCCGACGGAGTGGGGCGTGCTGGAGCTTCTGGTGCGCCACCGCGGCAAGCTCGTGGGGCAGCGTGAGCTGCTCCGGGCGGTGTGGGGACCCAACTACGGAACCGAGACCAACTACCTGCGGGTCTACCTGGCGCAGCTGCGCCGCAAGCTGGAACCGGAGCCCTCCCGGCCCAAGCACCTGATCACGGAGCCCGGGATGGGCTACCGGTTCGAGGTGTGACCGGGAGGGCTTGCCGGCCTCGTGAGCGGCCTGCTCAGCGACCGAAGTCCTGCACCCAGTACGAGCCGGAGATGCCGACCCCGATCGTCTTGAACGTGCAGTCGAGGATGTTGCGCCGGTGCCCGGCAGAGTCCATCCAGTCGCCGACGACCTCGGAGGCGCTGCGCTGACCGCGCGCGATGTTCTCCCCGCCGGGAGAGCGGTAGCCAGAGTCACGGATCCGGGCGTCGAACGTGCGGCCGTCTTCCGCGGTATGGGAGAAGTAGCCCTCGGCCGCCATGTCCTCCGCGTGCTGCTGGGCGGCCTCGGTGAGCCGGGGATCGGACACCAGCGCCTTGCACCCGGCCGCCCTCCGGGCGGCGTTGGTGGCGGAGATGACGGCGTCGGCGGCGCGAACGGCCTGAGGGACCTCGCGTTGGGGGACCGCGGCCGCGGGTGCGGCGGCGGGGGCAGGGGGCTGCGCAGCGGCCTGGGCCGCCTGACTGGCCGCCTGGGCGGCTGCCTGGGTGGCGGCTTGGCTGGCAGCCTGGCTGGCGACGTCGGCGGCTGCCGCGGCCGCCTGCGGGATACCCAGCGCGACGACGGGGATCGAGAGCGCGGCGTCTTCGGGAACGGCGGCGGCCTGGAGGGCGACCGGTGAGTCCGCCGGTGCTACGGGAGGTATGGCGACGACTGCGATGCTGCCCACCAGGAGCGCACCGAGGGAGACGCCGAGGAGGAGGGGCCCGCCTCGATGGCCGAAGCTGAGCACGCGATTGCCACGCGGTGAGCTCGCATTCGGCCTGGCCGGTTCGGTCATGCGGCGTAAGTTAGGGAGGACCGTGAGAAAACGCAATGACCCAGTCATTCGGCTGAACTTGTGGGTAGCTGGGCGTGTCCAAGGTGTGGGATTCAGGTGGTGGACCCGCACCCATGCGTTGGAGCTGGGCCTCGTGGGAGTAGCGAAAAACCTCCCGGACGGACGCGTCGCCGTGGTAGCCGAGGGCGAGCGGCAGGCGTGCGAACGGCTCCGCGACGCGATCCGCGCGGGGGAGTCGCCGGGGAGTGTGGCGGAGGTCGTGGAGCAGTGGTGCGACGCCCGTGGTGGCCTGCAGGGATTCCGGGAGGCCTGACGGTAATGTTTGTCAACCGCCACCAGCCTGGAGAACTCACCCGTGCATCTGAAGAGCCTGACGCTGAAGGGCTTCAAGTCCTTCGCCTCGGCCACGACGCTGCGCCTGGAACCAGGCATCACGTGCGTTGTCGGCCCCAACGGCTCGGGTAAGTCCAACGTCGTCGACGCGATCAGCTGGGTGCTCGGCGAGCAGGGTGCGAAGGCGCTGCGCGGCGGCAAGATGGAGGACGTCATCTTCGCCGGAACGTCCGGCCGGGCGGCGCTCGGCCGCGCCGAGGTGACGCTGACGATCGACAACTCCGACGGCGCGCTGCCGATCGACTACTCCGAGGTCTCGATCACCCGCCGCATGTTCCGCGATGGCGCGGGCGAGTACGAGATCAACGGCGCGCACTGCCGGCTCCTCGACATCCAGGAACTGCTGTCCGACTCCGGCATCGGCCGCGAGATGCACGTGATCGTGGGCCAGGGCCAGCTCGACTCGGTGCTCCAGTCGAAGCCCGAGGACCGGCGGGCCTACATCGAGGAGGCCGCGGGCGTCCTCAAGCACCGCAAGCGCAAGGAGAAGGCGCTCCGCAAGCTCGACGCGATGCAAGCCAACCTCACCCGGCTCACCGACCTCACCGCCGAGCTGCGCCGCCAGCTCAAGCCGCTGGGCCGGCAGGCGGAGATCGCCCGGCGGGCCCAGGCCGTGCAGTCCGAGCTGCGGGACGCCCGGCTACGGCTCGCCGCCGACGATCTCGTCACCCTGCGCGACGCGCTCGCGCGTGAGGAAGCCGACGAGTCGACGGCCAGGGCCCGCCGCGCCGAGGTCGAGGAGCAGCTGTCGGTCGCCCGCGTCGAGCAGGAACGGCTGGAGCTCGCGCTGGCGGAGGACGCCCCGCGGCTCGCGGCAGCACAGGAAACCTGGTACCGGCTCTCCGCGCTGGCGGAGCGCCTCTCCGGCACCGTCCGACTCGCCCAGGAACGCACCCGCCATCTCGCCGACCCGCAGGAGCGCACCCCGGGGCGCGACCCCGACGAGCTGGACGCCGAGGCCGACGCCGTCGCCGAGCAGGAGGACGAGCTCGTCGAGGCGGTCGCGGAGGCCCGCAGGCGGCTTACGGACGTGCTGGAGGAACGCGCCGAGCACGAGAAGACACTCGCCGCGGCCGAGCGGGCCCACCTCGCCGCCGTCCGCGCGCTCGCCGACCGCAAGGCCGGTATCGCCACGCTCGCCGGCCGTGCCGAGGCTCTGCGCAGCGGTGCCGCTGCCACCGCCGACGAGATCGAGCGGCTCTCCGAAGCCCTGTCCGAGGCCGAAGAACGCACCGAGACCGCGGCCGCCGAGCTGGAGCAGGCCCGCGACGAGCTGGGCGCCCTCGGCGACGACGACCCGGCCGACGGTTCGCTCTCGAGCTCGCTGCGCGAGCTGGAGCGCCGCTCCGCAGAGGCCGTCGAGGCCCACAAGGGCGCCCGCACGAGAGTGGCCGAGCTGGTGGCCCGGGAGCGCGACCTGGAGCAGCAGCGCGCGCACTGGCGGGCCCGGGTCGATGCGCTGTCGGTGGGGCTCGCCCGCCGCGACGGGTCCGGCGCGCTCACGGACTCCGACGGCGTGCTCGGCGCGGTGTCCGGCCTTCTGACCGTTGAGCCATGGGCGCGGGCCGCGGTTGCGGCGGCACTCGGCGACCTCGCCGACGCGCTGGCCGTGTCCTCGTCCGACGCCGCCGTCGACGCCCTGCGCCTGCTGCGGACCCGAGATGCGGGCCGGGCGTCGCTCGTGGTGGGCTCCGCCGCGCAGAAGAGCGGCTCTCCCGACCTGGGGCAGGCGCCTGCCGGGCGCTGGGCCTGTGAGGCCGTCTCCGCCGAGCCGGTGCTCGCCGGTGCCGTCGCTAGGCTGCTGCACGGCGTCGTCGTCGTGGACGACCTCGACGCCGCCCGTGCCGCCGTCGACGCGCACCCGGAGCTCACCGCCGTCACCACCGAGGGTGACGTGCTCGGAAGCGCGCGCGCATCCGGCGGATCCGGCACTGCATCGAGTGCGCTCGACGTCCAGGCCGCCGTGCAGGAGGCCGTCGAGCAACGGGAGACCGTCGAGGACGAACTGGCAGGCCTCCGTCCGGCCCTGGAGGGCGCGCGCGCCGAAGAGGCCGCCCGGCTCACCGACGTGGAGGCCGCTCAGCGGATGCAGACGGCGGCCGAACAGCGCCGTGCCGCCGCGTCTGCTCAGCTCGGGCGCTACGAGCAGGCTGTGCGGTCGGCCACGGCGGAGGCGCAGCGGTTGCGCGAGCGACGTGACGCCGTCGAGGCCCGGCGCTCCGACGCGCTGCTCGCGCTGGAGGCGGCCGAGCAGCAGCTCGCGGTGGCCGAGGACGAGCCGGTCGACGACGAACCCGACACCGAGATCCGCGACGCCGCCGCCGAGTTGCTCGCTGCCGCGCGCGCCGAGGAGGTGGAGGCCCGGCTCACCCTGCGCACCGTCGAGGAGCGGGCGCGGGCCATCGCCGGGCGCGCCGAGTCGCTGCGCAGGCAGGCGTCGTCGGAGCGGCAGGCCAGAGCCAGGGCTGCGGCGGCACGGGAGGCACGGCACCGCGCCGCCGAGATCGCCGCCCTCGTCGTCAGCGCGGGCGAGACGGCCTCCGAACGGATCGCCGTGTCGCTGTCCGCTGCCGCCACCGAGCGGGACGCCGCCGCGGCCGCCCGCGACTCCCGCGAGCGCGCATTGGGCGAAGCCAGGGCCACCACGCAGCGGCTCACCGCGCTGATGGAGAAGCTCACCGACGCCGTGCACCGCGACGAGGTGCTGCGCGCGCAGTCCCGCCTGCGCTTGGAGCAGCTCACCGAGAAGGTGCTCGCCGACCACGGACTCGCCGTCGAGGATCTCGTGGCCGAGTACGGCCCGGATACGCCGGTGCCCGCGTCGGCCGCGGAGATGGCCGAGTACGAGGCGGCGAAGGAGCGCGGTGAGGACGTCGTGGCGCCGCCGCCCATGCCCTACGACCGCGCCACCCAGGAGCGGCGGGCGCAGCGCGCGGAGAAGGACCTGAGCCTCCTCGGCAAGGTCAACCCGCTTGCCCTGGAGGAGTTCGCGGCGCTCGAGGAGCGCTACCGGTTCCTCTCCACCCAGCTGGAAGACCTCAAGAACACCCGCCGTGACCTGCTCACCGTCGTCCGCGAGGTGGACGACAAGATCCTCGAGGTCTTCACCACCGCCTACACGGACGTGGCCCGCGAGTTCGAGATCGTGTTCGCCACGCTGTTCCCCGGCGGCGACGGCCGCCTCGTCCTCACCGACCCGAACGACATGCTCACCACCGGCATCGAGGTGGAGGCGCGGCCGCCGGGCAAGAAGGTGAAGCGGCTGTCCCTGCTGTCCGGTGGCGAGCGGTCCCTCACGGCGATGGCGCTGCTCGTGGCGATCTTCCGGGCGCGCCCCTCGCCGTTCTACGTGCTCGACGAGATCGAGGCCGCCCTCGACGACGTGAACCTGCGCCGGCTCATCTCCCTCATGGAGGAGCTGCGGGAGACGAGCCAGCTCATCGTCATCACGCACCAGAAGCCGACGATGGAGGTCGCCGACGCGCTCTACGGCGTCTCCATGCGGGGCGACGGCATCACCACGGTGATCAGCCAGCGGCTCCGCGCCGCGAGCTGACAGTTCATTCGGCGGCGCCTTCCCCGTTCGGGCACAGCACATTGATCGCGGCCGCGGCGAGCTGACTGTGGGCCGCGGCGGGAATCCCGTCGCTGATGACGGCCTCGGCCTCGGTCACGCTCACCTTTCCCAAGTTGACCCCTCTGCAGGTATCCCACCCGAACTGGACCGCGGCACCTTCAGGTATCCCCGGGGCAACCTGCCGCACGTACTCGAGGTACGTGGCCTGTCTCTCGCCCAGAATCAGTGGCGCGGCCGGCATGCTCGGCGGCGACCCCGCCGGCGCAGCGGCCGGGGCGACCGCATCGGGCTGGATGGCGGCGACGACGACCGTCACGACAGCGACCAAGACCACGACCACGCCGGCTCGGATGAACCCGGCGCGGCTCATCGGCCGGCTCGACGCGCCCGGTACGCGGCGCGCAGGCGGACGATGGTCGCGGAGCTGGACGGCCCGGATAGCCGGATGGAGAGCCGTAGAGGCATGTCGGGGTCCCCTCAGTCGTCGAAGACGGCCCGAAGGCCGCCGGTACGGATGCCGGCCTAGGAGGCGGTGTCCTCCGGCGCGATCAGGGGAGCGAGCAGCGTCGGCGGCTGCGTTCCAGGCGGCCGAGTAGGACATCGGGCCGTCCCAGCAGTTCGTTTCATGCGCCTCCGCACGGTGAGCTGACGGTTCAACCCGCCGCCACGGTCCGCTCGACGAAGCCGGCCACCGCGGAGGCGAACTCCTCAGGCTCCTCGATGTGCACGAAGTGTCCGCTGTGCCCGAACGTCACGAGCTGCGAGCCGGGGATCGTCTTGTGCAGCTCGTGCGCCCATCTCGGGCCGCAGATGAAGTCCCACTGCCCGACGAGCACGAGGGTGGGTGTGTGCAGCGTCGCGAGGGCCTCGTGGTGCTGCCACGGGCCCTCGTCGGAGGTGACCGCCCAGGCCCGCAGCTCCGCGCGCAGGGTGGCGAACGCTTCGGTCATGCGGGAGTCGGCGAAGTAGGCCGGAAGCAGTCCACGCATCGAGCGCGTGTACTCCTCGTCGGTTTCCGTGGCGAGGGTCTTCCAGGTCGCCATCGCCTCCTGTGCCTCCGGCCGGTCCGGGAAACGTGCGAGGAACTCGTCCATCTGCCGTCCGGCCTCCGCCATGAGCTCGGGGCCTGCTGCGGGTGCGGTGTCGTAGAGGACCAGGCCGGTGAGCCGGTCCGGATGCGTGATCGCGTACCGCTGGGCGACGAAGCCACCGTGCGAGTGGCCCAGCAGGTGCACCTGTGGCACGTCGAGATGGTCGATCAGCGCATCGACGAACGAGACGTAGCGGTCGAGCGAGTACCCGTTGGGGTGCGTGGGGAGACGCCCCGACCCGCCGGTGCCTACCGGCTCGACGTACACGCAGGTCAGGCCCTTTTCGAGGTGCGGAGCGCGCAGGTACTCCCACGCAGCGCCGGGTCCCCCGGGGTGGAGCACGCACACCGGGCCGCTGCCGGCCACGTGGTAGCGCATGGTGACGCCGTCCAGCTCGATGTCGTGGATGCCCTCGGTGAGAGCGGGTGTCGTGGACACCAGGTGTTCCCCCTTGATGACGGTCGGGTCGGTAGGGAGGGGGCAACCCCTCGAATGCCCCCTCCACCACTAGGCGCGAGATCTCGTCTCGCGGGCCGCGAGATCCGGGCCGGCTGCCTCGCGAGAATGGGGAGGTGGATCAGGACCGCTCGCTCGTCGGACGCGAAGGCGCGCTCGCCACCGCGGAAGCAGCGCTCGTCGAGGCCATCGGCGGATCCGGGCAGCTCCTGCTCGTGTCCGGGGAGCCGGGGATCGGGAAGTCGGCGCTGCTGGCCGAGGTCGCGCGGAGGGCCACCGCGCGCGGAGCGCGCGTGCTACGGAGCGTTTGCTGGGACGGTGAGGTGTCGCCGCCGTACTGGCCCTGGACGCAGGTGCTGCGGGCGGTGGATCGGGCGGAGGTACAACTGGGCCCGGCCGCCCGGCTCCTCGACGCCGCAGCCGGCTGGTCCTCGGACGGACCGGCCCCGGCACTGCAGTTCGAGCTGTTCGACGCGGTCGCCCGCGTGCTGGCAGCGCTCAGCGTCCGCACGCCTGTGGTCGTGATGCTCGACGACCTCCAGTGGGCGGACGACCGGTCAGTGGGGTTGCTGTCCTTCCTCCGGGCCCAGCTCGCGGCCGAGCGGGTGCTGCTGCTCGGTGCGTACCGCGACACGGAGGTCGTGGCGCTGCCCGGCCTCGGCACCGCGCCGGTGCTCCGGCTCGACGGGCTCGACGTCGAGGCCGCGGCCGCGCTCGTCCGGCGTGCCGTCGGGCCGCAGGCGCGCGTCGAGCGGGCGGAGGAGATCCGGCGCCGGTGCGGGGGCAACCCGTTCTTCATGCGGGAGATGTGCCGGCTCAGGGCGGGCGACGGAATCCCCGATGGGGTTCGTGACGTCCTGCGGCAGCGGCTCGGACAGCTCTCGGAAGCGTGCACGGCGATGCTCACGACCGTGTCGGTGGCGGGCAAGGGTGTCGAGCTCGAGGTGTTGGCGCGGGCGTCCGGGTGCGCGGTCGAGGAGATCTCCGGGCTGATCGACGAGGCGGTGATCGCGCGAGTCCTCGTGGTCGACGGACCGGGGCTCGCCTTCGTCCACGATCTCTACCGGGAGGTGCTGCTCGCCGACTGTCCCTCCACGCGGCTGGCAGGCCTGCACACCGCGGTGGGCTCCGCGCTGCGGGAGTCGAGCCCGCAGCTGCCCACGGGTGATCGGCTCTCCCGGCTGGCCGCCCACTTCGTCGCGGCCGGGCGGGCCGAACTGGCGGACGAGGCCGTGCAGTACTCGGAGCTCGCGGCGCGGGAGGCCACGGCCCGGCTGGGGCACGAGGACGCGTGCCGGCACTACGAGGAGGCCCTGCAGGTGATCGCCTCCTCCCACCCGCCTGTGGCGACGGCCCGCCGGGCGAACCTGCTCCTGGAGCTCGGCGCCGCTCGGGCCCGGATCGGACGCACCGACGGTGCGCGCAGCGCCTTCGACGACGCTGTTCGCCTCGGGCGGGCCGAGGGGGAGTGGGAGGTGGTCACCAGGGCCGCGCAGGGGCTCTACGGCCTGGGCGGGCGCGACCCGGCCGAGTACGTCACGACGATCGCGCTGTTGGAGGAGGCCGTCGACGCGCTGGCCGCGTGGACCCGTGGCAACCGGGCGCTGCACAGCAGCGCGTTCGCGACCCTCGCCCGCGCGCGGCGGCACGCGGACTCGCGGCGGGTGGACCCGCAGGCGGTCGCGGCCGCGATGCGGGCCGTCGAGCTGGCGGCCGACCCGCAGTCGCGCGCGGAAGCCCTGCTCGCGCTGCACGACGTGCACTGGGTGCCGGGCCGGGCATCCGAGCGGCTGCCGGTGCTCGACGACATGCTGGGAGCGGCCACCCGGGCGGGTGACCGGGAGCTCCTCGCGGTGGCGCACCAGCTGCGGGCCACCGCGCTCGTCGAGCTCGGTCACCCCGACGGCCGGCTGGAGCTCGATCGCTACGTGCACCTCGCCGCGGCGCTCGGTCACGCACGTGGGCGTTTCGGTGCGCTGACCCGGCGGGCGGCCCTGGCCGAGATCGCCGGGCGGGTCGAGGAGGCCGTGGAGCTGTCGGCCGAGGCGTTGGCGCTGGGATCGGCGATCGGAGAACCGGACGCGTTCGGCTGCTTCACCACCCTGCGGGCATCGCTCATGTCGATCGGCGGCCCCGAGGTCGTGCTCGATGCGGCAATGCCCGAGGACGACCCCACGTGGTCCGTCTTCCCGCTCCTGCGGGCGCTCGCGCCCGCGGTGAAGGGCCGCGACGCCGAGGCGGCCGCGCTCCTCGGCGACTTCGCCGTGCAGGACGTGTTGCAGAAGTACGACCTCGAGGTCGTCGCCGTCGCCGCCACCGTGTTCGCCGCCGTCGGCACCGACGCGCAGCGGACCTGGGTCTACGACCTGCTGACGCCGTTCACAGGCGCCCACGTCGTCGTCGGCGGATGCGCGGCCTACAACGGGCCGGTCGATCATCTGCTCGGGGTGCTGGCGGCCGCGCTCGGCCGCCGGGGCGCGGCGGCGGCCCACCTGACGGCCGCGGTGGCGCAGTGCGACCGGCTCGGTGCCGCGGCATGGTCGCGGCGCAGCAGCGAGGCACTCACCCGCCTGCAGGCGGGCTCGGCCGAACCGGTTCTCGAACGCGACGGCGGCACCTGGCGTCTGGCGTATCGGGGCCGGGTGGAGCACCTGCCCGACGTCAAGGGCCTGCGCGACCTCGCCGTTCTGATCGCGGCACCGGGACAGGACGTGCACGTGTTCACGCTGCTGGGGCGCGATGTCCCGGCGACGGGCTCGGACCCCGTGCTCGACGATCGGGCGAAGGCCCGCTACCGCTCCCGGCTCGGCGAGCTCGACGGTGAGATCGATGAGGCAGTCGAATTCCACGACTCCCACCGGGCCGAGCGTCTGCACGCTGAACGCGAGGCGCTCGTGGCGGAGCTGACCTCCGCCGCGGGGCTCGGCGGGCGGGACCGGCGACTCGGGGACGAGTCGGAACGCGCGCGCAAGACCGTGGGTGCGCGGATCCGCGACGCGCTGCGGCGTGTCGACTCGGTGGATCCGGAGCTCGCCGCGCACCTGCGCAGCACCGTCAGCATCGGCACGGTCTGCCGCTACGCACCGGCCTCCGGGGAGTGACCACGCGTCGGCGTCCGCGTCTCCCAGGTGTTCATCCGGTGACGGAGGGGTGGGGACGGGGTGCTCGCCGCCCGTGCCGCTGCTTCGCATGACAGGCTTGAGTTGTGAGTACCGAGACCCTGTGGATCATCGTCGCGGTCGCGGTGGTGGTCCTGCTCGTCGCCGTCGCGCTGGGGCTGGTGCTCCGGCAGCGACGCCGGATCAGCCTGCGCGAGCCCGGGGAGGTCGAGGGCGGTACGAGTCCGGGCACCGCCCCACCGCGGCGCGGTACCTACCGGGCGGAGAGCGGGTTCAACTTCACCGCGGGCACCGACACCGTCGCGCGGCCGCCCATCCCCGCCACGCCTCCCGAGATCGAGCGCACCCCGACGGACACCGCGCCGCCGGCCGAGCGCGCGCCACGGGCGGACAGCGCGCCACCCGCTGAGTCGGCCCCGGCCCGGGAAGCCACCCCACCGGTGAATGCGGCACCGGTGGCTCCGCCTGCCGAGTCGGCCCCGGCGCGTGAGTCGGCGCCGCCCGTCGATGCCGCTCCGGTGGCTCCGCCTGCCGAGGCGACTCCGGCACGAGAGTCCACTTCACCCGTGGGCGCGGCACCGCCCGCCCCGCCGGCCGAGCGCGCTCCGGCCCCGGAATCCGCGCCTCCTGCGCCCCCGGCCGAGTCCGCTCCGGCGCGCGAGTCCGCTCCGCCGGTGAATGCCGCGCCGATCGCGCCGCCTGCCGAGTCCGCCCCGCCGGTGGACGCCACACCGCCCGCACCGCCTGCCGAGCGCGCTCCGGCGCGTGAGTCTGCGCCGCCCGTGGAGACCGCACCCGCGGAGCCCGCCGCCCCCACCACGCCGCCTACCACCAACGGCGCCGCTCCGACGGCGCCCGCGGCTCCCACGGACATCGCCCCGGTCGAGGGTCGTCTCGAGCGGCTCCGCGGCCGCCTCGCCCGGTCGCGCTCCGGCTTCGGGCAGGGCCTGCTGGGGCTACTCGGCGCAGGCGAGCTGGACGAGGAGTCCTGGGAGGACGTGGAGGCCATGCTGCTGCAGGCCGACCTCGGCCCCGAGATGACGTCCGAGCTGGTGGACACCCTGCGCACCGAGCTCGCCCGGCGCGCCGTCCGAACGTCGGACCAGGCGCGGCAGCTGCTGCGCGAGGTGCTCACCGAGGCGCTGCGGACCGACCTCGACCGCTCGCTGCGCGCGCTCCCGCACGACGGCAGGCCGGCTGTGCTGCTGGTCGTCGGGGTCAACGGCACCGGCAAGACGACCACGACCGGAAAGCTCGCCAGGGTGCTGGTGTCAGGCGGGCGGCACGTGGTGCTCGGCGCGGCCGACACCTTCCGCGCCGCCGCTGCCGAACAGCTCGGCACCTGGGGCGAGCGGGCGGGGGCCACGGTCGTGCGCGGCCCCGAGGGCGCCGACCCGGCCAGCGTCGCCTTCGATGCCGTCAAGCAGGGCTCCGACGAGGGTGCCGACGCCGTGCTGCTCGACACCGCGGGCAGGTTGCACACCAAGACCGGCCTGATGGACGAGCTGGGCAAGGTCAAGCGCGTGGTCTCCCGGCAGGCCGCCGTGGACGAGGTGCTGCTCGTCCTCGACGCCACCACCGGCCAGAACGGCCTCACGCAGGCGCGCGTCTTCGGCGAGGTCGTCGACGTCACCGGCATCGTCCTCACCAAGCTCGACGGCACCGCGAAGGGCGGCATCGTCTTCCGGGTGCAGCGGGAGCTGGGCGTGCCGGTGAAGCTCGTCGGGCTCGGGGAGGGGCCGGATGACTTGGCACCCTTCGAGCCTGCAGCATTTGTCGACGCACTCTTGGCCTGAGTGTCCAGCCGTGTAATGCGGATGTAACTCCACGGGTCGGCGCGTTCACCGCAGCGAAACAGCGGCGGACGGCGAATGAAACATGCCGATCGGATAGTTCCCGGAACCTGCCGCTCCACACGCCATCTCCCGGCAAGCGGCGATGACGGGAAAGGAGTTGACGTGCCCGATACCGGCGATACCGCCTGGATGCTGGCCAGCTCGGCGCTGGTGCTGCTGATGACACCCGGTCTGGCGCTGTTCTACGGCGGCATGGTCCGGTCGAAGAGCGTGCTCAACATGATGATGATGAGCATCTCCTCGCTCGGACTGGTCGGCGTGCTCTGGGTGCTCTACGGCTATTCCGTCGCGTTCGGCAACGACGTGGGCGGTGGCCTGCTGGGCAATCCGGCGGAGTTCGCCGGTCTGCAGGGATTGTTCGGTGGCACCTATCTCGCCACCGAGGGAGGTCCGCCGGTCGACATCCCGCTGGTCGGCACCATTCCCGCCACGGTCTTCGTCGCGTTCCAGGCGATGTTCGCGATCATCACGGTCGCCCTGATCTCCGGTGCTGTGGCCGACCGCCTGCGGTTCGGTCCGTGGCTGCTCTTCGCCGGTCTCTGGGCCACCATCGTCTACTTCCCGGTGGCGCACTGGGTCTTCGCGTTCAACGGCGTCACCGCCGAGAACGGCGGCTGGATCGCCAACAACCTCAAGGCCATCGACTTCGCGGGTGGCACGGCGGTGCACATCAACGCCGGTGCGGCAGCGCTCGCGCTCGTGCTGGTGCTCGGCAAGCGCCGCGGCTGGCCGCGTGAGCCCATGCGCCCGCACAACCTCACGCTGGTGATGCTCGGTGCCGGCCTGCTGTGGTTCGGCTGGTTCGGCTTCAACGCCGGTTCGGCCGTGGCCTCCAACGGCGTCGCGGGCATCACGTTCGTCAACACGCTCGTCGCCACCTCGGCCGCGATGCTGGCCTGGCTGCTGACCGAGCGCATCCGTGACGGCAAGCCCACCAGCCTCGGTGCGGCGTCCGGCCTGGTCGCAGGCCTCGTCGCGATCACCCCGTCGTGTTCGTCGGTGTCGCCGCTCGGCGCCATCGCGGTCGGTGCGATCGCCGGTGTCCTGTGTGCCCTCGCCGTCGGCCTCAAGTTCCGCTTCGGCTTCGACGACTCCCTCGACGTGGTCGGTGTCCACCTCGTCGGCGGCCTCGTCGGCACGCTGCTGGTCGGTTTCTTCGCCACCTCCAGCGCGCCGGCCGCGGTCGACGGGCTCTTCTACGGCGGCGGCGTCGACCAGCTGTGGCGCCAGGCCGTCGGTGCTGTCGCGGTGCTGCTGTTCTCCTTCATCGTGAGCCTGATCCTCGCGCTGATCGTCAAGGCGACGATGGGCTTGCGGGTCAGCCCCGAGGAGGAGGCCACGGGCATCGACGAGATCGAGCACGCCGAGACCGGCTACGACTTCTCCACTCTCCACGGCACCGGTGGCCTCGGGACGCCTCGGCCGTCCGCAGCCACCAATGCGGCCGCGGAGCACGTTCGCGCAACCGCAGGCAAGGAGAGCTGAGCGATGAAGCTGGTCACGGCGATCGTCAAGCCGTTCGTACTGGAGGACGTCAAGGGCGCGCTGGAGCAGATCGGCGTGCTGGGCATGACGGTCAGCGAGGTGCAGGGGTACGGGCGGCAGAAGGGCCACACCGAGGTCTACCGCGGCGCTGAGTACTCCGTGGACTTCGTGCCCAAGGTCCGGGTGGAGGTCGTCGCGGACGACACCCTCGCCGACAAGGTCGTCGACGCCGTGGTCGAGGCGGCCCGCACCGGCAAGATCGGTGACGGCAAGGTCTGGGTCACTCCTGTCGAGAGCGTGGTGCGGGTCCGCACCGGTGAACGCGGTACCGACGCCATCTGACCTGCAGATCTGTTCGTCGGTTCCAAGGGCCCGCTGCACAGCATGATCGTGCGGCGGGCCCCGCCGCGTTCTTCTCGCACTGTCTTGTTCGTCACCGATCGGAGGATCGCGATGATGCTCGTGACCGCCATCATCAAGCCGTTCGCACTGGAGAACGTCCGGGCCGGGCTCGATCGTCTGGACGTCGCCGGACTGACCGTCAGCCAGTCCTCGGGGTACGGACGACAACGCGGCCACACCGAGATCTACCGCGGCGGGGACTACCACGTCGAGCTCGTGCCCAAGGTTCGCGTCGAGATCGTGGTCGACGACGGCACCGTGGAGAAGGTGATCGAAGCGGTGTCGGTTGCCGCCCGCACCGGCAAGATCGGTGACGGCAAACTGTGGGTCACCCCGGTCGACACCGTCGTGCTGGTCGGCACCGGAGCGCGGGGTGCCGACGCGCTGTGAGTGCGGTGACTGTGGCGTCGGGGGACGCAGAGGACCTGGTCCGGGCGAAGGCCGTGCTCCTCGAGTCGGGCGTGGGCAAACGCCGGCTCGGGCCCGAGGCGCTGCGAACGGCGCTGGTGGATCTGCACGACTTCTGGCTGACGTCGCGGGCGGCGGCCATCGGGCTGACCGACCGCGCGGCGCTGGTGGCGGTCGGCGCGTTGGGTCGCCGCGAGCTGGCCCCATGGTCGGACCTCGACCTGGTGCTGCTGCACGACGGCCGCAAGGACGTGGAGCGGCTGGCCGAGCAGCTGTGGTACCCGCTGTGGGACGCCGGGATCGGCCTCGACCATTCGGTGCGCACCCCCGGCCAGGCCGTCCAGGTGGCCACCATCGACCTGCGTGCCGCGCTCGGCCTGCTGGAGGCCCGGCACATCGCCGGTGACGCCGCGCTCTCGGACAAGGTGCGCGCGGCGGTGCGGCAGGCGTGGCGGGCCGGCATCCGCGGGCGGTTCGACGAGCTCGCCGACACGGCCCAGGAGCGCTGGCGCAAGGTCGGCGACGTCGCGCACCGGGTGGAGCCGGACCTGAAGAACGGCCACGGCGGGCTTCGCGACATCCAACTCCTCGACGCACTCGCGGCCGCTCAGCTCGTCGACCGGCCGTCGGGAGACGTCGTCGAGGCCCGCAGGCTGCTGCTCGACGTGCGTACCGAGCTGCATCGCCTCGCCGGGCGCGCCCGTGACGTGCTGCGGGCGCAGGACGCCGACGAGGTGGCGACGGCACTGGAGATCGCCGACCGGTTCGAGCTCGCGCGTGCCCTGTCCGGAGCGGCGCGGTCGGTGGCATTCGCCACCGAGGTGGGGCTGCGGTCGGCCCGCAACGCGCTGCCCCGGCGGGGATTGGCCGCCTTGCGGCGCCCACCTGTACGGCGTCCGCTGGACAGCGGCGTGGTCGAGCACGGCGGCGAGGTCGTGCTCGCCCGCGACGCTGCGGCTCCCCGCGATCCCGCGCTGGTGCTGCGGGTGGCGGCCACCGCGGCGCGCACCGGGCTACCGATCGCCGCCGGCACGCTGCACCGGCTCGCCGACACCGCTCCCGAGCTGCGAGAGCCGTGGCCGCGCGCCGCGCTGAGCGAGCTGCTGTCGCTGCTCGGCACGGGTCGCCCGCTCGTGGATGTCGTCGAGGCGCTCGATCGCACGGGACTGTGGGGGCGGCTCTTCCCCGAGTGGGGTGCCGTGCGCGACCTGCCGCCGCGCGACCGTGCGCACCTGTGGACCGTCGACCGGCACCTCGTCGAGACGTGTGCGCAGGCCGCCCGGCTGACCACTCGCGTCTCGCGTCCGGACCTGCTGCTCGTCGGTGCCCTCGTGCACGACATCGGCAAGGGTCGCACGGAAGACCACTCCGTCGTCGGCGAGTCGCTGGCCCTGCAGGTGGGCCGGCGGCTCGGGTTCGCCGACGCCGACGTGGCGATATTGGGTCAGGTGGTGCGCCACCACCTGCTGCTGCCGCACACGGCCACGCGCCGCGATCTGGACGACCCGGCGACGATCAGGCGCGTCGTCGAGACCCTGCGCGGCAGCGGCCTCGTGCTCGACATCCTCGAGAACCTCGCCGAAGCCGATGCGCTCGCCACCGGACCGGGGGTCTGGAGCCCGTGGAAGCAGATGCTGATCCAGGATCTCGCGCGCCGGTGCCGCGCGTTGCTGGCCGGCGAACCGCTGCCCGCCCCCGCTGCAGTCAGTGCAGCTGCCGCGGAGCTCGCGGCCACCGTCACCCGTGACAGGAAGCCGCAGATCCGGCTCGACGACCGGACCGACCCCGCCACGGTGATGGTCGCGGTCCCGGATCGGCCGGGCGCACTGGCCGCCGCGGCCGGTGTGCTGGCGCTGCACTCGCTGGAGGTGCACGCAGCCGAGCTGCCGACCGCCGAGCAGGCGGCGGTCTTCACCTTCACCGTCTCCCCGCGTTTCGGCGGACTCCCCGATCCGGCGTTGCTGCGGTCGGACCTGGTGCGGGTGCTCGACGGCAGCCTCACGCTGTCCGACGCACTCGCCCGCAAGGAACGGGACTACGCCCCGATCAGTCCGAGCGGCGAGCCACCCGCTCCGCCGCGGGTACTGTGGTTCGACGACGAGGCCACCGGGGCGGTGGTGCTGGAGCTGCGGGGCACCGACCGGATCGGGCTGCTGCACCGGGTGGCCGCCGCGTTGGAGGAGTGCGGGGCCGACCTGCGATGGGCCCGCGTCGCGACGTTGGGCGCATCGGTCGTCGACTCGTTCTGCGTCGCCGGTGCCGGTGGCGCCGGGGGAGCGCTGAACAAGGCGGAGCGGCGCCGGATCGAACGAGCGGTGCTCGCGGCAGCGGCGTAGCGACCAGTGCACTAATTCGTGACGATCGGAACGAATCACCCGTAACGGGCGTTGTGCAATCGTGACGAGAGCGAGCTCGACCGCCGCGTCCGCCGACGTCCCGGCCGCGCCGACAACCTCTACGGATCGCTCGGCGGTGCGCCTCAGCCTGCCCGGCCGCACGTTGTTGCTCGTGGCGGGCATACCCGGAGCGGGGAAGTCCACCCTGCTCGACGGTCTACCGGACGAGCCGGGCGTCGTCGTTCTCGACTCCGAGGCGCAACGGGGAGCGCTGCGCCGCGTCATGGGCGTGCTGCCCTACGCGTGGTACCGGCCGCTGGTGCACCTGCTGCACCGCCTCGCCGTGTTGATCGCCGCTCTCTCGGGCGCGCCCACCGTTGTCGTCCACCTACCCGCCACCGACCGGCGCACCCGCGCGGTCGTCGCCCGGCTCGCCACGGCCGCCGGCCGCAGCGCACACCTGCTCTGGATGCACGTCGACCCGGCCGATGCACGGCGGGGCCAGTGCGAGCGCGGCCGGTTGGTGCCTGAGCGCTCCTTCGCCGGGCACGCGCAGCGGGCCACCGCCACCACCACGGAACTCCTCGCGGGCATGCCGGCGGGCTGGTCGAGCGTCACCGTGCTCGACCGCGCCGCGGCACTCGATGGTCTTCGGCTGGACACCGATCCGGTCGAGGGGAGCTGACCCCGGGTGCCGGGCCGGGGCGAGCCGGTCCGGCACCCGGGGTCATGCGCTCCGCGAAGCCCATGACGCTCCTCCGAGAAAGGCCACCGTGGCCACACTGACCAGAACAGGTTCCGCGCCGGTGCTGCGCACCGACTTCTCCGATCAACAGGCCTGGCTCGCCGTTCGCGCAGCGATCGTCGCGCCCAGCGATGGAGACGGCTTCCTGGCGGACGTCGAGTTCATCGACGATCCGGCCTTCGACGGCTGGACGACACAGCAGATCCTGGCGATGGCCACCCGGGAGGCCATCGGCTTTCAATCATGCATATTCGTCGTGGACCGGATCACGCTGACCTCGGCCGACCGGCCCGTCCTCGTCATCGATCTGCTGGAAGAACGAGGCCGCGAATTCCGCACCGTCGCGTCAGAGCTGTACCAGATCGAGAACAATCTTTCGATCAGCAACATGGATTTCTTCGAGTTCGCCGACGCCGTCCAGGCCGACGGGGTCTTCCGAGGTTTCTGAGTCACCATGGGCGCCGTCCCACCCGGACGGCGCCCATGGTGCCCGGACGTCAGGTCGTCAGCGCGTGCCGCACCGACGTCCACCCGGCCAGAGCCGTCCGGACGTCCGCGCGGGTCTCCTCGCGCAGCGCCTGCTCATGGGCCTGCTGGAGGACGTCGTCGATCAGCACCCGCCCGCCGCTGTCGGCCGAGCGCACCGCCGCCTCCACCATGGCGAGGCTCGGCACGTTCTCGTGCACCTCGCCCATGGGTGTGGCGCCGGTGCGGAGGGCGTCGACGAACACCTGAAGCGCCCCGGCGATACCGGAGTACGGGGCGGGCGTCCGTGTCACGGGCTGCACGTCGGCATCGAGCACCGGCTCGGTGTCGCCGTCCCAGCGGGCGGAGCCCTTCTCGCCGCTGACCCGCCACACGCCGTTCCACGACGTCTCCGCGCCGGGGCTGCACCAGCTGCCGATGTAGATGTAGCGGACGCCGCCCTCCATCTCGAACATCGCCGTGGCGGCGGCATCGCCTGCGTACCAGCTCCACGGCGGGTTGTACGCCTCGCAGTAGGCCGCGACCGGCTCGGAGCCGAGGACGAACCGGGCCGAGTCGAACGGATGGATCGCCATGTCGAGGAGCAGCGGGTGGTCCATCTCCTCCCGGAACCCGCCGAAGTGCGGGGCCCGGAAGAACTCGGTGGTGAGCGTGCCGATCGCGCCGAGATCGCCCGCCATCGCCTGCAGCTCGAACAGCTGCGGGTTCCACCGTCGCGACTGGCTCACCATGAACAGCTCACCCGTCACCTCCGCGGCCGCGGCCAGCGACAAGGCCTGCGCCAGCGTGGCTGCCACGGGCTTCTCGCCGAGCACCGGCAGGCCGGCGAACAGCGCCGCGGTGGTGACCGGGTGGTGCGCCGCCGGCACCGTGGCGTCGACCACGGCGTCGGCGCCCACCGCCGTGGCGAGGGCCACCGCATCGGCACCCACCGGGAGATCCGGGTGCCCCGCGTCGGTAACGGCCGACCGTGCGGTCCCCACGTCGATGTCGGCGACTCCTGCCAGCTCGACGTCGGGCGCGAGGATGATGGTCGACAGCCAGGCGCGGCCCATGCTCCCCGCGCCGGCCAGAACCACCCGAACCGGCTCGCCGCCGGGGATCGTGCGGTGGGTCATTCGATCGGCCCGCTGTAGGCCGCGCCGGTGAAGAACTCGCCGGTCTCGTAGCGCAGCAGCACCGGGTGTGCCCGCTCGGGCCGGTCCGTGCGGGCCCACTGCACGCCGTTGGCGATCACGCGGCGGACGTCGGGGTGGTGGTAGGTCGGGAAGTCCTGGTCGCCGGGGCGGAAGTAGAAGATCTTCCCGTGGCCGCGGCGGAACGTGCATCCGCTGCGGAACACCTCACCACCGCTGAACGAGCTGACGAACACGAGCTCGTCGGGCGCGGGGATGTCGAAGAACTCCCCGTACATCTCGTCCTCGTCGATGATCAGCGGATGCGGCACGCCCCGGGCGATCGGGTGCGTCGGGTCGACCGTCCAGATCAGCTCGCGGTCGTGCTCGCTGCGCCACCGCAGCGTGCAGCTCGTTCCCATCAGCTTGACGAAGATCTTCGACCAGTGGCCGGAGTGCAGCACCACGAGGCCCATCCCGGACAGGACGTGGCGGTGCACGCGCTCCACCACCTCGTCGGACACCTCGGAGTGGGCGGCGTGGCCCCACCAGGTGAGCACGTCGGTGGCCGCCAGGACGTCCTCGGTGAGGCCGTGCTCCGGGTCGTCGAGGGTGGCGGTGCGCACGACGCAGCCGTCGCGCAGATTCTCACGAATGCCCTCGGCGATCGTCGTGTGCATGCCCTGCGGGTAGATCTTCGCGACGTGCTCCTCGATCTGCTCGTGGCGGTTCTCCCCCCACACGGTCACGCGGATGGGGGCGGAGGACGGGTCGGTCACAGCCGGTTCTGCCTTTCGTCGTCGAGGTCGTTGCGGGTCACTTGACGGCGCCGCTGTTGACACCGGCGGCGACGAAGCGCTGCGCCACCACCAGCAGCACCACGGCGGGGAGGGAGGCGAGGACCGCGGTGGCCATCACCGCGCTCCAGTCGTTCACGAAGCTCCCGATGTACTGGTAGAGCCCGAGCGTCACGGGCCGGACGTCCTCGGTGGTGGTGAGGGTGAGGGCGAAGAGGAAGTCGCTCCAGGTGAACAGGAATGTGAAGAGCGCGGCCGTGATCAGGGCGTTGCGGCTCATCGGCAGCACGATCGAGACGAACGCGCGGATCTGACCCGCCCCGTCCACCCGGGCAGCTTCGATCACCTCGGTCGGAATGCTGCCGAGGAACGCCCGCATGATAAGAATCGCGAACGGAATGCCGTGCGTGGAATCGGCGAGGATCAGCCCGAGCACCGAGTTCAGCAGCCCGAGGTCGTTATAGGCGCTGTAGAGGGCATTCGCCACGACGATTCCCGGGATCATCTGGCTGATCAGGATCGCGAACAGCACCACTCCCGCACCGCGCACCCGGAAGTGCGCGAGCGCGTACGCGGCGGGCGTGGCGATCAGCAGGCTGAACACCACGCTCCCCAGCGCCACCACCAGGCTGGTCGCGAGGTGGCCGCCCTGCTCGCGCACGGCGGTGGCGTACCCGTCGAAGCTCACGTGGAGCGGGAACCACGGGGTGCTGACCGCCGAGCCGCTGGGCTGTAGCGAGACGTTGACCATCCAGTAGACGGGGAACAGCATCACGGCGAGGATCAGCACCCCGACCAGCGTGTTCCCCCACGTGCGCCGGACGGGCCGGTGCGTCGTTGGGCGAGTGAGCACTGACATCACGAGATCACCCCAGCCCGGCGCGTCGGTTGGCGCGCAGGTAGAGAAGCGCGAAAACGAGCGAGATGACGATCAGGACGTTGCCCAGGGCGGCGCCCTGCCCGAACTCGAACTCCTGGAAGGACAGGTGGTAGGACTGCGTCGCGATCGTCTGGGTGGCGTTCGCCGGGCCGCCGGCGGTGAGCCCGAGGATGATGTCGAGCACCTTGATCGTGTAGACGACGCCGAGCACCAGCACGACGTTCACCACCGGCCGCAGCAACGGCCACGTGACGTGCCGGAACGCGCGCCACCCGGTGGCCCCGTCCAGGGCCGCGGCCTCGTAGAGCTCCTCGGGGATGTCCTGCAGACCCCCGTAGAGGATCGTGGTGTTGAACGGGATCCCGATCCAGATGTTGACGCCGATCACCGCGATGAGCGCGAGAGACGTGCTCGTGAGCCAGCCCGGGTTCTCCCCGACCAGGCCCAGCCCGCCGAGGAAGCGGTTGAGGGCACCGTTGTCCTGGTCGAGGATCCAGCGCCACACCGCCCCGGAGACGATCAGCGGGATCAGCCACGGCAGGAGCAGCAAAGACCGCAGCACCCCGCTGAGCGGGAAGCGGCGCTGGAAGAACACCGCGATCGCCAGCCCGATCACGAACTGCCCCGCGATCGACCCCACGGTGAACAGCGCGGTGTTGAGCAGCGCCTGGTCGAACACCGCCGACGTCAGGACCGCGCCGTAGTTGGCGAACCCGACCCAGGGCGCCTCGCCCGTGTAGAACGTGGCGGTCGTGTACTCCTGGAACCCCATCAGGACGTTCTGCACCACGGGGTAGCCGAAGAAGAGCAACAGGTAGACGACGGCCGGGAGCAGGAACGCCAGCTGCAGCAGCCGCTCCCGACCCCGCGCCGAGGCCCACGGCGCGCGGTGTCGCTCGACGGGCGAGGGTCCCTGCGCCGCGGGGCCCGGCGGTGCCACCGTCATGATCGGCGGCCGGTCGGTGGTGGCGCCCCCGACCGGCCGGCTGCGCTCAGCCATTCTGGGCCTGGCGCAGGGCGGCGTCCGGCGTGGCGCCGCCGGTGATCGCGCTCTGCACGGCCGTGTAGATCTTGGTGGCGGCGGCGGGCCAGTCGGCCCCCAGCTTGCCGGTGCGCGACCGCGCGGTCTTCACCTGCTCGGTGAACGCGGCCATCTTCGGGGCCTTTGCGACAAAGGAGTCCAGCAGCGCCGTCTTCGTGGGGACGGTGCTGCGCTTCGTGGCGAGGTCCATCTGGTTGGCGTCGGAGTTCAGGCAGGCGACGATCTCCGCTGCCTTCTTCTGACGCGCGTCGTCGCCGGTGCGGGGGAGTGTCCACGTCTCGCCGCCGAGCGGGGCGACCTCGGTGACCCCTGCCTGGGGCACGGGGATCGGCACCACGCCGTACTTCAGGCCGGCGATCTCGTCGAGCACGGGGAACTGCCACGGACCGTTGACCATCATCGCCGCGTTGCCCGCGCCGAACTGCTCCGCGACGTCGGCCTGTGTCCAGTTGACGACCGACCTCGACGCGGATCCCGAGCCGACCAGGTCGACCCACAGCTGCAGCGCCTGCGCGACCTGCGGGCTCGCGATGTTCGTCTCGTCGCCGCCGTTGGACCACATGAACGGCAGGAACTGCCAGGTGCCCTCGTAGTTCGCGGGAGCGGAGAACGCGAGGCCGTACCGGTTGCCGGAGGTGAGCTTCGCGGCGGCCGCCTTGAGCTCGTCCCACGTCTTCGGCGGGGTCACGCCGGCCTGAGCCAGCATGTCCTCGTTGTAGAAGAGGCCGATCGTGTTGGTCACCGGCTGGAGCCCGTACACCTTGCCCTCGTAGGTCGAGGCGCTGACGATGCCCTCGGCGTAGCCGTCCGCGGAGAGGCCGAAGTCGGTGACCGGGTTGAGGGCGCCGGTCGCCGCGATCTGCTGCAGGTCGGGGTTGTCGATCATCAGGACGTCGGGGAGGGTCCGGGACGAGGCCTGCTGCAGGACCTTGGCGATCAGCGAGGCCCCGGGCACGACCTCGCGCTCGATCGTGACGCCGGCCTGCCGGCCGCACGCGTCCAGGGTCTGGGCGTAGACCGTGCGATCGGGTTCGTTGTTGTAGTAGTCGAGGACGCGGATGCTGGTGACCGGCCCTCCGGAGCCGCTCCCACCACCTCCTCCGCAGGCGGCGAGAGCGGCTGCCGCTACGAGAGCGGTGGCCGTCGCCAGTGCGGTTCTGCCCAGTCGTGCTCCTCGTCGAGCCATGTCTGGTCCTCTCGTCGATCTCACTGTCGATACGTATCGATCGCACGCCTGGTGGAACCGGTACGACCGCAACCCGCGGTCAGGGGGAGGGGAGGGTGGTTCGTCGTCGGGTCAGGCGTGGGGGGATGAGTTGTACGAGCTCGTCGGGCGGCTCCTGGCCGCGGTCGAGCAGCTGGAACAGGATCTGCATCGCCCGCCGCGACACGTCGCGCGGTTCGAGCGAGACATTGGTGGCCGCCGGCGTGACGGCCTCGGCGGCGGCGTCGGTGCACAGCGCGATGAGGGACAGGTCGCGACCCGGGTGGAGTCCGCGATCCATCAGGACCTGCAGCACCGGCTGGAGTGCCTGCGAGTTCGGCACGACCACCCCCGGCCGCTCACCGCCGACGGCGAGCACCTGCTCCACGGCGGCCTCGGCACCGTCCCGGCCGGGGGCCACCGGCGCCACCACCTCCAGTGCGACCCCGTGGGCGCTCGCCGCGTCGGTGGCTCCGCGCTCGAAGCGGCCGACGAAGTTGACGCCGCGCTCCACGACCTCGGCCGGGTGCCCCACGAGAACGACCCGCCGGTGCCCGAGCGCGGCCAGCTCGTCCACCGCCATGCGTCCGGCCAGCGGGAAGTCCAGGTCGACGCAATGCAGGCCGGCGTTGTCGGCGGGAACGCCGATGAGGATCACCGGCACGCTCAGCGTTGCGGCCACCGGGATCCGGGCGTCGTCGGTCTCGATGTCCATCATCACGATCGCGTCGCACAACGACCGGCCGGCCAGCCGCTTCAGCCCCGCCGACCCCTCGTTCGCGGTGACGAGGAGGACGTCGTGATCGGCCTCCCGCGCGCACGAGGCGATGGTCTCGATGAACGGCAGCAGGCCCGTGGTGTCGGCGCCGGGCGTGAACGGCACGACGAGACCGATCACCTGGGTGCGCTGGCTCGCGAGTGCCCTGGCCCCTGCGTTGGGGTGGTAGGTGAGCTCTTCGATCGCCGCCTCGACGCGGCGGCGGGTCGCGGCCGAGATCGAGCGTCGGCCGCTCATGACGTAGGAGACCGTGCTCTGCGAGACCCCCGCGACCCGGGCGACGTCCCTACTGGTCACCATCCGGCGTCGCCCCCCGTTGGTGTCGATACGGATCGACAGCGCAGTGAACGTAGTCATGGACGGGATCGACGTGCAAGACCTTGAGGCGATGACCGTCAAACCTGATCGCGGCGTCCCTGGGTCGGCCAGCCGCCTCCTCCGACCGGCGGCCCGACCCCGTGATCAATACTTCGGGCCCGGCGGCAGGACATAACCCGGCCGCCGGGCCCGAACTGGTGATCATGTCCAAACCAGCACCCCTGACCTGGCTCGGCGGTCCATCGTCGGAGAGCGGCGCCGCCGGGTCGGATGTCAGCGGGGGTGATCGGCCAGGAAGCCGAGGCGCCCCTGCCAGGTGCGCCGCCCGTGGTCCTTGATCAACGTTTGGGGCCTCGCAGCTGCACAGAGACCCGCTTCCTGACCCCGAACCGATGATCATGAGGAACACCGAGGCCCGGCAATGGTCCGCCCCAGCGGCCACGCCGTCCGCCGCAACTCTGGGGATCCGCGGCTCAGCACCGGCGCAGAGGAACCAGCGCCCGTCGGGCGGTCAGAGCTTGGGACCAGCAGTAGCACGTCGACCGCGCGGTGTCGATCCGCAGCACCCGCACAGCCGGCCGATGTCTCCCGGAATCTCATCCGATGCGGCTCGGTCTTGCCGAACCCCGTGCATGTGGCGGCACGGGGGTCATTCCGATTGTGCCGCGACCGCGCTCCGGGGCAGCGCGCGTCGATCCGGCCCCAGTACCCTGGGACGGGTGTTCGACACCCTCTCCGAGCGCCTCAGCGGCACCCTCGCCAATCTCCGTGGCAAGGGGCGCCTCTCCGACGCCGACATCGACGCCACCGCGCGCGAGATCCGCATCGCGCTGCTGGAGGCCGACGTCGCGCTGCCGGTGGTCCGCGGATTCATCGCGCGCATCAAGGAGCGGGCCAAGGGCTCGGAGGTCTCTGGCGCGCTCAACCCCGCCCAGCAGGTCGTCAAGATCGTCAACGACGAGCTCATCGCGATCCTCGGTGGCGAGACCCGCCGCCTGCGGCTCGCGAAGGAGCCGCCGAGCGTGATCATGCTCGCCGGCCTCCAGGGTTCCGGTAAGACCACCCTGGCCGGCAAGCTCGCCCATTGGCTCAAGGGGCAGGGGCACACACCGCTGCTCGTGGCGTGCGACCTCCAGCGGCCCAACGCGGTCAACCAGCTGCAGATCGTCGGTGAGCGGGCCGGGGTGCCGACGTTCGCTCCGGAGCCCGGCAACGGCGTGGGTGACCCTGTCGACGTCGCGCGCCGCGGCGTCGGGCACGCCCGCGAGAAGCATTACGACGTCGTCATCGTCGACACCGCGGGCCGCCTCGGTGTCGACGAGGAGTTGATGCGCCAGGCCGCCGACATCCGCGACGCCACCCGTCCCGACGAGACGCTCTTCGTCGTCGACGCCATGATCGGCCAGGACGCGGTTGCCACCGCCGAGGCGTTCCGCGACGGCGTGGGCTTCAGCGGCGTGGTGCTCACCAAGCTCGACGGCGACGCCCGCGGTGGCGCGGCGCTGTCGGTGCGGGAAGTCACCGGCGAGCCCATCCTGTTCGCGTCCAGCGGTGAGAAGCTCGCCGACTTCGACGTCTTCCACCCCGACCGGATGGCCAGCCGCATCCTCGGGATGGGCGACCTGCTCACGCTGATCGAGCAGGCCGAGCAGGCGTTCGACGAGGAGCAGACGGCCAAGGCCGCAGCCAAGATCAGCTCGGGGGAGCTCACACTCGAGGACTTCCTCGAGCAGATGCTCGCCGTGCGCAAGATGGGGCCGATCGGCAACATCCTCGGCATGCTCCCGGGCGCCAACGCCGGCCAGATGAAGGACGCGCTCGCCCAGGTCGACGACAAGCACCTCGACAAGCTGCAGGCGATCATCCGCGGCATGACCCCGGGGGAGCGCGCCGATCCCAAGATCATCAACGGGTCGCGGCGGCTCCGCATCGCCAACGGCTCCGGTGTCTCCGTCAGCGACGTGAACGAGCTGGTCAACCGCTTCTTCGAAGCCCGCAAGATGATGAAGCAGATGGCCGGGCAGTTCGGCTTCGGCGGTCGCAGTGCCACGCGCAAGCAGGCGAAGGGTCGCAAGGGGAAGAAGGGCAAGGGCCGCGGCCCCACACCGGCCCGCGCCGGTGCCCTGCCGGCCGGGTTCGGGGGCGGCGTCCCCGACCTGTCGGGCCTGCCGCCGTCGTTGCGTGAGCTCCCGCCGGGGCTCGACCAGCTTCCGCCCGGCTTCGACCCGAGCAAGCTGAAGTTCCCGAAGGGCAAGTAGCGCGTGTATCGCGTGCGGGGGGTGCTGCTCGGGCCCGACGGTGACGAGCAGACGGTGGAGCTGTTCGTCGACGGGTCCGGTGTGCTCGTCGACCGCATCCCGGGCGCCGAGACGCTCATCGACGGCGGCTGGATCGTGCCGGGGCTCGTCGACGCGCACTGCCACATCGGGCTGGGCTCGTCCGGCGCCGTCGAGCTCGAGGAGGCCGATGCGCAGGCGCGCACCGACCGTGATGCCGGCACCCTGCTGATCCGCGACTGCGGCTCGCCGCTCGACACCAGCCCTCTGCAGGCGCGCGCCGACCTGCCGGAGATCATTCGCGCAGGCGTGCACGTCGCGCGGCCCAAGCGCTACATCCCCGGGGTCGCCGCCGAGCTCGACGATCCGGCGCTCCTGCCCGACGTGGTCGCCGAGCAGGCCGCGGACGGCGACGGCTGGGTGAAGCTGGTGGGCGACTGGATCGACCGGTCGGTGGGGGATCTGGCCCCGCTGTGGCCCGACGACGTGCTCGTCTCCGCGGTCGAGGCGGCCCACGCCGCCGGGGCCAGGGTCACCGCCCACGTGTTCGGCGCCGATGCCCTTCCGGGCCTGATCCGCTCCGGTATCGACTGCATCGAGCACGGGCCCGGGCTCACCGACGACCTCATCGGGGAGATGGCCGCCCGTGGCACCGCACTCGTCCCCACGATGATCAATCTCGACACGTTCCCGAAGATCGCCGACTCGGCCACCAGGTACCCGACGTACGCGGCGCACATGCGGAAGCTGCACGCGGGCGCCGTGGGCGTCGTCCGGCGGGCCGTCGAGGCGGGGGTTCCCGTGTACGCCGGCACGGACGCGGGCGGCGGGATCGTCCATGGGCGGCTGCCCGACGAGATCGAGGCCCTGCACGGCGCAGGGATGTCCGCCACCGCCGCGATCGGCGCTGCGAGCTGGTCGGCCCGCGAGTGGCTCGAGCGTCCGGGGTTGCAGCCCGGTGCGCGGGCGGACCTCGTGGTCTACCGGTCCGACCCGCGTGCCGACCTCTCGGTCCTGCGCGAGCCGGCGCTCGTGATGCTCCGCGGACGGCCGGTGCACGCCACGGGCTGAAGCGGGCGGTTGCGCGCTGTATTCCGGCGTGATCACGCCTGCGGGGCGAGGGCAGACGCCCGAAGCCCGTGGCCGGTAGCGTCAGATATGTGGCAACAGCGGACGGGAACGAGTCGCCCGAGGAGGGTTCGCGAGAACCTGACGGCCTCGAGCCGAGCGACGTCGGTCCGACCGGCGCGAACAGCAGCCTGACCGGTAACGCCGCCGCCGGCGGAACGAGCGACGGCAGCCCGGACAGCAGCGGCAACGGCAGCTCCCCCAACGGCAACGGCTCGAACGGCAACGGCCACAACGGCGCCACCCACTCCGGGGCCGCCGCCGGTTCGCCATGGGCTGCCCCGGAGTGGTCCCCGTGGTCGCAGGAGGCGGCATCAGGGGCGCCGGCAGAGCCCCCCGGCGCCGCTGTGGCCCAGCCCGGACCAGGGCCGTACGCCGAGGGTTCGTACCCGCCCGGTCCTTACCAGCCGTACGCGGCCGGGCCGGGGACGTCGGGCCCCTACCCGATGTATCCGCCGAGCGCGTACCCATCGATGCCGGACCCCCACCCGTCCGCCCCTCTTCCCGTCGGCAGGCGGTCGCCCCGGCATCCGGCGGGACGGGCACTCGCCGGTGCCCCGGCCCGCACGCATCGCTGGGGCCTGGGCGCCTACGTGCTCGTCGAGGCGGTGTTCCTGCTCACGTCCGTGCTCATCGGCTGGGCCGTGCTCGGCAACCTGCCGGTGGTCGCCGGGCTGATCCTCGCGCTGGCCGTGCCCACCGTGCTGGCGGCCGCCACCGCGGTACTGATCACCGTGCTGCGCGGCAACGGGCCGCGCACCGACCTACGTCTGCAGTGGTCGTGGAGCGACGTCGGGCTCGGTGTCGCGTTCGGGCTCGGCGGGCTGGCCCTCACGGTGCCGGCCTCGCTCGTGTACGTCGCGATCGTCGGGCCGGATGCGAGCTCGGCGGTCGGAGACGTGTTCGGGTCGGTCAGGACCGGTCCGGTGCTGGCCGCGGTGGTGTTGGTGATCGTGGTGTTCCTCGCTCCACTGTGCGAGGAGATCGTGTACCGGGGCCTGTTGTGGGGCGGGATCGAGCGGCTCGCCAACCGCTGGGTGGCCTTCGGCGTCACGACACTGCTCTTCGCGATGGCCCACTTCGAGTTCACCCGTACGCCGCTGCTGCTCATCGTCGCGATCCCGATCGCGGTGGCGCGCCTGTACACAGGCAGGCTGCTGCCCAGCATCGTTGCGCACCAGGTGAACAACCTCCTGCCCGGAGTCGTGCTGATGCTCGGCCTCCTGGGCCTCATGCCGACCGGGTGACCTGGCGGCTCCGTGCGTCATCGCCCGAAGGTGTCTGGCAGAATGACGGATCGGTCATGCGGCTGGCCCTCTACCGTGCCGCGGCCGCACACGTCGACGAAGCGCTGCCCGTAACCCCACGCGAGCCGCGCGGACTCACCACAAGCACCACGATCCGCGAGGAGCAACGACCAGCGTGGCCGTCAAGATCAAGCTGATGAGGCTGGGCAAGATCCGTCAGCCGTACTACCGCATCGTCGTGGCCGATGCCCGCAACCGCCGCAGCGGCCGGGCGATCGAGACCATCGGCAAGTACCACCCGAAGAACGAGCCGAGCCTGATCGAGGTCGACTCCGAGCGGGCGCAGTACTGGCTGGGCGTGGGCGCGCAGCCCACCGAGCCCGTGCAGCACCTGCTGGAGATCACGGGCGACTGGCAGAAGTTCAAGGGCCTGCCCGGCGCCGAGGGCACCCTCAAGCCGCAGCCGGAGAAGGCCGACAAGCTCGCCCGCTTCCAGGCTGCGCTCGCCGCCGCGAGCGAGGAGCCCACCACCGAGGCCACCACCCCGAAGAAGCGGGGCGACCGCCGGCCCAAGGCCGACTCCGCCGAGGGTGAGGCCACCACGGCCACCGAGGCCACCGAGTCGTGAGTGTCCTCGCGGACGCTCTCGAGCACCTCGTCCGGGGCATCGTCGACCACCCGGACGACGTGCAGGTGGAGCTCGTCACCACGCGCCGGGGACGCACTCTCGAGGTGCGCGTGCACCCGGAGGACCTCGGCAAGGTGATCGGCCGCGGAGGCCGCACGGCCACCGCGCTCCGCACGGTCGTGGGTGGCATCGGCGGCCGAGGCGTGCGGGTCGATGTCGTCGACACCGACCGGTAACGGCACTGCCGAGCGAGCGGTGCCGGTCAGCGACAGCACCGAGTTGCTCGTCGGCATCGCCGCCCGGGCCCACGGCCTGCGCGGCGAGCTCGTCGTCGACGTCCACACCGATTCGCCCGACGAGCGGTTCACGTCCGGTTCCGTGCTCACCGCGCGGCGCGCCGGCATGCCGGATGCCGCGGTCACCGTCGAGTCCACCCGGCCGCACTCCGGCCGGCTGCTCGTGCGGTTCGTCGAGGTGCCCGACCGCGACGCCGCCGAGGCGATGCGCGGCGCCCGCCTCCTGATCGGCTCCGACACGGTTGCGCCGCCGACGGATCCGGACGAGTTCCACGTCCACCAGCTCGAAGGTCTGCGGGCCGAGCTGGAGGACGGCTCCGTCGTGGGGTCGGTCCGTGAGGTCGTGCACGGTCCGGGCGGGGAGCTCCTCGTGCTGGTCCGGCCCGACCGGCCGGATGCGCTCGTGCCGTTCGTGCGCGCGATCGTGCCCACCGTCGACATCGACGGCGGCAGGGTTGTGCTCACCCCGCCCGAGGGCTTGCTCGACCTGGAATGAACTGAGCGACCTTCACGGCCCCCGCAGCACAGCTGCGGGGGCCGTGCTGCTTTTCCGGCTGCATTCGGCCTGCATTCGGCGCGGGGTACGCGCCCGCCGTCAACCAGGGTTGACACGGGTCTGCTGTCAACGTAGGTTGACGGCATGACGGATGCGACGAAAGTGGCGGCAGCCGCGTCGAGCAGGGATCCGGCGGTCGGCCTGGCCGCGGTGGCGTCCCTGCGGGTGCTGCTCGAGTCATTGGAAGAGCTCCAGGTCACCAACGCGCGGGCGCAGGGGTGGTCCTGGCAGCAGATCGCCGAGGTGCTGCGGGTCAGCAGGCAGGCAGTGCACAAGAAGTACCGCCGGTTCGGGTTCTGAGGGGAGCGGGGAGATGTTCGAACGTTTCAGTAACGAGGCACGCCTGGTGGTGGTGGCCGCGCAGGAGCAGGCGCGCGGCAGGGCGGCGGACTCCATTCGCAGCGAGCACCTGCTGGCCGCGATGGTCGTGGGGCGGCCCAATCCGGCTGCTGTGATCCTGAAGTCCCTGGGCGTCGACGGCGCCGTAGTGAATGCGGAGATCAGCCGACTACGGCCGGACGGAAGCCCTCCCCCGGACGCCGAGGCGCTCGCCACCCTCGGCATCGACCTCGACGAGGTGCGCCGCCAGGTCGAGGAGGCCTTCGGGCCGGGTGCGCTGGAACGCACCCGGGCCGCCCGTGGACGCGCCCCGCGCGGTCACATCCCGTTCGACCGCGCGGCGAAGAAGGTGCTGGAGCTGGCCCTGCGTGAGGCGCTGCGGTTGAAGCACAACTTCATCGGCGCCGAGCACATCCTGCTGGGGATGCTGCATTCGGAGACCGGGGCGGCGCAGCAGATCCTCGCCTCCCACGGAGTCGGCCTCGACGCCACGCGCGTGATCGTGGACGAGCTGGTCCGCGGCCGGCAGGCCGGCTGACCGTCCCGCGTACGGTGCCCCGGTGCGGATCGACGTCGTCACCATCTTTCCCGCCTACCTCGCCCCGCTGCGGGAGGCGCTCCTGGGCCGGGCCATCGCGGCGGGCCTCGTCGATCTTGCGGTGCACGACCTACGGAGCTGGACGCGCGACGTCCACCAGGCCGTCGACGACTCCCCTTACGGCGGCGGGCCCGGGATGGTGATGCGCCCGCAGGTGTGGGGGCAAGCGCTCGACGACGTGCTGGCGGAACACGGTCCGGCGCGCCTGGTGGTGCCCACACCGGCGGGCCGGCCGTTCACCCAGGCCACGGCCGAGGCCTGGGCCACCGAGCCGCGCCTGGTGTTCGCCTGCGGCCGGTACGAGGGGATCGACCAACGGGTGATGGACGAGGCGGCGACCCGGATGCCCGTCGACGAGGTGAGCATCGGCGACTACGTCCTCGTCGGCGGTGAGGCGGCCGTGCTCGTGATGGTCGAGGCGGTGGTGCGCCTCATGCCCGGCGTGCTCGGCAATCCGGCATCGGCGCAGCAGGACTCCTTCTCCGACGGCCTCCTCGAAGGGCCGGCCTACACCCGGCCGGTGACCTGGCGGGGGCTCACCGTCCCCGAGGTGCTGCGCAGCGGAAACCACGCCGCGATCGCACGCTGGCGGCGTGATCGTGCTCTCGAACGCACGGCGCAGCGGCGCCCGGATCTGCTCGCCGCCATGCCCGACGAGGCCCTCGACAACGCCGACCGCGAGTTTCTCACCCACCTGAGGGGCGGGTGATTTCACTGCACCCGATCGCGTCTGGCACTATGGACGGGTTGCCAGCGTCAGACGCACGTGCGTCGGGCCAGTCGGCGCCACCGATCCTCGACGATTGGAAGGGCGCCCCCGCACGACCGCTATCACGGACCGAGGACGGATCTTCGCGATGAACACCCTGGACGCCCTGGACGCACAGCAGCTGCGCTCCGACATCCCCGCCTTCCGGCCGGGTGACACGCTCAAGGTGCACGTGAAGGTCGTCGAGGGCACTCGATCCCGCGTTCAGGTGTTCCAGGGCGTCGTCATCCGCCGCCAGGGAGCCGGGTCGCGGGAGACCTTCACGGTCCGCAAGGTGTCGTTCGGTGTCGGCGTGGAGCGCACCTTCCCGGTGCACTCGCCGAACCTCGACAAGATCGAGGTCTTCACCCGCGGTGACGTCCGCCGGGCGAAGCTCTACTACCTCCGCGAGCTCCGCGGCAAGGCCGCGAAGATCAAGGAGAAGCGCGAGACTCCGTCCGCGTCCTGACTGTCCCGGTCAGGTTGACGTAGCCTCGTGGGCGTGGCCCTACCCGAGCTCCCCGACGACCGGCGGGCCCCGCCCCGGCGCTATCCGCCGGCGGACCAGCCGGCGCCCGGGCGATCCCAGGGGCAGCGTCCCAACGCCGCGTCACCGGGCGGGCCGTATGCGGGGTCCTACGGCGGTTCGCCGGTCGGGCCGGCTACGGGAGGTCAGCCTCCCGGCTTCGGGGCCCCTCCGCAGCGCGGGGGCACGTACAACGGAGCGCCCGTCAACGGAGGCGCGCCCGGAGGTTCCTATGCACCTCCGCGTCGCCCCGCCGGCCCGCCCGTCAACGGCCAGCGGGCTGCGGAACGGCCCCCGCCCCCGAGGCGCCGTGATCCCGCCGACGACGAGACGACTGTCATCCACCACGGCCTGATCGACGACGACGCGTCCGACCAGAACCCCGAGGTTCCCGGTCGGCACCGCCGCCGGGCCGGCGCAACCCCACCCCCCCGCGACGACGACCAGTCCGCGCAGGGCGGGGGCAGGAAGCGCGGCGGCCGCCGCAGGCGACCGGCGTTCTGGAAGGAACTGCCGCTGCTCATCGTGGTGGCGTTGGTGCTGACGTTCCTGATCCAGACCTTCGTCGCCAAGGTCTACGTGATCCCGTCGGGCTCGATGGAGACCACGCTGCACGGCTGCACCGGGTGCAACAACGACCGCGTGCTCGTCGACAAGATCACCTATCGGTTCTCCGACCCGGCTCCGGGCGACGTCGTGGTGTTCCGCGGCCCGGACAGCTGGAGCAGCGAGATCAACGTACAGGAGCCGACGAACCCGCTGACCAGGGCTCTGCAGGGGCTGGGATCGCTCATCGGACTCGCGCCGCCCGACGAGAAGGACTTCGTGAAGCGCGTCATCGCGGTCGGGGGCCAGACGGTCTCCTGCTGCGACTCGCGCAACCGGGTGATGGTCGACGGCGAACCGCTCACCGAGCCCTACATCTACTACCTGCCTGCGGCGGGGCCGCCGAAGCAGAGCCCGTTCGGGCCGGTCACGGTGCCCGAGGGGCAGCTGTGGATGATGGGCGACAGCCGCAACAACTCCGCCGACTCGCGGGTGCCCGACCACGGGCCCGTCCCTGTGGCGAACGTGATCGGCCAAGCTCGGGTGATCGTGCTACCCGTCTCGCGCTTCGGCTGGATCTCCTCCATCGACCCGCAGTCCACCGCCGTCGGTATGCCGGCACCCGCAGCGCCGGCCGGAGCACCCCTCGGCCTCGGGCTACTGGGCACGCTCCCGCTCGCGGCGTGGCGGCGCAGGTTGTACCGGCAGGATCCGGAGCTATGGGGTTTCCTCCCGGGTCGCCCCCGCTCCTGATCGCCGTCGAGACTCGGAGCCCGACCGTCGGACCCGTGTCGTACGACCCTGCCCGCCCGGTGGAGACTTCTCATCTGATGCCCGCACGCCCTGCTCCTCGTCGTACGCCGGCCCGCCGCCCGATGCGGCCGACGCTTCCTCCCGAGCTCCGTCCAGCCCGTGCCGTCGTACGCCGTTCCGCGGGCAGTTGGACCTTGCAATCCACGCTGCAGCGCCACGGCCTCGGCCCAGTGGCGGGGGTCGACGAGGCCGGTCGCGGTGCCTGCGCCGGCCCGCTCGTCGTCGCGGCCTGCGTCCTCCGGCCGGGTGACGCCAAGCGGCTCGACGGCCTGACCGACTCGAAGCTGCTCACGCCCGCCGCGCGTGAGGAGTACTACGCGCTGATCACACGCTGGGCGCAGGACAGCGCCGTGGTCGTGATCCCGCCCGAGGAGGTGGACCGGCGAGGTGTGCACGTCGCCAACATCGAGGGCATGCGCCGCGCCGTGGCGGGGCTGACCGATCGCCCCGGATACGTTCTGACGGACGGGTTCCCGGTGCGTGGCTTCGGCAGCCCCGCGCTCGCGGTGCCCAAGGGCGACCAGGTGGCAGCGTGCGTCGCGGCGGCATCCGTGCTGGCCAAGGTGACTCGGGACCGGATCATGGTCGCTCTGCACGACGAGTTCCCGGAGTACGGCTTTGCCGAGCACAAGGGCTACTGCACGACGGTGCACGACGCTGCGCTGACGGAGCACGGGCCGAGCCGGGTGCACCGCTTCTCCTTCGTCAACGTGCGGGCGGCCCGTGGCGACGTCGCCATCCCTGTCGGCGTCGGTGGCGGTGTCGTCGGGGCTGCGGTCGAGGACGATGACGACGTCGCCGCACTCGAGGCCGCTGCCGCTGTCGGGCTTCCCACGGCCCTGGTCCACAATGGGACAGTCACCGTCGGGCCGACCGAGGTGGGGGCAGAGGGAGGGATGGAACCGTGAGCGCCGAGGATCTCGAAAAGTACGAGACCGAGATGGAGCTCACGCTCTACAAGGAGTACCGGGACATCGTGGCCCAGTTCTCCTACGTCGTGGAGACGGAGCGGCGGTTCTACCTCGCCAATTCAGTGGATGTCGCCGCACGCAACGCCGACGGCGAGATCTACTTCGAGGTCCGCATGTCCGACGCATGGGTGTGGGACATGTACCGGCCGGCTCGGTTCGTGAAGCACGTCCGGGTTCTCACCTTCAAGGATGTGAACGTCGAGGAGCTGGACAAGCCGGATCTGCGGCTACCCGGCGGCGACCAGTTCGGTTCCTGACGTCGGTTTCCTTCCTATTGCACCGGAATTCGCCGGGCATCCGGTGGTCGTCCGAGCAGGCTACGGTCGCGATGTCGACGGTCGGTTCGAGCATCCCCCTCACTGCGGGTGAGCTCGGGACCGTCCGCGGCCTCTGCAGCGAGAGCGGCCCGGTAGGACTCGATCAATTCGATTCCACCGATCAACGCCGCTCTGCGCACGTGCGTCCAGAATGATGCGCACGACTTTCACTTGCACGTTCCGATGTGGATTTCGTGAGTGCATCGGCAACGCGCCCGTCGTCCACATCGGGCACGCCGAGTTCGTGGCTCTACACCGTCCTCCTGATGGCATCGGCCTTCGCCGGGCGCCGTAGGCGGGGTTGTCCCCATCGCCCCCGAACTGTCCACAGTTGTGAGAACCGCCTGCCCCGGCACACGCCGGACGTCGATCGTTGTCGGCATGGCAGCGAAGGACGTGCTCGGTCGCCACGGCGAGGACCTCGCGGCGACGTACCTGGAGCAACGGGGTCTTGTGGTCCTGTCCCGCAACTGGCGGTGCCGGCACGGCGAGCTCGATCTGGTCGCCACCGATGCCGACCGGCTGGTGGTCTGCGAGGTCAAGACGCGCTCGGGTGTCCGGTTCGGTGAGCCCGCGGAGGCCGTCGACCGGCGCAAGGCAGCCCGCATCCGGCGGGTCACCCAGGCCTGGCTCGCCGCCCACCAGGTGCGGTGGTGCGAGATCCGGTTCGACGTGCTCGCGGTCGTCGCCGAGCCGGGCAAGCCCGTCACCGTGCGCCACTACAAGGCGGCGTTCTGATGGGGCTCGCGCGCGCCTGGTCGGTCACCCTGCTCGGCGTGGAGGGCCACGTCGTGGAGATCGAGGCCGACGTCGGCGGCGGCCTCCCAGGGGTCCACCTGCTGGGCCTGCCGGACGCGGCGCTGCACGAGTCCAAGGACCGGGTGCGTGCCGCCATCGTCAACTCCGGGTGCACGTGGCCCAACGAACGCATCCTGCTGGCGCTCTCGCCCGCCACGCTCCGCAAGGCAGGCAGCGGGTTCGATCTCGCGCTCGCGTGTTGCATCCTCTGCACGTCCGAGGTGGTCGGCCAGCGGTCGCTCGACGGCACGGTGCTGCTCGGCGAGCTTGCCCTCGACGGCAGGCTGCGCCCGGTGCGCGGGGTGCTGCCGTGCCTGCTGGCCGCGCGGAGCGCCGGGATGCGGCGGGTGGTGGTGCCGGCCGCCGCTCTGCCGGAGGCCGCGCTCGTCGAGGGCATCGAGGTCCACGGGGCACACACCCTTGCCGAGGTGCTGGCTTTCCTGAGGGGTGAGTACGACCTGCCTGTGGCCGTTCCGGCCTCGGGCCACGAGGGTCCTGAGCCGCCCGACCTCGCCGACGTCGTCGGGCAGGACGACGCCCGGCACGCGTTGGAGATCGCGGCAGCGGGCGGCCACCACGTCCTGCTGGTGGGCCCGCCGGGCACGGGCAAGACGATGCTGGCGCAGCGGTTCGTCGGGCTGCTCCCGCGGCTCGGCCCCGATGAGGCGCTCGCACTCGCGGCGGTGCGGTCGGTGGCAGGGAAGCTTCCGCCCGGGAGCGGGCTCAGCACCGTGCCGCCGATGGTGGCGCCCCACCACTCGAGCTCGATGGCTGCGCTGCTGGGAGGCGGTAGCGGCCTGGCCCGTCCCGGCGCGGTGTCGCTCGCCCACCGCGGCGTGCTGTTCATGGACGAGGCTCCGGAATGGGGAGCTCAGATGCTCGACGCCCTGCGCACCCCGCTGGAGGAGGGCGAGGTACGGCTCGCACGGGCCGATGGCACGGTCCAGTACCCGGCGCGCTTCCAGCTCGTGCTCGCCGCCAACCCCTGCCCGTGCGCTCCCGCCCACGACCGCGACTGCGTGTGCTCCTCCCTGGTGCGCCGGCGCTACCTGGGCCGGCTGTCCGGCCCCCTGCTCGATCGGGTGGACCTTCGGGCCCGGATGTTCCCGGTCACCGCGCTCTCCGACGCGTCCGGCCTCGCCGAGAGCACGGCCACGGTCCGCGAGAGGGTCCTGGCTGCCCGTGCGGCGGCAGCCGAGCGCTGGGCGGGGCAGGGCTGGCGCACCAACGCCGAGGTCCCAGGGCCCGTACTGCGCACCCGCTTCGCTCTGCCTCGCAGCGCCGTCCGACCCTTGGATGCCGGGCTGCGCGCCGGCGAGCTCACCGCCCGCGGCGCCGACCGGGCGTTGCGTGTCGCCTGGACTCTTGCTGACCTGGCCGGCCGCGACCGCCCGGATCGGGAGCTCGTGGAGACCGCCCTCTTCTTCCGCGATCGGAGGGCGGCATGACCGAGCAGATGTCCGCGAGCGCGCCCCAGGTCGCGGAGGACGTGCTGCTCGCCAGGGCTTACCTGTCGCGGGTGGCCGAGGCCCCCGCCGTCGCGCTCGCGGGGTTCGTCGCCGAGGTCGGTCCCGTGGAGGCGGCGCAACGGGTCCAGGAGGGGCGGGTGAGCGAGGCCGTAGCGGGGGAGACGGGCGCCCGGCGGGTCGTCCGACGGGCCGCGGCCGATCTCGACGCCGCCGCGGCTGCCGGCGCCCGGCTGATCACGCCCGAGCACGCCGAGTGGCCACAGTGGCCGTTCGCGGCGTTCTCCCTCACCGGGCAGCGCGAGCTCGCACCGCCCCTGGCGTTGTGGGTCCGTGGCCCCGGCCTGCTCGCAGAGCTCTGCGAGCAGGCCGTCGCGGTGGTGGGCGCACGCGCGGCCACCAGCTATGGCGCCCACGTGGCTGGGGATTTCTCGGCGGGCCTGGCCGATCGCGGGTTCACCGTCGTCTCCGGTGCCGCGATCGGGATCGACGGCGCGGCTCACCGCGGTGCGCTCGCCGTCGAGGGGCCGACGGTCGCGGTCCTCGCGTGCGGCGTCGACCGTGCCTACCCGGCAGCGCACCAGATGCTGCTGGAGCGGATCGCGACGAGCGGGCTCGTCGTCAGCGAGTACCCGCCCGGGTCCGTTCCCGGCCGCCACCGGTTCCTCGTACGCAATCGGCTGATCGCGGGTATGGCCGCGGGCACGGTCGTGGTGGAGGCGGGGTTGCGCAGCGGCGCACAGCGCACCGCTGCCGACGCGTCGGCCCTGGGCAGGCTGGTGATGGCGGTGCCGGGGCCCGTCACGTCGGGGCTCTCGGCGGGCTGCCACCGCCTTGTCCGGGAGGGAGCGCTTCTCGTCACACGCACGGAGGAAGTGCTGGAGGCGGTCGGCCGGCTCGGGCTCGACCTGGCCGACCCACTCGATTCGAGCGTCGCGCGGCCCACCGACGGTCTCGATCCCGTGGCGGCGGTGGTGCACGACGCCCTCCCCGCCCGGGCCCACCGGGACACACGGTGGCTCGCGATGGAGGCGGGAGTGCCGATCGGGGCGGTGCGCGTCGCCCTCGTCGACCTGGAGCGTCGAGGTCTCGTGGAGCACTGCGATGGCCGATGGCGTCGGCCTCGCGGCGAACAGCTCTGAACTGTGGCGCGTCTGATGCGAGGACCACTGGCTCTGGCATCGGCTCGACGATGTGGGGCGCGGGTGCACGCCGGTGCCGGGCTGTGGGGCAGGGTCGGCCGCTGGACGCTCCGGTATCGGGGGCGGAGGTGGCGCAACGATGGCTGAAAGCGGCGAGTGGTGCCCTCAGGACGCACATGATCGAACTGCGTACGGTATGCATTCGCCGTAGGGCTTGACCAGGAGCGTTCCGCCGCCCACCGTCGATCTGTGACCTCGTCGGCGCAGCTCACTTCCGGTGTCGCGGCGGCTCTTGAGGAGTTCCTGCGACACCTGGCGCTGGAACGCGGCCGCTCGCCCCACACGGTGCGTGCGTACCGCTCGGACCTCACCGGTCTGCTTGCCGGCATCGCGGATCTCCGGGATCTCGACCTCCCGGTCCTGCGCCGCTGGCTTGCTGCCGGACACGCCGCAGGGGCGGGGCGCTCCACCCTGGCCCGGCGGGCGGCGGCCGCCCGCACCTTCACCGCGTGGGCCCGGCGTACCGGCCGGATCCCCTCCGATCCCGGAGCGCGCCTGGCGTCGCCGCGGCCGAATTCCGCGCTACCTGCGGTGCCCACGATGGCAGAGGCCACCGCGCTGCTCGATGCCGCCGGTTCGGGCGCTGCGGAGGGCGAGCCCGTCGCGCTGCGGGATCTGCTGGTCCTCGAGCTGCTCTACGCCACGGGGGTCCGTGTCGCCGAGCTGTGCGGCCTCGACCTCGACGACATCGACGCCGGTCGGCGGGCGCTGCGTGTGGTGGGCAAGGGCGATCGCGAGCGCACGGTCGTTTACGGAGTGCCGGCGGAGGGCGCACTCCGCCGGTGGCTCGCCTGCGGCCGCCCGGCGCTGGTGCGCAGCGGGTCGCCGCCTGCCCTGCTTCTGGGGGCCCGTGGAGGCCGACTGGATCCGCGGGTGGCCCGTGGTGTCGTCCACCAGGCGCTATCCGCAGTTCCGGGCGCACCGGACGTCGGACCGCACGGACTGCGGCATGCCGCAGCAACTCACATGTTGGAGCGCGGCGCGGACCTCCGCTACGTACAGGAGTTGCTCGGTCACGCTAAGCTAGCAACCACTCAGCTCTACACGCACGTCACCGTCGAGCGGTTGAAGGTGGTTCATGAGCAGGCGCATCCCAGGGCGTGACCGTGTCCTGGTCCAGTCGGCGCAGCTCAGAGCCGTGGGACCGCCGGTCGTCATGGCCACAGTGGAGCCTCCGCCCGAACTTGCGGAGGTTGTCGAGCCCGGTGACGCCGCCGTTCGAACGGCCGAGCCGTCTCCGGTGGATGACGTCTGGGCCGCTTATCTGGAGCAGCCGACGCGTGCGCTCCGCGACCGGCTGGTGGTGCACTACACGTCACTAGTCCGTTCGGTGGCCAACCGGGTGGCCGCCGGGCTGCCGTCCTACGTCGAACACGCCGACCTGGTGCAGTGCGGAATCTTCGGGCTCATCGACGCAATCGAGCGGTTCGACCCGCAGCGCTGCCCGCGGTTCGAGAGCTACGCCGCCCAACGCATCCGCGGCGCGATCTTCGACGAGCTCAGGGCGCAGGACTGGGTGCCTCGCAGCGTGCGTGGGCGCGTGCGTGAGCTCGAGCGGGCCCAGGAGCGGTTGGAAGGGCGCCTGCTCCGCGCGGCGACCGAGCGGGAGCTGGCCGACGAGCTGGGTGTGGCGGTGGACGAGCTGCGCTCGTTCACGCGGCAGGTGCAGGTGATCAGCGTGGAGGCGCTGGAGGAGAACAGCGGTGGCGTGTCGGAGCTGCTCGCCGACGAGAGTGCCCCCGACCCCATGGCGATCGTGCAGGCCCATGAGACGTTGCGGCAGCTCTCGGTGGCGGTCGGGCAGCTCGGCGAGCGCGACCGCACGGTGGTGCGGCTCTACTACCTCGAGAATCGGACGCTGGCCGAGATCGGCACTCTGCTCGGTGTGACCGAGTCGCGGGTCTGCCAGCTGCATTCACGGTTGGTGGGACGGCTGCGGGGCCGGCTCGAGGAGCTCGCCGCAGGGTGACGCCGGGACCGCTCACGCTCAGCCATCCGGCCACGGGATCGGCACGGGTAGCAGGCGCACCCGCGGCGGCCGGAGCAGTACGAGGGGATCGAGGTACTCGTTGCGATCCCGCCGGACACCCCAGTGCAGGCATGCCTGCGCCGTGCAGCCTGCGTGCCCGGGTTGGAGGAGCCCGATGACCTCGCCCGCGCGGATCACCGCACCGGTCTCGACCACGGGTTGCACCGGCTCGTAGGTGGTGCGCAGGCCGTCGTCGTGCAGCACGGACACGAGGTCGCGGCCACCGACCGGCCCCGCGAACACGACGGTGCCGGCCCGCGCGGCAAGAACCGGCCCGCCCGCCGCTCCGTCGAGATCGACGCCCCGGTGCCCCGGCCCGTAGGGGTGGCTGGGCGCCCGGAACGGCGTGACGACCGCCGGCGCAGGGAGCATCGGCCACGCGTAGCCGGCCCCCGGAGCGGCGATCCCGGCGCCGGGCGGAGGAGGAATGCCGGCTGCAGGCGGACGTGCGGTGGAGCCGGCCCCGGCGCGGGGATCTGAAGCACTGGGTGGAGGGACATCAGCCACCTCCGGGGGAGGGGCCGGGCCGGTTGGGGGTGAGGATGCGGTGGAGCCGGTTGCGGCGGTGATTGCTCTACCGCTGACCGTGGTCGGCGCCGCGGGGACCCCGGCCGGTGGATGGCGAGCGTCGGGGGTGGCAGCCGGAACGACGTCGAGCGATGAGTGCGGTGCGAGGCTTCCCGGCGTTCCCGTCCGATGCCCACGCCCTACGTCGTGCCAGGCGGGACCGTAAGCCGCGGCCCTGTGCAGGGTGAGGTGGGCGGCTTCGCCGGATGGACCGGCGCCGGCCACGATCACTCCGGTAGCCAGCGCCGAGGTCAGTGCCCACACGACCACGTGCACCGGGCGTCCGGGCCGCGTAGGCACCCGGGATGCCGCCGGCCGTCGTTCCTCGGTCACCGCCCCAGCCTGACCCCGTGGCCTGCGGAAGCCACCGCCTTCGTCCCTGTTGTGGACGGCCGGGTGCGGTTGTGGACAACCGGGGGATGCGGGGAGAGGGGCCTCCCCGCCTCGGCGTACACTTCTCCTGCATCCCGACTGCTGTCAGGGGTGACTTCGCGCGCTCGCGTGCCCTGCCCGGTTCGGCCATTCCGGCCCGCCGGCGGAAACGGTGGACGGGCGGTCCCGCTCAGCACCATGTGGGTCCGGCCACCGGCGCGACGCCAGGGCGGTGCCGCCAACCCGGCGCTCCGCAAAACCGCGCGCGTGGCCGCTGAGCGGCCACGCCCGAATGAGAGGTGAACACCGGCCGTGGCCGTCGTCACCATGAAGCAGTTGCTGGACTCGGGTGTGCACTTCGGGCACCAGACCCGGCGCTGGAACCCGAAGATGAAGCGCTACATCCTCACCGAGCGCAACGGCATCTACATCATCGACCTGCAGCAGACCCTGTCGTACATCGACCGGGCCTACGAGTTCGTCCGCGAGACCGTTGCCCACGGCGGCACGATCATGTTCGTCGGCACGAAGAAGCAGGCGCAGGAGGCCATCGCCGACGAGGCGGGCCGCGTGAACATGCCGTACGTCAACCAGCGCTGGCTTGGCGGGATGCTCACCAACTTCCAGACCGTGCACAAGCGCCTTCAGCGGATGAAGGAGCTGGAGTCGATGGAGCAGACGGGGGGCTTCGAGGGTCGCACCAAGAAGGAGATCCTCATGCTCACCCGTGAGAAGACCAAGCTCGAGAAGACGCTCGGCGGTATCCGGGACATGACCAAGGTCCCGAGCGCGGTCTGGATCGTCGACACCAAGAAGGAGCACATCGCCGTCGGCGAGGCTCGCAAGCTGGGCATCCCGGTGGTCTCCATCCTGGACACCAACTGCGACCCCGACGAGGTCGACTTCCCGATCCCTGGCAACGACGACGCCATCCGGTCGGCTGCGCTGCTCACCAAGGTGATCGCACGCGCCGCCGCCGACGGGCTCATGGCGCGGGCGGCCCGCAGCCGGGGAGACGGCGAGGACAAGCCGGAGGCGGGTGTCGCCACCGACGAGCCGCTGGCCGAGTGGGAGCAGAACCTGCTCACCAACGGCGCCGGTTCCGACGGGGCCAGCCTCACGGCCAGCGGTCCCGCGAGCGAGTCGCCCAACCCTGCCTCCGAGCCTGCGCCGGCCACCACCAGCAACGGCACGCAGCAGACCGCGGGCTGATCCCGCTCCCGTTCGGGGCCGGTGGTACCGGCTCCGAACGTCGCTCGTCCCGACAGCCTGAAGAGAAACGGACCAGAGGCACCGAAATGGCGAACTACACCGCCGTCGACGTCAAGAAGCTCAGGGACCTCACCGGTTCCGGGATGATGGACTGCAAGAAGGCCCTCGAGGAGTCCGAGGGCGACCTCGAGAAGGCCGTCGAGCTGCTCCGCATCAAGGGCGCGAAGGACGTCGGCAAGCGCGCCGGGCGCGACACCGCCAACGGCCTCGTCGCCGCCGAGGGCGGCACGATGGTCGAGCTCGACTGCGAGACCGACTTCGTGGCGAAGAGCCCCGACTTCCAGGCGCTCGCCGACAAGATCCTGCGGGTCGCGGTCGACCAGCAGCCCGCCGACCTCGACGCGCTGAAGAAGGCCCCGCTCGACGGGAGCACCGTCGAGGAGGCCGTGCTGGCACTGTCCGCTCGCATCGGCGAGAAGCTCGAGCTCAAGCGCTACATCCACGTCGACGGGCCGGTCGCCCTGTACCTGCACCGGCGGGCTTCCGACCTGCCGCCGGCCATCGGCGCGCTGGTCTCCTACGAGGGGGCCGACGACGACGCCGCCCGTGGGGTTGCGATGCACATCGCCGCCGCCCGGCCGCAGTACACCACCCGCGACGAGGTCCCCGGCGACGTGCTCGAGAACGAGCGGCGCATCGCCGAGGCCACCGCTCGCGAGGAGGGCAAGCCCGAGCAGGTCCTGCCCCGCATCGTCGAGGGCCGGATCAACGGCTTCTACAAGGACGTCGTCCTGCTCGAGCAGCCGTCCGTCCAGGACTCCAAGAAGAGTGTGAAGGCGCTGCTCGATGCAGCGGGCGTCACGGTCAAGGAGTTCGTCCGCTTCGAGGTCGGCCAGGCCTGACGGGCCGGCTGCTCCGATCCGAGATGAGTGACGGGAAGTCATGACCGACCTTCGGACCGGCGCCGACGGCGCCCACCCCGGCTTCCGCCGCGTGCTGCTCAAGCTCGGCGGCGAGATGTTCGGCGGCGGGTCCGTCGGTGTCGACCCGAGGGTGGTCGAGACGGTTGCTCGCCAGATCGCCGAGGTGGTCGCCACCGGGGCCCAGGTCGCGGTGGTGATCGGCGGCGGCAATTTCTTCCGCGGCTCCGAGCTGCAGCAGCGGGGTATGGACCGCGCACGTGCCGACTACATCGGCATGCTCGGCACCGTGATGAACTGCCTGGCGCTGCAGGACTTCCTGGAGCGCGAGCACCACGTCGACACCAGGGTGCAGACGGCCATCACGATGGGCCAGGTCGCGGAGGCCTACATCCCGCGCCGCGCGATCCGGCACCTGGAGAAGGGCCGCGTCGTGATCTTCGGCGCCGGGGTGGGCATGCCCTACTTCTCCACCGACACGGCGGGTGCGCAGCGCGCGCTGGAGATCGGGGCGGAGGCGCTGCTGCTCGCCAAGAGCGTCGACGGCGTGTTCACCGCCGACCCGAAGGTCGACCCCAGCGCGAAGTTGTTCGACGAAATCACCCACCGTGAAGTGCTGGAGCAGGGGCTAGCGGTGGCTGATGCCACCGCATTCAGCCTGTGCATGGACAACAAGATGCCGATCATCGTGTTCAACCTGCTGGTGGAGGGCAACATTGCCCGAGCGGTGCGGGGTGAGAGGATCGGCACGCTGGTCAGCACGCCCGACTACCCGCAGGAGCAGCCGTGATAGACGAGACGCTCTTCGACGCCGAGGAGAAGATGGAACGCGCCGTCTCGGTGGCAAAGGACGACCTCGCGAGCGTCCGCACCGGTCGGGCAACGCCGAACATGTTCTCGCGAGTCGCCGTCGACTACTACGGCACGATGACGCCGATCAACCAGCTCGCCTCCATCAACGTCCCGGAGGCGCGCATGGCCGTCATCAAGCCGTACGACGCCGGTCAGCTGAAGGCGCTGGAAAAGGCCATCCGCGACTCCGACCTCGGGCTCAACCCCAGCAACGACGGCCAGATCATTCGCGTGGTCATTCCTCAGCTATCCGAGGAACGCCGCCGCGAGATGGTCAAGGTCGCCCGCGGCAAGGGCGAGGATGCCCGTGTGACGATCCGCAGCATCCGTCGTAAGGCGATGGACGAGCTGCACCGGATCGTTCGCGACGGCGACGCGGGTGAGGACGAGGTCGGGCGGGCCGAGAAGGAGCTGCAGGCCACCACCGACCGGTACGTCCACCAGGTCGACGATCTGGTGAAGCACAAGGAAGCCGAACTCCTCGAAGTCTGACCCGGTGACGGCCTCCTCTTCTCACGCCACGGCCATGGTCTCTCCGGCCAGTCGGCCTTCCCGCGCAGGACGCGACCTCGCGGCGGCCATCGCTGTCGGTGTCGCGCTGGGCGTGGTGATCCTTTCCTCGCTGCTGTTCCAACGGCACTTCTTCATCGGCGTCCTCGCCATAGCCACGGCGGTGGGCACCTGGGAGCTTGCTGGTGCGTTGCGTCGCGGCGCAGGCATCGAGGTGCCGATCGCGGTGCTGCTCCTCGGCGGGCAGGCGATGGTGTGGCTGTCGTGGCCGTTCGGGCTGCGCGGCCTGGCCATCTCGTTCGTGCTCACGGCCCTTGCGATGCTGCTCTGGCGGATGCGTACCGGGGCGGTGCACTACGTCCGTGACGTCACGGCCGGGATGTTCACGGCCGCCTACGTGCCGCTCTTCTGTTCCTTCGCCACGCTCATGGTGGTGGCCGACGACGGTCTCGGCCGAGTGCTCACGTTCCTGATCTGCGGCGTGGCGTCCGACATCGGTGGCTACGCCGCGGGGGTCTTCCTCGGCCGGCATCCGATGGCGCCCATGATCAGCCCGAAGAAGTCCTGGGAGGGCTTCGCCGGATCGCAGGTGGCCGGCATGCTCGCGGGAGCGCTGTCCGTCCACTTCCTGCTCGGTGGTGCCTGGTGGTGGGGAGCGCTCACCGGCGCGTTGCTGGTGGTCAGCGCCACGCTGGGCGACCTCGTCGAATCGATGATCAAGCGCGATCTCGGGATCAAGGACATGGGCACGTTGCTGCCCGGCCACGGTGGACTGATGGACCGGCTGGACTCGCTGCTCCCCACGGCCGTCGTGGCCTGGTTGCTGCTCAGCATCGTCGTGCCCGTGCAGTGATGCGGTCGCTGCGCGCTGCCGTGGCTGCGGCCGCAGGCGCGGACCCGCTGATCCCGAGCCCCAACATCTGGAACTGGCCCGAGGTCTACGAGCAGGAGAACCGCGCACAGGACGCCGACGGTGCCGTGTGGACGGTGCTGCGTGAGCTCGCGCCGTGGGCCGGGCTGGACGTGCTCGACGTGGGCTGTGGCGACGGATTTCACCTCCCGGTTTTCGCTGCGGAGGCGGCGTCGGTGACCGGCGTCGAGCCGCATCCGCCCCTGGTCGAACGCGCTCGCCGCCGTGTCGGAACGGGTGTACGGGTGCTGCGGGCGGGTGCTGCCGCGCTTCCGCTGCCGGACGCGAGCGTCGATGTCGTGCACGCGCGCACCGCGTACTTCTTCGGGCCTGGCTGCGAGCCCGGGTTGGCGGAAGCGCAGCGCGTGTTGCGTCCCGGTGGGGCGATCGCCATCGTCGACCTGGACGCAACGGTGGAACCTTACGGCCGCTGGATGCGCGCCGACATCCCGCGCTACGACCCGGCGCGCGTCGAGCGCTTCTTCGAGAAGCAGGGCTTCAGCCTGCGCCGGGTGCCTACTACCTGGCGCTTCCCCGACCGCGCCTCGTGTGAGGCGGTGCTGCGGATCGAGTTCTCCCGTGCGGTGGCCGAGCGTGCTGTCGCCGAGACCGCCGGGGTCACGGTGCCTGTCGGGTATCGCGTGCACGTGCGCCGAAAAGTGGCCATATCGCAGGCGTGAGTGGCTCGGTCGCTGAGGGTGGTCGCCGACAAGATGCGGCCCGCTCTGGATACCGTGGAGCCATGCGCGGATCCGCGGAGCCCTACGTGCCCTACGTCGAGCCGATCGCCGGCGGGGCGTGGTGGACGATCGGTGCGGCGGCGCTCGACGCCGGCGTGGGCACTGTCGTGCTGGCGGGGGGCCTGGGAGTCACCGCCGGCCTGATCGTCGCCCTGAAGAAGCGATACGGAACCGGCGTCCCACTGCCTCCACGGGGCCGAGGACGGTTCCTCCGACTGCTCGGCATCACCGTGGCGCTGGTGGCGGTGGCCGGCACGGTGCTGGGTTACTTCGGCCTCGGCGAGCTCACGGTCCCCATCGCGTGCGCGATGGTGGGTGTGGCCCTGATTCTCTTGTCGTCGCAGCTGGACGAACGGGTCTTCCTCGCCGCCGGGGGCGGGTTGATGGTGCTCGGAGCGGTGGGCGCGCTGCTCGCCCTGGACTCCGCGGGGAACATGTACCCGCAGGGACTGGTCGGGTTGGTCGCGGGCGGGATCCTCTGGCTGGCCGGCGCGTACCGCACTGGTCTGCTCGACGAGGCTCGGCAGCGCGTCCGGCACTGACCCTCCCTCTCGCGGGGGACCGGGTTCCCTCGCAGCTGGGAGGGCACAACAGCGTGATCGGTGGATCGTCTCCGCCATGGTCATCGCGCGTGAACGCAGACTCACTGCTCCCTCGTCCGTCCCGGCCCTGATCTGGTCGGCCCTGGCGGTCTGCCTCGGCCTCTGGTGGTTGTCGCAGCCGCAGCGCTACCCCTTTACCCCGGGCGATCCGGCCACATTCGGCACTCTGCTGGGCGTGCTGCCCGCTGCCGCGATGCCACCCCTCCTCGTCGCGGCGGGGGCTTGGGGGACAGTGGTCGCGTGGCTCGCCGCGCGGCGGCAGCCGACACGGGGCACGAGGGTCGCCGTGGTGGGAACCGCTGCGGTGTACGCCGTGGTTTTCGGGCTGGTCGCTCCCGGAATCCAACCGCTTACCCTCGTCGGCTACGCAATGGCGATGCTCGGGCCACCCGTGCTGTTCGGCGCGGTGCTCGCCGGGGCCTGGCGGTGGCGCGGCGGCCCCTGGGCGGTCGGCGTTCTCCTGCTGCTGGCGGCGCTGGCCTGGCTCAGCGGGCTCGCGGACGGAGCCGTACTGCTGCGCTACCTGGACGTCATCACGACCAGCGCGGAGCGGGCAGGACCGGCGGCAGTGCTGCTGTTCTTTTTGATCGGAGGCCTGGCCTGGGGCTTGTTCGGCACGCACACGCTGCTACAGGCCCGGACCGGCCGTCCGGCCCCTGCATGGATGCGGCCCGACGCTGCCGCGCGGTGGGGAAAGGCGGCGGTGATGATCGCCGCAGTCTGCGCGCTGCCCTATGGCCTGGTCCGGCTCACGTGGCTGACCCCGTGGCCGGTGGGCGGCAGCGCCGCGGAACTGGCTGCCCATCCCGAGATGCGACTGCACGGACTGCTGCTCGGCCTGGCCGCTCTGGCCGGCGCCGTTCTCACCACCGGCCTCGTCGCAGGCTAGGGCGAGGTCTGGCCCCGCTGGCTGCCGGTGCTGCGGGGACGGCCCGTCCCGGTGGCGGCAGCCGTCGTGCCGGGCACACTGGTGGCGACCCTGTTCACGGTGGCCGCCATCCCGTTCTCGACCATGACGGTCACGAGCGGGAGGCCCGAGATGCTGCTCTACTTCCCGTTCCCCGTCTGGGGGCCCGCGCTCGGCGCTGCCGTTCTGGCCTACGCCCTTCGCCGGCGGGGCGATACGGCTGGGCCTGGCACAATCGATGGGTCATGACTGCCCTGCCTCTGGTGTTCGACGCGCCCAAGCGCGCCACCCCGCCGCGCCATCTCGCCGACCTCGATCCGGCCGACCGCCGGGCCGTGGCCGGTGAGCTCGGCCTGCCCGCCTTCCGCGCCGATCAGTTGGCCCGGCACTACTTCGGCCGCTTCACCGCCGACCTCGACGTGATGACCGACCTCCCGGCCGGCGCCCGCGACACTCTCCGTGCGTTGCTCCCACCGCTCGTCACGCCCGTCCTCGAGCAGTCGTGCGACGACGGCGCCACCCGTAAGACCCTGTGGAAGGGCCACGACGGCACCCGCGCCGAGTCGGTACTGATGGGCTACCCGGACCGCGCCACCGTGTGTGTGTCCAGCCAGGCGGGCTGCGGCATGGCCTGTCCGTTCTGCGCTACCGGGCAGGGCGGGCTGCAGCGCAACCTGTCCACGGGCGAGATCGTCGAGCAGGTCCGGCAGGCCGCGGCCGCTGCCCGCGATGGCGCGCTGGGCCGTCCCGCCCGGCTCTCCAACGTGGTGTTCATGGGGATGGGTGAGCCGCTGGCCAACTACAAGCGGGTGGTCGCCGCGGTGCGGCGGATCACCGAGCCGTCGCCGGACGGGCTGGGCATCTCCGCGCGCGGCGTCACCGTCTCCACTGTCGGGCTGGTTCCGGCGATCGACAAGCTGGCTGCCGAAGGGCTGCCCGTCACCCTCGCGGTGTCGCTCCACACGCCGGATAACGAGTTGCGCGACACGCTCGTGCCCGTCAACAACCGCTGGAAGGTGAGCGAGGTTCTCGCGGCGGCGCGTCGCTACGCCCAGGCCACCGGACGCCGGGTGTCGATCGAGTACGCCTTGATCCGCGACGTCAACGACCAGCCGTGGCGGGCCGACCTCCTCGGAACGCTGCTCCGCCAGCAGGTCGGCACGAAGCGCGTTCACGTGAACCTCATCCCGCTGAATCCCACCCCGGGTAGCCAATGGGATGCCTCGCCGCGGCGGGTGCAGGACGAGTTCGTCGCGCGGGTGCAGGCGGCGGGGGTTGCGTGCACGGTGCGCGACACGCGCGGCCGGGAGATCGCGGCCGCCTGCGGTCAGCTCGCCGCGTCGCAAGCCTGAGCCCCGACCCCGCGGCCGTTCGACGGACGAACGACGTCCGGTCGGCGGGATGAACTGGGCATAGTGAGCACCTTCCTTGACCCCGAATCCCGTCGCTGCTTGGCTCAACAGTGGTAGTTGACACGTCAAATACGACGTAGCGGAGAGCCGTGACGTTCCTGTCTCCGAATGCCCAGGCGAACGGGCCGGCTGCCAGAGCCGACAGAAGAGGAGATGGCCATGAAGCTCGGGCTTGCCCTTCCCCAGCGCTACGGGGTCGACCTGCAGCGTGACGTGGTCAAAGTCGCGAAGCTCGCGGAGGAACAGGGCTTCGACAGCGTGTGGGTAGGGGAGCGACCGACCTTTGCCGCCCCTGGCTCCGAGGGGTTGTACGGCATCCCCGGCCTGCCGTGGCCCGAGGCATACAAGGGGATGTGCGAACCGCTGACCGCCATGGCAGCCGCCGCCGCGGTGACCGAGCGCGTACGGATCGGCAGCAGCGTCCTCGTGCCGGCCCTGCACCATCCGGCCCAGCTCGCGGCGGCACTGGCCACCATCGACCAGATCAGTGGCGGCCGCGTCGTCGCCGGCATCGGATCGGGCTGGGCCCACTCCGACTTCGACGCGGTCGGGGTGCCTTTCGCCGACCGCAACCGACTGCTCGACGAGGCGTTCGACGTGTTCGAGGCCGTCTGGGGAGCCGACCCCGTCGAGTACAGGGGTGGGCGGATCACGATCGACGGAGCGTTCGTCGGGCCGAAGCCGGTGTCGAAGCTCCCGGTGATCGCATCCGGGCACGGCGAGAAGGCATTGGACAAGGTGGCTCGCCGCGCCGACGGGTGGACACCCGCCGCCATTCCGGTGGCGATGACCGCCCGGCTCTGGGACCAGATCCGGGAGAAGGCGACTGGTTACGGCCGGGACGTCTCGGCGATGGAGTGTGTGATCAGGGCGAACGTCGAGCTCAGCGACCAGCCGATCGGCGGCGAGCGCCGGCCGATGGTCGGCAGCATGGACCAGGTGGTCGAGGACATCGTCGAGACGGCCCGGCTCGGAGCCGACGAGCTGTTCATCGACCTCTCCCAGAGCGAGCCCTTCCAGGGCACCTCGTGGATCATCAACACGGCCCTGGAGATCAAGGAACGGGTGACCGCGGCCCGCGTCTGAGGATGCCCGGAGATCTCGTCGGCGTCTTCAGCCGCTGGTGAGGACGTCGGCGAGGTTGAAGCGGACCGGCCGTTCGAGCTGGTCGTAGGTGCACGACTCCGGATCACGGTCCGGCCGCCAGCGCACGAACTGCGCGGTGTGGCGGAACCGGTCGCCCTCCATGTAGTCGTAGCGGACCTCCACGACACGCTCCGGGCGCAGTGGGACGAACGACAGGTCCTTGCCGGCGTTCCAGCGGCTGGTCTCGTTCTTGCGGGGCGTGCGTTCGCCCTGTTCGTGCGCCGCCCAGTTCCAGGGGTGCTCGTCGAACGTCGTCACCAGCGGCTGCATCTCGGTGAACAGCGATCGTCGCGTCGCCATCGGGAACGCGCCGACCACACCGACAGAGTTGAGCACGCCGCGGTCGTCGAACAGACCGAGGAGCAACGAGCCGAGCGCATCGGGGCCGGACTTGTGCACCCGGTAGCCGGCTACGACGCAGTCGGCGGTGCGCTCGTGCTTGATCTTGCTCATGACGCGTTTGTCGGGCTGATACCGCAGATCGAGCTTCTTCGCGATGAGCCCGTCCAGACCGGCACCCTCGAACTGCTCGAACCACTTCCGCGCTGTGTCCAGATCCCGGGTGACGGGTGTCAGATGGACGGGGGGAGCCGCGTTGGCGAAGGCACGTTCGAGTGCGGCACGGCGGTCTTCCAGCGGCTGCTCTGTGAGATCGTCGTCGCCGAGAGCGAGCAGGTCGAACGCGATGAAGCTGGCGGGCGTCTGCTCGGACAGCAGCTTGACGCGGCTCGCGGCCGGATGGATCCGCTGCTGGAGTGCCTCGAAGTCGAGGGTGTTGCGCGCGGTGTCGGCGACCACGATCTCCCCATCGACGACGGCACGCTCGGGGAACTCTGCGAGAACGGCCTCGACGATCTCAGGGAAGTAGCGCGTCATCGGACGTTCGTTACGGCTGCCGATCTCCACCTCGTCGCCGTCCCGGAAGATGATCGACCGGAAGCCGTCCCATTTCGGCTCGTACAGCTGACCTGCAGGGATATCGCCGATGGGCTTCGCCAGCATCGGCGCTACGGGCGGCATCACAGGTAGGTGCACGCCGCCAGTCTGGCGACTACCGGCGCTCCGGTCGAGCCTGTCGACGCATTGACAGTCGTCAGGGTGGGTGTGCGTCAGGGCGGCGGATCAGAGTGGTGGGCTTCCTGCGGGGGAGGAGGTTCCCCTGTGGCTGGTGGCGGTAGCGAAGTCGGTTGATCGGGGCGGTAGTCGTAGCGGTGGCTGAGGTAGCTGTGCCCGGTCGGAGTGATCCACTCGATCACACCGTCGTCGAGGGCGCGGACCTGCCAGCCGGGGGCGTGCTTCATGTGGTGGTCGTGGGAGCAGCAGCCGGCCATGTTGTCGGCGCTGGTGGGGCCCTTGGGGTGAGGGACGATGTGGTCGAGCTCGGCGTCGATGGCCCGGCGCGTGCAGATCGGTGAGCGGCAGTAGACGTCACGGGCGCGGACGAAGTCGGCGAGGGCGGCCGGTGGCCGGTATGTGGTGCGGCCATGATCGAGCAGAGCTCCCGAGAGCGGGTCGTAGACCAGGCGTTTCAGCACTGCGTCGGTGGCGATCTCACGGGCGAGGTCGGCGGGGACGGCGCCGTGTCCGACCAACTCACAGGGCTGGTCGTCGGCGCCCATCAGGGTGGACAACGGCATGATCACCTGGACCAGAGGCTTGCCGGGGCTCACCGGACGCGGGGGCACCGAATCGGCTCCATCGCCGTTGCCGGCATCCCCGGTGGCGACCGAGCCACCCCCACCATCGACACCATCGACTTCTCTGCTCTCCGATGTGGCGGCCGCGTAGGTGAGTTTGCCGGTGAGCAGGTCGACGAGGAGGTCGGCCCGGCGGGCGTTCATGCCACGAGGGTCGTCGGCGCCGATGCCTCGGGCGAGGCGCGAGAGCCACTGGTAGGCCGAGCGGGCATCGGGCGCGGAGAGCAGGGCCCAGAGCGACGCCATCCCGTCCCTCTCGTCGCCGACGGCAACCCGCCGGTCGCAGCGGGCCCTGCGGTGCCGCTCGGCCCCGCCGTCCGGGTCGACACTCAGCACCGCCCGGTTGAGCGCTGCCCGAAGTTGGGCCGGCGTCTGCTCGGAGGCACGGGCGAGAACCCGCTGCTGCACGGCCTGTGCCTTCTCGGGAGACAGGTGGCGGACGGAGTCGCAGATCGCGGTGACGCGGCGTTCGTCGAGCTGCCCGCTCTCCCAGGCCTGCAACGTCTCGGGCAGGCGGTGGACGAGCTCGAGGGACCGGGCGATCCGGGCATTCGCGCTCCCCCGTGACAGCCGCAGGGCGAGCCCGACCTCGTCGGGTGCGAACGGGCTGGTGACCGGGAGCCGGTCGGAGGCCGCCGGGGCGGGGTCGTCGGGCGGGCGGCGCTTCGCGAACTCCGCCATCAGGCGGGCCTGACGGGCCTCGGCCCACGCGGCGGTGCGTTCACATCCGACCATGGCGTCGATCAGCTGCGCGTCCGAGAGCCTGGACGGATCGGTGGTGTCGGTGTCCAGCTCGAACGCCGCCCATCCCGACGGTTGCTCATGTGCAGGGGCCGGCTCCGGTGCCCCCCGGCGTGACGGCTCGTCGTGCGCGTCCGGCGGACCTGTGCGTGACCAGCGCCGGTAATCCTCCCCGTCGCAGAACACCGCGTTCTCCTCGTTGAGAGGCGGCGCCGCGGCTTCTTCGAACATGCGTTCGACCTTACGTCAACCTCGTCACCCGGAACCGGCTTTTGGAAACACCAGGGGGATCATCAAGGGGTGAGCGCTCCCGTGAAGGCACTCGTGTGCCCCGTCTGACCCGGGCCGAGCTCGAGGCGGCACGCGATCGCACTCTCGAGGACGTGCTGCCCGGGCCCGACGATCCGTCCCTGCGTGTGCTGTTCTGCGGCATCAATCCCGGTCTCGTATCGGCGGCCACCGGCCACCACTTCGCCCGACCCGGCAACCGGTTCTGGCCGGTCCTGCACGGATCCGGCTTCACGCCGCGACTGTTGCTGCCGGCCGAACAGGATGAGCTGCGTGGGCTCGGGCTGGGCATCACCAACATGGCCCCGCGCGCCACGGCACGCGCCGACGAGCTCACGGTGGCCGAGATGGTGGCGGGCGGGGTGCGGCTGCACGAGCTGGTGGAACAGCGTCGGCCCCGATGGCTCGCCGTGGTCGGCGTGACGGCCTACAGGGCTGCGTTCGACGCGCCGCGCGCCGTGGTCGGCCCGCAGGACGAGCGGCTGGGGGACACGCGGATCTGGGTGCTGCCCAATCCGAGTGGCCTGAATGCGCACTGGTCGCTCGCGGCGATGGTGGAGGAGTACGGCCGGCTGCGAGAGGCGGCGGCCGACTCCTGACCTTGCGCTGGAGGCCGTCCGGAGGTGCGCCGCCGGCGGCGTCCGGGGTCGTCCGCGCGTCCGATCAGGCGTCGAGGTTCTGGACGTCCTCGGCCGGCGGTTCGGCAGCTCCGTCGCGGGCGTCGCGGTCGGCCCACTCCAGGAGTTCGTCGATGAGGAAGACGGTGTCGTCGATACCGGCGTGCAGGTCGCCGAGCTGGGCGTAACGCGCCGGCACGGTGGCGATGGTGAAGTCCTGCGGGTTGGCGTCGCCCACCTCGTCCCACCGGATCGGCGTGGAGACGACCGCCTCGGGCACCCCGCGCACCGAGTAGGCGCTGCGGATGGTGTGGTCGCGGGCGTTCTGGTTGTAGTCGACGAAGATCGACCTCGGGTCGCGGTCCTTGCGCCACCACGTCAGATCGACGAGATCGCAGCGACGGGCCACCTCACGGGCGAACGCGTGGGCGGCCCGGCGGACGTCGGAGAAGCCGTGGTCCGGCGCGATCCGCACGTAGACGTGCATACCCTTGCCACCTGATGTCTTCGGCCAACTGGTGGCACCCAGCTCGTCGAGCACCTCGTGGGCGACGTACGCGACCCGCCGCACGTCGTCGTAGGACGCTTCGGGCATCGGGTCGAGGTCGATGCGCCACTCGTCGGGCTTCTCGGTGTCGGTGGCGCGGCTGTTCCACGGGTGGAACTCCACCGTGGACATCTGCACGGCCCACACCACGTCGGCCGGGTGCTGGACGCACAACTCGTCGGCGTGCCGGTTCCAGCGCGGGAAATGCACGCGAACGGTGCGGACCCACTCGGGCGCACCCTTGGGGAGCCGCTTCTGGTGCACTTTCTCGCCGGTGACGCCCGTGGGGAACCGGTGGAGCATGCACGGGCGGTCCCGCAGCGCCCGTACGATCCCGTCGGAGACGGAGATGTAGTAGCGGGCCAGGTCGAGCTTCGTCTCCCCGCGGGCCGGGAAGTAGACGCGGTCCGGGTTGGTCAGCCGGACAACGCGGTCACCGACTTCCAGCTCGACGGCGGGACCGGCCATCGTCGCTCAGCGGCGCCAGGCGTGGCGGCGGCGGATCGCGTGGAGGATCAGGCCGAACGCGATCAGGGCGGCGGTGCCGACCAGCCAGATGTCCTCGGTGCTGCCCTCGTGGTTGCCGATCGTGAGCAGCAGCAGGATCACGACGGACACCCAGCCTGCGATCACGGAGCCGCGCGGGAATCCGCCGTGCCAGCCCCACTCGGCCGACGGCTCGTCCAACGGGTCGACCGCGGGTCGCTGCGCCAGCTCTCGGGAGTTCCTCGCCACGCCGTCCTCCAGATCCACGGATGTGGGCCTCATCGTCGCACAACAGGGCAGCAGGGATGATGGGTGGTGATGGGTGCGCGTGTGAGCGAGTCGATGTCACTGCGCCTGGGCGATGCGCTGACCGGGCGCGGCGGGGGAGTGCGATGAGTAAGCGTTCCGTTCTCGTGCTGGGTTCGACGGGCTCCGTCGGCACCCAGGCGCTCGACGTCATCGCGGCCCACCCGGACCGATTCGTGGTGGCGGGGCTCGCCGCGGGGGGTGGCGACCTCGATCTCCTCGCCCGGCAGGCCCGCGACCACGGCGTGCGCCGAGTGGCCGTGGCCCGTGCGGACGCCGCCGTGGCGCTGCGGGAGCTGCTGCCGGACGTCGAGGTCCTGGCCGGTCCGGATGCGGCCACCGAGCTCACGGGCACGGCGGGCGCCGACACCGTGCTCAACGCGATCACGGGCTCGGTCGGGCTCGGCCCCACTCTCGCGGCCCTCGCCTCCGGGGCCACCCTGGCGCTCGCCAACAAGGAGTCGCTGGTGGCCGGGGGAGCCCTCGTCACAGGAGCGGCCGCGCCGGGCCAGATCGTCCCTGTCGACTCCGAGCACTCCGCGCTCGCCCAGTGCCTGCGGGGTGGCCGGGTCGACGAGGTGGACCGGCTGGTGCTCACCGCGTCCGGCGGCCCGTTCCGGGGCAGGCGGCGCGCCGAGCTGGCCGGCGTCACCGTGGCGGAGGCGCTGGCACACCCGACGTGGGACATGGGTCCCGTCGTCACGATCAACTCGGCGAACCTCGTGAACAAGGGCCTTGAGCTGATCGAGGCGCACCTGCTGTTCGACGTGCCCTACGAGCGGATCGACGTGGTGGTGCATCCCCAGTCGATCGTGCACTCGATGGTCACCTTCATCGACGGCTCGACGCTCGCGCAGGCCAGCCCTCCGGACATGAAGCTACCCATCGCACTCGCGCTCGGCTGGCCCGACCGGCTCGCGGGGGCCGCGGCGCCGTGCCGCTGGGACGCAGCTCAGAGCTGGACCTTCGAGCCCCTCGACGACGAGGCCTTCCCCGGTGTCCGGCTGGCCCGCGCGGCGGGCACCGTGGGCGGTTGTCTGCCGGCCGTGCTCAACGCCGCCAACGAGGAGGCCGTGGCCGCCTTCGTCGCCGGTGCCCTTCCCTTCCTCGGGATCTGTGACCTGCTCGAGAACGTGCTCGACGCCGCCGACGGCTGGCGCGCCGACCCCGCTACCGTGGCTGAGGTGCTGGCGGCCGAGCAGTGGGCGCGGGCCCACGCGCGCGAGGCCGTCTCCCGCGGCGCCGGCGGAGCGAGCATCGGTACCGGACAAGCTGGAGCGACCACATGATGACCGTGATCGGTATCGTGATCTTCTTCGTGGGGATCCTGTTCTCGGTCGCCTGGCACGAGCTCGGTCACTTCACCACGGCCAAGTGGTTCGGCATCAAGGTGCCCGAGTTCATGGTCGGCTTCGGTCGCACGATCTGGTCGCGCAAGGTCGGCGAGACGGAGTTCGGACTCAAGGCCGTGCCGCTGGGCGGCTACATCCGGATGATCGGGATGATCCCGCCCGCCAAGGGTGAGACGCTCGGCAGGAGCCGTCGCACCGGTCCGTTCCAGGGCCTGATCGACGACGCTCGCCAGCAGTCGGCGATGGATGTGAAGCCCGAGGACGCCGACCGCCAGTTCTACCTGCGGGCTCCGTGGAAGCGCGTCATCGTGATGTTCGCGGGCCCGTTCATGAACCTCGTCCTCGCGGTGTTCCTGTTCGCGATCGTGCTGATGGGCATCGGTGTGCCCACGTCCACCACGGACGTCGGTGAGGTGAGCGCCTGCGTCGTCTCGGCCACCGCTCCGGCCACCGAGCAGTGCCCGCCGGGCGCGCCCCCCACTCCAGCGGCCGCCGCGGGCTTTCGGCCCGGCGACCGGATCCTCGCCTTCAACGGGCACCCGTACACGCAGTTCGACGGTCGCGACCTGCAGGAGGCGATCCGGGCGTCCTCGGGCACGGTGACGGTCACCGTCGAACGCGACGGGCAGCGCATCGACCTGCACCCGACCCCGATCCGCACCGAGCTGGCGAGCTTCGACGACGGATCGCAGACCGTCCAGGGCGGGTTCCTCGGTGTCAGCCTCGTCTCGGCCTACGAGCGCAAGGACGTCGGTGCCGTCTTCGGTCAGATCGGCGACATCGTGGGCCGCACCGGGCACGCGATCGTGCAGCTGCCCGCGCGGGTGCCGGGTCTGTTCGGGGCGGTGTTCCTCGGCGAGCAGCGTGACGTCAACGGTCCGATCGGCATCGTCGGTGCCTCTCGGATCGGCGGGGAGATCCTGGCCTCCGACGCTCCTCCGCTCGCCGAGCTCTCGGTGTTCCTGCAGCTCCTGGCCGGGCTGAACATCTCGCTGTTCCTGTTCAACCTGCTGCCGATCCCGCCGCTGGACGGCGGTCAGATCTTCCCGGCGATCTGGGAGGCGGTGAAGCGCCGGATCGCGAAGCTGCGCGGGCTGCCCGACCCTGGTCCGGTCGACGTCGCGAAGCTGATGCCGGTGGCCTACGTCGTGGCGCTGGTGTTCATCGGGTGGAGCGCGTTGTTGTTCGTCGCCGACATCATCAACCCGGTCCAGCTCTTCTGACGGCTCTCCTGGCAGCGCGCTTGACGGCATCGCCGCAGGTCATCGCCGGAAACGTGGTGCCCGCCACGACCTGCGGCGGGCTGCTGCGCGACCTGGATAATTGAAGGTGTGACTATCAGCGCGGCGGGTGTCCCCGCTCCACCCGTGGTTCCGCGTGACCCGTACTCCGAGGGCAACCCTCTCGCCGTGTTCGACATCGACGGTGTGCTCGCCGACGTCCGTCACCGGTTGCACCACCTGGAGGCCCGCCCCCAGCGCTGGGAGCACTTCTTCCAGTCGGCCGACCGCGATCCGCTCCTCGTCGAGGGCGCTGAGCGGGTTCGTGCCGCGCTCGCGGCCCACGATGTGCTCTACCTGACCGGCCGGCCCGAGCGCACCCGGCGGCTCACCGAGGACTGGCTGGTGCGCCACGACCTACCGGTGGAGCCGCTCGTCATGCGCGCCGACGACGACCGGCGGCCGGCTCGCTGGGTCAAGCGCGAGGTGCTGCGGAAGCTCTCCACAGTGCGGAGTGTGGTGTCGGTGCTCGACGACGACCCCGCAGTCGTCTCGTTGCTCGAGGCTGACGGATGGCCGGTGGAGCTCGCCACCTGGCTGCCGCACTCGTCGACGCTGCGCAAGGCCCAGGAGGACACGGGCCGCACGTAGCCCTCCGTGCACGAGAGAGTGCTCCCGAGCACGCCGCCAGCGGCGGTGGAGGGTGTCGGAGGATACTGGGCGCCGTGAGCGTCTCACTGGGCATGCCCGCACCTCCCGCGCCGACCCTGGCCCCTCGCCGGTCCACCCGGCAGCTGCAGGTCGGTCCCGTCGGAGTCGGATCCGAGTACCCGATCTCCGTGCAGTCGATGACCACCACCCTCACCTCTGACGTCAACGCGACCCTCCAGCAGATCGCCGAGCTCACCGCGGCGGGCTGCGACATCGTCCGGGTCGCGTGCCCCAGCCAGGACGACGCCGACGCGCTTCCCGCCATCGCGAAGAAGTCGCAGATCCCGGTGATCGCCGACATCCACTTCCAGCCCAAGTACGTCTTCGCGGCGATCGAGGCGGGCTGCGCCGCCGTGCGCGTCAACCCGGGCAACATCAAGAAGTTCGACGACAAGGTCAAGGAGATCGCGGCCGCCGCCAAGGACCACGGCACCCCGATCCGCATCGGCGTCAACGCGGGCTCGCTCGACAAGCGCCTGATGGAGAAGTACGGCAAGGCCACGCCGGAGGCGCTCGTCGAGTCCGCGCTGTGGGAGGCGGGCCTCTTCGCCGAGCACGACTTCCACGACATCAAGATCTCGGTCAAGCACAACGACCCGGTCGTCATGGTGCGCGCCTACGAGCTGCTGGCCGAGTCCTGCGACTACCCGCTGCACCTCGGCGTCACGGAGGCGGGACCGGCGTTCCAGGGCACGATCAAGTCGGCCGTGGCGTTCGGCGCGCTGCTGCGCCAGGGCATCGGCGACACGATCCGCGTCTCGCTCTCCGCGCCTCCGGTGGAGGAGATCAAGGTCGGCACGCAGATCCTGCAGTCGCTCAACCTCCGACCCCGCAAGCTCGAGATCGTCTCCTGCCCGTCGTGCGGGCGCGCCCAGGTGGACGTCTACAAGCTCGCCGACGAGGTCACGGCCGGCCTCACCGGCATGGAGGTGCCGCTGCGGGTGGCCGTCATGGGCTGCGTCGTCAACGGTCCGGGGGAGGCCCGTGAAGCCGATCTCGGCGTGGCGTCAGGCAACGGTAAGGGTCAGATCTTCGTCCGCGGCGAGGTGATCAAGACCGTCCCGGAGCACGCCATCGTCGAGACGCTGATCGAGGAGGCGATGAAGATCGCCGAGTCGATCGAGGAGGAGGGCGAGCCGCAGGTCACCGTGGGGTGAGCGCAGCGGACCTGCGTTCCGTCGCCCTCTGGTGAGCGGCCCGGTCTCGCGCGGCCAGAGCGCCGAGCGAGCACACAACGGGCGCCACGATCATGTCCCGGACGAGCGGGGCGGTTCTCGCATGGGTGCCATCGGGTGCACGACTACCGTGCGCGGCGATATTTCGGAGTGCTCAGACCCATCCCGTCGTGTGCATGGCGGCGGCCGTCTGGCATCGTGATGGGGTGCTTCGTGTCGCCGGAGCGCGGCTCCTCGACGACCGGGACCGCGCGGACGTCTGCGCGGTCCTCGAGAGTGATCCCGTTGCCGCCTGCATGGTCGCCGCCCGCGTCGAGGTGGCGGGGCTGGATCCCTGGCGTCTCGGGGGTGAGCTGTGGGGCGTCGGCTCCCGTTTCGACGGTCTGTGTTTCTCCGGCGCCAACCTCGTGCCGCTGCGGGGTGAGCGCGCGGCTCTACGCAGCTTCGCCGACCGGGCCCGCCGATACGGGCGCACGTGCTCCTCGCTGGTCGGTCGGGCCGAGCTGGTGCTGCCGTTGTGGGACGACCTCGCCGGGCACTGGGCGCCCGCCCGTGAGGTGCGTGCCGACCAGCCGCTGATGGCGCTGGCGGGCGCGCCAGCGGTCGCCGCCGACCCGTACGTTCGCGCGGTCCGCCCCGACGAGCTGGACCGCTACCTGCCGGCGGCGGTCGCGATGTTCACCGAGGAGGTGGGCATCGACCCGCGCGCAGGCGATGGCGGGGTCGGCTACCGGTCCCGCGTGGCCGAGCTGGTGGCAGCGGGGCGGGCGTTCGCCCGTTTCGAGGGCGGCGAGGTGGTGTTCAAGGCGGAGATCGGCGCGCTGTCCCGCCAGGTGGGGCAGATCCAGGGCGTCTGGGTGCATCCCAGCCTCCGTGGCCAGGGGCTGGGCACGGCCGGCACCGCCGCCGTGGTCGAGCGCCTGGCCGCCCTCGGCCGCGTGTCGAGTCTCTACGTCAACGGCTTCAACCGCGTGGCCCGCTCGGCATACGACCGGATCGGCTTCACACAGGTCGGCAGCTTCGCCACGATCCTCTTCTGATCACCTTCGCCTAGGGTGGACGCAGCATCCCCAACCCGGCAGGAGGTCATGAGCGTGACGGAGGACGGATCCGGTCTCGGGCAGGCATCGGTGATCGACACCAGCGTTGCCCACTCCCCGCGCATCTGGAACTACTGGCTCGGCGGCAAGGACAACTACGAGGTCGACCGCCACGTCGGCGACGAGTTCCGCGAGCTCTTCCCGCCGATCGTCGACATCGCCCGCTCCTCGCGGCAATTCCTCGCGCGGGCCGTCCGGCATCTCGCCGGGGAGGCCGGAATTCGGCAGTTCCTCGACATCGGCACCGGCCTGCCCACTGTGGACAACACCCATGAGGTGGCCCAGCGGGTGGCCCCCGAGTCCCGCATCGTCTACGTCGACAACGACCCGATCGTGCTCGCGCACGCCCGCGCGCTCCTCCTCAGCTCCGCGGAGGGCGCCACCACCTACATCGACGCGGACCTGTTCGACACCCCCCGGATCCTCGAGGTTGCCGCACAGAGCCTCGACTTCACCCGGCCGATCGCGCTCATGCTCATGAACATCCTCGGGCACGTGCCCGACTTCGAGCGTGCGCGGGAGGTCGTCGGAGCGCTGGTGGCCGCCTTGCCGTCGGGCAGCTACCTGGTGGTCGCGGACGGCACCACCGACGGTGGGCCGTTCGACGCGGCCATCGAGATGTGGAACCAGGCAGGCTCGCTGCCCTACACCCTGCGCACCCCCGAGCAGATCGCCCAGTACTTCGACGGGCTGGAGCTGCTCGAGCCGGGGGTCGTCGCCTGCCCGCTGTGGCGGCCGGACGCCGTCGACCTCGGTGTTCCCGTGGCCGTCGACGAGTTCGGCGCCGTCGGACGCAAGGGATAGCTCGGCTCAGCGCACCGCGGAGTGGTAGCGGCGCACGGCCAGCGGCAGGAACACCGCCACGATCACCACGGGCCACGCCACCGCGAGCAGCATGGCGTTCTGTGCCGGCCACGAGGTGCCCACCAGTTCGGGCACGTTGTTGCCGAACAGCTCGCGCGTGGCCGCGACCGTGGCGGACAGCGGGTTCCACTCGGCGATGGTGCCCAGCCACGGGGGCATCAGCGACGGCGAGACGAAGGTGTTGGAGATCATCGTGAGCGGGAAGAGCAGTGCCCACGTGGTGCCCGCGGCCTCCTCGCTGACGATGAGGCCGAGGTAGATGCCCACCCAGATCATCGCGAACCGGAGCAGGAGCAGCAGGCCGAATGCCGTGAGCGTGGGCAGCAGGCCGGCGTTCGGGCTCCATCCGACGAGTAGCCCGCACCCGACGAGCACGGCGAGGTCGAGCACCGAGTTGACGATGTCGGCGGTGCTGCGCCCCACGACGACCGCGGGCTGGGCCATCGGCATGGATCGGAACCGGTCGGTGACGCCCCTGGCCCTGTCGGCGGCGACGGCGGAGATCGTGGCGGCCGCCCCGAACATCATCGTCTGCGCGAACATGCCGGGCATCAGGAACTCGCGGTAGTCCACGCCGCCCGGCACGATCATCGCGCTGCCGAAGACGTACCCGTAGAGCAGCACGAACATGATCGGGAAGGCCAACCCGGCGACGATCACGGTCGGGTTGCGGGTCCAGTGGATGAGATCACGGCGGGCGACCGTCCAGGAGTCGGTGAGGACCCAGCGCAGTGAGCTCGCCCGCGGGGGAGCGGTCAGCGTGGTCATGCGGCGACCTCCGTCTTCTCGGGCTCACGGGTGGTGGACGGCTCTGCAGGGCGGCCCGTCAGCCGCAGGAAGACCTCGTCGAGGGTCGGGCGGCGTAGGCCGATGTCCTCGGCCACGAGGCCGTCGTGGTCGAGCGCCCTGACCACCTCCGTGAGCGTGGCGACGCGGCCCCGCACCGACACGCTGAGCCGCCGCAGCGGGGCGTCGACATCCGGTTCGGCGCCGGTGATGCGGGCCAGGAGGGCCGCAGCGGCCGGCACGTCCGCCTCGTCGCGGAGCAGGATGTCGATCCGGTCGCCGCCGACCTGCGACTTGAGCTGCGACGGTGTGCCCTCGGCGACCTTTCGGCCGCCGTCGAGCACGACGATCTGGTCGGCGAGCTGGTCGGCCTCGTCGAGGTACTGGGTGGTCATCAGCACCGTGGTGCCGCCTGCGACCAAGCCGCGCAGCGCATTCCACACCTCGCCGCGGTTGCGCGGGTCGAGCCCGGTTGTCGGCTCGTCGAGGAAGAACACGCGCGGGGCGAGCACCAGGCTGCTGGCGATGTCGAGGCGGCGGCGCATGCCACCCGAGTAGAGCTTCGCCCGCCGGTGAGCCGCGTCGGTGAGCCCGAATTGCTCGAGCAGCTCGTCGGCCCGGCGGGCGGCGGCCCGGGAACCGAGGTGGAAGAGCCGGCCCCACATGATCAGGTTCTCCCGGCCGGTGAGGATGTCGTCCACCGTGGCCTGCTGGCCCGTGAGGCCGATCTGCCGGCGGACCATCGCGGCTTCGCGGGCCACGTCGAACCCCGCCACCTCCGCGCGCCCGGCGTCGGCGCGAAGCAGCGTGGCGAGCACACGCACGGCCGTGGTCTTCCCGGCGCCGTTGGGTCCGAGCAGTCCGCACACCGAGCCCTCGGCCACGGTCAGGTCGAACCCGTCCAGCGCCACCTTGTCGCCGAAGCGCTTCCCGAGCCCCTCCGCCACTACGGCGTTCCGTTCGGCTGCCACGATCCCCCCTTTACTGAGTACGCTGTACGTGTTTCTTCGTACAACGTACCCAGTTCTAGGATCGTCGGCAAATGACTTCTGTGCAGAGTGGTGGCGGGGACTTTCGGCGCAGCCTGGAACTGCTGTGGGGCACGCCGGAGGAGCCGACCCGCGGCCCGCGGCCCGGGCTGTCCGTCCAGCGGATCGTGCGCGCCGCGATCGACGTGGCCGATGCCGAAGGGCTGGGCGCGCTGTCGATGCGGCGGATCGCCGCGGCGCTCGGCGTCGGGGCGATGTCGCTCTACCGGTACGTGCCGGGCAAGGCCGAACTGATCGACCTGATGGTCGACGAGGTGTACGCCGAGGACCTGGCGGCCGCGCGATCGGTGACGGGCGACTGGCGTCAACGCCTCGAGGAGTTCGGCCGTCAGGAATGGGCGCTCTACCTGCGCCACCCGTGGATCCTGCAGGTCGCGCAGGGGCGGCCGATGCTCGGGCCGAACTCGATGGCATCCACCGACGTCACCCTGCTCGCCGTCGACGGGATCGGCCTCGACGAGCACGAGATGCTCGCCGCCGTGGTGCTGCTCAGCTCGTTCGTCGCGGGGCTGGCCAAGACCACGATCGAGGCGATGCAGGCGGCGGACAGCACCGGGGTCAGCGACGACGAATGGTGGGCGATCCAGGGCGAGTACGTCGGGCCTGCCGTCGTCGAGGGGAAGCTCCCGATGCTGAGCAAGGTGGGCGAGGCCGGGGCGTTCACCTCGATGTTCGACCACTTCGAGTTCGGCCTGCAGCGGGTGCTCGACGGGATTGCGGCGCTGATCGAGGCACGCCGGGAGAGCGGTCCGCCCGACCGGGCGCAGCCGCCTTCGGCCGGATGTGGCTCCTAGGAGGACCCGACGGCGCCGTTCCGCTTTCCGCCGGCCTCGGTGAGCAGCCCGTTCAGGGCGGCGTCGGCGATCTGCGCGGCCTGCTCCTCGGTGAGGGGCGCGTGGCCGCTCAGCAGGCGGAAGACCAACGGGCCGAACAGGATGTCCTGGGCGACCTCCACATCGACGTCGGACCGCACCTCGCCACGGTCCTTCGAGCGCCGCCACAGCTCCGCGATCGCCTCTCGCCTGCCTGCGAGGAAGAACGTGCGAAAGAAGTGGGCGGCCTCGGCGTCGGTGACCGAGGCCGCGAGCAGCTGGGCGAAGACGGTGCCCGCCGGGCTGGCGTAGAACTCGCTGACCAGGCGGACCTGGGTGGTGAAGTCGCCGCGGGCCGAGCCCGTGTCGGGCAGTGGCAGCGCGCTGGACATCCGCAGCCCGAACGCCTCGGCCGCCACGGCGGTGCGGCTGGGCCAGTGCTTGTAGATCGTCGCCTTGCTGACACCGGACCGGGCGCTGATCGCGTCGATCGTCGCCACGGGGAGGCCGCCCTCGCTGAGCAGCTCGTTCGTCGCGTCGAGGACGGCCTTGCGCGCCCGTACGCTGCGCGGTCGCTGCGGCCGGGCCGCCTCCGTGGCGGCGAGGTCCGGATCGTCGGTCACGGGCCCATCTTCCGCTGTCGGCTGATCTGCGACCCGCCCGGGACGATGGTGGGGAGCGGCGCAACCGTGGACGTCAGCGCCGCAGTGCGAGCTTTCGGGTCTTCAGCAACAGGTCCTGCACGCCGTTTCTGGCCCGGCGGATGATCGCCTCCCGCGAGGTGTCCTGGCGGATCGCCGGGTTCGGTTGCACGCTCGGTTCCGGCACCACGGTGTCCGTGCGTGTCCCGGTGCCCTCGCGCACCGTGGCCGCGTTCCCGATGGCCGCCTCGACCGCGTCGTAGATGCCGTCGGCGGTGGGGATCCAGCCGCCGGCGCCCGGCCGCACTCCCGTGGTGTGGCGCACCTCGACGATGACCGCTGGTACCCCGCGGTTCTGGTTGGAAACGCTGTTCCGGTAGGTGACGCTGTCGGTCCGGTCCTTGAGCTGGCCCAGCCCCTGCATGAGCTGGCGGAGGTCCGTGAGCGACTCGTTCAGCGCCGGCCGCCACTGCGCGTCCTCCCGGACGTCGACGTCCCGGCCGAGTCGCTGCTGTTCGGTGTCGCCCCGGCTCGGATCGGCTTCGCGGCCATGCGTGCTGAGGAGATCGTGCCCGTTCACCATGCCCCGCAGCCAGTCCTCGCGGGACGTGGTGACCCGGCCTGCCCTCGTGGATTCCCCCTCGCCGAAGGCGTCCCTGATCTCGGCTCCGAGCACTGGTCCGGCAGGCGAGCCGTACGTCTCGGCCGCCGTGTCGTAGGCGAAGCTGCTCACCATCACGTCGACCCACTCGGTGAGGTGCTCGGCGATCGAAACCTGCTCCTGCTTCTCGAGGAGGGCGAACGAGGCCGCGAAGTCGGTGCGGGCCATGACCGCGTAGACGGCCTTGGCGAACTGGGCGTGCGGCCTGTTCGCTCCCTCGAACAGGTAGTGGTTCAACAATGCGGTGAAACCGAGGAGTTCCCTGCTGGGTGCCCGGTATTCCGGACCGGAAGGCTCATCGCTCCTGGAGCCTCCCACCGTCGCCGGCGAGGGTGCGGTTGCTGCCGCAGGCAGCTGGAGCAGGCTCCTCAGCCGCGCGTCGACCTGGTCGGCCTGCCGCGTCTGCACGTTGACCTGCTCGCGCTTCAGACGCTCGAAGAACGTCGGGATCCCGGCGAGCGGAACACCTGCGGTGACCTGCAGGTGGGGAGCCCATCTCGCCCCCGGCAGCAGGAACGCGTCGGATACGCCGCCCTCCAGCCGGTTCGCGCGGAACCGCGCCGCATTTCCCGCCATACCCGCCCGGTACTGCTGGGAGATGAGCTCGGACTCCAGCCTGCCCATCGAGGCCTTCATCCGGTCGTAGTCGCCGCGGTTGGCCATCCCCGGGGGATCGGTGACCATCTCCACGTTGTCCGGGTCCTCGGCTTGCAACTGGAAGTAGTTGCGATGGACGACCGGTGTGCCCTTCGGCAGGCGTCGGCCGCCCTCGCCGGATGTGTGCCAGTTGCTGTCCTCGATCTCGAGGCCGACGTTGCGCTGCACGGGCACGCCGTGGCCGTTGACCGTGCCGTGGGCGTGCGGCCTGCCGGTAGCCTCGCGCTCCTCCAGCATCCGCGTGAGCGCGGCGTTGCCCACCTGGCGCTGCAACGCCAGGACCGCCGCCCACTTCTCGCCGGACGCGGGTGCCGACCTTCCGGCAGCGGTCGGCCGTGCGCCTCGTGCCTGCTCGACGCGACGTCCGACACAGCGGTGGTCGGCGAAGGAACCCATCGGTCCACCTTTCACGTCGGTCGGAACGGCGATCGTCGAACCCGGCGGGTCACTCCTGTCTCTGCATCCCGTAGCAACCCGTTCACCTCCCCGTCAGGATCGCTCGATCAGCGCTGGGTGGGAACGGACGCGAGGGCAGAGTTGGTCCCGGTGGCGTCAGGCGAAGAGCTTCTCCTGCTGCTCGCGCAACTGGTCGACGAGCCGGCCAGGAGGCAGCGTCACGTCCCCGTAGGTGAGCACGGTGTCCTTCGGGACGTCCCTCCTGAGCAGGCACCCCTCGGCCACCCCCATCGGCAGCAGGTTCTCGGCGCGCACGACCGCGCACGCCTCCGCCACGCCGTAGGTGTCGTACCCGCCGAGGCCGTCGACGGTCGCGCCGGCTCGCAGGTCGCGCTTGGCCGTGGCGACCACGTCGACGCGCGGACCGGCCGGTGGAGCGAGCGCGGCGTCGCCGAAGTCGACGGCCCGCACCACCGAGTTGGGCACCTCGAAGTGGCACAGGTGGTAGGGCGTGTAGAAGGAGTACAGCGGGCCCGTACCGAGCTTGTAGAGCTCCAGGTAGTGGCGTTGCTTCAGGTCGTCGTGGGTGCCGAGCACGAAGACGCCGGGGCCTGGTTTCGCCTTCACGACGTAGTCGACGATCCCGCCCAGCTCGCGCAGCTCGTCCACCTCGTAGCGGGTGGTGAGCTCGTCGACGTGGCCCTCGTGGTCCCAGCCGTTCATGCCCCGCTTCGGCACGGTGAGGCCGAACGCGTTGGCGACGATCGCCTGTTCGAACGAGATCTTGGTGCCGTCCGCGAAGCTCGTGACCATGTACGGGTCCTGGCCCCAACGCTCGGCGAACGCCTTCTGCGTGGTGGGGGTGCGGTACTCGTCCTGCAGGCCCTTGATGTTGCCCGCGACGAGCGGCGTGACGCCGAGACCCTTCACGAACCGCAGCAGGTTGGCCTGTACGCCGGGCTGGTCGCCGTCGGCGCCGGTCAGTACGACGCCCGCCTCGCGGGCGCGGTGCGCGAGCAGCGGACCGACGGTGCCGTCCAGCTCGGCGTTCATCGTGACGACGGGCAGGCCGCGCTCGATGGCCGCGACGGTGACCCGGGCGCCGAACTCGACCGCACCGGTGACATCGACGACGCAGTCCAGGTGCACGGCCTTGATCAGCTCGAACGCGTCCTCGAGAACGGCCGGGGTGCCCTTCTCGATCGCCGCGTCGAGCTCGCCGGCGTTCTCCACCCGCACGGGCTCGACGCCGGCCTCGGCGTAGGCGCGCTCGGCGTGGGCGAGTGTGCGGTTCGCGACGGCGACGAGCAGCATGCCCGGCACCGAGTTGACGATCTGGTTGGCCAGGCCGCGGCCCATGAAACCGGCGCCGATCATGCCGACCCGGATGGGACGGCCCTCGGCCTCGCGCCTCTGCAGCGCGGTGTCCAGGATGATCATCGGGCCTCCACCGACGCTTCGGACAGCAGCGGCCAGTTCGCGTCCTTGTCGGAGACGATCACCGGCGGGATCGGCCAGTCGATGCCGATCGTGGGGTCGTCCCACCGCAGGCCGCGTTCGGCGCCCGGCGTGTAGGGCGTGCTGACCTGGTAGGAAACCTCGACGCCATCGGTGAGGGTGAGGTAGGCGTGCGCGAAGCTGCGCGGCACGTACATCGCTGTGCGGTTGTCCGCGGTGAGCTCGGCCCCGAACCACCGGAGATAGGTGGGGGACTCCGCACGCAGGTCGACGATGACGTCGTAGATCGCGCCGCGGGAACAGCGCACCAGCTTGGTCTCCGCGTTCGGTTCGAGCTGGTAGTGCAGCCCGCGAAGGGTGCCGGCCTTGTGGTTGAACGAGACGTTCGCCTGTTCGACCAGGGGTTCGAGACCGGCTTCGATGAACTCCTGCCGGCAGAACATCCGCGCGAAGAAGCCGCGGTCGTCCTCCAGGAGTGTCAGGTCGATCAGCGCGGACCCGGGGAGCGGGGTCGGGGTGATCTGCATGGGGAGGGTTCGTCCTTCCGTCATGGTGTCGCGGGATGGTAGCCGTGGCTCACCCGTTCGGCTGCGCCCGTCAGAGGACTCCCCGTGGTGCACCGTCGTCGACGCCCGAGACTCGCGTACTCCCGAGTAAAGATCGTCCGGAGCGGCGAACAACGCAGCTCGGCATACTGACCGGGTGCATCCTTGCCGTCCGGTTCGGACCGCCCGGCGGTTGCCTGCGCTCCTCGCGGCGCTGCCGGTCCTGGTGCTCACGGCCGGGTGTGGGCTGTTCGGGGACGACGGCCCGGAGAAGACGGCCACCGCTTTCGTCGCGGCCTGGTCGGCAGGCGACGACATGGGGGCGGCCGCCTTCACCGACGCGCCCGCGGCCGCAGGTCAGCTGATGGTCGCCACCCGCGAGGCGCTGGCTCCGGCCACGCTGGTGGCCGAGGTCGCCCAGGTGCGCACCGCCACCGAGCGCGCCGCGGCGTCCGTGGAGATGACCTGGCACCTCGGCCCGGATCGCACGTGGGCCTACCTGAACGAGCTCGAGCTGGTGCCCGCCCCCGACAAGGAGCACGGCTGGGCCGTGCGCTGGGCGCCCACGGTGGTGCATCCCGACCTGGCGGCCCGGCAACGGCTGGCGCTGCGCACCGACCCGGCCCCACCTGCGCCCGTCGTCGACCGCGCCGGGGTTCCCGTGCTCGCAGCCACTCCGGTCGTCTCGGTGCTCCTGGACCGGAAGGCCACGGGTGACCTGCCCGGCGTCACCGACGCCCTCGCCCGCGCGCTCGGGCCGCTGGACCCACAGATCACGCAGACCTCGATCACCGAGGGTGCCGCCCGCACGCCCGACGGGCAGGCCTACCCCGTCGCCGTGCTGCGTGACGTCGACTACCAGACGGTGAAGCCCGCCATCCACGATCTGCCCGGGGTCCGTTTCAGCAGCTCCCAGCGGCTGCTGGCGCCCGATGCCGACTTCGGCCGGCAGGTGCTGCCCGCGATCCGCAACGAGACGGCCGCGCAGCTCGAGGGGGTCGCAGGGTGGTCGGTGGTGCTGGCCGACTCGAACGGCGCCACGATCCGCGCGCTGGTCGAGGAACCACCCCACCCGGGCAGCACGGTCACCATCGGCATGGACCGCGCGGTGCAGGCCGCAGGCGAGGACGCCGTGGAGCCGGTGCCTCAGCAGGCGATGCTCGTCGCCGTGTCGGCGTCCACCGGTGACGTGCTGGCCGTGGCCCAGAACGACGCTGCCGACGCCGGCGGTGCGCTGTCCCTGACCGGGCGCTACCCGCCGGGCTCCACCTTCAAGATCGTCACGGCGGCCGCGGCGGTGACCGAAGAGGGGCTCACCGAGACCTCTCCGGTGGCCTGTCCCGGCACCATGGTCATCGGTGGGCGGCCGGTGCCCAACTCCGAACGCCTCGACCTCGGCACCGTTCCGCTGCGCACGGCGTTCGCCCGCTCCTGCAACACCACATTCGCGCGTCTCGCGTCGCAGCTCAACGGGAGCGCGCTGCAGGCGGCGGCGCTGCGGTTCGGTCTGGGTGCCGACTACGTGGTGCCCGCGCTCACCACGATCACCGGCTCGGTGCCGGCGTCGGACGACGCCGTCCAGCGTGCCGAGGACGGGTTCGGGCAGGGCCAGGTGCTTGCCACCCCGCTGGGGATGGCGCTGGCCGCCGCCACGGTGGCCCACGGTTCACCGGTGGTGCCGCAGTTGCTGCGCGACCGGCCCACCCAGGTGCTGCGGGCAGCCACCGGGCCGAGCGTGGCGGAGCTGGACCAGCTGCGGCCCATGATGCGCGCGGTGGTCACCGAGGGCACGGCGAGCCGGCTGGCCGGGCTCGGCGAGGTGTACGGCAAGACGGGCACCGCCGAGTTCACCGGAGGCGGCCGGGCGCACGGGTGGTTCGTCGGGTACCGAGGGGACGTTGCGTTCGCCGTACTCGTGGTCGACGCGGGGTCCTCCGCGCCCGCCGTGGAGGTGGCGGAGCGGTTTCTCACCACGATCGGCTGATCGGAACGCGACGATCAGAGCCGGAACGGCGCTCGGGCGCTTACGCTGGAGTGCATGTCTCCCCGCCGGATCCCCGCGCTCGCGTTCGCGGCCGATGTGATCGCGGTGGTCGTCTTCGCCGCTGTCGGCCGGATCAGCCACGCCGAGGCCGAGAGCCTGTCGGGTCTGCTCGCCACCGCGGCCCCGTTCCTGATCGGTCTGGTCGCGTCCTGGGCCACCCCGGTCGTGCGGGCCCACCCGGTCGGCTTCCGGGCCGGTGCGGTGGTGCTGGCCGGCACGGCCGTGCTCGGACTCCTGCTGCGGGCCGCCTTCACCTGGCGGCTCCCGCTGAGCTTCGCGGTGGTCACCGTGGTGTCCCTCGCGGTGCTGCTGATCGGATGGCGGGCGCTGTCGTTGCTGGTGTCCCACCGTGCCGATCAGCGCGCGATGCGCTGAGCGGCCGACCAGCCCGCACGGCGCTTAGACTGGGGCCATGCCCGCCCGCACGTTGCTGACCCCCGGCACCGTCTCCCCGACCCGTCCCGTACCCGCTCAGATCCCGCGTCCGGAGTACGTCGGCAAGGACCGCCCGTCCCGCAGCAACGATCCGTGGGTGCAGACACCCGACGTGATCGAGGCCATGCGTGTGGCCAGCCGGATCGCCGCGCAGGCGCTGCAGGCCGGTGGCGAGGCGGTGGCGCCGGGTGTCACCACCGACGAGGTCGACCGGGTGGTGCACGAGTTCCTGATCGACCACGGGGCCTACCCGTCGACGCTGGGCTACAAGGGCTTCCCCAAGTCGTGCTGCACCAGCCTCAACGAGGTGATCTGCCACGGCATCCCCGACTCCACCGTGATCGAGGACGGGGACATCGTCAACATCGACGTCACCGCCTACATCGGCGGAGTCCACGGCGACACCAACGCCACCTTCCTGGCCGGTGAGGTCTCCGAGGAGGACCGCCTCCTCGTCGAGCGCACCCGTGAGGCCACCATGCGAGCGATCAAGGCGGTGCGTCCGGGGCGCGAGCTCAACGTCGTGGGCCGGGTGATCGAGTCCTACGCCAAGCGCTTCGGCTACGGCGTGGTGCGCGACTTCACCGGCCACGGCATCGGCCGCTCGTTCCACAGCGGCCTGGTGGTGCTGCACTACGACGAGCCGAACGTGCACACCATCCTCGAGCCGGGTATGACCTTCACGATCGAGCCGATGATCACGCTCGGCACCATCGACTACGACATCTGGCCCGACGACTGGACCGTCGTCACCAAGGACCGCGCTCACACCGCCCAGTTCGAGCACACGGTGCTGGTCACGGCCACCGGCGCGGAGATCCTCACGCTGCCCTGACCTGCCCTTACCTGTCAACGGTGCAGAGGGGGTTAGGCTGTCGCAGTGACGGAACGGCCACTGTACGGGGAGCCCCTTTCCCTCGACCTGGTGAACACCGAGTGGAATGAGGGCGGCGCCCCCCGCGACCTGTTCGACGAGCCGAACGGGGCATCGGACTGGCTCGCCGAACACGGCTACGCCGGTGGGTCGGAGGCCTCCCTGCGGGAGGCCAGGGCGGCCCTGCGGGCCCAGCTGGAACAGAACGACCCCGGCCCGCTCAACGCGGTGCTCGCCCGCGGCACCCGCCGGCCGGTACTCGGATCCGACGGACGCCCGGGCGAGCTCGTCGAGGTCGACCCGGACTGGCGCGCGGCCTGGGATGCAGCCGTCGACCACCTGCGCCTTCTCGCCGAGCGACCCGACCGCGTCCGGGGCTGCGCCCACCCGAGCTGTGTGCTCTGGTTCCACGACACGTCGCGCAACGGCACGCGGCGCTGGTGCTCCATGGACGCATGCGGGAACCGCGCGAAGGCCGGGCGTCATTACGCCCGCACACGCGGAAGTGGCTCACAACCGCTCGTCGGCCGTCCGCAACGGCCGTAGTGTCGGGATCATGGCGAAGGTCTACGAAGGCGTCGATGCGACGATGGCCGCCTGGATCGAGAAGCAGCCGGTCTTCTTCGTCGCCACAGCACCGCTCGAAGCGGACGGGCTGGTGAACCTCTCGCCCAAGGGCACCATGGGCACCTTCCGCATGGTCGACGAGCACACCTTCGGCTACCTGGACCTCACCGGCAGCGGCGTGGAGACCATTGCGCACCTGCGGGAGAACGGCCGGATCTGCGTGATGTTCTGCGCGTTCGACGGCCGCCCCAGCATCGTGCGCCTGCACGGGACCGGCCGTGCGGTCACACCCGGCGATCCCGGGTTCGAGAAGGTTCTGGCAGGCTTCGGTGAGGCAGGGGAGCAACGTCGCCCGTACCTGCGCGCGGTGATCGTCGTGGATGTGGCCAGGGTGGCCGACTCCTGCGGCTACGCGGTGCCCCGCATGGACCTGGTGGAGGAGCGCGAGACCCTCGACGCCGTGTGGCGCAGCCGCGACGACGAGCGGATCGCGCGCTACCACGCGGAGCGGAACGCGCGCAGCCTCGACGGCCTGCCCGGCCTGCCCGATGCGGTCCCGGTGGCGGGCACCGTCGCCTGAGCCCTGCCGGCCCTGTGACGCTCACCGCACCGCGACGGGTACACCGGCGTCGACGGGGCGGCCCGGCGGATGCCTGAAATGATCAGGATCGGCGTCCGGACGGACGCGGACCCGTGCGAGGAGGACACATGATGGCGGAACGGCCGCTCACGGAGTGGCAGAAGCTCGTGCTGACCTTCTCCCGCCGCTGGCGCAGCGCGGGTTTCTGGTACGGGCTCGCCATTGCGGTGATCTGGCCGTTCGCGATGTTCGGCACGCGGATCGCCTGGCGAGGCGGCGAGCACCTGCCTCGCACGGGCGGAGCGCTGCTGGCCATCAACCACGTGTCGTTCTCGGACCCGATCTTCAACGTCGCGTTCACCGTGTCCCACGGCCGGATGCCGCGTTTCCTCGCGAAGTCGGAGTTGTGGAACGTGCCGATCGTCCGCTCGGTGCTCGGGCGGGGCGGCCACATCCCCGTGTACCGCGCCTCGGCGCGTGCCGGCGACGCCTACCGCGACGCGATCGCCGCCATCAAGCGCGGCGAGATCGTGGCGTTCTACCCGGAGGCCACCTACACCGCCGACCCCGACGGCTGGCCGATGAAGGCGAAGAACGGGATCGGCCGGATCGCGCTGGTCACGGGCGCTCCGGTGATCCCGGTGGCCAACTGGGGCACGCAGGACGTGCTTCCGCCGGGCACCGCGCGTCCCCGGCTGCTGCCCCGGCGCAACGTGACGGTGGTGGCCGGACCTCCCGTCGACCTCTCCGCGTGGGTCGGCGGGCCGCGCACGCGTTCGGCGCTCGACGGCGCCACCGCCGCGATCATGGCCGACGTCACGCGGCTGGTGGCCGAGATCCGGGGCGAGACTCCGCCGGCCGTCCCGTTCGACCCCGCCGGTGCGGGATCGAACGGGACGAGCAGCAGGGACGGGATCGAGCAGGAGCGCCCCGCGAGCTGACCGGCAGGTCAGGCGGCGGTGCGGGCGAGCTTCTCCAACCGGCGCGGGGTGGGCCAGCGCACGGAGTGGGCCCAGCCCAGCTTCTCGAAGATCCGGATCACCCGGGCGGAGATGTCCACCTGCCCGCGCTGCACCCCGTGGCGGGCACAGGTGGGGTCGGCGTGGTGCAGGTTGTGCCACGACTCACCGAAGCTGAGCACGGCCAGCGGCCAGACGTTGCGCGAGTGGTCGCGGGCGGCGAACGGCTGGTCGCCGATCATGTGGCAGATGGAGTTGATCGACCAGGTCACGTGGTGCAGCAGCGCGACGCGCACCAGGCCGGCCCAGAAGAACCCGGTGAGCGCGCCCCACCACGACCAGGTCAGAAGCCCGCCGAGCAGCGCCGGGGCGAGCAGCGTGGTCGTCGACCACGCGATGAACAGGCGGTCGACCCGGACGATGTCGCGATCGGCGAGCAGGTCGGGAGTGAAGCGCGCCTCGTTGGTCTGGTCGCGCTCGAACAGCCACCCCATGTGCGAGTGCCAGAACCCGCGGGCCAGTGCGCCCGGTCCCGTGCCGAAGAGCCACGGCGAGTGCGGGTCGCCCTCCTTGTCGGAGAACGCGTGGTGCCGACGGTGGTCGGCCACCCAGTCGATCACCGGGCCCTGCATCGCCAGGCTGCCGGCGACGGCGAGGGCGATCCGCAGCGGCCGTTTCGCCTTGAACGAGCCGTGCGTGAAGTACCGGTGGTAGCCGACCGTGATACCGAGGCCGCTGATCACATAGAAGACGGCCGCGAGGACGACATCCGTCCAGCCGAGCCCCCATCCCCATGCGAACGGGATGGCGGCGATCAGCGCCAGTAGCGGGACGATCACGAACACGTAGACCGCGATCTGCGGCGCCACTCCGCGCCGGCCTTCGAGGATCGGCTTGGCCGATCCGGTTGGTCGGCTCGGGCTCTCGGCAACGGTCATGGGCATGCACCTCGTGGGTTTCGAAGGAAGGAAGGGTGACCTTACTGCCACGTTGTCTACCAGGAATTCGCTGGTGGACGGCACCCCGGATCGGGTGTGAACGCCTACAGATCCAGACCGAGCAGTGCGTTCTCCACCACTTCGGGCAGAGCGGGGTGGATCCAGTATTGACCAGTGGCCATCTCCCGCGCTCCGAGGCCGAACGACATCGCCTGGATCAGTGGCTGGATCACCGTGGCCGCGTAGGCCCCCATCACGTGCGCGCCCAGCAGCCGGCCGCTGCCGCGCTCGGCGATCACCTTGCAGAAGCCGACGGTGTCCTCCATGGCCCAGCCGAAGGCGACGTCCCCGTAGGCCTGGATCTTGACGGTGACGTCGTGGCCCGCGGCCCGGGCCTCGGCCTCGGTGAGGCCGACGGCGGCGATCTGCGGGTCGGTGAAGACCGCGGAAGGCACGAAACGGTGGTCGGTTCGCCGCGGTGCGTCCGGATGCAGGAGGTTGTGCGCCACCACCTTCGACTCGTGGTTCGCGACGTGTTTGAGCTGGTGCGGTGAGCTCGCGTCACCCAGCGCGAAGATCCCGTCGACCGGCGTGCGCTGCTGGTCGTCGACCACGATCCGGCCGTCGGGATGGGTCGGCACACCCGTGCGGTCGAGGTCGAGGCGGTCGCCGTTGGGCACCCGCCCGGTCGCGACCAGCAGCAGGTCGCCCCGCAGGACGGTGCCGTTGGCGAGGTCGAGCACCACCTCGCCGTCGCCGCTGCTCCGCGCGCGTGCGACCTCGTGGCCGAGGTGGACGTCCCACTTCTCGCGGGCGACCGCCGTGAAGCGCTCGGCGATGGTCTCGTCGTGGCTGCGCAACAGCTGCTCGCTGCGCCCGATGACCGAGACGCGGGCCCCGAGCGCGGAGAACACGTGCGCGAACTCGGCACTGATGTAGCCGCTGCCGACGATCAGGACGTGGGCGGGCAGGTCGTCGATCCGCATCACCGTGTCGGACGTGTGGAACGGGACGCCGGAGGAGGCGATCGGCTCCGGAACGACCGGCCGGCTTCCGGCGGCGATGACGATCCGGTCGGCGGAGATGGCATCGGTGCCGGAGCCGTCGGTACGTGCCACGGCGAGCTCCTTTTGCCCGGTGAACCGGGCGTGGCCCTCGTAGACCGTGACGTTGGGGGAGCGCAGCACCCGGTACTCCCGGCCACCGGACGAGATCGCGTCGATCCGGCCGAAGACGCGGTCGCGGATGTCGCGCCAGCGAACCTTGTCGATGTTCGCGTCGATCCCGTAGCGGCCCGCGGTCCGCACCGCCTCCGCCACGTCGGCCGGGTAGACGTACATCTTCGTCGGGATGCAACCCACGTTCAGGCACGTGCCACCGAACACGCCGTGCTCGACGAGCGCGACGTCGAGGTCGTCGAACCGGCTGTCGATGATCGAGTTGCCGGACCCGGTGCCAATGACGACGAGATCGTGGTGGCGCACGACATCACGTTAGCTGTGGTCGACGACGCGTGCGCGGCCCGTTGACGCAGCACACACAGTTGTGCCCGGAGGTCTCTTCGGACCTGCCCAGCGCGCCACCGGCTGATCTGGTAGGCAGGCTCGCATGACCAGCGAGGCTATTGCGGCCACTGTGCACCGACGTTGGGCGGCCGATCTCGAGCCCCGCACCCTGTACGACATCCTCCGGCTCCGGGTCGAGGTGTTCGTCGTGGAGCAGGCGTGCCCGTACAGCGAACTCGACGGACGCGACCTCGAGGACGGCGCCCGCCACTACTGGCTAGGTGGCTCCGGGCAACCCGAGCCGGTGCTCGGCTGCGTGCGACTGCTCAGGGAACCGGGCGCCGACTTCCGGATCGGACGGCTGTGCACCGCCCGGTCGGCGCGTGGGCGAGGGCTCGGGCGGCGGCTGATGGAGGCGGCACTGGCCGAGGTGGGCGATGACGGGTGCGTGCTCGACTCGCAGGAGCACCTCGCCGGCTTCTACGTCGGCTACGGGTTCCGCCCCACCGGCCCTGCCTACGACTGGGATGGCGTCGCCCACGTGCCGATGCGCCGCGACGGCCGCTGACTTTCCGCTGACCGCTACGGTGCGTCGTCAGCGGTGAACGCGCCGCACCGTGCCCGGTCCCGTACCGGCCGTTGCGGGATACTCCGCTCGAACGTGCACGAAAAGTACAGGTGAGTGGAGCGAGGTAACCAGATTGGCGGACGACCCGACGCGGGCGACGGCACGTCCCGGATCCCCGCTGCACGGCAGCGTCGGCCCGGAGGACCCCCACGCCGACCCGGCCACGAACCCGGCGATGCGGCCGGTCCGCGTCCCGGAGCCGGAAGGACCGACGGTGCCGACCCCGGCGCCGTTCGCCCCCGACCCCGCCCCCGGCCCTGCGCCGGCGGCGGTGGTCACCCGCACCCGCACCGGCGGGTGGTGGACGGGCCTGGTCCTGTCTGCGGTGGTGCTGCTGTTCCTGCTGATCTTCGTTCTGCAGAACAACGCGCCGATGCAGATCAACTTCCTCGTCTGGACGGGCACGCTGCCCTCCGGCGTGGCGCTGCTCCTGTCGGCGGTCGCGGGCCTGCTGCTCGTGGCCATCCCCGGCGGTCTGCGCATCTTGCAGCTACGCCGCGCGGCGAAGCAGGGTGGCCGCCGCGCCCGCTGAGGCGTCCTTCGCCTCGAGAAACGAAAAGCGCAGCACCCCCGGGGGGGTGCTGCGCCTCGTGATCGGTGCCGGGTCAGGCGGCCGTGTCGCCGCGGCGTCCGCGGCCACCCGAACGGGCAGCCCCTGCGCGGACCGCACCGCCGCGTGGCCGTCGGCCGCCGCCGCTGCCCCGGGGGTTCTGCTTCGGCTTCGGCGGCTCGACGATCGGCACGCCCGACGGCGGACGGGCACCGGTGATCCGCACCAGCGCGGCGTCGCCCGGACGGACCTCGGTGTTGGTGGCACGGACTCCGGCGAGCCGGGTGAGCCGGTCGACGTCGCGCCGCTCGGCTGCCGTCACCATCGTGACGACGGTGCCCGAGTCGCCTGCCCGGGCCGTGCGGCCCGCGCGGTGCAGGTAGTCCTTCGGGTCGGTCGGCGGGTCCACGTGGACGACGAGGCTCACGTCGTCGATGTGGATGCCGCGCGCGGCCACGTCGGTGGCCACGAGCACCGGGGTGCTTCCGTCCTTGAAGTCGGAGATCGCGCGGTTACGGGCGTTCTGCGCCTTGCCGCCGTGGAGCGCGCCGGCGTGGATGCCGTCGCGCCGCAGCGTCCGCACGAGCCGGTCGACACCGTGCTTGGTGCGCACGAAGAGGATCGTGCGCCCGTCGCGGGCGGCGATCTCGGCGACGACCCGCGGCTTGTCGGCGGCCTCGACCAGGAGGACGTGGTGCTCCATCGTCTCCACCTGCGCGGTGGCCGAGGCGATCGAGCGGGTGACCGGGTCGGTCAGGTACTCGCGCACCAGCGCGCCCACGTCACCGTCGAGCGTGGCCGAGAACAGCAGCCGCTGCCCGTCGGCAGGCGTGCGGTCGAGGATCTTGCGCACCTGGGGCAGGAAGCCCATGTCGGCCATCCGGTCGGCCTCGTCGATTGCCGTGACGGTGACGTCCGACAGGTCACAGGTGCGCTGCGTGGTGTGGTCGGTGAGCCGGCCGGGCGTGGCGACGAGCAGGTCGATGCCGCGCTGCAGCTCGGCCGCCTGCCGGTTGAACGACAGGCCACCGACCACTGACGTGATGGACAGGCCGAGCGCCTTCGCGAACGGCGCCAGCGCGTCCACCACCTGCTGGGCGAGCTCCCGGGTGGGAACCAGGACCAGGCCGCGGGGGCGGCGGGCCTGCGCACGGCCACCGGCGAGCCGGGACAGCAGCGCGAGGCCGAAGGCCAGCGTCTTGCCGGAGCCGGTCTGGCCCCGGCCGAGCAGGTCACGCCCGGCGATCGTGTCGGGCAGGGTCGCGGCCTGGATCGGGAACGGCTCGACGAAGCCGTTCGCAGTCAATGCCTGAACGACGGGTTGGGGCAGGCCGAGCTCGGCGAACGACGGCATGCCCGTCTCGGGGACGGTCCAGAGCACCTCGGGGGGTGCTGCGGCGAGAGTGGGGCGCTCCTGGGGAGCGCGGGAACGCCCACGTGGGGAGCGGGAACGGCCACCGTCGGAGCGACGGGAACGTGAGTTCGCCGAGAACTGGGCACGGCGAGAGGAAGGGGATGTCAAGCGAACCTCCGGGACGTGGCACGTCGCACGGAGAAGCAGCGCCGAGATGACGGCGGCTGAGATCTCAGAGACGAGCCCGGGCGCAACAACGCGCCCTGGTGGGTGAAGCGGGTGCGCCCGATGGGGAAGCGGGTCGGCCGGGCGCTCATGATCGAGCCTAGCTGAGTACCCGACCGACCCGGATCCGCCGGGCCTATCGGTCCGACGCTCCCGCGGCCGGTGGCATTCCCAGCTCGGTGTGGAGCTCGTCGAGCAGCGTGGCGGGCCCGGCGTCCGCCGATAGGCCGTGCGCGATGAACCATTCGGCCATCTGCTGCGCGTCCCGTGCGAGGAAGGCGGGTCCCTGCGGGTTGCCGATCACGTCGACGACCTGCGGCAGGTCGATGAGCACCAGCCTGCCCTCGTGCACCAGGAGGTTGTACGCCGACAGGTCGCCGTGGGTGAGCCCCTGGCGGGCCAACCCGAGCAGCGCGTCCACCAGCTGGTGCCAGAGATCACACAGCTGCGGCGGGTCGGGCCGCAGCTGGGCGAGCCGTGGCGCGGCCGCCCCGTCGTCGGTCCCGATGAATTCCAGCAGCAGCTCCGTGCCGTCGACCTGCACGGGGTAGGGCACCGCCACGCCGGCGGACCAGAGCCGGCCGAGCGCGGCGAACTCGGCACCGGCCCACTGGCCGGCCAGCAGGTCGCGGCCGAAGCCGGTGCGGTTCGCCATCGCCCGCATCTCGCGGGAGCGGCGGACGCGCCTGCCCTCCAGGTAGCCGGCGTCGCGGTGGAACATCCGGTGCTCGGCTGAGCGGTACCGCTTCGCCGCCATCAACGTGCGACGGCCGGTGCCCGGCACGGCGCGCTCGACGAGGTGGACGTCTGCCTCCTTGCCGGTCTTGAGCACACCGAGCTCGGTGTCGACCGCGGCGTGTTCGGTGACCACCCACGCAGGCAGGGGCTCGGGACCGTGCTCGGCGCCGTCCCACGTGGACCAGCGATCGCCCTCGGGCGGCCCGTCGGGATCGATGCCGAAGCGCTCGTCGAGCGCGGCGAGATCGGTGGGATCCGTGTGGGGGCCACGACGGGGGTGGGTGTCGATGTCGTCGTCGAAGCGGCGGCGGCGCCGCTTGCGGGATGGTTCGGTGAACTGCTCGGGGTCGCGCAACGCGGGGTCTCCTGAGAAGAGGCGCCCCGCGGGCAGGTGTCAGCGCGGGGCGGGGATCGGACGGGGGCGGGCCACGTCCAGGACAGCGATCGACATGACGCACCTCCTCCTGTCCTCGGGCCGACACTCCGGCTGCTCGGCGACGACGATGACGGATGCCGATGTGGCCGCGCAACGCGTTTTCCCGGCTGCCCCGCGAGTGACTCGCGGGGTCAGGCCGCGAGGATGATCTCCAGGGCGTGCGTGCCCACGCGCTCCACCTGCATCCCGGCACGTCGGGCGATGGTCGCCACCGCGGCGGCGTCGGTGGGTTCGGCGCGGGTGCCGGCGAGCAGCCGGGCGAGCCTGCCCTTGTGCGCCTTGTTGAAGTGGCTCACCACGCTGCGGGAACCGTCGGGGCGCTCGGCCAGCACGGTGACGGTGATCGCGCCGGGCACCCGCCCCAGCGCGGCGTAGGAGCCCGACCGGAGGTCGACGACCAGCTCCTCGGCGGCGATCCCGGCCAGCACCGGCTCCAGCACCGGCTTCCAGCGGGCGGCGAGGGTGGGCCGGTCGGGCAGCGCGGAGCCCGCGGAGAGCCGGTAGGCAGGCACCGGGTCGTCGGCGCGGAGCAGCCCGAAGAGCGCCGACCCGACGGCCAGACGCGCCCTGGCCCGCTCGGCCGCGGCGCCGCGCAGCGACCGGACGTCGAGTGCGTCGTAGAGCACTCCGGTGTAGCGGTGCAGCGCCGGCATCGTCGGGGAGTCGAAGATCGCCGCGTTGCGGGCCACCTCGGCGTCCTGCTTGGGCGAGAGACCCAGGGCGCCACGGCTCGCCGCCACGTCCGCGGCCAGGTCGACGAGCTCGTTCACCAGCTCCTTGCGCACCGGGTCGAGCTCGGGGTGCGAGAGCGCATCCAGCCGCAGGGGCGGACCGTCGCCGCCCGAGACCTTGGTCTCCGACGGAGGTAGCAGGACGAGCACGCCTTCGAGGCTAGCGCGGGCCCGCCGGTATTCCCCGCAAGCCGCCCGCGATCCTGCGGTGGGCCCGACGCCGGGGATTTCGCCCTGTGACACGCATCTACCGGGTGCGGAACCTGTCACACCACTGCCGTCCGGTCTCGTCTACACGCCATGAACAGGGCCTCCGCAGCGAGCTTCCACGGCGGGCCGCACCTCGGCCCCGTCAGGGACGGTCCCGGCGACGAGGCCGGCAAGAGGCCTGCAGCGAGATCGCGGACGATCAGCAGACGGCTGGTCCGCACCGCCGGGTAGTGGCCCGGGTCACCCGGTCGAGTGGCCCATGGGTGACAGGTTGTGCGCAGATGACCTCCCCGTTACGGTCCACCGCGTGATCTGCCTCGTGGCGCGCCGGCATGTCGACTACATGCGGGTCACGAGCGCGGCCTGTCGCGGCCGCTGACTCGGCCCTCCGGCGACTCTCGGTCGCTGTTTCGACATCACCCGAACTCAAGGGAGAGAACTGTGTCCGACACCCCCGACCCGACGGCCGCCTGGTCCTTCGAGACCAAGCAGGTGCACGCCGGCGCCACGTCCGACCCCACGACCGGTGCGCGCGCGACCCCGATCTACCAGACCACGTCGTACACCTTCCGCGACACCGAGCACGCCGCCGCGCTCTTCGGGCTCACCGAGCTCGGCAACATCTACACGCGGATCATGAACCCCACGCAGGACGTGCTCGAGCAGCGCGTCGCGGCGCTCGAGGGCGGCATCGCCGCCGTCGCCTTCGCGTCCGGGCAGGCCGCACAGACGCTCGCGCTGCTGAACATCGCGGAGGCAGGCGACCACATCGTCTCCAGTGCCTCGCTCTACGGCGGCACCTACAACCTGTTCCACTACACGTTCCCGAAGCTGGGCATCGAGGTCTCGTTCGTCGAGAACCCCGACGACCTCGACGCGTGGCGCGCCGCCGTGCGGCCCAACACGAAGGCGTTCTACGCCGAGACACTGGGCAACCCCCGCGGCAACGTCCTGGACATCCGGGGGGTGGCGGACACGGCGCACGAGGTGGGTGTTCCGCTGGTCGTCGACAACACGGTGCCCACGCCCTACCTGCTGCGTCCGATCGAGCACGGCGCCGACATCGTGGTGCACTCGGCCACCAAGTTCCTGGGCGGTCACGGCACCGCGATCGGCGGCATCGTCGTCGACTCCGGGAAGTTCGCCTGGGGCGACCACGCCGAGCGCTACCCCGGACTGACCACCCCGGACCCGAGCTACCACGGCCTGAACTACTGGGACGCGCTCGGCCCGCAGTCCTACATCATCAAGTTGCGCGTCCAGCTGCTGCGTGACCTCGGCCCGGCGATCTCCCCGCAGAACAGCTTCCTGCTGATCCAGGGCATCGAGACGTTGTCGCTGCGGATGGAGCGCCACGTGCAGAACGCGCAGGCGCTCGCCCAGTGGCTGGAGCAGCGCGACGAGGTGGAGAAGGTCTACTACGCCGGGCTGCCGTCGAGCCCGTGGTACGAGGCCGGGCAGCGGTACCTGCCGCGCGGCGCGGGCGCCGTGGTGGCGTTCGACATCCAGGGTGGTGTGGAGGCCGGGCGCAGGTTCGTCGACGCGCTGGAGCTGCACAGCCACCTCGCCAACATCGGCGACGTCCGCAGCCTGGTGATCCACCCGGCCAGCACCACCCACAGCCAGCTCTCCGGCGAGGAGCAGCTCGCCACCGGGGTGACGCCTGGGCTGGTGCGCCTGTCGGTGGGTCTGGAGGGGATCGAGGACCTCAAGGCCGATCTCGACGCGGGCTTCCGCGCGGCCAAGGGAGCTTGAGCGGAGGGGTGACTCTAGTAGAGACCGAGCTTCCTCCCGCCACGGGTGCGTGGCGGGAGGGGGATCATCCCGGACGCCGTCAGTGGGTGGAGCTGTCCAGGCCGCTGCGCTTGGAGGCGGGCGGCGAGCTGCCCGGCGTCCGCATCGCGTACGAGACGTGGGGCACCCTCAACGCGGACGCGTCCAATGCCGTCCTGGTGCTGCACGCGCTCACCGGCGACAGCCACATCAGCGGCCCGGCCCAGGAGGGCCACCCGACCGCCGGATGGTGGGAGGGACTCATCGGGGCCGGGCGTGCCCTGGACCCCGCCGACTGGTTCGTGGTGGCGCCCAACGTCGTCGGCGGCTGCCAGGGCAGCACCGGACCCGCCTCGACGGCGCCCGACGGTCGGCCGTGGGGGAGTCGTTTCCCGCTGGTGACGCCTCGCGACTCCGTGGCCTCCGAGACCGTCCTCGCGGACGCCCTCGGCGTGGAGCGGTGGGCCTGCGTGGTCGGCGGGTCGATGGGTGGCATGCGCGCGCTCGAGTGGGCGGCCACCGAGCCCGACCGGGTGGACCGGCTCTTCCTGGTGGCGAGTCCCGCGGCCACCACGGCCGACCAGATCGGCTGGGCGGCTCCGCAGCTGGCGGCCATCCGCAGCGACCCCGGATGGCGCGGGGGCGACTACCACCACGCCCCGCCCGGGCAGGGCCCGCACGTGGGGCTGGGGATCGCGCGCCGGATGGCGCACCTGAGCTACCGCAGTGCCTACGAGCTGGGTGAGCGCTTCGGTCGCCGGGCGCAGGACGACGAGAACCCGTTCGACGGCGGCCGTTACGCGGTGGAGTCCTACCTCGACCACCACGCGGCCAAGCTCGTGTGGCGCTTCGACGCGGGGTCCTACGTGCGGCTCACCGAGATGATGAACGCCCACGACGTGGGGCGCGGCCGCGGTGGTGTGGCGGCGGGCCTCGCGCGGGTGAGGGCCCGCACGCTCGTCGCCGCGATCAGCTCCGACCGGCTGTACCCGCCCGAGCAGCAGGCGGAGCTTGCCGCCGGTATCCCGGGTGCCGGTCCGCTGCGCCTCATCGACTCCCCGTACGGCCATGACGGGTTCCTCATCGAGTCGCTGACCGTGGGATCGCTCGTCACGGAGTTGATGGAGCGCGCGATCCGGTAGTGGAAACGCGGAAGGCTCAGGGGGCGAGTTCTGTGGCGCGAGCCATGGTCGGCTCTCGTGACCGGGGCTAGGACTACCTCATGTCTGTCGATCTCTCGGTCGTTGTGGAGAAGTACGCCTTCCTGGAGGGCCCGCGCTGGCACGACGGGCGGCTCTGGCTCTCCGACTTCTTCATGGGCGTCGTGGTGTCCGTCGACCCGCCGGGTGAGCCCCGCGTGGAGGCGGAGGTACCGGCAGGCGCGTCCGGCACCGGCTGGCTGCCCGACGGACGCCTGCTGGTGGTGTCGATGCGCGATCGGCGGGTGTTGCGCCGTGAGCCCGACGGCACCCTCGTCGAGCACGCCGACCTGTCCCACATCGCCACCGGCTGGTGCAACGACATGGTCGTCGACCCGCAGGGCCGCGCCTATGTCGGGAACTTCGGTTATGACCTGATGGCGGGGGAGCAGGCGCGTCCGGCGCCGCTCGTGAGGGTCGACCCGGACGGAACGACGAACGTCGCCACCCAGGGCCTGAAGTTCCCCAACGGATCGGTGGTCATCGGGGACGTCCTCGTGGTGGGCGAGACGAACGGCAACAGGCTGAGCGCCTTCGACATCGCGCCCGACGGCACGCTCGGCCCGCGCCGCGACTGGGCGGCGTGGGATCCCGCGCGCGGCCGTGTCGCGCCCGACGGCATCTGTGCCGACGCCGAAGGCGCGATCTGGGTGGCCGACCCAGCGGGCAACCGGGCCATCCGGGTGCGCGAGGGCGGCGAGATCGTGCAGGTGGTGGAGCCGGGGACCGGCGTCTACGCGTGCGCGCTGGGTGGCGTGGACCGGCGGACCCTCTTCCTGTGCACGGCGCCCGGATTCCATGAACGGGATCGGCGCCATTCCCGTGAGGCGAAGGTGCTGGCCCTCCGCGTGGCCGTGCCGGGCGTGTGACCTGCGGTTCCGTGGCGGAGGAGTGGCCTTCTCGCGGAACCGGGACGACACCCACGGTGCCATTGCCCACTGGCGGTCGATGGTCTGCGGCCGGGTCCGGCAGGATCGGTTCGTGCACGAGCGTCCGACCGTCCTGCTGTCCGCCGCGATGTCGGTGGACGGCTGCATCGACGACGCGTCGCCCCAGCGTCTCGTGCTATCCGACGACGCCGACTGGGACCGCGTCGACGAGGTGCGGGCGAGTGTGGACGCGATTCTGGTAGGCGCCACGACGGTCCGCAGGGACGACCCGCGCCTGCTGGTCCGCTCGCAGGAGCGGGTCGCCGCACGTGTCGCGGCGGGCAGGCAGGCGCAGCTGCTCAAGGTCGTGATCAGCAGCCGAGGTGACCTCGACCCGGAAGCGCGGGTGTTCACGACCGGCGATACCGGCCGTGTCGTCTACGTGCCGTCGAGCGGGCTGGGGCCGGCCACCGAACGGCTGGCGCACGTGGCCGATGTGGTGGGGGCGGGCGACCCCCTCGACCTGCACCGCGTGCTGGGCGACCTCGCCGCGCGCGGGGTGCACCGGCTGCTCGTCGAGGGCGGCACGACGATGCACACGCTCTTCCTCAGCGCGGGCGTGGTCGACGAGCTGCACCTGGTCGTCGCCCCCTTCTTCGTCGGCGACGCCGACGCCCCGCGGTTCGTCGGCCCCGCGCGGTTCCCGCACGACAGCGCGCATCGCATGCGGCTCGCCGAGGCGCGCCCGATCGGCGACCAGGTACTGCTGCACTACGTGCTGGAGGGCAGTCGTGAGTGACCTCGACGACTGCGCGTTGCTCACGCGGGCCATCGAGCTGGCGCACCGGAGCCCGCCGTCGGCCACGGCGTTCTCGGTCGGCGCGCTCGTGGTGGCCGGGGACGCCACCGTGCTCGCCGAGGGCTGGTCGCGGATGCACGACTCTCACGACCACGCCGAGGAGGCCGCCCTCGCCTCGCTCGGCCGCGGCTGGCGGGCCCCGCCCGGCACCACCGTCTACAGCTCGCTCGAACCGTGCAGCGTCCGGGCGTCTCGCCCACGGACCTGCACGGAGCTGATCCTCGCCGCGGGGGTGGAGCGGGTGGTGTTCGCCTGGCGGGAGCCGTCCATCTTCGTCGACTGCGAGGGCGCGGAACTGCTGCGTGCGGCAGGCCTGGAGGTAGTCGAGGTGCCCGAGCTCGCCGAGGAGGTCCGCGCGGTGAACCGGCACCTGCTGGCCGGCTGAGAGCCCGCAGGCACGGCCCGGCGCGTCGCGACGGCGGGACGGGGGACGCCGGGGGCACTCGGGCCGCGGGTCGTCGCTACCCTTTCCCAGGTGTTGACCCGGATGTCGTCGCTGTTCCTGCGGACCCTGCGCGAGGACCCGGCCGACGCGGAAGTGCCGAGCCACAAGCTGCTCGTCCGCGCCGGCTACGTCCGACGCGTCGCGCCGGGGATCTACTCCTGGCTGCCGCTCGGGCTGAGGGTGCTGCGCGCGATCGAGCAGGTGGTGCGCGAGGAGATGGACGCCATCGGCGCCCAGGAGATCCACTTCCCGGCATTGCTGCCGCGCGAGCCCTACGAGGCCACGGGCCGCTGGACCGAGTACGGCCCCAACCTGTTCCGGCTCAAGGACCGCAGGGGCAACGACTACCTTCTCGGCCCCACGCACGAAGAGCTCTTCACCCAGCTGGTCAAGGGCGAGTACTCGTCCTACAAGGACTACCCGGTGATGCTCTACCAGATCCAGAACAAGTACCGGGACGAGGCGCGTCCGCGTGCGGGCATCCTGCGCGGCCGTGAGTTCCTGATGAAGGACTCCTACTCCTTCGACCTCACCGACGAGGGCCTCGCCGAGTCCTACCGGCTGCACCGCGCCGCCTACGTCCGGATCTTCGACCGGCTCGGGCTGAAGTACGTCATCGTGAAGGCCACGTCCGGGGCGATGGGCGGTTCGGCCTCCGAGGAGTTCCTGGCGGTGGCGCCCACCGGCGAGGACACGTTCGTCAGCAGCCCCGGTGGGTACGCGGCCAACGTCGAGGCCGTCACCACGCCCGCGCCTCCCGCCCGGCCGATCGAGGGACTGCCCCCGGCGCAGGCCCACCACACACCCGACACCCCCACGATCGAGACGCTCGTGGCGTTCCTGAACAACGCCGGTCTGGGCCGCACCTTCACCGCAGCCGACACGCTCAAGAACGTGCTGGTCAAGACGCGGCGCCCGGGGGCGGCCGAGTGGACCCTGCTCGGGGTGGGCGTGCCGGGAGACCGCGAGGTCGACATGAAGCGTCTGGAGGCCTCGCTCGAACCCGCAGAGGTCGCGCTGCTCGACGAGTCCGACTTCGCGAAGCACCCTTTCTTGGTCAAGGGCTACATCGGGCCGGGAGCGCTGGCCGCCAACGGCGTGCGCTACCTGGTCGATCCCCGGATCGTCCCCGGCACGGCGTGGGTCACCGGCGCGGACAAGATCGACCACCACGTCGTCGACCTCGTGTGCGGGCGTGACTTCACCCCGGACGGCACGGTCGAGGCGGCCGAGGTGCGCGAGGGCGACCCCGCTCCCGACGGCTCGGGCCCGCTTGAGGCGGCCCGTGGCATCGAGATCGGTCACGTGTTCCAACTCGGCCGCAAGTACGCCGACGCAGCCGGTCTCGACGCCCTCGGGCCCGACGGCAAGCCCGTGCGGATCACGATGGGCTCCTACGGGGTCGGTGTCTCCCGGCTCGTGGCGGTCATCGCGGAGCAGAGCTACGACGAGTCGGGCCTGATCTGGCCGCGCGGCGTCGCCCCGGCGGACGTGCACGTCGTCATCGCCGGGAAGACCGACGAGATCGTGGCAGGCGGCGAGCAGTTGGCCGCCGATCTCGAGGCGGCGGGCCTGCGGGTCATGCTCGACGACCGCAAGGCGTCGCCCGGGGTCAAGTTCGCCGACGCCGAGCTGATCGGCATCCCGACCATCGTCGTCGTCGGTCGCGGGCTCGCGAACGGGGTCGTCGAGGTGAAGGACAGACGCAGCGGTGACCGAATCGAGATACCGCTGAACGGCGCAGTGGAACAACTCGCCGATCTGGTGCGAAAGCAGTAGCGATCGACTCTGGCGGGTCGGCGCTGCACATGATCTTCTGTGCCCGTGTGACGTCGGGCGGTGCGAGAGGACGGGTATGCGTGAGCAACCCTGATCCCCCGCGTCGCCGTGAACGCGGTCTGCCGGTGCTCGACGCAGCGGACGCGAGGCTGCGGCACGACGGTCCAGCGGCGCTCCCCACGCGTGACGCTCGGATCCGGACCTGTGCCGTGCCCCTCGCCGTCGGCAGATCGTGCGCCCGGCGGTTCCGCGGGAGGAGGTAGACCCGAATGGAGTTCGACGCGCTACGGGCCGCCGTGGTGCCCGGTGGCGGGGTGGTCGGGCGCTGGCCCGGCCTGATCTGCGTAGCCGAGTGCGAGGACCGCGCCGTACTGCGCCGCCTCTTGGACGTGTGCGCGTCCACTGCGGGTCCGGATCCCGGCCGCACCGTGGCTCGGCGCCTGGCGATGTGGCTCGGCGGGCCCGACGCGCCGGGCTCGGGCCTGAGGTTCGGCACCGTCGCGATCAGCGGCGACCAGTGGGCGGTGTTCCTGTTCGGCTCGGTCGGGCTGGTCGTCCCTGGCAGCGGGATCGAACTGTCCGGCGCCGACGCCGCCACCTGGACCGACCGGCTGCTGTCGCGCCAGGACACCCCGGGTGTGCTCGTGCTCGAGGGCAGCCCCGTCCCGGCCGACCTCGTGGACGGCGTCCACGACCTGCGCTCCGGCGTGGTGCCGGGCGCCGGGGCGGTGCTGGTGCAGGTCCGGCGCAACTCGGGTGGTGACACGGCGGGGGAGATCGCCCCGCGGCGCACGCCCGAGCCCACGTGGCCCGACCTCGTGGACGTCCCGGGTGAGCTCGAGCGTTCCCCGTGGAGCATGACCGACACCGGGCCGCTCGCCACGAGCCGTCCGACGTTCCGGCAGCCCGTCGACGGCCTCGCCGAGGACAGCCCCATCTGGCGCGGGGTGCTCGGCGGCCGCGACGCCACGGTCGGCGACGTCCTGAGTGGTGACCTGTCGGGCGGTGACGTCCTCGGCGGCGACCTCGGCGACAGCCGGTCCGGCGGCAATGGTTCCGCCACCGGCCGCACGAGTTCCGGGCTGAGCGGCGCGGGATGGCCCACCACCACCCGGCGCACCGGTCCCGACCGGTCGAGTGGCCCGTCCGGCACCCGCCGCGGACGGACGGGGCGATCCGGTGCGAGCCGGGGCGGCCTCGGTGCCAACGGGTCCGTGCTGCGGGCGGTCGGGAGCCGCGACTTCGAGGGTCCCGAACGGGGTGGCACGGACGACGGGGCGAGCCGCGACGACTCCGATGGCGGACGAGCCGATGACGGTGGTCCACCGGGCGCGGCGGCCGCCGAGAGCGAGGCGGCCCTGCTCGGTTCCGCAGGCCGCGAGTCCGAACGCGACACGTCCGGCGGCGAGGTGCGCGATCCCGCCACGACGACGAGCCTGAACGGCTCGGCCCCGCCGGCCGAGGAGCGCCGCGCCGCGGCCGCGGAGGCCGGGGCGGGCAGGAGCGCCCTGCGACCGGTGGGCGAGGCCGATCCCCGCAGGGAGGAGCGCGAGCGCGGCCAGTCCGGCCACACCGCCCGCTCCGCCGCGGCCGAAGCGCAGGCACGGGCATCGGCCCGCAGTGGATCGGGCGGTTTCGGGAAGGGACGGGGCGCTCCGGGCGACACTGCTCCGGACGGCAGTGCTCCAGGTGGCGCCGACGCCGATGCCGGCGAGCCGGGCGCCGCGACGCCGGGGATCGACGAGCGCGGAGCCCGTACGGGATCGGATTCGACCTCTACCGCTGCCGGCCGCCGTGATACCCGGCCCAGCGATGACTCCGGTCCCGTCGTCCCCGACGGTGCCGATGCGGGCCGCGCAGGCGGCGGCGAGTCGAGAAGCGCCGGATCGGGCCGCGTGAGCTCGACAGGTTCCGGCTCGAACCGTGCCGCTGTGAACGGCGCCGGGGCGAATCGCACGGGGTCGACCGGTGCCGCCTCGATCGATGCCGGGGTGAACTGGGCCGGCTCGACCGGTGCCGGAGCCAACGGCTCGGGTTCGAACCGTGCGGCGAACGGTGCCGGAGCGACTGGCGCCGCGGCCAACGGTGCTGCGGCGAACGGTGCTGTTGCCAACGGTGCCGGGACGAACGGTGCCGGGACGAACCGGATCGGGTCGACCGGCGCCGGGGCGGGCGGTGCCGGCTCGACCGGCGCCGTCGTGAACGGGTCCGAGTCGAACGCAGCGAAGCAGAGCCCTCCGCCGGGCCGGACCGACACCGGCCGTGCCACGCGTGGCGGCGAAACGGGCAGAGCCGGGTCGGGAGGCTCCGCAACGGGCGCAGCATCGGCCCGCACCGGCTCGGGCCCCGCCGCACAGCGCGGCGGACAAGGAGACCGTGCGGAGCGGGGAGCTCCCGGCACCGACCGTGGCGACGCGGGCCGAGGCTCTTCGGGCCGGAACGGGTCCTCGGGCACGGGCAAGGCGGAGGCGCGTCGCGGTACCTCCGGCGGCGGTCCGCGCAGCGCCGACATCCGCAGCGCCGATATGCACGGTGCTGATGTCCGGAATGCTGACCCGGGTCGGTCCGGTGACGGCCGTGGCGACCAGGGACGGGCCGACAAGGCCCTCACCGACGGCGGGTCCGGTGCTCAGCCGGACGTGCGCGACCCGGCCGGCGCAGAGGCAGGGTCGGGCGGCGGCGTCGCCGTCGTGTCCCGGCTGGTACCGCGGGAGACCGCCGGTGGTGCCGCCACCCCGGCGATCGACGAGACCAGCGTGGGTTCCGTCCATCCCCTCGCCGACCTCCCGCGCCGCCGCCCCGCCGCCGGCGGGGCCGAGTCGTCACAGCCCGAGTCCGACCAGTGGTTCGCGAGCAACACCGACATCGCCGAGGCCGCCGCTCCCTCACGGCAGGGACGACCCCGGCACGGCAGGCCCGAAGCCGACGAATCCGCTGCCGCGCAGAAGGGGGGTGGTGGCGCCCCCGCTCAGGCAGGGCAGGCTGTCGCCCCTGGATCGACGACGCAGACCCAGCTACGGGCCGAACGGGTGCTCGGGGTCGTGCAGGCCGAACCGGCACGATCGCAGGAGGCCGAGCCGGCCACCGTCGGCGTCGCGTCCGCCGAGGCCCTCGCCACCAGCGCCCCCGGCGGGGACGTGGCCGAGGCAGGTTCCGCTGCGACCGACACACCGCAGGTCCGAGGCCATCTCTGCCCGCGCGGCCACCTCAACGACCCGCGGGCGCAGTTCTGCCTGTCGTGCGGCGCCCGGGTGGAGGAGGGCGGTGGCGAGCTCGTGTCCGGCCCGCGTCCGCCGCTGGGCATGCTGATCTTCGACGACGGGGTCACCCACACCGTCGACGCCGACCATCTCGTGGGCCGCATGCCGGAAGCCGATCCACGGGTGCGCGCAGGCTCGTTGCGTTCCCTTCTCATCGAGGACCCGTCCGGCGCGGTGTCGCGGGTGCACGCCGAGATCCGCCTCAACGGCTGGGACGTGCTGCTCGTCGACTCCGGATCCCGCAACGGCACGTTCGTGGCCGGCCCGGGCGAGTCGGCGTGGACACCGCTCCCGGCCCGGCAGTCACGGTGGCTGGTGCCGGGCACGCGGGTGCGGCTGGGTGGGCGGACGTTCCTGTTCGAGGCGCCGCCCGGGGTGCGCTGACCCCGGTCGGCCCTGTCGCGGGCCGACCGGGTGGCCGGTCAGATGGTGGTGGGCCGGGCGCTCGCCACGATCGCGTCGAGCGCCGCACGGGTCGGTGACGGGGGAGCGTCGGGCGGCCCACCCGCGTCGTCCCCGTTCACCACGAGCAGTGCCATCGCGGGCCGCCCGTCCGGCCCGGAGGTCGGCACGGCGAGCACGAGAACCGTGCCCTCGGTCGCGAGGCATCCGTCGTCCGTGGCCGTGTGCGCCGTGGCCTCCACGAGGTTGCCCTGAATGCCGCCGACGTCGATGGTCTGCGCATTGCTCGCGCTGACGTCCGGGCGCGAGCCGTCCGGTGGCGTGTAGAAAGCCTGCGCCAGGCCCTGCGCGAGCGCGGGCAAGGACGTGAGCGAGACCGTTCCCGGCAGCACTGCGCTCGCGACGATCCCGCGGACGAAGGACCGGCCTGCGCACTCGTACTCGGGGCCTCTGGCCACGCCGGCGAAGGTCAGCCCGAACGGGTTGGTCAGCGGTTCGCCACCCTGCGTCCAGTCCGTGGGCACGGCGTAGCTGAGGGTGGGGGTCTGGATCGGGGTCATCGGCCCTGCCGCCGCGGTGCCGCCCGGTTTGAGCAGCAGGTAGCCGGCGACGCCGAGCCCGGCGAGCACGAGCGCGCCCACAGCGATCATCGCGACCACCGTGGTGCGGTTGCGGCGGGTCGGGCCGGCGGGCGCCGCTGCAGGTGCGGGGTCGGACCACGGCTGCTGACCGGGCCAGGGCTGCTGTCCCGGTGCCGGCGGCTGCCACGATCCTGCGGGCTGACCCGATGTCGGGCCCGCCCAGGGCGACGGCCCGGCGCCGGGTCCGCCGGGCCACGATTGCCCCGCCGGTCCGGGCGGGGGCGGCGCGGGGCCCCACGGCGCGGGCGGGGTGGGCGGCCCCCACGCCCTGGCGTCCCCGGGCGGCGGTGGCGCGTCGACGGCGGGCATACCCCACGGCGCCGTCTCCGGCGCGGCCTGCGACGGCGCGATCCAGACCGTGTTGTCTCCCGTCCCGCCCTGCCCTGCGCCAGGTGCGGGCTCGGGCCCCGCATCGGGGAGGGGCTGAGGCCCGGTCTCGGGGACGGGGTAGGGCGCGGTCCCGGTAACCGGTTGGGGTCCGGTCTCGGAGACGGGCTGGGGCCCCGTTTCCGGCACGGACCGAGGCCCGGTCTCGGGCGCTGCGTCGGGTGCTGCGTCAGGCGTGGCGTCCGGGGAGCCGGCGTGTGAACCGGGCTCCGGCGGCGCGGTCGCCCCGCTCGGTCGCTGGTCGTCGGGCCCAGGCTGCGGCGGGTGGGCTCCACCGGTCGTCGTCACGGATCAAGGGTAGTTGTACGCCTTTCGGCTCATCCGGTGAGGAACGACAGCCTGACCGAGCGCACGGGGTTGTCACCGTTCGTGTCCACGAGGCAGACCGACTGCCAGGTCCCGAGGGCGGTGCGTCCGTCGAGCACCGGGACGGACATCGACGGCGCGATGATCGCGGGCAGGACGTGGTCGCGGCCGTGGCCGGGGCTTCCGTGCCGGTGCCGCCAGCGCTCGTCGGCGGGAAGCAGGTCGCGCAGCGCGGCGAGCAGGTCGGTGTCGCTGCCGGCGCCGGTCTCGATCACCGCGAGGCCGGCGGTCGCGTGCGGAACCCACACGTTCAGAAGGCCCTCACGGGCGTCGACGGAACGCAGGAAGGCGGCGATCTCGTCGGTCAGGTCCACCACGGCCTCGCGACCGCCGGTCCTGATCTCGATCAGCTGGCTGTCCATTCTCGTAGTGTCCCTGTACATGCGCAGCGCCTTCGGTCAGCAGTTCGACGTCCCCTCCGGTTACCTCAACACCGCCGGCATCGGGATCCCCTCGGTGGCGGTCGCCGACGCCGTCGAGGCCGCGATCCGGGGGTGGCGCACCGGTGGCGGGCGGCCGGGCGAGTTCGACGAGCCCGTGGAGGTCGCCCGTGCCGCCTTCGGCAAGCTCGTCGGTGTGGATGCGGGCCGAGTGGCGATCGGCTCGGCGGTGTCACCGCTGCTGGGGCTGATCGCCGCGAGCGTTCCCGACGGAACCCGGGTGCTCGTCGCTTCGGGCGAGTTCACCAGCGTGACCTGGCCTTTCGCGGCCCAAGCCGCACGCGGTGTGACCGTCACGGAGGCCGAGCTCGGGAAGCTGGGGGACCTGGCAGGGGAGTACGACCTCGTCGCGGTGAGCGTCGTGCAGTCCGCCGACGGTGGCGTCGTCGACCTCGACGCCCTGCGGGCCGCGCAGGCGGGAGGCACGAGGGTGGTGCTGGACGCCACCCAGGCGCTCGGCTGGTTCGACGCCGACCTCGGCTGGGCCGACGTCGTGGTCTCGGCTGCGTACAAGTGGCTGCTCACCCCGCGCGGGGTGGCGTGGATGGCCGTAGGCCCCGGGTTCGAGGTCGTGCCCCACCAGGCCGGGTGGTACGCCGCAGCGGACCGGTGGGGGAACATCTACGGGCTGCCGATGCAGCTGGCCCCCGACGCCCGGTCCCTCGACACGTCGCCGGCCTGGTACTGCCAGGCTGGCGCGGCTGTAGCCCTGCCGTGGCTCGCCGGGCTCGACCGCGCGGCCGTGCACGCCCACTGCGTGGGCCTCGCGAACGGGTTCCGGGCCGCCCTCGGGATGGAGCCCGCGGAATCCGCGATCGTCGCCGTCCGTACGCCCGGGGCGATGGACCGCCTGACCGCGGCCGGGGTGGTGGCGAGCGGACGCGCCGGAGCCGCGCGCCTGGCGTTCCACCTCTACAACACCGACGCCGACCGCGACCGGGCTCTCGACGCCCTCACCGGCTGACGGCTCGACCGGCCCTGGACGTCAGGCGCTGCCCGGGAAGACCAGGATCGAGGGCTGGTCCTTCGTGACCGCGCGCCACACCGCGCAGCGCAGCGTGCCATTCGTGAGGACGTCGAGCGCGGCCTGGCGGAGCGAGCGATCGCTGGTGCGCTCCACCACCGAGCGCCACGCCGCCAGCGCGTCGGTCTCCGCGACGACCGCGAGCGCCGCCGCGGACGGCCCGTCGACGACCGGCTTCGGTGTCTGGTACGCGGGCTGGGCCGAGACGGGCTGGACACCGAGGTCGCTGAGCGTCTGCTCGAGCTGCCCGCGCACCGCCCGGTGCGCGTCGGCGTCGGCACGGGCAGTCGATACCTGGTCGGCGGGCAGGAACGCGGGGATGAGCGTGTAGCACCAGACGGCAGCGTGCTCGGCCGCGAGCGCGTCCTGCAGTGCGTCCACTGCGGCCTTGTCGATCCCGATCGCTCCGGTCGGCGGTGTGCCGCTCATCTGAGCACCTGTGCGTAGGCCGCGCAGCACGCTGCCACCGAGGCGACGAGCCCGACGCGATCGGGGGGCAGGGTGAGCGCCGCGGCGGCGGCCGACTGTCCGGAGGCGAGGACCGCGTCGCGTACCTCGGCGAGCGTGACGGTGCGGGCGGTGGCCTGGGCCGGTGGCCGGCTGGGCTGCGATGGGTCGAGGCGGGCCACCTCGGCGTCGAGGGCCTGGGCGTGCGCGGTGCGTGCGTCGACCAACGGCTGGATCCGCGGGGCGAGGGCGGGAGTGGACGCGAGGGCCGTGGCAGCCAGCGCCACGTCGCTGCGGGCGGCGTCGGCGAGCGCGATCAGTGGATCGGGGCCTGATTGCGTGCTCGTGCCGATCGCGCAACCGGCCAGGGCGGGTGGGAGAAGGAGGAGACCGGTGATCAACTGGCGACGGGTGATCCCGGGTGCTGAAGCAGACCCGGGATGCTCTCGCACGGAAACTCCTCACGCAGCGCGTTACGGCCATATCCTGCCAGGCCGCTGTGAGGGCCGGGCGCGATACCCTGGCAAACTCACCGCACCCGCCCAGCGACATCCGCCGCTGCCGCGCAGGCGGAGAGAACCGAAACGAGCAGGAGTCATCCGATGCCCTCCCCCCGCCCCGCGCAGGAAGCCGGGCAGCCGCCCGGACAGCTGCACGGCGTGCTGGAACCGATTGTCCGGGATGCCGGATTCGAGCTGGACCAGCTCGACGTGCGCTCCGCGGGCCGTCGTCACACCATCAAGGTCGTGGTGGACTCCGAATCCGGCATCGGGCTCGACGACATCGCGCAGCTGTCCCGGGCCGTCTCGGCCGAGCTGGACCAGCACGAGCACCTCATCCCCGGCTCCTACACCCTCGAGGTCACCTCACCGGGCGTCGACCGGCCTCTGACGGGTCCCCGGCACTGGCGCCGGGCGCACCTGCGTCAGGTCGCGGTCCGCACGCGCGAGGGCGACACGTTCACGGGCCGGGTCGGCCCGGCAGGCGAGGAGGCCGTCACCGTCCTCGTCGACGGCGAGTTGCGCGGGCTGCGCTACGCCGACGTGGAACACGCCGGCGTCCAGGTGGAGTTCCGGCCCGCGCCGGAGGCCGAGCTGCAGCTGCTGCAGGGGGCGTCCGAGCCACCTGAGGAGGACACGGCATGAACGTCGACATCGCGGCGCTGCGCACCATCGAGCGCGAGAAGGACATCCCCTTCGAAACGGTCATCGAAGCCATCGAGACCGCCCTTCTCACCGCCTACAAACACACGGACGGCCACCAGCCCCACGCGCGCATCGACATCGATCGCAAGACGGGCGCGGTCCGCGTGATGGCCCAGGAGGTCGGCTCGGACGGGGCTGTCGCGTCCGAATGGGACGACACCCCTGAGGGCTTCGGCCGGATCGCGGCCACCACCGCGCGCCAGGTGATCGTGCAGCGCCTGCGCGACGCCGAGCACGAGCGCACCTACGGCGAGTTCGCGGCGAAGGAGGGCGAGATCGTCGCGGGCGTCATTCAGCGCGACGCCCGCGCCAACGCCCGTGGCGTGGTGATCGTCCAGCTGAGCCCGCAGACCGAAGGCGTGCTGCCACAGGCCGAGCAGGTCCCTGGTGAGAAGTACGAGCACGGCTCACGGATCCGCTGCTACGTGGTCGGCGTGACGCGGGGAATGCGTGGGACGCAGATCACGTTGAGCAGAACGCATCCCAACCTCGTGCGCAAGCTCTTCGCGCTTGAGGTACCGGAGATCGTCGACGGGTCCGTGGAGATCGTCGCCGTGGCCCGGGAGGCCGGACACCGCTCGAAGATCGCCGTCCGGTCCACCGTGCCGGGCGTCAACCCCAAGGGCGCCTGCATCGGCCCGGTCGGGGCGAGGGTGCGCGGGGTCATGAGCGAGCTGGCCGGGGAGAAGATCGACATCATCGACTGGTCCGACGACCCGGCGACCTTTGTGGGCAACGCCCTCTCGCCGTCCAAAGTGGTGTCGGTCACGGTCCTCGACGCGCGCACGAAGACCGCGCGGGTGGTCGTGCCCGACTTCCAGCTGTCGCTGGCGATCGGCAAGGAAGGTCAGAACGCCCGGTTGGCGGCCCGGCTCACCGGATGGAGGATCGACATCCGCAGCGACGCCGATCCTCGGGGGGCTGTGGATGCGCCAGAGTCGGAGTCGGTCGGCTGATCCGCGAGGCACCCCGCGAGGGCGGAACGAATCACACTGCTGCGCTACACTCCACCTCGGCCCACAGCTCGAATTCGGCCCTCGCTCGTCCGACGCCCACCCCGGATCCGCGATCCGCGGCGGGACCCGTCCGGACCTGCATAGGATGCCGAAGCCGATCGGTGGTCGACGGTCTGTTGCGGGTCGTCGTGGTGGATGGGGTCCTCACCCCTGACCCACGGCGGCGGCTTCCCGGGCGAGGTGCATGGTTGCATCCGGCTTCGGAGTGCCTGGACCGTGCCGAGCGGCGCTCGGCGTTCCCGCGGGCGCTGCGCGTCCCGGGTCCGCTGGACACCGGTCCGGTACGGGCCAGAATCGAGTGTGAGGTCGGAGCGAGCACGTGAACGATGCAATGCAGATGGGCAGTACCGCGAGCGGGGTCCGGGAAAGACCCGGGTCCGTCACACGAGGAAGCAAGGTCGACCCGTCATGAGCCAGTCGTGAAGATCGCACCATGAACGTGCTTCGACACTAGGTTCGAGGTCGAGCGGGTACCGCCGCCGGCCTCCGACAAACAAGGAGTGCAGTGGCAGGCAAGGCCCGCGTACATGAGCTCGCCAAGGAGCTCGGAGTCAGCAGCAAGCAAGTACTGAGCAAATTGCAGGATCTCGGCGAGTACGTGAAGTCCCCGTCCTCGACCGTTGAGGCCCCCGTGGCCCGCAAGCTTCGTGAGTCGATGTCCAACGGCAGCGACTCCGGTGGTCGTCGCGGTGGAGGCAGGCAGCGCCCCGGTGGTGGTGCCAGCCCGGCCGCGGTTCCGCCGCGCCCGTCGCAGCCCTCGCGCGGTCCCGTCCCAGGTCCGCGCCCGTCGGCCCCTGCGGCGTCCGCGCCGTCGGCGCCGTCCGCCCCGGCTGCTCCGTCGCCCGCGGGGGCGCCGGACCGTCCGCGTCCGGCCGGCCCACGTCCGGGTCCTCGGCCCGGTCCTTCGGCCGTGCCGCCCCGGCAGGAGCCGGAGCGGCCTCAGCGTCCGGCCGCCCAGGCGCCCGCTGCATCGGCGCCCGCCGCATCGGCGCCCGCACAGCCCGCCACCAAGCCCGCGCCCGGTCCCGGGCCTCGGCCCGGCCCGGGTCAGCCCGGTCGTGCACAGCCGCCCGGTCCGCAGGGGCCGGCGCAGGGTGGCCAGCAGCGACCGGCCGCCGCCGACGCGGGTGCCGCCGTCGTGCCTCCGCGTCCGAGCGGTCCGCGTCCGGGCCCGCGCACGCCCCGGGTGGGCAACAACCCGTTCGGTGTCGGTTCCGGCGCTCCGCCGCGTCCCGCCCCGCCCCGTCCCGGCCCGCCCGCTCCTGGGCAGGGTCCGGCGCAGGGTGGCCAGGGCCAGGGTGGCAGCCCGGGGCAGGCCGGCCCGAGCCAGAACGCTCCGCGTCCGGGCGGCGGTCCGCGTCCCGGTGGCCCGCGTCCCGGTGAGCCCGGCCGCGCAGGCCCGCGTCCCCCGTCGCCCGGCAACATGCCGCCGCGCCCGAACCCCGGCATGATGCCCGCCCGCCCGCCCGCAGGGCGTGGCGGTCCGGGTGGTGGTCCCGGTGGCGGCCGTGGTGGTCCCGGCGGTGGTCGCCCGGGTGGTCCGGGTGGAGGACGTCCCGGTGGTCCCGGTGGTCGTCCCGGCGGCGGTGGCTTCCGCCCCGGTGGCGGCGGTGGTCCCGGTGGTCCCGGTGGCGGCGGCGCTCCGGCCGGTGGCGGTTTCCGCAGCGGTCCCGGTGGCGGCGGTGGTGGTCGTCCCGGTGGTGGCGGTGGTCGCGGTCGCGGTGGAGCCGCGGGTGCGTTCGGCCGTCCCGGTGGACCGGCTCGCAAGGGCCGCAAGTCGAAGCGGCAGAAGCGCCAGGAGTTCGACTCGATGCAGGCTCCCTCGGTCGGCGGCGTCCGCCTGCCGAAGGGCCACGGCGAGACGATCAAGCTCCCGCGTGGTGCGTCGCTCACCGACTTCGCCGACAAGATCGGCGCCAACCCGGCCTCGCTGGTGCAGGTGCTGTTCCACCTCGGTGAGATGGTCACGGCCACGGCATCCGTCGCCGACGAGGTGCTCGAGCTGCTCGGCACCGAGATGAACTACAACGTCCAGGTCGTCAGCCCGGAGGAGGAGGACCGCGAGCTGCTCGACAGCTTCTCCATCTCCTACGGCGAGGACGCCGGTGGCGAGGAGGACCTGGTCGTCCGCCCGCCGGTCGTCACCGTCATGGGTCACGTCGACCACGGAAAGACGCGACTCCTCGACACCATCCGCAAGGCGAACGTCGCGGAGGGCGAGGCCGGTGGCATCACCCAGCACATCGGTGCCTACCAGGTGCTCACCGAGCTCGAGGGCGTCGAGCGGCCCATCACGTTCATCGACACCCCGGGTCACGAGGCGTTCACCGCCATGCGTGCCCGCGGTGCCAAGTCGACGGACATCGCGGTCATCGTGGTCGCGGCCGACGACGGCGTGATGCCGCAGACGGTGGAGGCGATCAACCACGCCCAGGCGGCCGACGTGCCGATCGTGGTCGCGGTCAACAAGATCGACAAGGAGGGGGCCAACCCCGCCAAGATCCGCCAGCAGCTCACCGAGTACGGGCTGGTCGCCGAGGAGTACGGCGGCGAGACGATGTTCGTGGACATCTCCGCACGGGAGAACATCAACATCGACCAGCTGCTCGAGGCGATCCTGCTCACCGCCGACGCCGCGCTCGACCTGCGGGCCAACCCCAACATGGAGGCCCAGGGCGTCGCGATCGAGGCGCACCTCGACCGCGGTCGTGGTCCCGTGGCCACCGTGCTGGTTCAGCGCGGCACGCTGCGGGTCGGCGACTCGGTGGTGGCCGGCGACGCCTCAGGCCGCGTCCGGCGGATGCTCGACGAGTTCGGCAACGACGTGGAGGAGGCCCTCCCGTCGCGGCCGGTGCAGGTCATCGGGTTCACCTCGGTGCCCGGCGCGGGCGACACGTTCCTCGTCGTCGACGAGGACCGCGTGGCCCGGCAGATCGCCGACCGGCGGCGCGCTCGCGAGCGCAACGCCGAGCTGGCGAGCCGCCGCAAGCGCGTCAGCCTCGAGGACCTTGACGCCGCGCTGAAGGAGACCAACACCCTCAACCTGATCATCAAGGGTGACAACTCGGGTACCGTCGAGGCCCTCGAGGACGCGCTCATGAAGATCGAGGTGGGCGACGACGTCGAGCTGCGGGTCATCCACCGCGGCGTCGGTGGCATCACCGAGGGCGATATCAACCTCGCCATCGCCGACAACGTCATCGTCCTGGGCTTCAACGTCCGGGCCGAGGGCAAGGCCACCGAGCTCGCCAACCGCGAGGGCGTGGAGATCCGGTACTACACGGTGATCTACCAGGCCATCGAGGAGATCGAGCAGGCTCTGCGGGGCATGCTCAAGCCGGAGTTCGAGGAGGTCGAGCTGGGCCGCGCGGAGGTCCGCGAGGTCTTCAAGTCCTCCCGGTTCGGCACCATCGCCGGTGCGCTGGTCATGTCCGGCGAGATCCGCCGCAACGCGCGTGGCCGCCTGCTGCGCGACAACGTGGTGGTGGCCGAGAACCTGCCGATCAGCTCGCTGCGGCGGTTCAAGGACGACGTGGTCGAGGTCCGCGAGGGCTTCGAGTGCGGTTTCACCCTCGGCACCTACAGCGACATCAAGGTCGGCGACGTCGTCGAGACCTTCGAGATGCGCGAGAAGCCGAGGAGCTGACGCGGCGTGGGGGGACCGGTGATCACCGGTCCCCCCGTCGTCGGTTCGATCGTGGAGATCCCATGTTCGTCGGAGCGCTGGAACTGGACGTGCTGCTAGGAGACGTCCATTCCCTCAAGGAGAAGCGGTCGGTCGTCCGGCCCGTGCTGAGCGAGCTGCGCCGCAGGTTCGAGGTGGCGGTCGCCGAGGCAGGCCATCTCGACCTGCACCGCCGTGCGCTGCTCGGGGTCAGTTGCGTGGCTGCCGACCACCAGCACGTCACGGAGGTGCTCGACCGGTGCGAGCGGCTGGTCGCCGCCCGACCCGAGTTGGAGCTGCTCTCCGCCCGGCAGCGCATGATGCGCCCCGACGATGAGTCGTAGGACTCCTAAGACCCTGAGGAGTGGCTGATGGTGGACCAGGCTCGTGCGCGGCGACTGGCCAAGAGGATCTCGCAGATCGTGGCTGCCGCGCTGGAACACGAGGTCAAGGACCCTCGCCTGAAGATGGTGACGATCACCGACACGCGCGTCACCGGTGATCTTCGGGAGGCCACCGTGTACTACACGGTCCTCGGCGAGACGGTCGACGCCGACCCCGACACCGCCGGCGCTGCTGCCGCGTTGGCGAGCGCCACAGGTGTGCTGCGCTCCCTCGTGGGAGCGGGCACAGGCATCCGCCACACGCCCTCGCTCGCGTTCGTGCCGGACCAGGTGCCGGACGAGGCGCGCCGCATGGAGGAGTTGCTGGCCCGCACGCGGGAGTCCGACGCGGAGGTGGCGCGGCTGGCGGCGGGTGCCCGTCCGGCCGGGGACCCCGACCCGTACCGCGTGCCACGCGAGCGGACCGACGAGGAGTGACCAAGCGGGGCGGGCGGGGCACCGGCCTCGGGACGACGACGTCCCTCGAGGCCGCGATCACGGCTGCGGCCGAGCTGCTGGTCCGTGCCCGGGACGTCACCCTGCTCGCCCACGTCAATCCCGACGCCGACTCGCTGGGCAGCGCACTGGCCCTGGGGATCGCGCTGCGCCGCCACGGGGCCACGGTCCGGGTGTCGTTCGCGTCGCCCGCGCGTGTGCCCGAGACGCTCGTCCCGCTGGACGTCCTCGGGCTGGTGGTCGGACCGGAGCAGGTACCGGCCGCCCCTGAGCTGCTGGTGCTCTGTGACGCCGCGGAGCCGTCCCGGCTGGGCGCCCTCGCGAACCGGCTGGACTGCGCCGAGGCGTCGCTGATGATCGACCACCACACCACCAACCCGGGTTACGGCGGGGTCCAGGTTCTCGACCCCGACGCCGAGGCGACGGTCGTGCTCGTCCACCGCGTGCTCGTGGCGATGGGGGAGCCGATCGACGCCGACATCGCGCGGTGTCTCTACGCCGGGCTCGTCACCGACACCCGTGGATTCCGCACGGCGGGCGAGGCGGCGCACCGGATCGCGGCCGATCTCCTGGCCGCGGGCGTCGAGGCGGAAGCGGTGGCGCGACCGATCATGGACACCCACCCCTACGGCTGGCTGGCCACGCTGGGCGAGGTGCTGCAGCGGGTCGAGCTGGAGCCGGAGGCGGGCGACGGTTTCGGGCTGGTACATGCCTCCGTTCCCCTCGAGGACGTCTCCCGGTTCCGCCCCGAGGAGGTCGACAGCATCGTCGACGTCCTGCGCACCGTGGCCGAGGCCGAGGTGGCGGCGGTGCTCAAGCAGGTGGGCCAGCGGCGGTGGGTCACGTCGCTGCGGTCGAAGGGGCGCGTGGACGTCGCCAAGGTCGCCGCCCTGCTCGGTGGGGGTGGCCACCGGGCCGCCGCCGGCTTCACCTACGACGGCACGAAAGGCGACGTGCTCGCCGCCCTCCGTTCTGCACTGAGCGCGCTCGACGCCGTGGAGCGACTTGCCTGAGAATCCCCACGATCCGACATCACATCCCGCTGAGACTTTCGAGACGAATGATCGATCGTCCGTCACGATGTGGTGATGACTGGACCTGACGCGCAACCGGTGGCTTCGACGACCGGGCGCTACCTGCTCGTGATCAGCGACGAGCTGTTCGGGGACGACGAGGCGTCGCGCGAGGTGGTGCGTGAGGTGAGCGGCGTCCACGACGTCGTCAGCACCAAGGATCCAGGCGCCCAGGCACTCGACCCCGCGGCCACCACGGGCGCGCTGCTGTTCGCCGAGCTCGGGGTCGCGGTCGTCAGAGTCGCGCCGGACCGGGTGGGGGCGACCGGCGTGTTCGACTCCGCCGACGACCGGATTCTCGCCGTCGAGCAGGAGCGGGTGGTGTACGCCCTGCAGGAAGCGGCGCCGGTCGATCCCGAGCAGGAGGCCGCGTTCACCGATGACACCGTGGCCACGTGGGGGCTGCACGCCACCGGCGTGCTCGACGCGGCGGAGTCCGGGGCCGGGATCACCATCGCGGTGCTCGACACCGGCATCGACCTGCGGCACCCCGACTTCGCAGGCCGCGACATCACCACCCGCTCGTTCGTCGACGGCGAGACCGCGCAGGACGTCCAGGGGCACGGCACGCACTGCGCGGGCACGATGGCAGGCCCGCTCGAACCGGCGCAGGGGCGGCGCTACGGGATCGCGTACGGCGCCCGGCTGCTCGTCGGCAAGGTGCTGAACAACCAGGGCAGCGGCACCGACGCGGATATCCTCGCCGGGATGAGCTGGGCAATCAGCGCCGGTGCGCAGGTGATCTCGATGTCGCTGGGCGCCGACCAGCGGACGATCTCCACCGCCTACGAGACGGTGGGGCGACGGGCTCTGGCCGCGGGCACCCTCATCGTGGCGGCCGCGGGCAACAACGCACGCCGCTCACAGGGCAACCCCGGCTTCGTCGGGGTGCCGGCCAACAGCCCGTCGATACTCGCGGTGGCGGCGGTGGACTCCGCGCTGGCCGTGGCCGACTTCTCCGCCTCGGCCACCGACGTCGGTGGTGGCGAGATCGACATCGCCGCACCGGGTGTGGCGGTCTACTCGAGCTGGCCGCTCCCGCGGCGCACCAACACGATCTCCGGCACCAGCATGGCCACCCCGCACGTCGCGGGAATCGCCGCGCTGTGGGCGGAGCGCAGCGGCGCCCGCGGCCGAGGGCTCTGGGACGAGGTCGTGGGAGCCGCTCAAGCGCTGGACGCACCGGTGCAGGACGTCGGCGCCGGACTCGTGCAGGCGCCGTCATGACCTCGTCCAACACTCCCGGACACGTCTCGGTCACGGTCACGGTCGACGACGCCCACGTCGGGGCGATCGACCAGCTGGCCGACCGGCTGCGTGCGGCCGGGATGGACGTCGAGCAGGTGCTCCGCCCGGTCGGGGTGATCACCGGATCGGCGCCGGCCGACTGGGAGGCGCTCGCCGATCTCGACGGCGTGGCCGCGGTGGAGCCGCAGCGCACGTTCCGCCTCCCACCCGACGGCCCCTTCCAGGACGAACGGGACAGATGAACCGAAGGCCTCGGTGGCGTCCTCGCCGGGTGATCGGTGACGCTTGCTCCGGGCTACGGTGGATACACCGAACGAAGGAGCCCCGCACGATGACGTCCGATACCGGACCCACCCGCGCCGAATCGGACGCGGGTGCGGCTCGGCGCGCATTTCTCTCGGCCGCCGTGCGCAGGCCGGCGACCATGGGCGCGATCGCCCCCAGCTCGCCGCGGCTGGGTGCGGTGCTCGCGTCGATCGTGCCCAGCACGGGCGCTCCCGTCGTCGTCGAGCTGGGTCCGGGCACCGGGGCGGTGAGCGCCGTGATCGCGCAGCGGCTGCCCGCAGGCGCGCGGCACCTCGCGGTGGAGCTGGACCCGGACATGGTCACGTTCCTGCGCCGCACCCACCCCGAGCTCGAGCTGGTGCCGGGCAACGCCGCGAACCTCGGCGCCCTGCTCGCCGAGCGCGACATCTCGTCCGTCGACGCTGTGATCTGCGGCCTGCCGTGGGCGCTGTTCGACGACCCGACCCAGACCGCGTTGCTCGCCGAGATCAGCCGGGCCATCGGTTCGACCGGCGCCTTCACCACGTTCGCCTACCTGCACGGCATGACGCTCGGTGCGGCCCGCCGGTTCCGCCGCACGCTGCGCGAGACGTTCGACGAGGTGCTGGTCACCGCCACCGTGTGGCGCAACCTGCCACCCGCCTTCGTCTACGTGTGCCGGCGCCCGAGCACACCTGCCGAATGACGGTCTTCTTCCGGGTCGCTGCTCGATGACCACGACGTCCTCTCGCGCCAACGCCGCTGAAGTGCTTCGACTGGCGGCCCCGGCGCTGCCGGTGCTGGCCGCGGAACCGCTGTACCTGCTCGTCGACACCGCGGTGGTCGGTCGGCTCGGCGCGGTGCCGCTCGCCGGCCTCGCCATCGCCGGCGTGCTGTTCGCACAGGTCACGAGCCAGCTGAACTTCCTCTCGTACGGCACCACGGCCCGCGCGGCCCGCCTGCACGGCGCGGGCAGGCGCAGCGATGCCGTGGGGGAGGGGGTGCAGGCCACCTGGCTCGCACTGGCCGTCGGTCTGCTGGTGCTCGTCGTCGGGCAGCTCGTCGCCCATCCCGTCGCCTCTGCCCTCGGGAACGGCGGCGACATCGCCGACGCGGCGGTGTCCTGGCTGCGGATCGCCCTCATCGGAGCGCCGCTGGTGCTGGTGACGCTGGCCGGCAACGGCTGGATGCGCGGCGTGCAGGACACCGCACGTCCGCTGCGCTACGTCCTCGCCGGCAACGGGCTCTCCGCGCTGGCCTGCCCCCTGCTCGTGCACGGGGTCGGTGGATGGGCGGGGATCGGGCTCGTCGGGTCGGCGTGGGCGAACGTCGCCGGGCAGACCGTCGGTGCGAGCCTGTTCCTGGGTGCGCTCGTGCGGGGCGCGCGGGCCGAGGCGGCACCGCTGCGGCCCTCGGCCACGGTGCTGCGCTCGCAGATCACGCTCGGCCGCGACCTCATCGCCCGCAGCCTCGCCTTCCAGGCGTGCTTCCTCTCCGCCGCCGCCGTCGCCACTCGCTTCGGGGCCGCCACGGTAGCCGCGCACCAGATCGTCCTGCAGCTGTGGACGTTCCAGGCCCTCGTGCTCGACGCCGTGGCGATCGCGGCCCAGTCCCTGGTGGGAGCCGCGCTGGGATCGCCGGACCGCGGTGCGGAGCGGGCAAAGGCGCTGGCGGCGCAGGTCACCCGTTACGGGCTGGTGCTCGGCATCGGGTTCGGGGTGCTGTACGCCGCGCTCTCCGGGGTGCTGCCGCCGGTGTTCACCCCGGACGCCGAGGTGCTCGACGCCGTGCCCGTCCCCTGGTGGTTCTTCGCGGCCATGCAGCCGATCGCCGGGGTGGTGTTCGCGCTGGACGGGGTGCTGCTCGGCGCCGGAGATGCCGCGTATCTGCGGACGTCCACCCTGCTCGCCGCGGTGGTGGGATTCCTCCCCCTGATCTGGGCCTCGCTCGCCTTCGGCTGGGGCCTGACCGGGATCTGGACGGGCCTCACGCTGTTCATGGTGCTCCGCCTCGTCGCCGTGGGGCTGCGGGCGCGCTCGGACCGATGGGTGGTGACCGGCGCCGTGCGGCCCGCGCGCTGACGAATCTCAGCCCACGGCCCACACGGGCTCGTCGGTCTCCCGTACCTCACCGTCCCCTGCGAAGAGCAGGAAGCGGTCGAACCCCCGGGTGAACCAGCGGTCGTGGGTCACCGCCAGCACCGTGCCCTCGAACGCGTCGAGGGCCTGCTCGAGCGCCTCCGCCGAGGCGAGGTCGAGGTTGTCGGTCGGCTCGTCGAGCAGCAGCAACGTGGCGCCGGAGAGCTCCAGCAGCAGGATGAGCAGCCGCGCCTGCTGCCCGCCGGAGAGCGTCTCGAACCGCTGCTCGGCCTGGGCCGCAAGCTCGTAGCGAGCCAGCGCCTTCATGGCGTCACCGCGGGTGCGGCCCGGACGGTCGGCGTCCCCGCCCACGAGGATGTCCTGCGGGGTGCGACCGGTCAGCTCGGGCCGGTCATGGGTCTGCGAGAAGTGCCCGGGACGCACCCGCGCGCCGAGCCGGGCCACGCCGTCGTGGGCCACGGTGGGAAGTGCCGCGCCGCTGGCCGGGACGCTGCCCGGCTCCGGATCGGTGCCGCCGCGCGCGAGGAGCCGCAGGAAGTGGGACTTGCCCGAGCCGTTCGCCCCGAGCACGGCCACGCGGTCGCCGAACCAGACCTCGAGGTCGAACGGATAGGTGAGCCCGTCCAGCTCGAGCTGGTCGCAGACGAGCGCCCGCTTGCCCGTGCGGCCGCCGGTCAGCTGCATCCTGACGTTCTGCTCGCGTGCCTTCTCCTCGGGTGGCCCGGCATCGACGAACCGGGCCAGCCGCGTGCGTGCCGCCTGCAGGCGCGACGCCAGTCCGTCGTTGTAGGCCGCCTTCTGCTTGTAGTACACGACCAGCCGTTCCAGCTTCGCGCGCTCCTCGTCCCACCGGCGGCGCTCCTCGTCGAGACGGTCGTGGCGCGCCACTCGCGCCTCGTGCCAGGACGCGAAGCCGCCGGCGTGCACCCACGCCGACTCCGCCTCGACCGTGACGACACGCTGGGCGGTGGCGGCGAGCAGCTCCCGGTCGTGGCTCACGAACAGCACGCTCTTTCCCGACTCCTGGATCCGGCCCTCCAGCCAGCGCTTGCCGGGGACGTCGAGGAAGTTGTCGGGCTCGTCGAGCAGCAGCACCTGGTCGGGGCCGCGGAGCAGCAGTTCCAGCGCGAACCGCTTCTGCTGCCCGCCCGAGAGCGTGACGACGGGGCGGTCCCGGACATCGGCCCACGACAGGCCCAGCGCCGCGATCGCGGCCGTGTCGAACTCCACCTCGGCCGCATACCCACCGGCCTCGCCCCAGCCGGCGAGCGCGTCGGCGTACCGGAGCTGCGAGCGCTCCCCGTCGTCGAGCGCCTGCTCGGCTGCGGCAAGCCCGAGCCCGGCGGCACGCACCCCGGGCGGGGCGAGGGACAAGGCGAGGTCGGCGAGGGTGCGGTCGTCGGTGATGGACCCGATGAACTGGCGCATCACCCCGAGGCCGCCGCTACGCGCGATGCTGCCCGTCGTCGCCGTCAGCTCGCCGGCGATCATCCGCAGCAGCGTGGTCTTCCCTGCGCCGTTCGGGCCGACGAGGGCGACCTTGGCGCCGTCGCCGACCCGGAAGCTGACGTCGGAGAAGAGCGTGCGGCCGTCGGGCAGGCGGTGCCCGACGGCCATTGCCTCGATGTGTCCCACGGAGGGGAGATGGTGCACGCAGGCAGGACTCGGGGTCGAGTCGATATCCCGGCTACACGGGCAGGATCGGCGCGCGGAGCAGGCGCTCACCGACGAACGAGGCGATGCTGTCGAGCTTCTCCTCCGAGGCCTGCATCACCTTGTCGTCGGCGCCGCGGTCCCACACCCGCTTCGCCTCGTCCCATGCCAGGTCGCGGGTGAAGCGGATGACCAGGTCGGAGACCCAGTTGGCCGTGCGATCCCAGATGGCGTCGTCCGGGCCCCGGCTGAGGAAGGAGCCCAGCTCCTCGCGCAGGGGGTCCATCTCCTGCTCGAAGACGTCGTTGATCAGCCGGTAGTCGTAGAACTGGGCGCTGTCGGGTCCGTCGCCGTCGGGGGTGACGTGCTTCCAGGTGGCCACCAGCGCACACGAGAGGTCGAAGTTGATGTGGGCGTTCACGCCGGCCACCGCGAAGTTCACGGGGGCGATGCGGGGGTCACTGCGGTTGTCGAACAGCAGGCGCCAGACCCCGGGCGTGCGGTGCATGTCCTCGGCGTAGGTGCGCAGGGCGCGCAGGTAGCGCTCGGCGAACTCCAGGTCGAGCCTGATCAGAAAGGCAGGGTCGCGGAACTCCCCGCTGTCGACCATGTTGCCGATCCGGGTCGTGATGATGTGGTACAGCCGGGTGAACGCCGCGATCCCGTCGTCATCGCGCAGCATCGACGTGCCCGAGGCGTACTCGTGGATCGCGGCGAGCCGCCGAATGACGTCCGGGATGGATTCCGGCATGGTGGTACCCGCGAGCCGGGCCAGGTGCTGAGTGGACCCCGGCCCCCCGCCGGGCTGTGCCAACTTCCCGATGTCCTCCGTGTCCACTGCACGCTCCTCTCGTTCGATCTTCCCGTCCGGGTGACTGCTCCAGGTGAGGAGGGACGGCGTGCCGTCCTGATACGGCAACGTCCGGCCCCACCCGGATGATCGCTCCTCCCGGCAGGACAGTGGGGGTCCCTCTGGATCTCGCTTGGTGAGATGGCATAACCTCGACCGACGTGACCGAGCGCCCGGCGACGCCCCCGCTCGTCGGACGGGACGATCACGTCGCCACGCTCACGTCGGCCTTCGACGGGGTGCAGCAGGGCCGGATGGCCACGGTCTTCCTGGTCGGTGACGCCGGCGTCGGCAAGACACGGCTGGTGCAGCACCTCGTGAGCCGCGCGGAGGAAGCCGACGCCACCGTGCTCCTCGGCGGGGCCACCGACATCGCGGAGAGCCCCCCGTTCTGGCCGGTCGCCTCTGCGCTGCGCAACCTTCTGCGCTCGCAGCGGGGCGAGGAGCTGCAGCAGCTGCTGTCTCCGTGGGCGGACCAGCTGGAGGAGCTGGTGGCGCTGCGCCCCGCGGTGCCCGCCCTCGTCGGCGCGCAGGCGAGGGTGCAGACCCTCGAGCTGCTGCACCGGGTGGTCCTGCGGCTGGCCGCGCGCTCCGTCGTCGTCCTCGTCGTGGAGGACCTGCAGTGGGCCGACCGCTCCACACTGGATCTCCTCGCCTACCTGGTCGCGAACCTCGTCGACGAGCGCGTGCTGGTCGTCGCCACCCATCGCACCGAGCTGCCCGCCGACGCCTCCCCGGCGCGCACGATGATCAACGAGTTCCGGCGTCACCGCCAGGTGCAGTGCCTGGAGATCGCACCTCTGCACCGGAATGCGGTCGCGGAGATGGTGCACGCGCTGGCCCCGGGCCGGACGGACCTGGTGGACCTCGTGTGGAAGCGCTCCGCAGGCAACGCGTTCATCGCAGAGGAGACCGTGCGGGCGGCGCTCGACGGCGATCCGACGGGCCTTCCGACGACGCTGCGCGAGCTCGTGCTGTCCCGGGTCAACCGCCTGTCCGAACCGGCGCTGCGTGCTGTGCGGGCCATTGCCCTGTGCGACGGCCCCCTGCCGCACCGTCTGCTCGAGACCGTGCTGGACGGCGGCGGTCCCGACCTGTTCGGCGCCCTGCGCGAGGCGGTCAACGCCGGTGTCGTCGTCGTCGACGAGGGCGTGGACGGCTACCGGCTGCGGCACGGCCTGATGACCGACGTCGTGATCCGGGAGCTGCTGCCCGGCGAGCGCATGCACCTGCACCGGCGTTACGCCGTGGCGCTCGAGGAGCCGTGGGCGCGCGAGCTGCCCGGCGTCGACGCCCGGCTCGCCCACCACTGGCAGTCGGCGGGCGACGTGGAGCGGGCGGCCGCCGCGGCCGTCGCCGCCGCCGAGTCGGCGGGACGGGTGCGCGGCTACGCCGAGGCGCACCGACACTGGCTGCGGGTCGCCCGGCTCGCCGGGCAGCTGGCGGCACCGCCGGTCGCGCGCAGCGAGTGCCTCGAGCGGGCCGCCGAGGCCGCCCATCTCGCGGGCGATGCCGACCAGGCCGTCGCGCTGCTCGCCGAGCGGCTCAGCCTGCTGGAGGCGACCGACGAGCCCGGCGGCCTCGACGCGGCCTTGCTGCACGCCCGCACCGGCCAGTACCTCGTGGCCGCCGGACGCGGCGCGGAGGCCGCACTCGCGTTCGGCCGCGCCACGGCGGCCCTGCCCGCCTCCGGAGCCGAGGAGGAGCGGGCCCAGGTCCTGGGGTGGCAGGCGTCGGCGCTGTGGACGGCGGGGGACTACGCGGCCGCGCACGTCAGCGCCGAGCGGGCGCTCGAGTTGGCACGGCGGATGGGGCTCGCGGCCGAGGAGGCGAAGGCGCTCGCCACGCTGGGCTTCAGCCTGGCCTACCGGGAGGACCCGGAGGCGGGGGAGGCGGCACTTCGCGAGTCGCTCGCGGTGGCGGAGCGAGCGGGTGAGCCGCAGGAGATCGCCCGCGCCTACCGCAGTCTGGCCGATCTGCTCTCGGGCCCGCTGAACGAGCTGGACCGCGGCGTCGAGATCGCCCGCGCAGGCGCCGACCGGGCCCAGGCCCTGGGGCTGCACCGCAGCGCCGGGGTCGGGTTGATCTCGATCGCGGCCAACGGGCTGTTCCGGCTCGGCCTCTGGGACGAGGCGGACGCGGCGATCGCCGAGGCCTGGGAACTCGCACCCAGCGGCGCCGAGGCGCTGGAGCTGCGGCTGTCCCGGGCCCGCATGGACATCGGTAGGGGACGCTTCTCGTCGGCGGAGGACGACCTCGAAGCCGTCGACGTGCTCTCGGCGAGCACCATCGGCCCGCGCTACCGGATCCCGCTGCTCACCCTGCGCGCCGGGCTCACGATGTGGCAGGACCGCCCCGACGTGGCGCTGGACCACGTCGCTGCCGGCCTGGACGTCGTCGAGCAGGGGTCGGACGACGTGTGGCTCGTGGCACCGCTGGTCTGGCACGGCGCCAGGGCTCGCGCCGAGCTCGCCATTCTCGGGCTGCGCCGCCCCGACGACGGGATCGACGGCCGGCTGCGCCGGCACGCCGTCGAACTCACCCGCAAGGCCGCGTCCTCGGTGCCGGCGATCCGCGACACCGTGCTCGGCTTCGTGCGGATGTGCGCGGCTGAGGACGGGCGGGCACTGGGGCGCTCCGACCCTGAGCTCTGGGAGAGCGTGGCCGAGTTCTGGCACTCCCAGCAGCAGCCCTATCCGTCGGCCTACGCCCACCTGCGCCGGGCCGAGGCGCTGCTCGCGCAACGTGCGCAGTCGGCCGCGGCGGCGCAAGCCCTGCGGCATGCCGGGCATCTGGCCCGTGAGCTCGGGGCCACCCCCTTCCTGGAGGAGGTCGTCGACCTGGCGGAGCGTGCGCGGGTGCGGATCGACGTCCCGGACCCCGCGCCCGCGCCGGACCCACCGGCGGAGGAGGCGCAGGGCGACGAGCTCGCCGCGCTGACGGCCCGCGAGCTGGAGGTGCTCACCGAGCTGTCCGGCGGCCGGACCAACCGGGAGATCGCGCAGCGGTTGTTCATCAGCGAGAAGACCGTCGGTGTCCACATCAGCCGGATCTACGCCAAGATCGGCGTGCACACCCGGGTGCAGGCCACCGCGGTGCTGTTCCGGTCGATCCCCGAGGCGCGGCGCAAGCGCTCCAGCGGCTGACCGGCCCCGCCTACTGCGCACCGGTGGCGTAGGTGCCGTCGTCGAAGGTGCGCCGCACGCGGTCGATGAGCCGGGCGCGGCTCGGGCCGAGGCTGCCGATCGGGATCCCCGTGGCCCGGGCCACCTCCGCGTACGGTCGCGGCTCGTCCGCGAACAGCGCGCGCATGATCGTCCTGCCCCGGGGCGGCAGCGTGGCCACGATCTGCCAGAGCCGGGCCGCGGTGTCGGCGTCGATCACCTGCTCCTCGACACCCGGCTCCGTGGCGGGCACCGCGTCCATCTCGAGGCCCACCAGGGTCTGGCCCTCCCGCAGGATCCGCAGGCACTCCCGCGACGCGGTGGTCGCCAGCCAGCCGCCGAGCCGGTCGGGGTCGCGCAGCGAGCCCAGGTGCTCCACCAGACGCAGCCAGGTGCGCTGCTCGGCGTCGCGGGCGTCGGCGTCCTGCAAGCGGTAGGCGCGAACCACCGACGACACCAGCCCCCGGTACCGGACGACGACCTCTCCCCAGGCGCTGCCGTCGCCCTGCCGGGCCAGCGCGAGCAGCTCGGTGTTCCGGAGGTCCTGGATATTCGTGGTCGCGGGCGCCGTCGTCACGGTGGTCACAGTCATCGCCAGGGCTCCTTCTAACGGGTGTCCCAGAGTCGGGTGAACGGGCCCCGATGTCGTCAGGACAACGCCCTACGTATGCGCCTACGGACCCCCTACATCGGAGTGGTGGGGCGGTGGCCGTATCACCGCGCGCCCCACGCGACTCATCCCGCGGTCCGACACCGCTCGCCGTGCGTCACCGGGGAAACGCGCGACCGACGGTCTCGGCGTGGAGGAGCCGAGGCGGGATGGAACCCGCGGACCTGACGACGGGAGCGATGGAAATGGGCGCAATGACGGCCGAGGTGAACGGATTGCGGGTGATCGCGGGGTCGGCCGCGCGATGGGGAGCACCCAGACCGGCCGGGCGCACCCGGGCCACCGGAGCGGCCGAGACCCCGGCCCCGGAACACCGTGGGTCGGCCATCGCGGGCCGGGAGGGCGCGCTCGAACCGGTCACTCCGGACGCGATGGTCCACGTGCTCTCCCGGCTGCAGCCAGGTGCGGACGCGGGGCGGCGCGGGGATGGCGCAGGGCCGGTCAACCGGCTCCTCACCGCGGTCGTGGAGGCGACGGTCGAGGCCGAGCCGACGGCCGATCCGGAGTTCGTCGCCGTGCTCGTCACGGAGCTCGCCCGGCGCTACCTGAGGGCCGTGGGCGGGTACGCACGTGGGGCCACGGTGCCGCGGGCCTGGCGTGAGGTGCTCGGGCGGTGGGATCCGGAGAACATCGACCCCGCCCGGATCACCCTGGCCGGCGGCCTCACGATCGTGGGGCACGACCTCCCGTCGGCCGTGGTGAGCACCTGCACGCTCCTCGCGCGCACCCCGGGCCCCGCCGAGCGGGCCGCCGTGCAGATGATCGTCGAGTTGATCGCCCACCGGCTACGCGATGACGCGGCCGTGGTGTCCCTCCTCGGGTCCGACGGCGTGGGCGTCCTGCTCTCCCGGCACGACGCATGGCGGCAGGCCGAGCACCTGTGGGCCGTGCGCGGGCGACCGTCCGAGGCCGAGGCGGAACGCGCCGCCATGGACTGGCGGGCCGGTCTCGTCGCTCGGGGCCTGCTGGCCACCCACCTCCGCTGACCCACGAGCCGTCCTACGCGGGGGCGAGCACGACCACCGGACGGGCCAGCTCACCGCGTTCACTCACGAGGGCCAGCGCCCGGCCGTCGGGGGCGAACACGCCGTAGGTGCCGTCCATCCCGGCGGCGGGGAGCGGGCGGCCGTGCGCGATGTCGGCGGCGAGAGCGGCGTCGAGGTCGCGGCGCGGAAACGCCACTCCGACGGCCTGGTCGAGCGGCAGGGTCAGTTCGGGTGCGCTCTCGAGCTGCTCCAGCGTGCGGGCGTGCTCGACGGTGAACGGGCCGACGCGGGTGCGGCGCAGCGCCGTCAGGTGACCGCCGACCCCCAGCGCCGCGCCGAGGTCGCGGGCCAGTGCCCGCACGTACGTGCCGGACGAGCAGTCCACCACGACGTCGAGGTCGTCGCCGCGCCGGGCGAGGAGCCGGAACTGTGACACCGTCACCGGACGGGCCGGGATCACGACCTCCTCACCGGCCCGCACCCGCGCGTATGCGCGCTTCCCGTCGATCTTGATCGCGCTGACCGAGCTCGGCACCTGCTCGATCGCGCCCGTCAGAGCGGCCATCCCGGCCGCGATCGCCGCATCGTCGACGGCTCCCGCGTCGGCCGTGCTGACGATCTCGCCCTCGGCGTCGTCCGTGGTCGTCGCCGCGCCGAGGTGGACCGTCGCCGTGTAGGCCTTCGTGTCGAGCGCGAGGTGCCCGAGCAGCTTCGTGCCGCGTCCGACGCCGCAGACGAGCACGCCGGTGGCCATCGGGTCGAGCGTGCCGGCGTGGCCGATCTTGCGCGTGCCGAGGATCCGGCGCAGCCGGGCGACCACGTCGTGCGATGTCAGTCCGGCGGGCTTGTCGACCACGACCAGGCCGGAGGGGACGGCGTTCACGTGCAGCGATTCTTCCTGCCCGTCACCCGGCAGGGTCCCCGGGGGCGGGCGGACCGGGGCGAATGGCCGCCGGCGATCGGGTGACCGTGGGGCGTCGCAGCCGGTTCCGTAGGCTCGACCCGTGCAGCGCTGGCGGGGGCTCGAGTCCGTGCCGAGCGGCTGGGGTCGCAGCGTCGTCACCGTCGGTGTGTTCGACGGGGTGCATCGCGGCCACCAGCAGCTCATCGGTCGGGCGGTGGAACGCGGGCGGGAACGTGGTCTCCCGACCGCGCTGGTGACGTTCGATCCGCACCCCGCCGAGCTGATCCGGCCGGGCAGCCACCCGGCGCGGCTGACCAGCCTCCGGCGCCGGGCCGAGCTGGTGGCGGGGCTCGGGGTGGACGCCTTCTGCGTGCTGCCCTTCACCGCCGAGCTGGCCCGTACCGAACCCGCCGAGTTCGCGCACGAGGTGCTCGTGGAGCGGCTGCACGCCGCGGACGTGGTGGTCGGGCGCAACTTCACGTTCGGCCACAAGGCCAAGGGCGACGTGGCACTGCTCACCGAGCTCGGGCAGAAGTTCGGGTTCGGGGTGGAAGGGCTCGACCTGATCACCGACGACGGGATCACGTTCTCGTCCACCTACATCCGCTCGTGCATCGACGCAGGCGACGTCGAGACCGCCGCGGCGGCACTGGGCCGCCCGCACCGCATCGAGGGCGTGGTGGTGCACGGCGACCGGCGGGGCCGGGACCTGGGCTTCCCGACGGCCAACCTGTCCACCCCGCCCTACACGGCGCTGCCCGCCGACGGCGTCTATGCGGGGCGCTTCGGCATCACCACGGTCAAGGAGGGAAGCAGGCTCCTGCCCGCGGCGATCTCGGTGGGCACGAACCCCACGTTCTCCGGGCGCGTGCGTTCCGTCGAGGCCTACGTGCTCGACGTCGACGAGGACTTCTACGGGTTCGAGGTCTCACTCGACTTCGAGCACCGGCTGCGCGGGCAGGAGCGCTTCGACGACGTGGAGTCGCTCATCGTGCAGATGCAGCGCGACGTGGACCGCGCGCGTGAGCTGCTGGGCGGCTGACGCCCGCCGGGCACTTTTCCCGTTCGGCCACGCAGCCGGTGGGGGAGGTGCCAGCATCCTGCGCATGGCTGAGGCAGGTGCAGAGCCGCTGCGGTCCCGGATGGCGGTCAACCGCGAGCGGCAGCGCGAGCTCTACGGCGCGCCGCTCGGCGATCGCGTCCGCCGGCTCACCTCGGCGCTGGGCATCTCGCAGTCCCGGCTCGCCCGCACGCTGGGCATCAGCCCGGCCATGCTGAGCCAGTTGGTGAGCGCGCGCCGCGTCAAGATCGGTGACCCCGCTGTGCTTGCCCGGTTGCTGCTGCTCGACAAGCGCTGCCACGTGGTGCGTACCCCGCCCGAGACACGCGCGGTGGACGCGCTGCTCGCGGAGGTCGCACAGGCGCGGTGGCAGTGGAACGAGCCGCGCGTCCCTGCCCAGCGCGGGCGTAGGGAGCCGCTCGCCGGCACGGCGGCCGCCGCGCTGCGCGGAATCGCCGAGCCTGCCCGCCTGGCTGCCGCGGCCGCCGCGCTCGGTCCGGGTTTCCCCGAGCTCGCCGAGGTGCTGCGGCAGGCCGCGAGCCGGCCGGGGGCCTGACCGTGCGCCTGTTCACCGCGCTGTGGCCGCCGGCGGAGGCGGTGTCGGCCCTGGTGGCGGCCACGGGCGAGCCCCCGTCGGGATGGCGGGCGGTCGATCCGGCGTCCTGGCACCTCACGTTGGCGTTCCATGGCGAGGCCGACCCGGGAGTGCTCGCCAGGCAGCTCGATCGGGCGGCCGCCGGGCTGACCGCGCCGAAGCTGCGGATCGCTGGGGCGGGGTCGTTCTCCGGCGTGCGCTGGGCGGGGGTGCAGGCCGACGCGCCGGAGCGGCTGTCGCACCTCGTCACGGCGGCGGGCGGCGACCCGGCCGAGTTCGTCGCGCACCTCACCGTCCTACGCAGGCGACGGCGTCCGGGCCAGGGCGCCGACCCGGTTCCGTCGACACCGTGGGCGTCGCACGAGGGGCCGTGGTGGCGGCCACAGGAGGTGCTGCTGATGGTCAGCGAGCCGGCCAAGGGCGGCTCCCGATACCGGCCGGTGCACCGGGTGCCGCTGGCCGACGAGTAACCCGGCCGACGCGAGGGGCGGCGCTGACGGTGACGCCATCGTGCCTGGTAACGTGGAGTGCTGGGTCCGGCTGCAGTCCGTGGCGGCCGTGACCGACTCCCGGCGCTCATCATCATCATGGCGCCGGCCTCACGGCACAGCAACGAAAGAGGAGCACGTGGCACTCGACGCCGCACAGAAGAAGACGATCCTGGACACCTACGGTGTCCACGAGGGTGACACCGGTTCCCCCGAGGCGCAGGTTGCGCTGCTGACCAAGCGGATCAGCGACCTGACCGAGCACCTCAAGATGCACAAGCACGACCACCACTCCCGGCGGGGCCTGCTCCTGCTGGTCGGCCGGCGGCGCCGGCTGCTGAAGTACCTGGCCTCGGTCGACGTCCAGCGCTACCGGTCACTGATCGAGCGCCTCGGCCTCCGCCGCTGAACCT